>NZ_CP125370.1:2470000-3087500 GCF_030034735.1 Paenibacillus sp. RC334 | reverse complement strand
AAGGTTGATGACAAATGGGCGACGAAATTCGCAGAAACATGGCCTTATTTCCAATAGGTATTGTCATGAAGCTAACGGACTTGTCAGCACGTCAGATTCGTTATTATGAACAGCATAACTTGATAGTTCCTGCCCGTACGTCGGGTAACCAACGTCTTTTTTCTTTTAATGATGTAGAGCGTTTGCTTGAAATCAAGGCGTTGATTGAGAAGGGTGTTAACATTGCGGGTATTAAACAAGTCATGAATCCGGTCACGAAGGAATCGGAAGAAGCTACAGTTATTACTGCAGATACGGAAGTCAAACGTCGTGAAATGTCCGATACCCAGCTTCACCGCTTGCTGAAACAACAGCTTGTGGCAGGTAAAAGACCAGGACAGGTATCCCTGATCCAAGGTGAATTATCACGTTTTTTCAATAAGAGATAATGTATAGCCTGCATTTTGGCATACTACCGCTTTACTTGCAGACCAGGCCTCATTATTTAAAAGGATTATGGAACAGCTGATTTGTATATAGTCGTTACAGAAAGGGAGAGGTTAGTGTGAGTTATACCAGAGAAGATATTCTTCGGATTGCAGAAGAAGAAAATGTTCGTTTTATTCGTTTGCAGTTTACAGATTTGCTTGGTACGATCAAGAACGTAGAAATTCCGGTTAGTCAACTGCCAAAAGCGCTGGATAACAAAATGATGTTTGACGGTTCTTCCATTGAAGGTTATGTGCGCATTGAAGAATCTGACATGTACTTATATCCTGATCTGGATACATGGGTAGTTTTCCCTTGGGTAACCTCGGATCGTGTAGCTCGTCTGATCTGCGATATTTATAAGCCGGACGGAGTTCCATTTGCCGGCGACCCGCGCGGTATCTTGAAACGTGTACTCAAGGAAGCAGAAGAAATGGGTTATACTTCGATGAATGTCGGACCTGAGCCTGAATTCTTTCTGTTCAAAACCGATGAAAAAGGTGAACCGACTACAGAATTGAATGACCAAGGTGGATATTTTGACTTGGCACCGATGGATCTGGGTGAAAACTGCCGTCGGGAAATTGTTCTTAAGCTTGAAGAGATGGGCTTTGAAATTGAAGCGTCTCATCATGAAGTTGCACCTGGACAGCATGAGATTGACTTTAAATATGCGGATGCAATCAAAGCTGCCGATCAGATCCAAACGTTCAAGCTCGTTGTTAAGACGATTGCACGTCAGCATGGTCTGCACGCCACCTTTATGCCAAAACCTTTGTTTGGCGTGAATGGCTCCGGTATGCACTGTAACCAATCGTTGTTCAAGGACAATGAAAACGTATTTTATGATGAATCAGACGAACTCGGATTGAGCCAGACGGCCCGCCATTATATGGCTGGTATTCTCAAGCATGCACGTGCGATGGCAGCAATCACGAATCCAACAGTGAATTCATACAAACGTCTTGTACCGGGTTATGAAGCTCCTTGTTATGTTGCCTGGTCTGCCAGTAACCGTAGTCCGATGATTCGAATTCCGGCATCTCGTGGTTTGAGTACCCGCGTCGAAGTTCGTAATCCTGACCCGGCTGCCAATCCTTATTTGGCACTGGCTGTGATGCTGAGAGCCGGTTTGGACGGTATCAAACGTCAAATGGCTCTGCCAGCTCCGATTGATCGTAACATCTATGTTATGTCTGAGGAAGAGCGGATTGAGGAAGGGATTCCAAGCCTGCCTGCAGACTTGAAAGAAGCCTTGTCCGAGCTTATTCGAAGCGAAGTTATCTCTGACGCTCTGGGTGACCATGCGCTGGCTTACTTCTACGAGCTTAAGGAAATTGAATGGGATATGTACCGGACCCAAGTGCATCAATGGGAACGTGATCAATATCTGACGCTTTACTAAAATGTGGAATCCCTTGGCGCTCTAAGCGTTGAGGGATTTTTAGTTATGTGGGGAATCTAATGTGATTTTTATGATAGTTGATATCACCCACAAATCACCCACAAAAATTTATTATTGAAATATTTTTTGAGTGAACGATTCGTATTTGTCCATACTGTCAGATTCGATTTTTTTTAGATATATGGGCATAAACACCGGCGGTAATTCTCATGCTTCCGTGTCCAAGCCGTTCCTGTACATACTTCATTTGGACACCTGTCTCTAAAAGCAAGACCGCATGAGTATGACGTAGAGAATGAATAGGTAAGGGGGGTAAACCAGCGCGCTTTAAGATGCGCGAAAAAGCATTGAATAAAGATGATTTTGGAATCGGGTTTCCAGAGTCTGTAAAATATATTGTGTAAACTCTCAAACCCATTAAAATGGAAGTAAGAGAAAGGTTGGGAAGAACACATGGGACTTTGGTCAAAACAGCAACTTCGGGAATTCATTAAAGAGAACAATCTGGTAACCGCGCAAGATGCACAGAATGCGTTAAAGGATCTATTTGCAGAGACGATTCAGGAGATGCTGGAAGCCGAAATGGATACCCACTTGGGCTATGGAAAGCATGAAGTGAAGGCGAAACTTACGCCAAACAGTCGGAACGGAAAGAGCCGTAAAACGGTAGTCAGCGAGTACGGCGAACAGGAAATCACCATCCCTCGGGACCGCCTAGGTGAGTTTGAGCCCCTGGTCGTCAAGAAGCATCAATCAAACGTAACCGGCATCGAAGAGCAAATTATCGCCTTATACGCCAAAGGGATCAGCACCAGGGAAATCCAGGATCACCTGGGACAAATGTATGGCATTGAGGTTTCTCCTACGCTCATTTCCAATGTCACGAACAAGATTGTACCTCTCATTAAAGAGTGGCAGAATCGGCCTCTGCAAGGCGTCTACGCCATCGTCTATTTGGATGCAATCCACTTCAAGGTCAAACAAGACGGGGCCATTATCAACAAGGCAGCCTACATGGTCATTGGCATCGATCTGGACGGAAACAAAGACGTGCTCGGCATGTGGATTGGTGAGAATGAGTCCTCTAAGTTCTGGCTCAGCGTGCTGAATGAACTCAAGAATCGCGGGGTTCAAGACATCCTCATTATCTGTGTGGATAACCTGTCTGGATTTTCTCAGGCGATTGCAGCCTGTTATCCCCAAACCGAAATTCAGAAGTGTATTATTCACCAAATCCGCAGCTCCACCCGTTACGTGTCATACAAGGACATTAAGAAAGTAACAGCCGACTTAAAGCCCATTTACAAGGCAGTTACCGAGGAAAGTGCCTTACTTGAACTCGACCGCTTCGAGGAAGTTTGGGGAGCCAAATATCCCCTGATTATCCGTTCTTGGCGGACCCATTGGGACGAACTTGCTACCTTTTTCAAGTACCCACCTGAAATCCGCAAACTCATTCTACACCACCAATATGATCGAGAGTTACCACCGTCAGCTTCGTAAAGTGACGAAGGGAAAGAGCATTTTCCCTACCGATGAAGCCCTACTTAAAATGCTCTATTTGGCCACCGTCGATGTCACTCTAAAATGGACAGGCCGTGTCCAAAACTGGGGGCAAATGCTACTACAGCTTTCGGTCTTTTCCCCCGATCGGGTCGGTCAACACTTGCGTTAGATTCGCGTTTTCCCCCTCGGGCGAATCTATGCTTAAAAGAGTTTACACAAAATTATTGACAGACCCTTATAATTAGTTATTTTAGCTACTTCACAATTATTATATGCATTATGCTGATGGGTACCAGTCTAAGATTTTTTATTTTAAACTACTGGTATTACCTGAAAGAAAACGAAAATAAGAAATGAAAAACTTCTTTAGCTTTATTAGAATCCCAGCGTGAGTTCAATAACTTAGCTTATATTGGAAAGTTGGGTTATTGAGCTTTCATTACATAATGTTTATTTCGATGGATCAATATGAACCCTATAAAAAAACATTTAAAATCAATCAAAAATATTATCGTGATATATAAATCCGAAAGCATCGGTAACACCCTACTGGCCAAGCTGGTGGGGTGTTATTACGTTTAGGGGGAGGAATACATATGTTTAGGTGGATATTTACCATACTTATTACAGTCCTATTAGCTGGCTGCAACGTGCAACAGCAGGAAGCAACTAGACCCAGCAAAACAGAGCCTGTAGCTAATCCAGTAACACAGGTGTCTGCCGACAAGGTTAAGCTAGAGTTTCCGTCCGATCGTTATCCCGAGACAGCGCAGCATATCCGAGAGGCCATAGCAGCCGGAAAGTCACAAGTATGTACAATTGACCGCGATGGAGCCGAGCATAACCGTGATTTGTCCCTCAAAGGCGTACCGACCAAGAAGGGCAAGGATCGTGATGAATGGCCTATGGCGATGTGTTCCGAAGGTGGGGAGGGGGCGGATATTAAGTACATAAGCCCGAAGGATAATCGTGGAGCTGGATCATGGGTAGGTCACAAGTTGGACGAATATGCGGATGGCACAAAAGTTGAATTTATCGTTAAATGAGAAATCCCCGCTAACCCTTAACTGGTCGGCGGGGATTTTTTTCGTTGAAGTCATTTCCACTTAGCCTTTCCAAATTTATTGAGTGACACATACGGTGTATGGTGTCTAAATGAAAGGAGGAGTTCATGTGAGTGAATGTGTTGGAGGAGTTGAGCGCAAGGAAGAGCGTAGGGAAAAATGTTTTTGTCCTTTCACATCGACGGGTGCAATTTTGGTACTCTTTATTCTGTTGGTTATCATCACTAAAGCATTTTGGATTTAATTTCTAAAGCAATGTCACGGTAATGCCCAATCATTGTTTAGGTAAAAAGGCTCTATTGATATGTGATCGATGAGCTTTTGTAATTATTACCTGTATACCCTGTACTCTGAAGTCTTTGTGCATATATTATGTTGTACTACAAATAAAGGAGGTTCAAGCCATGAGTGGATATGAAGGTGGAGCAGGTTATGGTGGATACGGCGGATTTCATTCTATAGGTGCAATCTTGGTATTGTTTATCCTGTTGGTAATTATCTCAAAAGCATTTTGGGTATGATTGGACTGGGGGCTCTGCTGGCGTAATGCTGGCAGAGTCTTTTTTATTGAATACCATTCACCGAATGAATTATCGAGGTGATCAGCATGAACCATACATATAAAGTGTAAAAATCAGATATCGAACTGTTTGCATCAGCATTAAGCCAGGTAAGAGCATATGTTGTGTCCGTGGACGAAGAATTACGGGTGACGTTTGAGGATTACGGTGGTCCAGTAGAAAAATTTTCGCCTGAGTCGATCAAGATTAACGGAAAATATTTCATGAGGAATCAGTTTGAATTTAGAGTAGATGTAAAGAAGGACTCCACTGGTATTTAGCCCATAGGAGTCCTTTTGGTTTATTTCTCATCACTTCTTATGAAAAGTTTTCCAATCAAGACATATATGATTAATGCAATAATCACAGCCAGGCCGTAGTCAATAATGAACTTAATGAGATTTTCTAATGTGAAAAATCCAGTTCCTGTGTTGTATTGAAAAAATTCTAGCCTTCCGTAAGTTAGATTCCCGATAATGTTGCCGATGAGCAGTGCGATGATAAATCTCCAAATATTTTTCACCAAATACCTCCTTTAAATCAAAAATAGAAGTTGATATAAAACTAACTATAGTTTACCATAAATAGTGTAACGATTACATAAATGGTAAATGAATATAAAAAACAATGAGGAGTTGAAGTGATGAAAAAAGTTTGGATAACCTCACTTATGGCCGCAACTTTACTAACAGGTGTGATTGCGGTACCAGCCTCAATGTACGCATTGCCTTCTACAGACTCTAGTAGTGTTTCTAGTAGTGCTAAGGATTCTCTTAGTGAATCAGAATTACAAGATATCGAAGGTATTTCCGAATATTTCAATTTGTCTGAGCAGGAAAAAAATGATTTTATTAAAGCCATCCAAAATAAAGAAGACCGTGGAGAGTATCAAACACAAGGGAAATTGAGTTGGGCAGTAAAAGCTTTAAAAGCAGGATTTGATAAACTTCCGGCCTCAGTGAAAGCTTTTATTGGAGTTGAGGGTTTCTTACAGATCCTAGGTGTTGTTGACAACTTCACTGGAGCTATTGAAGATGCAATATATGCAGGAGCTTTGCAAGTGACTGGGAATGAAACTGCTGCCTGGTGGGTTACTAAAGCTTTAATGTTACTTTTATAGGATATTCCACAATAAGATGAATGGTGTAGATTTTGAATACTCTAAGCAAAAAAAAGCTCTGCTAACCTTAATTGGTCGGCAGAGCTTTTTTTATTTGCTAAGTTTGTATAGGCAGTATTGGTTAAGTGAAACATTTTCGGCTGCTGCCCGTTCTGCTAACTGCTGGTGCAGACTTTTGGGTACACGTAAATTAAACTTGCCGCTGTATTCATTCTCTCCTACAGGTTCAGGTATAGGGTCGCCATGTTCCAACTTAACAGACAAATAGCCTTTCATGGCTTCAAGAACACTTTCATAAGCTTCAGCAAAGGTCTCTCCGTCACTTTGGCAACCGTCTAATTCCGCTACTGTTGAGTAAAAGTAGTGTCCGCTTTCGTCGTTCATTGGTCGAATCTGTATAGTGTACGGGAGCGACATGTAATACGCTAAATCCTTTTGTTGATTATTTGCCATTATATATCGGCTAGGATATATTGAGGATAAGGAAAGGGGAGCGCTCACTCCCCGATCCGACCCAGTACGTCTTTGACGCACGCCGCCTTTAATGGGTTTTTCTTTTTGACGGTGATTAGGTCGCCTTTATCATTTCGGAATTGGCAATGTGACGTTCCATCGTGCCTTGCCTTTATGTATCCGTAATGTTCAAGTACCTTTTCGACCTCTTCAAATCGAATCCCGTTTGGGCGGTCTTTCATTTTCTGGATCAATTTATTTATCCTAGCCATGTCTCACCTCCTGCATATATGGTACCATATATAGTACCATAAAGCAAGAGAATGAGACATTTATTTTGGAATAGTATTCTTTGTTTTATAAGAACGCATGTTTGTATATAATGACTAGTGAAGGAGTTGGTTGCTTTGTTACCTGATATCGAACGCAAGCTACTACGGATACTCTACAACTTTTCAGCAGGCCGCCGTAGGATGCCCACAATGAAGGAACTGGAGATCAAGACAGGCAGAAGTGTAGCGGACATAAAGGCGGGGCTGCTGGTTCTTGAGAAGAATAACTATATTACGTGGGCGGATAAGTCCTCATTGCGGGATATCGTCATTATCGAAGGATGGGACAGGGACCAGAAGATCATCATGCCACCCGGAAATGCGAATAGATATTTTACCGAATACTAAGCCAGGAGCAATCCGAGGTTTATTTTTTTGTTCGTTGGTAAAAATAATCCCTTGTACAGAACGTATGTTCGATATATAATTTGTACATTACACAACAGGAGGCTACATACATGGGAAAGAAACTTGAAGGCAATGGAATATGGGAAAGCTCTAGGATAATTATCCCCGAGCACAAGGAAGCATATTTGAAGCTAATGAAAGACCGTCAGCGGCGCGGCAAGCCGGAGTTGGACGACCAAGAGGTTACAGCTAATAGAGCAGACGCTTATAGACTCCTACAACTTACGTACGACTGTCACGTTGACTGTATTTAGCCCGTTCGATGATACGGTTATGACGGGTGTCGTTACGTCTATAAACACAGCCAGACGGGAAGTGAAGCTGTCCAAATACGAAGATGATTTTAGTTGGGTTAAGTTGGAGGATATTATTTCTGCAAGTACATAAAAGGTTCCCAGGTAACCGGGGCTTTTTTTACGTCCTTTACCAAGCTGAAAATTTGTTTACTATTTAATATTTTTCGTATATATTAATATTTGGAAATTAGTATTTTCATAAATTTTTCCTATAAAACTAGATTAAATTAACAGAGGAGATTACTTCAATGTGCATTTCATTAAGAATAGAACGCAAATCCGGTAGTGAGCCAATCGAGTTTGTAAAAGGTGAAATCACTAGCTTTACTTATATGAACAATAGTCCCAAAACCTTTTAGCTAAGTCTTCAGATTTGGCACATTCACTACATATTCGAAGCAAAATTCAGCTTCATTCGCTTCCTTCAGTTATAGACAATGCGGATAATTCCAACATGCTGTATACATGGGCAAACACAGAATATAAACCTGATAGTGAGGACTACTATCGAAAATGTAATATCCAAGTCGTGAGAAATGAAAACGACGATCCGAGATATTACGTTTACACACGCTTATGTAGATAAGTATCAAGAACAGATTGATACCAGCAAAGAGATACTTGAGTTTGAACTTGTTTTAAAACAAAAAGAAGATCAATTGGGAAAAATTCAATACAGTCCTCAGTTAGAACCTAAGGAAACAAGGGAAAAGGATCAGTCTGATGTCTCGCAAAAAGTACTGGAAGGCGCATATAGTAAGAATATGTTAGTGTATGCAGGAAATAATACTTTTCCGTTTGAAAATCCTCTTGTAGAACTAGAAAAGGCTTGGGTGCGAGGTGTAGAACAGGTAAAAGATTCGACAGACACTGTAATACATTATCCTGATCGTAAAGCATTTACATTAGTAGCTGTTCCTATAGCTAGAAAGAAGTACGGAGACATCACAGCCAATTTACTTCAACATTCACTTGATTACAAACCAGGAAATTTATACTTTAACGAATGGTCATATGAGGCGCAGCAAGTTAAAAAATCTAAAGAGCACATCGCAATAGTTAATGCCGCAGTCAAAAAAGCTAACGCTAATAAAATTAAAAGTTTTTCATATAATGGATCTGAGGGATTAGAAAGTGATAGAGATTTATATAATGCTTTTCACAACATGTATTATAAAATAAATGGAAATTACGTTGACGGGCAATGGAAAATTACTACAACGTATTCTGATGTCTATAATTTGAGTATAATTTTAAACAAATGTTTACTGGGGACAACAAACTTGGTTGGGCTGCAGCAAACCTAACAAATTTAATGGAATCATGGGGAACACTAAATGAGTATACGTCTCATGTAACAGTAACTGATACAAGAAAAGCTTGGAAGTGAGGAATAAATCGCAGATGAAGCGTAGATACATCATTATCTTGATTGCTATACTAGTTACAACTACTACTCTAATTTTCCTGGTGAATTCTGGGGATAATACGAAGTATAAATACCCATCAGGCAAAGATACCGTAGAATATTTTGGTGACGGGACTTTTCAAATTTTTAGAGGGGGGCCGCACTACCCTTTAATACTTTATAATCATCTTGCTGATCCACTGGGAAAAGCTGTTGATAATATTGTGTCATATAAGATAAAAAAAATATTGTGTATTTGGTCGGTGAAAATAGCTTCATTAAATTGGATTCAAGTACCAACACATACGAGCAAAAGAAACGGATTTCCGACTTTACTTCCAAAGATAGAGAGATATTCAATAAATTAATGGAAAAATAGAGGTTATCATAAGCAAATGTGGTTACCAGGGAGCTTTAATTTGTTCACAAAGGTTTAAGTTAACATGCGGTTTAGTTGAGTATGAAGCTGAATCGTGATGGAGTGGCATGTGAAAGATAATTTTTGTTAAAACGATTCCTCGGCACATATCCGAGAATTTTTTTTGCGTTCATTAATTAGTTTTGCATTCTACAAAAAAGGGACGAGGATTTTGATTGAGATTAGTGTAGATGAAAAGGAAGCGAAAAAAATTATATTGAAGAAAATTTCGGAGTTGGTGAAAGTAGTTGATGCTGAATATGTATTTTGGGATACAAATGAATTAAAGAAAAAGACTTGTATGAGTTGGAATACGATACTGGGAACATTTTTCTATGATCCTAGATTTCCAAAAAGAAAAATCGGCGGTAAATGGTATTATCCAGCTCGTGAAACGAGAACATTCTTGGAGCAATGGATTTTAGAGCAATGAATCAATTACTCGTAAACGGATTAATTAACACAACCCCAAAAATATACCTTACATGAGGACAAAAATTACCAGTTTACTAGGTTATTGCATTGCTACTAACCCGAGTAAAATATACAATTACAGCAGGCTAAATAGGAGGATGGTGTATCTGTGTTATCTGCTTTTTTGTATATTTTACTTGGGGTATTCGATGCTTTGGCCGTTGTTACTTTGGTCTTAAAGCTTTATATGCTTCCCGTCTGGGAATATCGTAGAAAAATACTATTTTACACAATTGGCATAGCTTTGTTTTCTTTTCTAATGAGGGTAGTTATAGGTGTGCCTAAATTAGATTTGCCGTTTCAATATTTGTTTATGGTTATCTTTTTTAGATTCGGTTTAGGGATCAAAACACATCTTGCGGCTTTTTCTGCAGGTTCTGGTCTAACAGCCTACATTAACCTACAGCTATTTGTATATCTATTTGCGAATTTTTTCGGAGTAGCACAACCGGGTGTTATCAATTACACTTCTGGGTTTTCTGTTTACTTTATTCAGGTATCTTCTATCATTATTGCATATTTGATTTCTTTTGTTATGGGGAAATATAACTTAGGATTCTCGTTTATAATTCAGCCTCCACACGATTTTTTAAGAGGTGAAAATTATTTCTCATCCCTAAATAAGATGTTAATTATAGGTGCGCTAATATCAGCGGTCACTATCTCTATTACTTTATATATGCTTTATAACTCTAATACAATAGGATTACTTTCCATTTCATTGTTTACTTTCGGATTGTCCTATTTCTTTTCAGATCGGGGGGATTACGAGGATGCTAGAAGCGCTATCGAGGCACATCGCAACAGAAATAAAAAAAGCTGACCCCGATGGTCCGACAAGTGTAGAAGTGATGGAATATGCGCTTGGTATAAAAATCACTGAAGTTTCTGCGGTATTCCTAGTAGCAGTAGTAGGCTGGATGGCAGGGCACTTTTTAGGAGCGTTATTAGCACTGGGTACTATTATGTTTATGAGGAGATTTTCAGGAGGGGCACACTTCCGCAATCTTACGTTATGTGTCTGTTTTACAACGGCAATATGTGTAACTATACCTTTCATCGCTTTGAATGTGCCAACGATTTTTATTATTAGTGCTTGTTCATTATTAGTGTTTGTCATTTATGCGCCTAATCATTTTATTTATATTAACAAAACTACTAAACATAAATATTATAAAGCGGTATGTATTTTGTTTTGTGCATTGAATTTCTTTATACAATCACACATAATATGCTTATCTTTAGCTATACAAGCTTTCAGCATTCTTCCTTTATGGAAAGGAGGGGAACGGAAATGGACAAGAGATTGGCAAGAGCTTTAAATGTAAAACTGGGGAAATACGCTGACGAATCTACCAAAAATGAAAAAACAGTATTTGGCGCTAAACCAATACCAGAAGAGCTGAAGAAAAAAGATCAGAAGAGTAAAGAAACGAATTGATATATGGAAGATGGAAAGCGGATTCTTGCCACCAAATTGTTGAGTGACAACGCATTAGGGGAATGTTCTTTTTTTCGCGAAAATCACCTGGTGGTGATTGAATTGTGGAAACCCAAAAGCAATTATCATATCCCACTTTTTCATACGTTGTATGGAAAATTCACCGTTCCCACCACTCTCCACGAATGTTTATCTGGTCTGCCCACTTTTGCTAATTTGGATGGTTCTAATTTAGTCAATATTAGCCTTGTAGACAAAATAATCACGGGAGATTATACGGGCGGACAGGTTACCTTCAAAAACAAGAACAATAAAGAAAGTATAAACGCGTCTAATTTGTCTCGTTGGAAACAAATTTACAAAGATGCAATCAGCGCTGAACGGGAACTGCGCTACATTTTCGGAGCAGAAATTTTAAAAACGGGTAAGTCAGCAGAAAATGGTTTTTTTAAAATTTCAGATATGATCAGTGTAGATATGTGGGAACAAAAGAAAAATTATTATGTCCCACGTTTCAATTCTGGTGATAAATCGTATGGAATCGGGTTAACAGTGCAAGCTTGTAAGGAAGCTTTTCCTTACTTATATCCGGCCTATAAGGATACCCTAATTAATCTCAGCTTAGTTAGCAAAATTGAAACAGATATATTCGGAGGTTCAGTTCACTTCACATTTGTTATTAATGAATAAAAAAGACTCAATGCGCCTATAAATCGCATTGAGTCTGCCCACAAAAACACCCACAAATTACCCACAAATAGTATATACGTTATGCTACTTTGGAAAAATTAATTATCTTTTATTATTTAATTATCGGTGTTTAAGTACCACATGATAATTTAGAAATCCATGGAACTTAAACCGGACCCAAGTGCATCAATGGGAACGTGATCAATATCTGACGCTTTACTAAAATGTGGAATCCCTTGGCGCTCTGAGCGTTGAGGGATTTTTAGTTTGGGGACAGTGAGTAAAAATTATAAATCCGATATATAGTTGCCCTCAAAATGCCCCCAAACTTTTTATTTTCAAAATACTTTTCAGTAAAAGACTCATATTTCTTCATGCTAGCCAATGAAAGAATTACATTAAGGGAAAAGAATTGCAAAGGAAGAGTTTGTGAATTGGATCGAAGTCCGTAAGCAAGAACATCGGTGTATTAATGCCATGTTGTCTTGTCTCTTTTGGCTGATTGTATTTGATGATTTTTTGGATCGTTTGTATCATCCTAAATAATCAAAGAAGAGAACTTGTATGAGTTGGGGCACGATATTGGACACGTTCCATGATCCCAGGTTTTCGAAAGGAAAAATTGGTGATAAATGGTATTTCCCAGCTCGTGAAATGAGCTTTTTTGAAATATGGCTCTTAGAGCAATAAACACATTATAAGGAAACGATCGAAAAATATTTACCTAAAATAATACATAAAATATTCCAAATAAACAGATAATTGTATTGCCACGCTGTTATAGCAAATATAGAATTATAGTGTTGGTTACAACTGAGTGAAGGGGATATGTGTTATGTGGGAGCCTATACGGTTCTTGCTATTTTCTAATGTTGAAACATTTGCGGCGTTTGTTTTAATGCTTACTATTTTTAGAATCCGAGCTTTAGATTTTGTCTGGCCTGCCTTGTTTATCGGCCTGATCATGAACTTGCAAAGTATGGTGTTGAGAGAAGAAATGTCGTTGTCTTTTTTTGCTCCGACTATAAACATTATATTATTCACATTATTGATAACTACTGTTGTAAGGATGCCCATTATTTGGGCAGCTATCATATCCATTACAGGTACGTTTTTGTATACGCTGTTTCAAGCAATAATCATAGTAATGCTCTTTGGTACATTGACATCAGACATGCAGACCTCTCCAGAGGGATCGTTAGCTCAAGCTGTAACCAGTGCATGGGTGTTAGCTATATCATGGTTACTATTTAAATTCAAAATAGGCTTTACAGCAGATTATGAAAGCTTGCGTTTTAGGTGGGAACATGTACTTGTTGTTATTTTAATAATTGGGGTACTAGCAGCTAGTACATTTATGTTCTACGTCAATAATTTTCCTTTGAGTATTTTATTTATAGCTTTGGCATCTGGAATGTTTCTGTACTATGCGCTAAAAACGGAGCGTGATTATTATAAAAAATCTTGATTCTATCGCTCTTGATATTGCAACTCATATCAAAACAGTTGTACCGGGTCATCCAGCTTCTATTGCGGTTTTAAAACATGGAATAGCCGTTGTGATTAATACAGTTTCAATCATTTTGTTAACTATTGGTATTTCATTTATTACGGGTAAGGTGCAGGAAACTGTACTGGCGATGATATCTTTTTCTATACTGCGTCAAGTTGTAGGAGGAATACATTTAAAGAGCAATATAGTATGCATTGTTGTATCTACAGCTTTACTTACCGCCCTGTCCTTTGTGAATTTAAACTATAATTGGATAGTTATTACTTCGATATTAAGTATAATACTTGTCTTGGTTTATGCTCCGTCTAGAATAGACGGGAAGACTCGTATACCTAAACGGCACTACCCATTGTTAAAAATTTGCGGGGTTGCAATAATAACACTTAATTTGTGGCTGGCTTTTCCGGTGGTAGCTGCTAGTTTTTTTGTTCAAAGCTTAACGTTAATAGAGAGGAGGTGCGAAAAATGAAAAGTCCTAAATTTAGTAAATTTAAGATTGGTATGTACTACAATGCTGCCATATTACTAACTTCACTTGCAGTTGTATCAGTGAGTACAGCGAGTTTGTCTTGGATTCACAGTCCCGAACCACCTGAAGAACTGTTGAAATAAAGTGGGAGATATATGAAATGCTAAACTTAACCGTCTCAGCTGATGATTCTCGAGGTATTAACAAGGGCGAAAACATACCAGTGGACAAGGTTCTTTTCATATCTAAAGGACGTAAGAGGGATCAGATTCTAGTTCACACATTCGAAAAAACATATTACATGATCGGCACCCTAAGGCATTGGGAAAGCTTCCTAAATAATAATGGGTTCCATTTCTTGAATGTAGACAGAAGCAATACTCTGAATGTGGAAAAGGTGAAAATTGTTAATGGCATTTTCAAAGACGCTTACTTTGAATGTGAGATAACAAAAACATCGAAGAGGTGTCCGATCTCTTATCACCGATTTGACGAGGTTATAGAGGAAATGGGTTTCATTAATTCGAACATAATCTTCACTGGAGTTGCTACTAGATAGCGGCTCTTTTTTTGTCAAAAATACTCGGCTTATATTGTCGAATCATAAGAGACATTCAGCACCCTGATTTTTGTTCATATGTCCCTAATTTTAGGAATTGATATAGGTAAGAGTTTCGAATTTCATAATCAAGGGAAAAAGAATGGGAGAAGGTAATGGGTTGTGTTGAGTTAACATTTTCGCTCCTTATGTTTATGAAACGAGGAAAAGCATTTCGTTCAGAGTACATAGGATAAATGATCATACAGTAAAGATAAAGACACAATAGTTCACAGGGGAGAATAGACATGAAAAAGCATTTTTTTGAATTTTCTCAGGACTGGGATTTAGATGAAGAGAATACGAAATTTTTATCAGTATTCACTTACTTCAAATGTTAAAATTCTGTTGAAAATGATAAAGTCCTACCGACTGCTAAAGGGCCCCTTAATATTGGTTCAATATCCGTTTTACACTATAATGCGGCACAAAAAAGCGGGAAGAAATCCTTCCCGCTTTTCGCTTAAAAACAATCATTAACGTCTGCGTTGTCTATCATTTACACTAAACAGATTAACAGCCAGTGCGTTACCTCTAGCACGTGCAATCGCTCTCTGATTTGAACGGATCGATAATCCTCTTCTTCTCACGTGACGTTTGAAATGTCTTTTACACATGATATCACCTCCCTTCACAAGAAATGAAGGTACGGATGAATTTTAGAAGTGTTTATGCTTACGGTTACGTTTGGAAATTTTGATGTTCAATGCATTGGTGGCTAGTGCGTTACCGCTTCTTGTTTCGGCGGCTGCGGCCTGAAAGACTTTTACGACCAGAAATTTGTTCTTGCCGATACGGTGCTTATACGTTTTGACTCGATTTTTGATCATCTTCTTATCTCCTTTGCTAAGGTCTACTTTATTCATATGTCAGTAGCGCTAGCAATGTATCAGCATAAATCTATTAAAAGCAAAAAGAAGCTATCACCTATGATCCTAATATTCAGAAACTAATAAAGTATGGAGATACGGAACGTAAAAAAACTTATGCTTACCTGCCGTATCCTTTCCCACTTTACGTTGTAGGAGAAAGTTACAGCAGATTAGCATAAGTAGAATAGTAAAGAATGAAGATAAGAAGCTGGTAAAAGAAATATTACTTATTATAAAGGGTTTTAAGTTTTTTCTCGTAATACGCTTCCTGGTTAAGAATACGATTATTCAGTTGTTCAGATAATATACCATATTTATCTAAAATAATGATATAATTCTTTTGATCCACCAATATACAGAACAGTAATTGCAGGTATAAACCGTTTAATCTATGGGCTATCAAAGGAAAAAGAATAGCTGTGAGGAACATTTTGTGTACATAAAATCAACACAAAACCGGCTTGCCATGGGCAGCCGGTTTTGTTGTAGCGGGAAGAATAACGGGGCTGAAAAATGAAAAATCAGTGGAAGTCCCGGAAGAGTCCTACAACCTTGCCCAAAATACTGACGTGCGTCAGACGAAGCGGTTCAAAGGCCGGATTTTCCGGTTGAAGTCGAATATGATCTTTTTCCTTGTAAAAAGTTTTAACAGTAGCCTCGTCCTCGTCTGTCATGGCCACGACAATATCGCCGTTATCGGCTGTCTGCTGTTGACGTACGATGACATAATCTCCGTTGGCAATACCAGCTTCAATCATGCTTTCTCCTACAACAGATAACATGAATATTTTATCCTCACCAACAAAATGTTGGGGAAGAGGAAAGTAATCTTCAATATTTTCTGTTGCTGTAATAGGCAGACCAGCTGTAACTTTGCCGACGACCGGAACACGACTAATTGAGTAATTAATCAAGTTGCTGTTATCCGATTCGTCTTGGCCGAGTAACTCGATGGCCCGCGGTTTCGTTGGATCACGACGAATCAGTCCCTTTTTCTCCAGACGATCCAAATGACCGTGAACCGTAGAACTGGAGGCCAATCCGACAGCCTCACCTATTTCGCGTACAGAAGGGGGATAACCCTTTAGACGCACTTCATTGCGGATAAATTCAAGAATGGCCTGCTGGCGGCTTGAAATCTTAGACATACCGTATCAACCCCATTTAGTAACGTTTGGGAAAATTATAGCATAGAACCTCCGTTCGTACAAACGTAAGTTCTAAATAATCCTAAAAAATAATCACGAACTTTTGTTCTCTTTTCTATTGAACAAAACAAATGTTCGTGTTATATTGTGAAAAAACATAGGAACAAACGTTTGGAGGACGCGACAAATGATGAAATATAGCACATATCAAAGTATTTTTCCAATGAATTTAGAAAAGATTCAAAATGTCCGGAATGAGAGAAGGGCGCAGCTTGTACGGACCATTTCCAACAGTCTCCTGCCCAAACTTCTTATTCTGGTTATCGTTGCCTGGATTGCGGGTGCAGGTGTACTGACGGTATTCGCGGCTCCTTCGGTTTCGAATGAAGAGGTGACCAAACTTATTGTGCAACCTGGGGATACATTGTGGCGGATTGCCTCCACTCATAAACCGGAACGAATGGATACACGGGTATATATAGAAGGAATTGTTCGGATTAACGGAATGGAAGATCGAGGAGTGCAGGCAGGCCAGCTTTTAAAGCTTCCGCACTTCTGATCAGTCACATTAGAGCTGTCAGGGAACGTGATACGGGAACCTTGACAAGCTCTTTTCTACATGTCAAAGTGTATTATATCTTTGCTTATATGGAGGGGACAGAATTTGGATATAGACAGCTTGGTACAGCGCATCAATGAATTGGCTCGCAAAGCAAAAGCCGAAGGATTGACGGAAGAGGAAACAACAGAGCGCGCCAATCTTCGGGAAATTTATTTGGATAACATTCGCCGTAATTTCCGGCAGCAACTTGATACGATTGAAATTGTGGACGAAGATACGTCGAAGGGAAATGGTGGGCTGACGCATTAATGTCGCTAAAGCGGCTTAGCCCGCGTAATTTGCTTTTCGTTTTTTAAGGTATCTATTTTTGGTATCTATATAGATTAGGATTGGTAGCAATTGTTTTAAGCAATATATTTGGGAAGGGAATTGAGAGATGGCCCGGTCATTTGAAAGAAAAGTTCGCAAAAACACAGCGCATTTGAATAAATCGCGCAAAAAGCAAGGCATCCAAACCATTAGTGGCGCCGGTTCTGCAATGGATATTTTCCGTGGACGTAATATTACCGTGCCAATCATGTTGGCTGGACTTGCAGTTCTGTATATGCTCATGAGTTATTTTTTGACTAAGACTGGTATGCGCGGCATGGACTGGCTTGTATTCGGCTTGTATTTGATGCTGGCTGTTATCTTTTTCATCCGCCGTCCTTATTTGAAGGTTGGAAAGAGCACGCTGTATATGTTGAAGGGTGGCAGAGAGCGTCCAATGACGGCAGAGGATATGAAAGCCATCAAGATTGAAAAGGGTTACGTAACGGTTGAAAGAAAAGGTAAGGGTGGCAACTTTATTTTTACAAAATCACTGGGCCGTTATGATACGGATGCCATTGCAGAGCGGCTTGAGAAGTTTGCGCTATCTAATCAGGTTCAAGTAGACAAAAAATAACGACTTCTGTTGGTTCGAATCGTTTAAATTGTCCGTGGGCCTGTAGCCTCTGTAAATAAGGTCGCATGATGTTATTTCATATAACACATTGCGGCCTCTTGATTAATATGGGCACATAACGATTGGAATGCTTGTAGACGCAACAAGGCAGAACAAGCGTACATATAAAGTGGAAAGAGAGTGGATAATACAGATGACGATTCAAGCGGTAATGTTCGATCTTGATGATACACTTCTGTGGGATGAGCGCAGTGTAGAAGAGGCATTTGACGCAACGTGCCAGACAGGTTCCCTGGAAGCAGGCGTTGATCCGAAAGCTTTGGAAGAAGCAGTCCGCAAGGAAGCGCGTGCTTTGTATGAGTCTTATGAAACCTTTAGTTTTACTCAATTGATTGGCATTAATCCGTTTGAGGGATTGTGGGCGAATTTTACGGCAGGAGAGCAGCCAGAGTTCCGGCAATTGGAACAGCTGGCCCCTGCTTATCGAAAGGAATCTTGGCGTAGAGGTCTCCAACAGTTGGGGATAGATAATGAAGAGTTAGCGCAAAAGCTGGCAACCCAATTTGCCTTGGAAAGACGCACCCGTCCCCATGTTTATGAAGAAACGTTTGAGATTCTGGAGCAGTTGAAAGGGCAGTATAAGCTTCTTTTGTTGACAAACGGCTCCCCTGATCTACAGCAGGAGAAGTTGGATGGGGTTCCGCAGTTAGCTCCATTTTTTGATCACGTTGTTATTTCAGGTTCGTTTGGTAAAGGTAAGCCGGACCCGTCTATTTTTCAGCATGCTTTGGGGCTTCTCGGTATTGAGCCTGAACATGCTTTAATGGTGGGGGATAAGCTGACGACTGATATTCAAGGGGCTCTGGCGGCAGGTGTGCACTCCGTGTGGGTGAACCGCAACGCCAAAACCAATACTACAGAAATCAAGCCAAAGTTCGAAATTAAGCATCTGTCCGAATTGGATGGAATTATTCAATCGTTTAAGTAAGTGCTTTTCGGCTCTTATTATAGTAACAAGCCCAAAAAACTCCCTCCGCTCAGGCATCTCAGAGCAGAGGGAGTTGCTTTATCCACATTAGGATGGATTCGTATTATAGTATTATGCCTTAATAAACGATGGATCTTCAAACGGTTCGGCAATCCACCCATTTTCTTCGATGAACAAACGTACTGCGACGATCTTCTGATTTTCCATTAAGGTAAAGAAGTGAGGAATATTTTCTGGTACGGAAATAACGTCACCAGGTGAAAGCTCAACATTAAAATATCCGATTTCTTCAGGACCTTTAATGATGAAAATGCCTTTGCCTGCTACAATAGCACGGATTTCATCTTCGGTATGGGTATGAATTTGCTCAAACTTGGCAAGTAGCTCGTCCAAATTCGGCGTTGCTTCGGACAAGGTGATAACGTCCCATATTTTATACCCACGGCGGGCGGCTAAGTCCTTGATTTCGGCTTCAAAAGTGCTTAGAACAGCCACTTTTTGCTCATCTGTCAGGGTGAAGTTTTCTTGCAGCTCCCCGGACAGCTTGGAATCATCCCAATGCTCGTACAATACCTCTTGACTCTCCAAAAATTCACGTACCTTGTCTTCATCGCTAATTCGTACATTCGTATTGCGTATTAAGATTTCAGCCATAGATTATCCCTCTTTTCCACTTGGTTTAATGTTGTATACAGAATATCATGTCTTGAATCGTTGTACAATATAGGTCTGAAACATTTTATGTTGCAAATGACGGTTCGTCCTATTCCAATATAAAAAGAACCCTGGCCTAAGTGCGTCTCATTATGCAGCAAACTGTAAAAATGAATATCGAGAGTTGTTTTTGTGCAGAAGAAGCCGTATAAAACGTATGTTTTTACTTCAATCTATCTAAATGATACGGTTTCTGCTAAACTAGGATTTAACGTTTTGCGGGGGTGAAGAGATTTTGGATAAAGTTAGCTTACAGAATGCATTACAACGAAGAATACTCATTCTTGACGGGGCCATGGGCACCATGATCCAGCAAGAGGATCTTTCCCCCGACGATTTTGGCGGGGAAGAGCTGGAGGGCTGCAACGAGATGTTGGTCTTAACCAGACCGGATGTCATTCAAGGGATACATGAAGCATACTTGGAGGCCGGATCAGACCTGATTGAAACGAACACTTTTGGAGCGACATCCGTCGTTTTGGCGGATTACGATATACCGGAGCGCGCCCGTGAAATTAATCTGGTTGCAGCTAAACTGGCGCGTAACGCGGCAGATAAGTATAGTACTGCGGACAAGCCTCGTTTTGTTGTAGGAGCTATGGGACCGACGACGAAAACATTATCCGTGACAGGTGGTGTTACGTTTGCGGAGCTGATCGAGAGCTATGAAGAGCAAGCCTTGGCGCTAATTGAAGGCGGCGTGGATGCCTTGCTTTTGGAGACCTCGCAGGATACGCTTAACGTCAAAGCCGGAAGTATTGGAATTCGGCAGGCTTTTGAGAAGACGGGTACGGAGCTTCCCATAATGATTTCGGGAACGATTGAACCAATGGGAACGACTCTGGCAGGTCAGAATATTGAGTCTTTCTGCATATCGCTGGAACATTTGCATCCGGTGTCGATTGGGCTGAACTGTGCTACAGGACCGGAGTTTATGCGGGATCACATTCGCTCTCTCTCTGATATGTCCTCAGCAGCAATTAGCTGTTATCCGAATGCAGGTTTGCCTGATGAAAACGGTCAATATCATGAATCACCTGATTCATTAGCCCGTAAAATGGCCGCTTTCGCCGAAAAAGGTTGGCTGAATATTGCAGGAGGTTGCTGTGGTACTACACCTGAGCATATCCGGGTTATGAGTGAACGTATGGCGCAGTTTGAGCCGCGCCCGCTGGAAGGCCATCACCCACCGGCTGTATCGGGTATTGAGCCTGTATATATTGAACAGGAAAATCGTCCCTATATGGTTGGTGAACGAACAAATGTTCTCGGCTCCCGCAAATTCAAGCGTTTGATCGTGGAAGGCAAATATGAAGAGGCATCTGAAATTGCCCGTGCTCAGGTAAAGAGTGGGGCACATGTCATTGATATTTGTGTACAGGACCCGGACCGCGATGAAATGACGGATATGGAAGCCTTTTTGAAGCTGGTCGTGAATAAGGTAAAGGTTCCTCTCGTGATTGATACCACGGATATTCAGGTCATTGATACCGCCTTGCAATATTCGCAAGGGAAGGCGATCATTAACTCCATTAATTTGGAGGATGGCGAAGAGAAATTTGAGAAAATGGCACCTCTTATTCATAAATACGGCGCGGCTGTTGTTGTTGGAACCATTGATGAACGTGGTCAGGCTATTTCACGTGAGGATAAGCTTGAAGTGGCCCAAACGCTCTTATGATCTGCTGGTGAACCGTTACGGTCTGGCACCCGAGGATCTTATTTTTGATACGCTCGTATTTCCCGTAGGAACAGGTGATGAGCAATACATCGGTTCGGCCAAGGAAACGATTGAGGGTATTCGGATTATTAAAGAAGCACTTCCAGGAGTTCACACCATTTTGGGTATCAGTAACGTGTCCTTTGGTTTGCCGGAGGCGGGGCGTGAAGTGCTCAATTCCGTTTATCTATACGAATGTACCAAAGCAGGCTTGGACTATGCGATTGTAAATACGGAGAAGCTCGAACGTTATGCTTCGATACCCGAGCATGAACGGAAGCTCGCCGAAGACCTGATTTATAAAACGAACGACGATACTTTATCCGCTTTTGTGGCTGCTTTCCGTAATAAGAAAGTGGAGAAAAAAGAGAAGGTGTCCAATCTCTCGCTCGAAGAGCGGCTGGCTTCCTATGTAGTAGAGGGTAGTAAGGAGGGACTGATTCCGGATCTGGAGCAAGCGCTTGCCAAATATTCTTCGCTGGAGATTATTAATGGACCGCTGATGAAGGGGATGGAAGAGGTAGGACGTCTCTTTAACAACAACGAATTGATCGTTGCAGAGGTGCTGCAAAGCGCTGAAGTCATGAAGGCGTCGGTCGCTTTCTTGGAACCGTATATGGAAAAAAATGAATCCTCGGTAAAAGGAAAGATTTTGCTGGCTACGGTCAAAGGTGATGTGCATGACATTGGTAAAAACCTGGTGGAGATTATTCTATCCAACAATGGTTACCATATTGTAAATCTGGGTATAAAAGTACCACCAGAACGCATTATTGAGGCTTACCGTGAAGAAAAGGCCGACGCGATTGGCTTATCCGGTTTGCTTGTTAAATCGGCTCAACAGATGGTGTTGACTGCACAGGATTTAAAAAATGCGAATATTGATATCCCGATTATGGTTGGCGGAGCTGCTTTGACGCGTAAGTTTACGAAAAACCGTATCCGTCCCGAGTATGACGGAATGGTTGTCTATGCGAAGGATGCAATGGATGGTTTGGACATAGCTAACAAGCTGATGAATCCTGAGTCCCGCAAGAAAATGGCTGAGGAAATGGAGGCTGAACGGGAAGCGGAAGCCGCAACGGTCGTGGAAGCCAAGCCGTTGCCTAAACTTACCCGGGCTGTTCGCTCTAAAATCGCTCAGGATTTGCCCGTCTATATTCCGCCGGATACGGATCGTCATGTACTGCGTAACTATCCGCTCAATTATATTTTGCCTTATGTGAATATGCAGATGCTGATGGGGCACCATCTTGGATTAAAAGGAAATGTAGAGCAATTGCTGGCTTCGGGGAATCCGAAAGCGACTCAGTTGAAGGAAACCGTAGATAGCATCATGTTTGAAGCCGTTACGGATGGAATTATTCAGGCACATGCTGTATACCGTTTCTTCCCGGCGCAGTCACAGGGAGATCAGATTTTGGTTTATGATCCATCAGATGTGAACAGGGTACTGCACACATTTACGTTTCCGCGTCAACAAGTAGAGCCTTATTTATGTCTGGCTGACTACTTGAAATCGGTGGAATCTGGAGTTATGGATTATGTAGGTTTTATGGTCGTTACGGCGGGTCACGGTATTCAGCAGCTTTCCACGCAATGGAAAGAAAAAGGGGATTACTTACGCTCTCATGCACTTCAGTCGGTAGCGCTGGAAGTGGCAGAAGGACTCGCCGAGCGACTTCATCATATTATAAGGGACAGCTGGGGCTTCCCGGACTCGGCAGACATGACGATGAAACAGCGGCATGGGGCTAGATATCAGGGCATACGGGTATCTTTTGGCTATCCAGCATGTCCTGATCTGGAGGATCAGGGGCCATTGTTCCAGCTGTTGAAACCTGAGGATATTGGCGTTGAGCTGACGGAAGGGTTTATGATGGAACCGGAGGCTTCTGTATCAGCCATGGTGTTCAGTCACCCTCAGGCGCAGTATTTTAACGTCGAAAAGGTGTAACACCTTTATCAGATGGGATAGCAAAGACCCTCCGAGCTTCGGAGGTTTTTTGCTGGTCAGCAGGAAGAAGGTTAAAGTCATGGAATTTTATTTTCTCGGCACGAATGCAGGTGTGCCTACGATCCAGCGAAACGTGACGTCCATCGCACTCCGTTTGCTGGAGGAACGAAGAAGCATGTGGTTGTTTGATTGCGGCGAAGGAACTCAGCAGGAGGTACTACGTTCGCCGCTTAAGCTAAGCAGGCTTGAAAAAATATTCATTACCCATTTGCATGGAGACCATCTCTTTGGTCTGCCAGGCCTGCTGTCGAGCAGGGCGTATCAGGGAGGTACGACACCGCTGACGGTATACGGGCCGCCTGGCCTCAAGCAGTACATCGAATTATCGCTGGGAATCAGCCAATCCCGTATCAACTACCAACTACATATTGTGGAGCATACGGGAGGACTATTGTTTGATGACGGGCAATTCCGTGTCGAGTCGGCTCTGCTGGATCATCGTATTGACAGCTACGGTTATCGTATTGTAGAGATGGATAAGCCCGGCAAGCTCAATCAGGAGCTGCTGGAGCGATACGGAATCAAGCCCGGCCCGGTGTATGGTAAGCTGAAACGTGGAGAAAGCGTAGAGGTGGAGGGGGGGAGTCATGCTTCATCCCCAGGATGTATTGGGTGCACCGAAAAAAGGACGTATCATCACCATTCTTGGTGACACGCGACCTTGCCCGAATACCGTAGTATTGGCTCAAGATGCAACGGTTGTCGTTCATGAAGCTACTTTTCTGCATGAGCTTGCGGAAACGGCGTATGAATATCATCACAGTACAGCGCTCCAGGCAGCGGAAGCAGCAAAAGCGGCAGGTGCGGGCCAATTAATCATGACGCATTTTAGTTCCAGATATAAAGATCAGGAGCAGCTTCAGCCGTTGCTGGAGGAAGCGCGGAGTATATTCCCCAATTCATTGCTGGCGGAGCAGCATGTGTTGTTACCAGTGCCCGATATCGGTTCTTAAACGGTAGTTATAGAAGATAAACGTGTATGGGTGTCGGGGCTTGCTCCGGCGCCTTTGTTTTTCCTGTGAAATTATTTTCCGGGAAAGCGCAGGATGCGACAAGAGATGAGGACGACATATGGGTGGGGTCGGATGAATTTGTACTACCACATATGGAGACATGTCATATTCGGTTTTCTATATATCGAATTTTAAAGGGTTTGTATTTTGAGCAGGCTCAGGAAATACAGGAAATTTCCTTTGAAGACTAGGCATCTTCGATGGATTTCGACGGAGATGCAAGCTTATTCCCTGGGAAAGCGACGGCTTTTAGCGAGGAATGGCATTATTTTGAACGGTTTATCAGCAATTCATGGACTTTCATACGTATTTTTGACTTAAGATAGATAAGATGAAATGGGGAGGCCAACTTATTTTATGACCTGAATGATTAAGGTGATTAAATAAGAGGGTGAACATCATTCATGGGATGAATTATAATTTCAATGTTATGATGAATTGATTTGAAGCGCGGGAGGGAATTACGATAAAATCGTTACTAATTGATCTGGATGGAACATTGTACCATGGGAACCGGATGATCAAGGGTGCGGATATGCTCATATCCCAATTGCGCACGAACCAGATACCTTATGCTTATGTTACGAATAATGCTTCACGCACACCTGAGTCGGTGGCGGAGCATTTGGTCGGTATGGGAATTGATGCAGTTAGCGATGAAGTATGTACTTCGGCGCTGGCGGCTGCACAATATGTTGCACAGCAAAGCCCTGGAGCACGTGTATATTGTATTGGTGAAACGGGATTACATCAGGCGCTTACCGATGCCGGATTGCAGCTTGTGGAGGATCACCCTGATTATGTGGTGCAGGGGATAGATCGCCAATTTACATATGATAAGCTGGTTGCTGCCATGCGATGGATTCGGGAAGGAGCCACTTTTATTTTGACAAACCCGGATCTCCAATTACCTTCACAAGATGGACTTACGCCGGGGGCAGGAACGATTGGAGCTGCGATTGAGGCGGCATCACAGGTAAAGCCCGTCGTCATCGGCAAGCCTTCAAGCGTGTTAATGAACTATGCGCTGGATCGCTTGAACATTAGAGCGGATGAAGCTCTGGTTGTGGGCGATAATATGCTTACCGATATTGCGGCAGGTGCGGCGGCAGGTTGCAAAACAGCTCTGATTCTATCGGGTGTTTCGACCCGCGCTAATATGGACGGACATATGCGTGCCGTTGGAGTAAAACCTGACCTGATTTTCGACAATCTGGATGAATTGCAGGATTGGCTCCAGGAAGAGTTTAAGTAATAGTAAATATACATTTTAAAAAAATCTGCAAGAATCAAAAGTGATTTGCAGCTACGAAAGGAAAGATGTTGACATGCCGGAACTTCCTGAGATGGAGAACTACAGAACGCTATTGTCAAAACAAATTTTGGACATTCCGATTACCGGAGTGACGGTTAACCGTGTGAAATCCATTAATACCGATGTGGAAACGTTTGAGAAGCAATTGCTGGGAACTACCGTTGTATATATGGAGCGTCGAGGCAAGCACTTGATTTTTCATCTGAACACGGGCGGGCGGCTAGTGCTGCATCTGATGCTGGGAGGACTGTTGTATCTGGGAACGGAGGAGCAGCGTCCTGATCGCACGGTTCAAATTGAACTGGATTTTAGTGGAGTAAAGCTTTATTTTATCGGTCTGCGCTTGGGTTACCTGCACTTGCTGACGGCTAAAGAAACAGAAGAGGCGATGTCTGACCTCGGACCTGATCCGCTGGATCGTCGTATGACATTAGAAAAGTTCACAGCACGTCTAAAGGGACGTCGGGGTATTTTGAAAACAACGCTGGTGAATCAGCATGTTTTTTCCGGTATCGGCAATTGTTATTCGGACGAAATTGCTTATATCGCCGGATTTACACCAGGTTCCAAAGTACAAAACATCGTACAATCGCCAGAAAAAGTGGAAAAGCTGTATCATGCTACGCAATCCGTGCTTCGTGAAGCTACTGCGGAAGGCGGTTATATGGAAATGCCTCTGATGGAGGGGGATACGCTAACGGGCGGCTTTGATCATCAGTGTCGGGTGTATGACCGTGAGGGAGAAGAATCTCCAAATGGCGGGAAAATTGTGAGGGTTGAGCTGGCGGGAAAAAAAGCATTTTATTGCCCGGTACAGCAGCATGATGCCTAAACTGCTGATCGGCTCTCATGTTAGTACGCGAGGTGGTTTTTCCAAAGCCGCTGTACGTGCACGAGAGCAGGGTGGACGTTCTTTTCAATATTTTCCGAAAAACCCGCGTAGTCTTAGGCTGAAGGAATGGAATGCTGCTGATGCGGCTGTTTGCAAAGCTTACTGTGAAAAGCATGAAATCCAATCTATTGGCCACTCGCCATATCCTGTTAATCCAGCTCACGGGCGCGAACGCGGGCAGGAGCTTTATGAGCTGACAGTTGCTTCATTGCGAAACGATCTGGATATCGCTGAAGCCTGTGGCTCAAAGGGGACTGTCGTTCATTTTGGGCATACCCATGCGTCTGATCCGCTGGAGGGCTATCGAAATATCATTGGTTGTCTTGATGATGTACTGGAAGGATGGCTGGGAAAGGCTAAAATACTGATTGAAAATCAGGCAGGGGATCACGGCCCGATGGGAACCACGTTGGAGGAAATGGTGCAAATTCGCCAGTTGTGTCAATATCCTGATAGCATTGGCTTTTGTCTGGATACCTGTCATGCGTATGCAGCAGGATTGTGGAACGGTGGACGTGATGAGGCGTTGATCGAAAAAGGGGATCGTCTGGGCTATTGGCCAGCCCTGTGCGGAGTTCATTTGAACGATTCCAAATACCCGTATGGCTCAAGAAAAGACAGACATGCGCGTGTTGCGCAGGGATGTATTGGTCTGGAGGGTATGCGTTGGATGACGGAACAGGAGCCTGTAAGGGGCATTCCAGTCGTTTTGGAAAGTGAAACGGGACATGATGGGACCCATCGCGAAGATATTCAATTAATCCTAAGCTGGCAGTAATACAGTTTGGCGGATGTTCTTCATCTTTAAGGCTTAGGAAGCTTGCATCCTTGGGAAAAAGGAGGAGACGTTAATGCATTTGTTTATGGACGATTATCGGCCTTGTCCTCCGGGCTTTAAGCTGGCAAGGGATGCGGAGGAGTGTTTGTTATTGCTTCATGAATACCCGATTTCGGTGTTATCGCTGGATTATGATTTGGGGCCGGGTCAGCCAACGGGGAAAGATGTGGCTGCTGCCATTGCAGGGAAGCAGTTGTATCCGCGTGAAATTTATTTGCATTCCTCTAGTGCGGAGGGCCGACGAGCCATGTATGAGCTGCTGTATGCCAATAAGCCGGAAGGAGTCACCGTGCATAACGGGCCGATGCCGGAGGAACGCATGCGCGAGATCCAAAAAGAGTCGGAACGATGAAGGAGTTGGGACAAAAGGAGGTGCGTCGCGCCATATGGGAGGGATGCAAGCTGGCATTGTTTGTGTACACTCCCATGTGTGGAACCTGCGCGGCTGCCCGGCGGATGCTGGAAGTGGCAGAGCATTTGCTCCCCGAAGGAGTCGTGGTGCAAAGCAACATTAACTATATTCAAGAACTGGTACAGGAGCACCGGATTTCCAGTGTTCCTGCGCTTCTTTTATATAACGGTGAGAACGGAAGTCCTGAAATCATCTACAAAATGGAATCTGTGGAACACTTGCTGAGCAGGATAAGGAGCGTGGTGGAATGATATCTATGAAGAACATCACATTGCAGCGGGAAGATAGACGAATATTAGACGATGTGAATCTTGAAATACGGGAAAATGAGCACTGGGTCATCCTGGGGCGTAACGGCTCTGGTAAAACAACATTGCTGGAAATGATGACCGGGTATATGTTTCCGAGTCGTGGAATGGTCAAAGTGCTTGGGCAAACATATGGTCAATGTGACATACGGGAAGTACGCAAGCAGATTGGATATATCAGCCAGACGTTAATGGAAAAATTGGCTTTAAAAGATCCGGTATGGGAAGTAGTTGCTACTGGAGCGTATGCTTTTTTACGTTTTTATCAGGAGATTCCGACAGAGACAAAGGAAAAAGCCGTATCTCTGCTGGAGGGGATGAATTTAGGTGCGCTGATGAATCATCCGTTGGGTACTTTATCTCAGGGGGAACGCAAAAAGGTAATGCTCGCTCGTTCGTTGATGGCGGAGCCTCGTTTGCTGATTATGGATGAGCCTTGCGCCGGGCTGGATCTATTTGAGCGGGAAAAAATGCTGGTTGAAATTGATCGGCTTCGCAAGCGGGATTTGTCAGTGGTCTATGTAACCCACCATATTGAGGAGATAGTTCCCCTCTTTACCCATGTGGCACTTATCCGTGATGGCAAGGTGGCAGCAGCCGGACCGAAAAAAGAGGTTTTAACGAAAGAATTGATTATGCATACCTATGAAGTTCCAGTTGAGCTGGATTGGGATGGCGAACGTCCCTGGATTCGGGTGTGCACTGGAGGGTAACGTTATTTTGGAGGAAATATATATGAGTACAGATGAACAGGGTGGAACCGCTTTGTCATCATCAAGATTTGTTTGCACGGCTAACCATGGGTTTGCACCTTATGCCCAGGAAGAGCTTAGAAGAATGTTTGGCTCGGTGAAAAGCACAATACTTTTACCTGGTGAAATTTTTCTGGCTACATTACCTGCGGATGCAAGTGAGGCTGTGGGAACGATTACGGGTCAGCCGCCAATGTTTTTGCGTCACTTATTTCCTGTGCATTTTCAGGAGGAAGGAACGAACTTGGCTCAGGTGCTGGAACGTTTGGTTTCTTTTATCCGTAACCGCCGAGAACTGATAGATCAGCGCGTTTCTTTGCAGGTGCGCAAAGGAGCTGACAGTAGTTGGGCTGAAAGCGCAGGTGCGCTCAAGCAGGCTTTAAGTGAGCAATTAAGTGATCTTCCTATGGAGCTTACAGTGCAGGGAGCAGAGGTTATTGTGTCCGTTTTTGCGGATACGGATACATGGTATGCAGGTGTGTCGCATCCTCAGGATAATCTATCGGATTGGAGCGGAGGCGCAGTTCGTTTTCAAAAAGAGGACGGGCAAATCTCTCGTGCTAAATTCAAGCTGCTGGAAGCAGAAGCGACGTTTGGCATTGATTTTAGCGCTTTTCATCAAGGACTGGATATCGGGGCGGCGCCGGGGGGTGGACTTCCTTTTTGCTGGAGCGTGGACTCAAAGTAACGGCGGTTGATCCGGCAAAGATGGAGCCTTCGTTGATGAAGTATGCCAATCTGACTTTTTTGCGTAAAAATGCGAGTGAGGTCAAATTCAAAGAAAATACATTTGATCTGCTGGTCTGTGATATGAGTTGGAGTCCAAAGCAGATGGCAAGGCTTGTCACTGATTTGCTGTATAGTTTACGCAGTGGAGGTACTGCCATCGTAACGGTCAAGCTAATGCATAAAAAGCCTCTGGCGCTTATTCATGATGTGATCGCTTCGTTCGAGCAGTCCGGCATGCAGATCCAGCGGGCCAAGCAGCTATTCCATAACCGGGATGAGATTACATTGTATATGATCAAGTATGGAAAATAATGCTTTACAATCGGTATAGGTGTGCTATATAATAAACCCAAATTGTTCCTTAAAAATATAATAACCACGTTTAAATAAAGGGAAAGCATCCCGCGAACATCGTTTTCATGGTGACATGAAGATTGTGTTTTTGCGGTAGGCTTTCCCTTTTTTTGTGTTGTTTGCTTATAGAAAGGAGGCAAGAGAGATGAAAAAACAATCGCATTTGGAATACGGTTCGGTTGTGGGTGAGCGTTACCGGATTGTCCGCACGTTGGGTACGGGAGGGATGAGTAGCGTGTTTATGGCAGAGGATCTGAAGCTGCCAGGTAAGCAATGGGCTGTGAAGGAGTCCGTTGCCGACCCGCAAATGATGAAGCTTGTACGCGCGGAGGCTGAGATGCTGATTTCGCTGAGCCACCCACGATTACCAGGAATTGTTGACTTCTTCGAGCATCCGCCATCTGGGGCGGTATATCTGGTTATGGACTATATTGAAGGAATTACGCTGGAAGCTTATATGAAGGGTTACCAAGGCCATATTCCGCAGGAGCAAATTGTTCCATTAGCTTTGCAGTTGCTGGATGTGCTGGATTACTTGCACACTCGCCAGTCCCCTGTCATCTACCGGGATCTGAAACCAACGAATATTATGCTGACACCGGAAATGGAATTTAAGCTGATTGATTTTGGCATAGCGCGGAGCTATAAGGCTGAGATGAATCAGGATACGGTAAAGCTGGGCACAGTGGGCTTCGCAGCCCCGGAGCAATATGGAGCAGGCCAAACGGATGCCCGCTCAGACTTGTACAGTTTGGGAGCGTTGTTGTTGTATCTCTGTACAGGTGGCAAATTTAGCGAGTGGACGGCCGGAGTAGAAGGATATATTCGTGGAGAATTACCTCGTCATTTGATCCCGGTGATTCGTAAGCTGCTGCGTCATCATCCAGGGGAGCGATTTCAGTCTGCCGGAGAGGTGATTGGGGAGCTTCGACGCAGTGCAGATTTTCAGTCTGCTCAACAAGGAGTGTCCGTTGGCGATGCTTCTATCGAATATGGAGGTACAAGGGTTGTAGCTGTGCTGGGCGTGTCTTCTGGTTCCGGTGCAACGCACACAGCGATTGCGGTGAGCCACTATCTGGCACGAAGGTCCCGTTCAGTGGCTTTGGTCGAACTGCATAGTACAGCCAAAGCATTTGCCCGGCTTCAAGAAGTGGTAGACGGAGTACCCGTTGGGCGAGCGAGTTCAAGTCGGCGCTTTGAGGTAGATGGAGTACATTATTGGCGACAAACATCCCGTGCGGATGTCATTGCGTTACTGGGTGGCTCTTACCAATTTATCGTGCTTGATTTGGGGAGTGGGCAGGACAATGAGCGGCTGGAAGAATTTTTGAGAGCGGATTACCCGCTAGTGGTCGGTTCTGGAGCCGAGTGGAGAATTCAGGATATAGTCGGGCTGTCCCGCTCACTTCAGCGCCACCCACAGCATAAATGGAATTACTGCTTGCCGCTGGCAGCATCGGAGGCTGTGCGCAGGCTACGTAAGGAATTAGATCACGATCAAGTATTTGCTTTACCGTTCCATTCCGATCCATTTGAGCAGGAAGAAGAGATGGATCAGGTGCTGGATGAGATGTTTCGTGGAGCCATTCCCGATACCCGAAAGAAACGCTTCGGATTCCTCAAACGCAGTCACCGCTAGATAAAAGGTTTATATCAAAAAGGCAGGGGAGAAGTTGTGTGTCCAAACTAAGAAAAAGCAGTAAGCAAAAGCTTTACGCCGGTTATATTGGTGCGGGTATTGTTGGCGTTGTCTTCGCGAGCTACCTTATAATTAACACCCATCAATTAAATGATGTCAGGAAACAGGCCGAAGCAGAGGCAGCACAAAAATGGAAAGGTTATGAGCAAGAACAACGAACCGCGAAAAAGGGGTGGGTTGTTGTTCGTGACATTTCTCCGGGTGAACAGATTACACCTAGTGATCTGAAGGGAATCACGGTTCCTGGCTCTCAGGCTCCAGCCAATTTGGTTGCGGGTAAGAATGAAGCTTCCGGCGCCACGGCTAAAATTGAACTGAAAAAAGGGTCCGTACTTACATCAGCTATGATTACCGCCGATGAACCCACTCCTAAAGACCTGCGTAACCGGGAGCTGAAGGTGGTGGTCCTCCCAAATAGCCTGAAAGCAGGAGACGAAGTGGATATCCGCATTCAATTTCCAACGGGTCAGGATTATATTTTGCTATCCAAAAAGCGAATTTCCAAACTGGAAGGTCCGATCATCTGGGTTACTTTGAATGAGCAGGAGATATTATCGCTTTCGAGCGGAATTGTTGATGCCTATCTGCATAAAGCATCTATCTATGCATTAACGTATGTCGATCCGCAGTTCCAGCCGAAGGCGATCCCGACCTATCCACCCAATTTGAAGGTGTTAGAGTTAATGAACAGTGATTCTAATTTGATCCGCGTTGCTGAACAAAAGCTGTCCAAGCAGTTGCGTGGTTCTCTTGAAAATGCACTTAGTGCGTCAAACAATGTTATATCGACACCTATAGAAAGGAGCCTGAGTGAGGAAGTTGCGGCACAGCATGCGGGAGCGAATTCAGGTGGAGCTTTTAATGAGAACACAGGTACAGGGGACGGATATGAAAATGGACAGGATGCCAAAGAACAATCAGACATCTTGACGCAGAGCGGAAGCTCTGATCCATATGGTAAATAAATCAAAGAAAAGGGACAAACGTATGAAAACTTGGATATTTGCCGGGCTATGTGATAAAAGCGATACCTTGTTATACATCAGCAGTATATTGGCAGCATCCGGTCAACAGGTATTAATTGTGGATGCAACGCTGCGAGGACAGTATCGATACAGCATAGGGATGCTCGACAAACCACTTCCCATTGTGCAGTTTGGCGATTTTGATGTCGCCACGGGTTTTACATCTTGGGATGATCTGCATATCGCTATGATGGCTGATCGGAAAGCAGGTTTGACTTATGACATTGTTATTCTGGATGTAGAGTCACCTGATTTCTGCCCCGTATCTGTTTGGCAAGAGGCAGAACAGCGGGTTTGGGTCAGTGACTATAGCCGGATGCTAATGGACAACGGACAGGTGTGGCTTGAGCATTTGTTTAGTCAACCTGAATTTCCGAAGAATCTTGTATTTCACAAGTTATTTATACAGGCTGTAGATTGTGGCGTGGAGGAGCCGTATTTGTGGGAATACATGAACCGCTTTCCGGCCTCTTGGCAGCAGGAGCCGTATATACTGCCATGGGATGAAGGGCATCTTGCCCTGAAACTGGAAAATGAGCACAAACAACAGCTCAAGCTTAAGCCATTGTCCAGAGTGTACAAGAAAGAGCTGAGTCGTTGTATTGGAGAATTAATGGGTTGGGAACCCAAAGAGAGCCGTCGTGCGTTAAAGCATGCGGAGAGGAGGAAAGCATGAGTACCATTTTGTTTTGGAGTCCGGTTAAGGGAGCAAGTGGAAGCAGTTCCATGGCGGCTGCCATAGCCGTCACCATAGGTAATCTTTATAGAGGACGACTGCTGCTGACCCATTTGGGGCGCAGACATACCGGTATAGAGTCGGGATTTCCTATACAAGAACATCGTATGGACGATCCAAGCTTACGGCTTCAGGAGGGAGGTTGGGATGCTCTTGCACGATTAGCTCTGCGAGGGACATTGTCCAGAGAAAATATTCGTAATTATACGACGCCTGTACTGGAGCAGACTCTCGATGTGCTTGAGGGAACCTCAAGCATTGGAGCCGCTCCGCCCCTGTTATCCTCTGCTCTTGTAAGAGCAGTGATGGATACGGCGGATCAATATTATGATTTGACGCTGGTTGATGCAGGGAGTGGAGCAGGATGGGGAGCTGTACAGCATGAAGCATGTGTGCGATCCAAGCTGGCGGTTCTTTCGCTAACTCAAAATATGAGGGAGCTGGATGCCTACTTTGAATCTGTGTCTCCATTATCTACTTACTCGGAATTGCCGCTATTGATCGTGCTTGGGAAATATGATGTGCATTCTCAAGCAAATGTGACGAATATTCGCAGGAGGTATGGCTACAAGGGTGCACTCCATACTGTTCCTTATAGCACCGAATTTATGGATGCGTGGAACCGCAGAGACGTGATAGGTCATGTGCAGCGGGATGTACGAAGCGGGAAAGAGAAGGACCGTAAGCTTTTTATGCCAGTGGGATGGGCACAGAGCATACGGCAGATTAGCAAGGCTATTCTGGAGGCGGCAGAGTCCGATCTTCGGCTCAAGGCTTTGGAGAGGGGCGCTTAAATGCTGTCCCCTCAAATGATCAACGGGCTAATTCTTACATGCATCATTCTGTTGTGTATCATACTGGTTATCGTTAAATACCGAGGGAGCCTTCGCTTGCGGTATTCAACTATTCGAGTAGCTCCAGAGAGTGAAGATGTCACATTGGAGACGCTGATGGAGTATATCAAAAATGCGCTGCATGAGCTAAGTCATAGCCAGATGGCGGATGCTGGATTACATGAAGAGGAATACAGGCGACGTATCCATCAAAGGGCCGAACTGCGCAGGGCGTTAAAGGACTGTGCCAATGGCAGTAGTGGAGACAAACGTTTTGTTAAAAATTTGATGGCTGAGCTGCTGATTAACGGTTACGGCTTGAACGAAAAGATCGTCGATAGTGTTATGCCATTCTCCAGACCGGAGCTGTTTAGCGTACAGGATCAATTCGAAATTGTATTTTACCAATATCAGCAAAAGTTTGGTGTTGATGCTCTTTCACGCTTACTCGATACTTATGATTTGGCGGAAATGAGATATTCGCAGCAAGGTGAAGAGGATGGAAGCTATCATATTACAGCGGAGGATATTCGCTATATCTATTACTGTGAGCATCGCCCTCTCTCCTTTCTGGAGAAGGTAGATATTATTGTACAGCGGATTTATCAGCAATATAAAGGCTTTTCCGTCATTGATGATATTCGTGACCAGCGGATCGACGGTGTCAGTGGGGGCGTTAGCGGTGTACCGGAAGGCGGAATGCCTGTATCGGCGGAGTGGCCTTCTGATCACTATACATCCGAACAAACATTTGAACCGATAGCAAATGGCTATGAGAGCGTGTGGATTTTTTATAAAGGCAAGACCATTCACCTTTCGTTCCTTTCCTTCGGTTCAGAGCGGGAGCTTAAAAGGGTGTGCCAAAATATTTACAAATACAACTACCCCGGACAGCTTTCCGAAGCAAATGGGTATAAGGTGAACGAAATGAAGGATGGGTCACGGGTTGTTGTGGTACGACCTCCTTTTTCAGAATCGTGGGCTTTCTTTGTTCGTAAATTTGATATTCAAAGCGCATCGCTTGAGCAATTAATTAAGGGAGAAAATGCTGAGTTTCCGATACAGTTACTTTCTTATTTAATGAAAGGCAGCCGGATCACAGCAATCACCGGAGCGCAAGGTTCAGGTAAAACGACGCTTCTGATGGCGATGGTCAAGCATATTTACGCTTCGTATACGCTTCGTGTGCAGGAAATGGCCTTTGAACTGCATCTGCGTAGCATTTACAGCCGCCGTAACATTCTGACCTTTCGGGAAACGGATCATATTTCAGGGCAACAAGGGCTCGATTTGCAGAAAAAGACAGATGGAACCGTCAATATCCTTGGTGAAGTAGCGAGTGACGAAGTAGCCGCATGGATGATTCAAATGTCGCAGGTTGCCAGTCTGTTCACCATTTTTACCCATCATGCCAAAACCTTTCGCGATCTTGTGTTCTCTCTTCGTAATTCACTGCTTAAAACAGGAGTGTTTCAGCATGAAGGTATTGCTGAGGAACAGGTCGTTCATGTCATTAACTTTGATGTGCATCTCAAGCGTGATGCTGAGGGACGGCGATATATTGAACGGATTACGGAATGTGTGCCGCACGATTCCGATCATATAGATTCAGGCTCCAACTCTGCGTCGAGTTATAGCTATCGTCATGTTATGGAATATCGGAATGGGAGATACATCGCGATGGAGCCCCTGACTGTCAAAAGCACAGAAGAAATGTGTGAACAGATGAACGTCAAGGATGCCGGAGATTTTCACAGATTCCTGACTCGCTATTGGGAGGAAGCCTATGAGTCTTAAAGTAATGTTACTGTGGGTTTTGCTCATTTCGGGTGGATGCTTTGCGCTCCTCTATGTGGCTTTGTGGTGGCTGCGTAAGCGCAATGGTCATGCAATCCGCGGAGGGCGAATTCATTCTGTGCGAGTGGGACGGAAGGGAAAAGCAGTGCTGCAACGGCAAATGCAATCTGGAATGCACAAGTTGTATACACTAGGCATGAGATTCCCTGTTACATCCGGGTATATCACGAGTGTACGCAAGCGATTATCCGGTTTGCACGCTTACGATGAATATAAGCTTCGCCTTGAGACGATGAAAATGACGCTGTTCATCTGGGTGGCTTTTGCTTGTAGCGGCGTTGTGTTGCTTATGATGAAACCGGGGCTAGAGTTTGCCGTACTGGCTCTGTTATGCGGAGTGGTGATTAACAGTCTCATTTTGGATATGGCGATTAGCCGGATGGAAAAAAGACTGCTTGCACAGATGATCGAATTGTTCGCCAATGTACGCCATCATTATCATCAGCACGGCATGGTGGAAGAGGCAATATCCGAGGCGGCCGATTTGGCAGGGGCTGAGGCTGGAAGGCATGCGCGACTTATTCATGAGGCGCTGACGGACGCTGATCCGCACGAAGCGCTGGAAAGATACTATGAGTCCGCTCCTAATCGGTTTTTAAAAGCATTTGCCGGTATTTCATATATGGTAATGGAGTTTGGTGACCGGATTGAAGAGGGAGGCTCCATTTATTTAAAGGGACTTGGCAGTCTTGCGCGCGAAATCCAACTGGAACTGCTGCGGAGAAATAAACTGGACTACCTGCTCAAAAGTTTAAATGTGATCGCACTTGCACCTGTTTTTTTTACAATGCCAATCGAAAGATGGGCAAGGTCCAGCTTTCCATCTATGGATGAGTTTTATCAGGGGAAATGGGGCTTTATCACAAAATTGTCCGTCTATATTGTAATTATTGTATCTTACTTCCTGCTACAAAAGCTGCAACAGACTGACGAGACTGGATATCGTGCGGGCAAAGGACGGCGGGTCTGGGAGCAAAAGCTGTACCGTTTGCCCATTATTCGTAATGTGGTGGATGCTTTAATTCCGCAGCAGCATATGCCCTCTTATTTCCAACTGACCCGGCTGCTAAAGGAAAGCGGTGCAGAGGTCAAGCTGGAGTGGCTGTACATACGCAGAATCACTCTTTTTATCGCAGGCTTGGTGCTCAGCATTAGTACGGTATTTATATTACATGAAGCTGAGAAAACACATATTCTTCACGCTCCGGTTCAATCGGGCCAAATGTTTGGACGTTTGAGTCCGGTGGAGGAAAAAGAAGCTTTAAAGCAGAGTGAGATTGACCGCAAAATGATGCATGCGCTAAATATGAGGGCGGACAGCACCTATGAGCAGACGTACGCAGCGCTGGAGCACGTTTATGGTGGCAGAAAAACTCCGGAGCAGCTTTCAGAAAATACGCGTCGTATTCTGCAAAAGCTGGGAGCGTGGAACGCGGAATACATCAAGTGGTGGGAAGTGCTGATTAGTTTGGTTGCCGGGTATGTAGCCTATCAGATGCCTATGCTCTTGTTGTATTTGCAGCGAAAAATGCGGCGCTTGGATATGAGGCATGAGGTTTACCAGTTTCAGACGGTCATTTCAATTTTGCGAGCCATGGAACGAATGTCTGTTGAGGAAATATTGGAATGGCTGAACCGATTTTCGGTTATTTTCAAAAGACCTTTACAAAAATGCTTGCTTCATTATGAGCACGGGCCTGAGGCAGCACTTGACTTGTTGAAAGAAGAAGCGCCACTCCCCGAATTTCAACGCTTGGTGGACAAGCTGCATCTGTCTTTGGGCAAAATTACGATTCGCGAGGCCTTCGACGATTTGGATTCCCATATGTCTTACTATTTTGAACAAAGAAAACAGGAGTATGAAAAAAATTATAGACAGCAAGGCCATCTGGGGAAGGATGATCGGTTTTGCTCCGATGTACGGTCTTATCTTTTTATATTTGGTCATCCCTTTGATCGGTATGAGCTTTGTCCAAATGGATAGCTATTACGAGCAAATACAAAAAATTCAGTAAGTAGTTCTATTTCGACTATTACGATATCACAGCTAAGGAGAGAAAAATAATGAATAACGCATCAACAGCCTTAAAAGTAGCTGCTGGCATATTTTTGACCATTGCACTGATCACAATTGTAGTTATTTTGTTTATTTCGGCACAGGAGGCAACCAAAACGGCACAAAACAATTTTGCCGATATCCAGACCGAGTTGTCTCAAGCCTCTTTTACGGTATATGACGGTACAACGATCAGTGGGTCCCAAGTGACCAATGCGCTGCGGAAGTTTCAAGGTAAGGACCAATTCGGAATTCAGATTAAAACCGGAAAAAACATGACGGGTCAGTGGTATGGTAATGCTCTGAACATTAGCCCAGACAGTGAACAGTATGGAGCGGTGAATGGTGGAAGTGATAAGACAGGAAAAATAACGAATACACTGAATGAGAAAGAAAACGAATACGTAAATCCAAGTGGTAAATTCAAGGCGGAAATCGTCAAGGATAAATCGAATGTTGTACGCGGGCTATTGTTCACCCAATCCTAAGCACCACAGTAAGGATATCAATTGTAAGGGAGATGGGTAGCATGTCTGATCACGCTTCAAGTATGCTGCGGCTTGGTGTGTCAGTTACGCTGTTTATAACCGCATGTGCAGCGGCAGCAGAGTTGTCCAGTCAGATGGGCACTACACTGAAATTAAGATCGCAGCAGGAGGAACATTCCGAGGGGCGTATCAATCGTACTTTAGAGGTGAGTATGCCAGAACGGGTCAAAGGAACTCAAGTTATGCAGGCAATTCGTATGAACTTGCAGGAAGGCATTCCTGTTCAAGTCGATGGTACAGTGTACGATATGTATTCTGAACGGTTCGAGCCCGATGTATCAGCCCTCGATGCTTCCTCTTTATATTCCATGCATCCACAGCGTGATCAGTATGGAGATATACAATCCATACGTTTTGAGAAATTGGGGGAGGACTGAAGTGGTTCAATCTATATCCAAGCTGTTGGGGGCACTGCTCGCTGTATTGCTCTTGTACATAGTGCCCGCAGCTCAAGCCGCTGAACGACAGGACGATATATCCGGGTTAAATACGTATCATTCAACAGTACGTTTTGTTGATATGGTGAGAACCAAGGGATATATTACACCGACGATGTATAACGATTTTATGCGTGAGCTAGAGCTGACGGGTAATACGTATGAGGTTGAATTGGAGCATATGCACAAAAAATATGTACCGGACTATGCAGATGCGGCGAGGCCGGATAGCTTTCTCGGCTACTATTCCTCCGTATATGACGGTTACTATAACCCGCAAATCTTGCCTGTACTGTTTCCAGACAATCAGCAGCCAAAGTCAGATCAAACACGTCGGTATACCATAATGTCAGGAGATTATTTTACAGTGCGGGTGCACAATACGAATCGCACTCCTGCGGACTTGTACAAATCATGGCTTCTTGGTGGGGCAGATAGCGGCAAACCGGCGGTTACAGCTTCTTACGGGGGCATGGTTCTGAATGAAGATTACTGATTTTGCAATTATATTTATCCTGCTGTTTTTGCCCTTTGGCGTAGTTAGTGACCTGCGGGTGCAGAATCAGCGCGAAGTACAGCAATTGGAAATGAAATATACCTCGGCCCTCCGTACCGCAGTTCAGGATGCAGGTGTCGTGCTTTCACAGAATGAGCGTCAGGAACGAGAGGCTGGGTATGGATCGGACAAGTTTTTTCGTGTAGATAAAGAAGAAGCGCTGCACACGTTCCTGCATACCCTTTTTCTTAATATGGGAATTGATGGGGATACAGTGGCACAACGCGCATTATTGGATTATATGCCTGCACTTATGATTCTGGACTATGACGGCTATTATGTGTTCGCTTCCGTAACTTACACAGATAAGCATGGACAAGCTGTCCAAGGACCCAAATGGAGTGAAAAAAAAACCTTATGCCTACGTTGATTCAGCAGGTAACAGTGTAGGGTTTACTTTGGATAATTATGTACATGCCTATGATGCGAGGAATCACAGGTGGATAGAGGGCTTTCAGAAGGAGCTTCAGGGACAGACAACGATCTCGTTGCTTAATGACCCGGAAGCTTTTGAGCAAGTACGACGTTCCACTATTGTCCACAGCATTCAGGAGGATCTGGGCCGACTCATTAATCTCCATAACGAAAAGGCAGCACATAATGGTATATCCTATACATTCACGCTACCGCTTATCTCACAAGAGGAATGGTATAACACGGTAGATGATGTGGGGCTGATGGCGTTTATCCAGGGAATTCCGGTTGGAGATAGGTACTATAATAACTATGGGTTTGGTGGCGGAAGAGTCGTGAGGAAGCAAGCCATGATCGGCGGCGTAGAGCCGGATACCGGAATGAAATATTTTTACAGAGATTCTTGTCCAGCTCCATTTAAAGCGACAGAGCGTTTTACGGATGAAAAATCTGCGGCGGCCGCAGGGTATTTTGAATATAAATGTTATAATGAATATAAATAAATCTTTAAACAATCTTTAAATAAATCACTCCTACGAGTGGTTTTTCTTTTTTTATAAGCAGACAATATCAAAATCCTTCAAATTCACCCATTTTCAATATTCCGATAAGGCTACTGGATGTGCTACAATAAGGCTTTGAAAGAAATGCATATGAAATAAGAACAGTCGGCATTGCCGATGACAATAAGGAGCCAAAAACAGCTTATGAGTTTATTGACTGTAGAAAATGTATCCCATAACTTTGGGGACCGCGCATTGTTTAAAAATGTATCCTTCCGATTGCTTGGAGGGGAACGTGTAGGTTTGGTGGGAGCCAATGGTGTTGGTAAATCGACACTGATGAACATCCTGACCGGAAAATTGCTTAAGGATGAAGGCAAAGTGGAATGGACTCCACGTGTACGTTATGGGTATTTGGATCAGCACACCAAGCTGACACCTGGTAAAACGGTGCGGGATGTACTGAAGGACGCCTTTCTCCCATTGTTGGAATTGGAAAAGGAAATGATGCAGATCACTGACAAGATGGGGGAAGCTTCTCCTGAAGAACTGGAAGTGCTGCTGGAACAGATGGGTGAAATTCAGGAACAACTGGATATGGGGGATTTTTATCTCATCGATGTGAAGGTTGAAGAAATGGCGAATGGATTGGGCCTTTCCGCAATAGGACTGGAGCGGGATGTTTCCGCACTTAGCGGTGGACAACGGACGAAGGTCCTACTTGCCAAGCTGCTATTGGAAAAGCCGAATGTGTTGCTACTGGATGAGCCTACCAACTATTTGGATGTAGAGCATATTGAATGGCTTACACGTTATCTGAAGGATTATCCATATGCGTTTATTCTTATTTCTCATGATACTGAGTTTATGAATCAGGTCGTTAATGTCATCTATCATCTTGAATTTGCCAAGCTGACCCGTTATTCAGCCAACTATGAAAAGTTCCTTGAAATGGCAGACCTGAACAAAAGCCAGCATATTGAAGCTTATGAGAAGCAGCAGGATTTTATTAAGAAACAGGAAGATTTCATTCAACGCAATAAGGCGCGCGCCTCTACGTCAGGTCGAGCGAAGAGTCGTGAGAAGCAGCTTGATCGAATCGAGCGCATCGATAAACCGGAAGAAGCGGCTAAACCAACATTCCAATTTAAAGAAGCACGTGCGAGTGGGAAAACGGTGTTTGAGGGTATTGATTTTGAAATTGGCTACACCCATGCCCTGTTGCCTAAAATGTCCATGACGATTGAACGCGGCGATAAAATTGCGATTGTGGGCTACAATGGTGTCGGTAAATCGACATTGCTCAAAACCATTCTGGGAAAAATTCCGCCGATCAGCGGCAAGACCTATCAAGGGGATTTCTTGCAGCCAGCTTATTTTGAGCAAGAGGTACGAGCAGAGAAAGTTACACCGATTGAGGATGTGTGGAATGAATTCCCGCACTTGAACCAGCATGAAGTACGGGCGCATTTGGCGCGTTGCGGTTTGAAAAATGAGCATATCACCCGTCCGCTATCCGCGCTCAGTGGTGGTGAGCAGGCCAAAGTCCGCCTATGCAAACTGCTAATGCGGGAAAGCAATTGGGTGCTTTTCGATGAGCCTACCAATCACTTGGACATCAAAGCAAAGGATGAGTTGAAACGTGCCTTGAAGGAATACAAAGGAACGGTGCTGCTCGTATCTCACGAACCGGACTTTTATGAGGATTGGGTAACCAAAACGTGGAATGTGGAAGAATGGACAAGTAAAGTCAACTAAATATCCAGTTCTGTACCAAGCTTCACAAGAAGCAGGGTTTGCAGGATTAGGAAATTATGCTAAGCTATCTTTAGCTGATACAATAAAATAGTTACACTAGGGGAGCCGCCCATGCGGCTGAGACGGAATAAACGGATTTCGGACCCTTTGCACCTGATCTGGGTTATGCCAGCGTAGGGAAGTGAGCGCCGTACAAACGAGGTAACGAATTTATTACTTTGTTTGTATGTGGGACGATATACGTATACGGATATAATGATCCGTTTGGTTATTGGACGTACGTTAAACCACTTCCTTCGGGAAGTGGTTTTTTTGCGTTTTCGTTCTTGTTCATATATTCGTATTCATATACCGTACCCCTTCATTTTTTTGCTGGTAAACGTGGTTAGTCCATAACGTATAGCACGATATGAGACTGTAAAGATACAGGGTCAGCTTACAACCATTTAGTCCATTGTGAGGTGAGAATAAGATCGAATTGCACGTAATTACGATGGAAGGCGATTTTAGTGCACATGCACATACTGCCCAAGTGGCTGCAGCTATTCATCCGTATGTTCATTATGTACACGTGCGCTTGAAGCAGAAGGGCGCATCTGAATTGCTTGCTTTAACCCGCAGTATGGTGAATCGAGGAGTTCCTTTACAGCAAATTGCAGTAAATGACCGGGTGGATGTTGCTTTGCTTACCTCCGTTGGAGCTATCCAGCTACCGGCTAACGGATTACCTGTTGCAGCTGTCAAAAGCTTACTTTCAGAGGATATGCGCTGTGGGGTGTCGGTGCATTCCTTGGAGGAGGCACAGGCTGCCGAACGGGCAGGAGCGCATTATGTACTCTATGGCCATGTGTATGAGACTCACTGCAAGCCTGGTGTTACTCCGCGAGGTATAGCACAGCTTGAGCGCATATGCAGGCTGCTGAACATTCCTGTGATTGCTCTAGGCGGCATACAACCACGCCATATTCACGAGCTGTATACTGCGGGTGCAAGCGGAATTGCGGTGATGTCCGGCATCTGGGAGGCTGAGTCCCCCGTTGCGGCTGCGATGGCGTACAAGCGAATGGTGGATCGGGTAGTGCACAGCATGTAGTGGTGAAATGAAAGTAGGAGATCGCTGCAAGCAGAATCGTTAGTGGAGAGGAGAGATGGAACATATGCCAGAGATAAAAACAGAGGTACAAGCTATTGGACACGCTGAATGCTTGGTGATTGGTGGAGGTGTCATCGGTAGTTCCATTGCTTATCATGTGGCCAAGGAGGGTCGCAGTACGATATTGGTGGAACGATTCATTCCGGGCGGGGGAGCCTCAGGGGCTGCGGTTGGGATGCTGGCAGCAGAGAGTGAAGAATTCACCGACCCTGAATTGGCACAGTTCGCTCGCACAAGCCGGGATGCATTTCCCGAGCTGGTTCGTGACCTAGAGCGTTTGTCTGGTGTTTCGGTGGAATTCCGTACAGAAGGATTTGTGACTCCCTTCCGTTCGGAAGCAGAGGGGCAAAAACGCTGGAATGCGGCTATTGCGCAAGAGGTTGATCATCCTGTGTGGTGGGATGCCAGAGAATTGGCTCGCCGAATTCCAGGTTTGGATGGTCAAGTGATCGGGGCTATATACCGATCAAAGGAGACACAGATTTCTCCTGCCCAGCTTTGTCGTGCTTATACGGGGGCAGCTGTCGTACTGGGAGCAACAATATGCTCTGGTACACAGGCGGAGCAACTTGTAGTACAGCATGGGCGAGTTTGCGGCGTACAAACAGACAGTGGCTTTTTTTCCTGTGATCAGGTCATTATTGCTGGAGGCTTGGATAGTATGAGACTGCTGGAGCAGGTCGGTTTTGAATATCCGCTTTATCCGGTCAAGGGTGAGGCTGTTTCAGTCTCCTTGAAGGAACATCCGTTGGAATATACCCTTTACGCCGATGATATTTACTTAGTGCCCAAGCGGAACAACGAGCTTTGGATTGGAGCGACGAGTCTGCCGCATCAGTTTGACAAAGAGGTGAGCATTGGAAGCCTGGAGGGGCTGCTGGCCCGTGCTTCTGCCTGGTTGCCTCGCGTCCGTGAAGCTTCTTTTATATGCACTTGGGCGGGCTTGCGTCCGCAGGCAGTGGCGGGGCGTCCTTGTATTGGGCCTGTTCCCGGCGTAGAAGGAGTATATGCCGCGGTCGGGCATTACCGGAACGGTGTGTTGCTGAGTGAAGCTACCGGGCGTGCGATAGCAGCTCTGTTAAAAGGGGCTAGTGTGGCTGAGCTTGGAATAAGCGGCTTTTCTCCTGAACGTATAAAGGAGGCGAGCGAATGAAGCTGACGATTAACGGTCAGAACATGACCTTTTCCAATCGGATCATTCATGTGGATCAACTGCTGAAAGAGCTGGATTTGAAAGTGAAAACTGTAGTGGTGGAGCTGAATCATCATATATTGACTCGTGAAGATCATGATGAAGCGGTACTGAAGGATGGAGACAGCTTGGAAATTGTACATTTTGTGGGAGGCGGTTAATCATGTTAACGATTGGTAAAGCATCTTTTACGTCAAGGCTGTTATTGGGTACAGGAAAATTCCCTGATCTGGATATTCAATCCAAAGCTGTGGAAGCTGCGGAGACCGAAATATTAACATTTGCCGTGCGAAGATTAAATTTGGAGGAACGGGATAAGCAACATTTTCTGGATACACTGGATTTGAGTCGTTATGCGCTGCTTCCCAATACGGCAGGAGCGACAACGGCGGATGAGGCAGTGCGTATCGCTAAGCTGGCGAGAGCCTCAGGTCTGTGCGACATGATTAAGGTGGAGGTCATTGGGGATAGCAAGACATTGCTGCCTGATCCTTTTGAAACACTCAAGGCCAGTGAAAAACTGCTGGAGGAAGGTTTTATCGTGCTGCCCTACATATCGGATGATGTGATTCTAGCCAAAAGGCTGCAAAAGCTTGGCGTACATGCTGTTATGCCTGGAGCTTCACCCATTGGTACAGGACGCGGCCTGCTAAACCCATTCTCATTGGAACTCATTATTGAACAAGCGGAGGTTCCGGTTATCGTCGATGCCGGCATTCGCTCACCTGGAGATGCAGCAATGGCGATGCAACTGGGGGCAGATGCCGTGCTGTTGAATACAGCTGTATCAGGAGCTCAGGACCCTGTGAAAATGGCTGAGGCGATGAAACTGGCTGTTCGCGCGGGCAGATACGGCTTTGAGGCGGGCCTGATTCCTGTAAAACGTTATGCATCTGCAAGTAGCCCGACAGAAGGCTTGGTTCAGGCATGAAGGCGACTGAAAAAGCTGGTGTACAAGTACAACCAAGTGATCGCTATTCCAGACAGGAAAGATTCGCCCCTTTCGGGCCGGAAGGACAACGCCGACTAGCTTCGTCCCACGTACTGATCATAGGCGCTGGAGCGCTGGGTACCGGAATTGCGGAAACGCTCGTTCGCGGAGGCGTAGGCACTGTGACCATCGCAGACCGGGATTATGTGGAGTGGAGTAACTTGCAGCGCCAGCAGCTTTTTCAGGAGAGTGACGCCGCAGAGAGGTGTCCCAAAGCAGTAGCTGCCCAGCGAAGACTAAAGGAAATCAGTTCGGAAACGATCATACACGCACATGTACTGGATGTTGGAGTAGAGGAATTGGAGGAGCTGATTCAGGGAGTAGACCTCATTATGGATGCCACCGACAACTTTGATACCCGGCTACTTATGAACGATATGGCACAAAAGCATCGCATTCCCTGGATTTATGGGGGATGTGTTGGCAGCTATGGGGTAACGTATACTATTTTACCAGGGAAAACACCTTGTCTTCATTGTCTGCTTGGAGCTGTACCGTTCGGCGGTGAAACCTGTGATACCGTAGGGATCATTCCACAGGCGGTGCAGATGGTTACGGCCAACCAGACCACGGAAGCTTTCAAGCTACTCGGCGGATATCCTGATGATCTCAGGGGAAAGCTGCTTTCGTTTGATCTATGGCAAAATGAGTACGTAGCGATTACAGTGGACAGCGTCAAAAAAGCGAATTGCCCTTCTTGTGGCACTCATCCTACCTACCCGTATTTGTCGGCAGCCCATCGCCAGAAAACAGATGTGCTGTGCGGCAGGGATACCGTTCAAATCAGACCAGCAGAGCCGATACAGGTGAATCTTAAAGAAACAGCAGACAGGCTGGCTTCTTTGGAAGAGGGAACAGTGGAGCAAAATCCGTTTCTGGTTTCTTTTAGTGTAGGGACGCACCGTTTAGTTATTTTTGCAGATGGGAGAGTATTAATACACGGAACAAAAGACGTCACAGAAGCAAGGAAAATCTATCACCGCTATTTAGGCTAAACCGTAAAAGCAGGAAGTCTTCCTTCGTGGAATGATTTCACTGCTTTTTTGTTACAATATAATAAATAGGTTCGAATCGTTTGTATCAAATACGTCTGTATCCATATTGCAGTCCTATGTCCAAACACAGGTGGGTGAGAAGAATGAACCCGTTAATTTTACTCGTGGATGGGAATGAAGCATCTGCTACTACGTATACACGTCAGTTGGAGCAGGAAAGCTATCAGGTGGTTAACGCCCGCAATATAGCGGAGGGAAAGTCTTATTTAGACGATAATTCTGTGAATTTGCTGCTTCTGAATATGGATAATGAGCAGCCTGATACACAAGGCTTGATCCGTACCATGCAACAAAATGATCCCACTGTTCCAATATTCGTAATGACCTCATCAGATGATGAGAACCATATTGTTTCCTGTTTTGAGCAGGGAGCACACGATGTGATTGTCCAACCCTTTTCCCCTAGAGTGTTTCAAGCCAGAGTGGCTAATTTATTGCGGATTTTTGGTGCTGCACGTGTTGTGAAAAGGCCGATACAGGCGGGTGATTTACATATTGATAGTGGAAGCAGACTGGTAAACAGAGGCGGGCAGAAGCTGGAATTAACTCCGAAGGAATTTGATCTTTTGCTTCACCTGGCTATACATCTTAATCAGGTTTGCAGCAGGCAGCAAATTTTGAAGGATGTTTGGAAGCATGATTATATTGTAGATACGAACGTAGTGGACGTGTATATCAGGCATTTGAGAGTCAAGGTAGACAAAGGGCAAAGATTCAAAATGATTCGCACGCAACGAGGTATCGGCTATTCACTCAGAACACCCCCGGAAGCAGAGTAGTATAGTATTGGAAAATATAAAAAAGCCGAGACCCTGTGTCCCGGCTTGAATACGTTAATCAAATGAATGCTACAGCACGCGGCGTGCTTTGATGTATGTTCTTTTCCAGTTGCCGGAATTCAAATCGGAGAGTGTAACGCCCGGTTTACCGTATGTGTGTAAAATTTTACCTCCGCCTGCATAGACCGCTACATGTGTAATGTTGCGACCTGTGGCGCGACTACCGCTCGAAAAGAACACAAGGTCACCCTTTTTCAGATTGGACTTGGATACGGCATGTCCAACATTCGATTGTGCAACAGAGGTGCGAGGCAAGTCAACGCCGTATTTCTGAAATATGTGCTTCATGAAGGAAGAGCAATCAAAATTGCGTGTAGTGCTTGTGGAAGCTCCAAATTTGTAAGGAGTCCCCATATAGTTTTCACCGTAGTTAATTATTTTTTGACCTACAGAAGTAGTAGCGGTGGCAGCTTGAGCCGTATTTGTTCCCTCTAATGCAAACGTTCCAAAGCCGATAGTAGCTGCCATTCCTGTGATAATTGCCTTTTTTATGATTTTATGCATGTTCATGTTGTAAGTACCTCCAGAAATTGATTTGTGCAATATTTTGCTGAGTTGCTAACTAACTTACAGCGTTGAGTATAACAGCTTTAAAGTCGCCTAATAGTTGGAAAAGCACGCTCAAATGCTTGAGGGACAAGGCTTACAAGCCAATTATTAAAAAACGATTAAAAATTACAATTTGTAAAAAATATCGAATCTCAAAAATCGGAATACATGATAAAAACTCTTGATTATCAAGGGTTTCAAACGAAAAAAGTTCTTTTTCAAAGGTTACAATAATGTAATAATTAATCTTTGCTTTGGATCACAAGCAGCAGTCCACTTTCGATGGAAATCGTTCCTTTTGGAGCGATCAGCTGGTTGCTGACACCGCGCGATTGTCCCATTTTAAGTGTGGCATTATGCAGTGGGTACATGAATCCATCCAGTTCTATACCGGTTACTTCGGCAGTCATAGGAATTAGCGATGTATATGTATAGCCCATAGGCTCAATCTCCAGCGTTGATCCAGTGAGTTCAATATAGTTATGGGCGTCCATAATGGCACAGCCTATATGATGTTGCATCGCACGTACCAATATTTGAACATTAGCCAGAGTATGATCCATCCGCGTACCCGTAACGCCAAGCATAAGCACATGCTCTGCCTGCTCATCCATGGCAATTTCCAGAGCAAGCTCTGTATCTGTCAGGTCCTTGAGTACCGGATCGCACGAAAGCATACGTTTACTTGCAGATTCAACCCGTGACTTTTCCTCAGGTGTTACTGAATCAAAGTCTCCTACAGATACGTGTGGCGTAATGCCGTGTTCGATCAGGAAAAGGGCGCCTTTATCTGCACCAATAATGAAATCCCCGGGTTGTATTTGTTGTAGCTCTTCCTCGCCAAGACGACCGCCGGAAAATACAATTGCGCGCTTCTTCGTCATATCCAACATCCTTTCTTCTGCCATACGTCTACATAGCTCATCAGCTTTTAAGTATAACGCGTTAAATATAGCTTGCACAATTTTGGAGGGCATAGCTACAATGGAACAGGAAAAAGGAATTGTAATGTGTAATTAGGAAGGAGAGCGAAATGATTAACGTTTTGTTTGTGTGTTTGGGTAATATTTGCCGTTCCCCTATGGGGGAGGCGGTACTGAGACATAAAGCGCAGGAACGGGGACTAGATGCGAAAATTCGGGTAGACTCGGCAGGAACAGGAGACTGGCATATCGGAAATCCCCCGCATGAGGGAACGCTAAAGCAACTCAAGCTGCACGGAATTAGTGAACAAGGTATACAGGCGCGACAGATGAAAGGCCATGATTTTGAAGCGTTTGATTATATCGTGTGTATGGATGATTCCAATGAGCGAAACATGCGCAAACTCGCGGGCGGAGCGGAGGCTGACATTTTAAAATTCATGGACCTGCTGCCACAAGAAAAGCTGAGAGAGGTGCCGGACCCGTATTTTACCGGAAATTTTGAAGAAACATACCGATTGATGGACGCGGGTTGCAATGCCTTGCTGGACAAAATCATAGAAGAAAAGCTATAATGTGAACGACAGAAGACGGCAAAAAATGCCGTTTTTCGTTACAATTTTGAAAGCGTATCCAACATGCGGAGAAAAAAGAGGAAAGAGCATAACGACCTAATCTGGTCAACAAATGCTCAATCCCCGGTAATCTCTGTAGCTTTGGAAAAGCTTCACTCAGGAGCGATCTAAAAAATACATTAGCGCGTCAGGCAGCTCATTTTGCCAAAAGCCCCATAAATGCTTGCCATCCTTTTCTCGATAGGAAACCTCGGCGTTCCGTTCGCGTAGCAAATCTGCGCATTGGCGGTTAAGTTCTACAAAATTGTAAATGCCGGTGTCGCTCTCAAACGCATCTTCTTGAAGACCAACCGTCATCCACACCCGCAGATGGGACAGATCACGCTCACGAGCGATAATTTCTTGTGAAGCTTCATAGTAAGCACCGGACAGGCTGATAATACGATTGAACAGTTGGGGATATAGCAAGGCTAAATGCAGAGACACACTGCCCCCTAGTGAATCTCCAGCCAGAATCCGGGACGATGCATCTCTTCTTATAGGATACTTCTGTTCCACATAGGGAATAATCTCTTCTGCAAAACAGGCGGTATACGCCTCAAAGCGATTGCCGAAGGGAGCATACTCCTGAGTTCTGATTTTCGTGTTGACTTCAACGCCGACGATGATGAAAGGCTCAACGCCTTCGTCCAGAATGAGACGGTTTGCCTGTGTTGCTATACGGCCAAAATTGAAAAATTCCTCTCCGTCCTGACAGTACACAACCGGATAGCTCAAAATTTCATTATAGCCGGGCGGTAAATAAATACGGAGTGTTCTGGTTTCGCCAAGAAAGCGGCTGTTTATTTCGTCTTTTAGGATGGTTCGTTTCAAATACCGGGAATCCGTCATTATTTGTCACCTTTCTGGGGTATAATTTTGCATTCGGGATCACAATAAGTTAAGATTACCCTGATTGCAATAGATGTTTAAAATTTCAATCATGTACTAAGCTGTTATAGTAAAAAGTGTTACCTGTTACACACACAAAAATGTGGCGAACTCAAAAAAAATAACTAAATCTTTGACGCAAGCGATATAACAGGTGTATAATAATCCTATAACAGCGGAACTTGATATTCAAATTTTTTTGTTGAGGTGAAGAAAATGAGCAAGGTTCCTTATGAAGTGTACACAGAGGAAGTTGAGGCTCTGTCCGTGCTTTCTCCGGATGGTGAAATTATCAATAAAGATAAATTGCCTGAACTTACAGATGATCAGTTGAAAGAAATTATGTATCGCATGGTATTTACACGTACTTGGGATGATCGTGCCGTTAACTTGGGTCGTCAAGGACGTCTCGGCTTCTACGCTCCGGTATCCGGACAAGAAGCAACAATGATTGGTAGTGAATATGCACTCCAAAAAGAAGACTTTATTGCCCCAGGCTACCGCGATATTCCGCAAATCGTTTGGCATGGCCTGCCATTATATCAAGCATTCCTGTATTCCCGTGGTCATCAACATGGTGGCCAAGTGCCGGACGGTGTTAATGTATTGATGCCGCAAATCATCATCGGCGCGCAAATTTTGCACGCTATGGGTATTGCAATGGGATACAAACTGAAAAAACAAAAACAAGTCGCCATTACATATACAGGTGACGGCGGTTCTTCCGAAGGTGACTTCTACGAAGGCCTGAACTATGCTGGTGTATATAAGCTGCCAGTTATTTTCTTTGTGCAAAACAATGGCTACGCAATCACAACTCCATTTGCGAAGCAAACGGCTGCTCTTTCGATCGCTCACAAAGCGATTGCTGCCGGTATCAAAGGCGTGAAAATCGACGGAATGGACGTACTCGCAGTTATCAAGGCTGTTCAAGAAGCTGCTGAACGCGGACGTAACGGCGAAGGCGCGACGTTGATCGAAGCTGTAACTTACCGTTTCCGTCCACATTCCCTGTCTGACGATGCAAGTAAGTATCGTTCGAAAGAAGAAGAAGGCGAATGGAATGCGAAAGATCCGATTGCCCGTTTTGCGAAATATCTTGAGAAAAAAGGTCTTTGGACTGAAGAAGATACAGCACGCGTAAAAGAAGAAGCTAAAGCGAAAGTGAACGAAGAGATCAAAAAAGCCGAGAAAACAGAAAAAATGACCATTTCTGGCCTGATCGACAGCATGTTCGAATCTACGCCTAAGCATCTGGAAGAACAAAAAGCTGATTTTAAATAATTGAGCTTGAAATAAATAAGAGAGACCGGGTGGGATCCCGATCCGGTCTCTCTTTCAATTGGACCTGAACTGAAACTGATCTGTCAATGTTTAAGGAGGAAATGAAGCAAATGGCACAAATGAACATGAAAGAAGCGATTCGTGACGCACTGCGCGTAGAGTTGAAACGCGACCCTAACGTCCTGCTTTTCGGTGAAGATGTAGGTCATGTAGGCGGTGTATTCCGCGCAACAGAAGGTCTGCAAAAAGAGTTTGGCGAAGAACGTGTATTTGATACTCCGTTGGCGGAATCCGCAATCGGGGGTCTTGCTGTGGGTCTGGGTGTCCAAGGATTCCGCCCTGTAGCTGAAATCCAGTTCGTAGGCTTTATCTTTGAAGCACTCGACCAAATGGCGATTCAAGCATCCCGTATGCGCTATCGTTCCGGTGGGCGTTACAATTCTCCAATCGTATTCCGTACGCCTTTTGGCGGCGGGGTTAAAGCTGCTGAGCTGCATACAGATTCCCTGGAAGGACTTCTGGCTCAAACACCGGGTATCAAGGTTGTTGTCCCTTCCAATCCTTACGATGCAAAAGGTCTGATGATCGCGGCTATTCGCGATAACGATCCAGTATTTTTCATGGAGCATTTGAACTTGTACCATGCATTCCGCGCTGAAGTTCCTGAGGATGATTACACAGTTGAGCTGGGTAAAGCGAACGTAGTTCGTGAAGGTTCCGATGTTACAATCATCACTTATGGTTTGATGGTACACACTTCTGTCAAAGCTGCTGATGAACTGGAAAAAACAAAAGGTATTAAAGTCGAAATTATTGACCTGCGTACCGTTAGCCCAATTGACATTGATACAATCGTGGCTTCCATTCAAAAAACAAATCGTGCCATCGTTGTTCAAGAAGCGCAAAAGAGCTCTGGCGTAGCTGCTGAAGTGATTGCACAAATTAACGAAAAAGCAATTCTGCATCTGGAAGCACCAGTTCTGCGTGTGGCAGGTCCAGATACCGTTTATCCTTTTGCTCAAATTGAAGATACTTGGTTGCCAACGCCAACACGTATCATTGATGCGGTTAATAAAGTACTGGAATTTTAATTAAAGCACACCGTAAATTTGGGAGGTTTTAAACGTGGCTAAATTTGAATATAAATTCCCGGAGCTGGGTGAAGGTCTTCACGAAGGCGAAATCATCAAGATGCACATCAAGCCCGGCGATAAAGTAACAGATGAAGATATCATTATGGAAGTACAAAACGACAAGGCTGTAGTTGAAGTTCCATGTCCGGTCAATGGTACGGTTCAAGAAGTATTTGCCAAAGACGGAGACATCTTTAACATAGGTCAAGTCGTAGCTGTAATCGATGCGGAAGGTGAACTTCCTGAACAAGAAGAAGCACCGGAAGCACCAGCTGCTAGCTCTGAGCCAAGTGCTGCTGCACAAGGCGGAGCTGCAGGTACAGCTAGATTTGAATATAAATTCCCAGAGCTGGGCGAAGGTCTTCACGAAGGCGAAATCATCAAGATACACATCAAGCCCGGCGATAAAGTAACAGATGAAGATATCATTATGGAAGTACAAAACGACAAGGCTGTAGTTGAAGTTCCATGTCCAGTCAATGGTACAGTTCAAGAAGTATTTGCCAAAGACGGAGACATCTTTAACGTAGGTCAAGTTGTGGCAATAATTGCTGCAGAGGGTGAGCTTCCTGAACAAGAAGAAACACCGGCTGCCGCTAAACAAGAACAGGATGCTGCACAAGGCGGAGCTAACACAAAACCAGCTGCAACTCCTGCTGCAACAAACAAAGACGTGCTGGCTACTCCTAGCGTACGCAAATTTGCACGTGAGCAAGGTGTAAACATCGCTCAAGTGAGTGGCTCCGGCAAAAATGGTAAAATCACTAAAGAAGATGTAGAAGCTTTCAAAAATGGTGGAGGCCAAGCGGCTGCACCAGCAGCGAAAGAAACTGCAAAAGCACAAGAGCCAGCTAAAAAAGAAGCGAAAGCTGCAGCGCCATCCGCACCAGCAGCAGATCCGCGTGTTGAGGAAGAGCGCGTACCATTTAAAGGTATCCGCAAAGCAATTTCCAACGCTATGGTTAAATCGGCTTACACAGCTCCACACGTTACGATTATGGACGAAGTGGACGTAACCGAGCTGGTTGCTTTCCGTACTCGTATGAAACCAATAGCTGAGAAGAAAGGCACGAAAGTAACATACCTACCATTCATCGTAAAAGCATTGGTTGCAGCTTCCCGTCAATTCCCGGCTCTGAATGCCTCGATCGACGAAGAAGCAAACGAAATCGTCTACAAAAAATACTACAACATCGGTATCGCTACAGATACAGACAATGGTCTGATCGTTCCTGTAATTAAAGATGCTGACCGTAAAAGCATCTGGATGATCGCTGATTCCATTCGTGATCTGGCTGTACGCGGTCGTGATGGTAAACTGGCTGCCAATGAGATGAGAGGAAGCACAATTTCTATCTCTAACATCGGTTCCGCAGGCGGTATGTTCTTTACTCCAATCATCAACTTCCCTGAAGTTGCGATCTTGGGAACTGGCCGTATCAGTGAAAAAGCAGTCGTGAAAAACGGTGAAATTGTTGCCGCTCCTGTAATGGCTCTTTCCTTGAGCTTTGACCACCGTATTATTGACGGTGCAACTGCTCAAAACTTCATGAACTATATCAAACAGCTGCTCGCTAACCCTGAGTTGCTTGTTATGGAGGTGTAATCAATGGTAGTAGGAGACGCTTCTCTGGATATTGACACATTGGTTATCGGTGCGGGTCCTGGCGGCTATGTAGCTGCTATCCGTGCTGCACAATTGGGACAAAACGTATTGATCGTTGACCAATCGGAGCTGGGCGGTGTCTGTCTGAACCGTGGATGTATTCCTTCCAAAGCTTTGATCTCTGCAGCTCATCAATATGAAGCTGCTCAACACGGCGAGTCTTTCGGTATTACTGCTGAGAACGTAAAAGTTGACTTTGCTAAAACACAAGAATTCAAAAACAGTGTTGTTAAGAAAATGACTGGCGGCGTAAGCGGTCTGCTCAAAGGCAACAAAGTTGAAGTTTTCAATGGTGAGTGCATGTTCATCAACGAAAACGAAGCGCGTGTATTCAACGAACATGAATCACCACGCTACCGTTTTAAAAATGCGATTATCGCCACAGGTTCCCGTCCAATTGAATTGAAACCATTCCCGTTTGGCGGACGTATTCTGTCTTCTACAGAAGCGTTGAACCTGCCTGAAATTCCGAAAAGCCTGATCGTAATCGGCGGTGGATACATTGGTGCAGAGCTTGGACAAATGTACTCCAAATTCGGTTCCAAAGTAACAATTATTGAAGGTATGGATACCGTTCTTCCTGGCTTCGACAAGGATATGACTTCGATCGTTGCGAAGAGCATGAAGAAAACTGGTATTGAAATCTTCACTGGCGCTAAAGCGGAAAGTGCAGAGCAAACAGATAAAGACGTAACGGTGAAATTCTCCGTTAACGGCGAAAGCAAAGAAGTAACTGCTGATTACCTGCTTGTGACCGTTGGACGTCGTCCAAACACAGACGGTGAACTGGGTCTGGATCTGATCGGTGTAGAACTGGATGAGCGTGGAATGGTGAAAGTTGACCACCAAGGACGCACTAGCATTCCTCATATCTTTGCAATCGGCGATATCGTTGCTGGTCTTGCTCTGGCTCACAAAGCTTCTTACGAAGGTAAAGTGGCTGCTGAAGCGATCGCAGGCGAACCGTCTGTAGTAGACTACAAATGTATTCCGGCTGTTGTTTTCACAGATCCAGAATGCTCCAGCGTAGGCTACACTGAGACACAAGCCAAAGAAAAAGGCCACAATGTCAAAGTTGGCAAGTTCTCTTATGGAGCAAACGGTCGTGCCGTTTCCCTGAACGCTACTGAAGGCTTTGTTAAAATCGTAGCTGACGCAGACACAGGTCTGGTACTGGGTACGCAAATCGTAGGTCTGGAAGCTTCCAACCTTATTGCTGAGCTGGGTCTGGCGATTGAAATGGGGGCTACACTCGAAGATATCTCCTTGACTATTCATGCTCACCCTACATTGGGCGAAATCGTTATGGAAGCAGCGGAAGTCGTGCTGGGTCATCCGATCCATGCATTGGCACCACGTCGCTAATCCCAATTCATTATCTTGTTTTTGATTTTCATACATGGAAAGAGAGGCAAGGAGCGCTATATCTGCGTTCTTTGCCTCTTTTTTTCATATTTTAGGATTTTCAGGACGACGATGAAAATTCACACAGTGGATAGTCAATAATGCGTAGTCCATGATAAACTAAATATAGATATGGGTGCAGAATAGCAGGTCTTTTCTAGATTAGAATTTGACGCTGCGGGCTTTGGAATACTGGATGCTGTTCGTTAACGTGAAACGGTTTTACGTTCAGTTACGTCCAGATTTTATGAATACTGGTGTTTATTCATGCTTAAAGGAGAGAAATAAAGTGCGCAATTACTTGGAACTGCTGGAGGATATATTGGAGAATGGAGTGAAAAAAGAGGACCGTACAGGGACGGGAACACTTTCTGTTTTCGGAAGACAGCTCCGCTTTGATCTGGCCAAGGGCTTTCCCTTGATGACAACTAAAAGAGTACATTTGAAATCCGTTATCCATGAGTTGCTGTGGTTCTTGCGGGGAGATACTAACATTTCTTACCTCAAAGAGAACGGGGTTACCATTTGGGACGAATGGGCAGATGAGCAGGGGAATCTGGGCCCTGTGTATGGCTCACAATGGCGTGCGTGGGAAACAACAGACGGACAACATATCGACCAGATTACAAATGTCATTGAAGCGATTAAAAACAACCCGGATTCCCGACGACATATCGTCAGTGCCTGGAATGTGGCTGAAATCGATTCAATGAAGCTCCCGCCATGCCATTTCGTATTTCAGTTTTATGTGGCCGGAGGGAAGCTTTCCTGCATGCTGACCATGCGCTCAGTCGATACCTTCCTTGGCCTTCCTTTCAATATCGCCAGTTATGCATTGCTAACGCATATGGTTGCACAGCAGTGTGGTTTGGAGCCAGGCGAATTCATTTGGTCAGGCGGCGATGTGCATATTTATTCAAATCATATGCAACAAGTGCATACGCAGCTAGAGCGTGATCCTTATCCATTGCCTCAGCTCAAAATCCTTCGTAAACCGGATTCGATATTTGATTATACGTACGAGGACTTTGCTTTTGAGAACTATGAATATCATCCGGGTATCAAGGCGCCTGTCGCTATCTGATTTGGGGGAGCTGTGAGTTATGAGCATTTCGATGATATGGGCTATGGCACAAAACGGCGTCATTGGCCGGGATAACAGTCTTCCTTGGCGCCTGCCGAGAGATATGACATTTTTCAAGGAGCAGACCATCGGTAAAACCGTACTCATGGGGCGCAAGACATGGGAATCCTTTGGTGGAAAAAGCCTGCCTATGCGGCGTAACGTTATTTTGACCCGCGATCAGAGCTATCTGGCGGAGGGCGCAGAAGTGATCCATTCTCTGGAAGCAGGTCTCCAATTGGCGGCGCAGGGAGAACTGATGATCATCGGCGGCGCAGAGATTTATTCACTGTTCTGGACACATGCTGATCGGCTAATCATTACCAGGATTGATGAGAATTTCGAGGGAGATACGACTTTTCCTGAGCTGGATTGGAACGGCTGGAATGTAGTCAGTGAAACTCCCGGTGTCAAGGATGAAAGAAACCCGTACGACTACCGTTTTGTCGTTTACGAGAGGACGAAGTAAGATTGGGGTATATTTGACCTCGCTCATTTGAAAAATTAATGAACCATATAAAAAATCCTTTTGGCTGTTGATGCAGAAAGTTGCATAAGTTTTCATTACTTTTGTGCTGTATTGTGATACAATAAATCAAATTCAACGAGAATAGACCCTTTCATGATACAAACAGACAAATTCGAATTTAGCTCAAATTCTGAATGGATGAACGGGGTTCATAAGCGAAGAGATGGGGGAACGTAACATGTCTACACCAACTGGATTTATGGAATACACACGACAGCTTCCTACAGATCGGGATCCGGCAGAGCGTATTAAGGATTGGGAAGAATTCCATAAGCATATGTCCGAAGAAGAGCTGCGTACCCAAGGGGCACGTTGTATGGACTGCGGAACTCCTTATTGTCATACGGGAATGGACATTATGGGGGCGACTTTGGGCTGCCCGGTTCATAATCTTATTCCAGAATGGAACAATCTCGTATATCGCGGTTTGTGGAAGGAAGCACTGGATCGGCTACACAAAACAAATAATTTCCCGGAATTTACTGGGCGTGTCTGTCCTGCTCCTTGTGAAGGCTCCTGTACGGTCGGCCTGATCGGGCAATCTGTTACGATTAAGACAATTGAGGAAGCTATTATCGAAAAAGGCTTTGAGGAAGGCTGGGTTGTCCCTAATCCGCCTGAAAAGCGTACAGGCAGACGGGTAGCTATTGTCGGCTCGGGTCCCGCAGGACTGGCTGCTGCTGCGCAGCTTAACAAAGCAGGACACAGCGTAACCGTGTATGAGCGTGCGGATCGTGTTGGCGGGCTGCTGATGTATGGCATCCCTTCCATGAAGCTGGACAAAAAGGTTGTTCAGCGTCGTGTGGATTTACTGGAGGCGGAGGGCATTCAGTTCATTACGAATACAGAGATCGGAAAGGATATTCCTACCGATCAGCTGATTGCTGAGTATGATGCGGTTGTACTGTGCGGTGGCTCTACGAAGCCGAGAGAATTCAATATTGAAGGTAGCGATTTGAATGGCGTTCATTATGCGATGGATTATTTGAATGGTACCATCAAGAGCTACCTGGATTCCAATCTGGAAGATGGCAACTATTTGTCCTCTCAAGGTAAGGATGTTATTGTGATCGGTGGTGGTGACACAGGTTCGGATTGTGTAGCTACTTCTTTACGTCATGGCTGTCGAAGCGTCACTCAATTTGGCACACATGCCAAAGCTCCTTTGGAACGTGACCCAATTGCCAATCCTTGGCCACAATTTCCAAACGTGTACTCTCTCGATTATGCACAGCAGGAAGCGAAGGCGATATTCGGGGAAGATCCGCGTGAGTTCTCCATCATGACAACGAAGTTTGTAGGTGATGAGAACGGTAATTTGAAAGAGCTACACACGATTCAAATTCAGCGTATTGTCGATGAAACGGGGCGTAAAATCTATCAGCCGGTTCCGGGTACGGAGCGTGTATTCCCGGCACAGATTGCTCTCATTGCTATTGGATTCGACGGTCCTGAGCAAACGATTGTTGAGCAAATTGGTTTGGAAACTGATCGTCGTTCCAATGTTAAAGCACGTTACGGGAAATATGTTACGAATGTAGATAAGGTTTTTGCTGCTGGTGATATGCGCCGCGGGCAAAGCCTTGTTGTGTGGGCCATTAATGAAGGTCGGGAAGCCGCACGTGAGGTCGATAAATACCTGATGGGCGCTACCGTTTTGGTGTAAATATAAGTTATCCAGTCAAAGCTCCATCCTCGGATGGGGCTTTGTTGCGTTTAAAGGACTAGCGTGCTCAGGTTTGTAAAATGCGAATGGATAACCATTGAATTACGAGATTTTTCTAAAACATTATTTGTTATCATTGTATGTAAAGGAATGTGAATTTAATGTTATATAATATGACTTATAAAATATTTTCCAAATCTCTAAGTCTGTTTTATACAGCGATCATAACATATAACAGGAATGAAGTGTAGCTTTTTTATTGAACAATGAAATTATTTTGCGGAAATAATCAAAAAAACGTTTTATGTGTTATATATAATCACATAAACATAACTCTCGTGGTTATGTGGGGAGTGATTTTAGATGAAAATTCATTTAAAACATCATCCTTTATAGCTCTTACATAGACCTTATAGATAATGACAGTAACTATTAACGTTACAAGGTTTCGTAAATCATCACCTGAGAGAATGATGGTATCTATGGTATAATACACGTATATTGTTGGAGCGCTAGACCAAGTGAATGGACAAAGGAGCTTTCGCCGGGAGAAGGCTCCTTTTGCATGAGGCCCTGCCTGTATTTCATTTACCTTTCGTTTATTACGTGTGAGTCAGGGAAGGGAAGCAGAAGGCCGTCAGGAAGGAATGGAATATGAATGAAGACGTTAATTATTGCTGAAAAACCGGATATGGGACGCACTATTGCGGCTGTTATGGAGCCGAGGGCCAAAAATAACCGTACCTATCTGGAGGGGGAGAAATACATTGTAACTTGGGCGATCGGTCATTTGCTGGGTCTCGCTGAGCCGGATGCATACGATGCCAAGTACAAACGCTGGAATATTAAAGATCTTCCCATTATCCCCGAGCAGTTTAAAATTGTACCGAATCCGAAAACAAAAGATCAGCTGAAAATAATTGGTGAGCTGGCCAAACGCTGTAATGCAATCGTGAATGCTTGTGATGCGGGGCGAGAGGGGCAATATATTTTTGCCTTGATTCAACAGCAGTTAAAGCTGCGTCAGCCGGTCAAGCGACTATGGATCTCAGATTTAACGGCGGAGAGTATTGCAGTAGGCTTTGAACGCTTGCGAGATGCATCGGAGTTTGAGTTTCTAACTCAGGCTGCGCGGGCACGAAGTGAAGCAGACTGGTTGATCGGTATGAATGCTTCCAGAGCCTTTACAACACGGCATAACGCGTTACTGTCGGTCGGACGGGTGCAGACTCCTGTACTGGCATTGATTCATGACCGGGAAAAGGAAATTGAGGCGTTTCAGTCTCAAACCTTTTATGACGTGTGGGCAGAGTTTAAGCAAGATCAAACCAAGTATAAAGGTGCGTGGCAAGGAGATCGGCTGACCAAGCCGGAAGAAGCTGAGGCGATAGCAGCGGCAGTTCGCGGAAAAACAGGTGAAATCACAAAATATGATGTGAAGCAGACGAAGGAATATCCTTTCAAGCTGTACGATTTGACACTGCTTCAACGTGAGGCGAATGCCAAGTATAGTTATTCAGCCAAAAAAACGCTGGATGTTGCACAAGCGCTCTATGAGCGGCATAAGGTCATTTCCTATCCGCGTACCAATTCCAACTATGTAACGGAGCAAAATATAGACGGCATGCACAAGGCGCTTCGTATGCTGGGCACAGGTCCTTATGCTGATCTGGTACAGCAAGCGAACCCCAATTTGGTCCATAAACAGAATAAAGCTGTCTGCAATCCAGCCCGTGTTGAGGATCACCATGCTATATTGCCTACGCTGAAAAGACCGGGAACGCTCAGCAAGGAGGAACAAAATGTATATGACCTGATAATCCGCAGGTTTTTGTCACATTTCTTCCCGCCTGCCGAATATAAAATGCATACTGTGATGACCCAAGTGGACAAGCATTTGTTCAAAACAAGCATTAAGGAGCTTCTGTCCTTGGGCTGGAAAGTAGTTTTGAGCAAGGCTGATCAGGATAAAGGCAAAAAGAGCAAAGCACCGAAGAAAGAGGAAGAAGAGGAAACAGACGAATGGACGGACAAAAAGTTTGAGATTGATGCAGGCCGTCCGGTGGATTGTATTCGCGCCGAGATGAAAGAAAAGGTGACACAGCCGCCTAAAAGCTACACAGAGGGCACATTGCTAAAAGCAATGGAGAGCGCAGGCAAGCAGATGGAGAACGAGGAATTACGTGAGGTCATGAAGGATGCTGGATTAGGTACACCTGCGACACGTGCCGCCACCATTGAACGTTTGAAGAAGGTCGGCTACATTGAAATGAAAGGCAAAAAGATTCTCATTACGGATAAGGGGAAAATGGCAATTGACCTGATCCGCAACGCGGGGGTCGACCTGCTAGCTTCGCCGGAGATGACAGGACAATGGGAACGCCGTCTGCATCAAATTTCCAAGGGAGAAGCTGCCCAGGAAAAGTTTATGGATAACGTTAAAAAGTTTACGTTATCCATTATTGACAAGGTGAGGCAGCAACCACCGGCTCCAGCAAACGCTTTTGGCGAGGAAGCGAGGGGCAAGCGTACGGGTAGTAAGGGAGCCACCCGTAGTGGAGGCGCAAGCGGAAGCATCACCACCCAAAGGGCTGCACGCGCTCCGTCACGGCGTACCAACAACTCGGGCGGAGCATCGTCACTGGAGCAAGTGCCATCGGGCGCAGGAGGGCGTACTGCGGCTGCATCGGGTTCAGCTGGGAGTAGTTCAAGCGCGAGAGCAGCGCGAGCTTCGTCCGCCGAGCCGTCGGGCACTTCGCCGGGCCAAAGGCAGGCTTTAGGCAGCTGCCCGCGGTCGAATTGTGGCGGGAGCATTATCGAAGGCCGCAAAGGATATGGATGCAGCAACTACAAGCAGGGCTGCGGCTTTGTCGTCTGGAAGGAATATGCTGGCAAGCAGATTACGGAAACGATGCTCAAGTCTCTGTTGACGAAGGGGCAGACACAGCTGCTATCTTTTAAGCGTAAAGATGAATCGACCGTCAAAGCAAGAATTGTTCTGAATGAACCAGGTACAGGGCAGCTTAGCGTTCGTGAGGAAAACTGATACAGGTACAGAGTATGATTTTCGACAGATTGAAAAAGAAGGCCTTTTTAGCTGTCATCAGATGATTTCTGAATTCATCAGGAGTCATCTTTTTTTATGTTCCGTACCCCAAAATTCCCCATAACAGATGCTTGTATAACATTTTATTAAACATTTGTAAGCTTCCAACCGATAAAACAAATAAGGGTTATGCAAAAGTATTTTTTCTAGGTAGTTTATAAAGCGAACTCTATGCATAGCGTTCAAAAAACTTCCCTTAGCGGACTGTGCAAATCAGGAAGTAAAGTTGTGTTATGTGTTTAAAACGTGAACGCGATCGCTTCACATGAAAACTTTTTTAAAGGAGATGATGGAAGGATCGTGGAAGAGAAAACGGTAAATGTAGCAGGCTCACTGCAATTACGCAAGCTGGGCAACTCGGATTTAAAGCTGTCACCGCTTGGGCTTGGGTGCTGGCAGTTCAGCAATGGAAAAGGGATAGTCGGGAAATTCTGGCCGGTGCTGCGGCGGGAGGATATACGGCAAATCGTACAGACCAGTTTAGAAGGTGGAATTAATTGGTTTGATACCGCTGAAGCATACGGTGGCGGACAGTCTGAACAGCTACTGGCGGGCACGCTGAATGAGATCGGAGGACCGCTCGCAGAACAGGCGAATATCGCTACGAAATGGTGGCCGGCCTTTCGCACCGCAGGCAGTATCACAGCAACGATTGATGAACGTATTCGCCATTTGGATCAACGGACAATTCACCTCTACCAGGTGCATTCGCCTTACTCCTTTGCTTCGGTTGGCGCCGTGATGAATGCGATGGCTAAACTGGTTGGGCAAGGAAAGATTAAATATGTGGGCGTAAGCAACTTTTCCGCGCAACAAATACGTGAATCTGATCGTGTGCTGCGTGAGCACGGCCTTCGCCTAGTTTCGAATCAAGTGAAATACAGCCTACTCGACCGGAGAATCGAACAGAACGGAATTCTGGATACGGCCAAAGAGCTCGGCGTGGCAATCATCGCATACTCTCCGTTAATGCAGGGGATCTTAAGTGGAAAATTCCATAAAAATCCTTCTCTGGTCAAGTCGATCAAGGGCCCGCGCAAGTGGACAGCGGCATTCCGGGATTCGGGGCTGCGGAGATCGAAGCCGCTGATTGAAACATTGGAACAGCTGGCTCAACAATATAATGTGACGCCAACGCAGATTGCCCTGAATTGGCTGATTAACGCTCATGGAGAGAACGTATTTGCGATACCTGGGGCTTCAAAAGTACATCATGCCGAGGAAAATGTGAAGGCGATGCAGTTTACCTTGACAGCCGGTGAGATTGAGATGGTCAGCCACGTTTCCAACCAGGTGCTGAGATCGAAGTAATCGTTAGCCCTTGGATATATCCTCCGCAGTAAGCTTACCTGTTCTTAATCAGTTGTGGAGGGGTCCCTTTTGTTTTCCTGGTTTGATTTTGGCTTTCTCCTAAAAATGTTGGAAAAGGCACGTTTTACTCTTCCGAAGTTACACTCCAACTGTCAGTCACTCCCCGTGTACACTCACGTCGCTATATTTCGGCGAAACGTCGAATGCGAGAGAAGCTTTGGAACGTCATTTTTGTCGTAACCTCATAGAATGTCGCTTGTGAAAACACAGATATTAAATACTTAGAACTAATTGACAAAATGAGATATTTTTCATATTGTACAATTAATTTGATATATGTATCAATATTAGGGTGTATACTAGGCGGATCACATATCCATCATTTAGAAAAGCTAAGCCGCTAAAGTTGTGCAGGTTGGTATCTCTGAATCTTGGGAGGGGGGATGAGAGGAATTTAGTGGCTCGATATAATGTTTTAATCAGCATCTAACAACGTATTGTGAATATTTATAAAAATAAAACGTTTCGAAAATTCAACCGAACTGATAACAAAGCTTGCTGCATTTTGGTGCTAAGGAACCTAAAGGTGTGGATACAGCGACAGATCATACTTACTTTTTTTGGCACAACCGGGTGAAGTCTGCTGTCTGTTCCTGTGCTTTTATATGGGAACAGGCTTCTTTTATTTGTAGCGGGAAATGACTGGGCATACGGAGTAGAACGCATGAAATGATTAACAACAGGAGGGAATTTTATGCAAACGAGCGTAATAAGTGTCAAGGAGTATCCGTTAAGTTCCTATCAGAAAGATATATGGTTCGAACAGTGCATGTACCCTGGGAAGCCCATTTACAATATTGGTGGGTATGTTGAGGTTAAAGGAAACCTGAATACCGCTATCATTAGCCAGTCCATGCAGTTGTTAATCAGACAAAATGATTCTCTGAGTGCCCGTTTTATTGATAAAAAGGGAGAGCCTTATTTAACATTTCTGCCGGAAGCTGACTATGAAGTTCCGTTTCATGATTTCTCGGTGAAGGAAAACCCAAACTCTTTTTGCATCAACTGGATGAAAAATGAGTTTTTAAAACCTTTTCAACCAGAGGACTGCTATTTTCAATTTGTTTTGTTGAAAGGTGCCCCGAACACATACTTCATTTTACTTAAAGTTCATCATTTGGTGATCGACGGATGGGGATTTGCTCTCTTAATCAGTCAAATGTTTGACAATTACAATAAATTGGTGCAAGGAATTGGCGAAATGAACAGAACGGTCTATTCCTATGCTGATTTTATTTCCGATAATCAGAATTATCTGAATTCTCCGGCCTTTTTAAAAGACAGGGCGTTCTGGCAGAACAAATATCTGACCATTCCCGAGCCTCTGTTTAGCAGAGGCATGGATATCGATGATGGTGACGGTGATTCCGTTTGGAGTGCTCGGCGAACCTTAACTATAAACAAGGCGTTATACAATCAAATGATTGAATTTTGCAAAGAGGAAGGATGCTCGTCGTTCCACTATTTTTTAGGCATACTGTTCCTGTATTTCAGCAAGATTTGCAATCGGACCGAAATGGTGATCGGCGTCCCGGTTTTTAATCGGAGCAAAGCGAAATATAAGCAGACTATGGGACATTTCGCCAACGTGCTGCCGCTGCGGATCAGCCCCGAGAAAGATATAAGCTTCAAAGAACTGATTAAGAGCATCAAACGTGAGCTTATGCAATGCTATCGACATCAGAAAATGTCTTTCGGTGAAATTTACCGGGCGGTTTACGAGAATAGCAATGAGAAAGGCAAACTGTTTGATATATCGCTTTCTTTCGAAGAACAGGAAACGAGAGAAGCATTGATCGGCGCAGCAAGCCGGATTGTAAGTATGCCGCATCATCATGAAAGAAATGCACTCAATCTCCTGATATGGGGACAAGAAGGTGAAGCGGATGTAGCCGTTAATTTTGACTATCAGATACAGGCTTTTGAAAGATTCATCCCCATTGAGAACGTTATCTCCCACTTTGAATATTTATTTGCTCAAGTCATGGAGCAAAGTGAAACTCTTATTTCGCAAATCGAAATCGTGCCAGAGGAAGAAAGGAGTACGCTAGTTCGCGGTTTTAACCATACGGAGGCGGAATATCCGAAGGATCAAACGATCCACGGGTTGTTTGAGAAACGAGCGGAGCAAAGAGCAGATCACCCGGCTTTAGTCTGGGGAGAGCAAACGCTGACCTACTGGGAGCTGAACGAGCAGGCGAATCAGCTGGCTACAGTCTTGAGAGAGCGGGGAGTGAAGCCAGATGATATCATCGCCATCATGGCGGAGCGTTCCATGGAAATGGTCATCGGCATCCTGGGAACACTCAAAGCGGGCGGAGCCTACCTGCCGATAGATCCGAATTATCCGGAGGAACGGATTCACTATATGCTGGAGGACAGCGGAGCGTCCATTTTACTGACGCAAAAGCATCTCCGGGACAAGCTCACCTATCACGGACCGATCATGGATTTGGATGGCGAAAGCCTAAGGCATATAGAACTAGACCGTGCCAATCTGGAGCCTGTTAACAAGCCGACGGATTTGGCTTATATCATCTATACCTCGGGTTCCACGGGGAAACCCAAAGGGGTCATGGTAGAACACCGGGGAATCATCAACCTCCGGCAATTTTTCCAGGAACAATGGGGCGTGGACGGATCGGACCGGATGCTGCAGTTTGCCAGCAGCTCGTTTGATGCCTCGGTCTGGGAAATGTTCACGATTTTGCTGGGAGGCGGAACGTTGTATCTGGTTTCGCGGGATATTATTAATAATCTGAACGAATTTGCACGCTTCATGAATGAAAACCAAATTACGATTGCACTGCTTCCGCCTACCTATCTGGCAGGGATTGAGCCGGACAGGCTGCCGACGCTGAAAAAACTGGTGACAGGCGGATCATCGATTACCAAAGAGCTGGTTATGCGGTGGAAGGACAGCGTGGAATATATGAACGCCTATGGTCCGAGCGAATCGAGCGTAATTGCAACCGCGTGGACGTACCGGGAAGAGGATATGGGGTATCCATCGGTACCGATTGGCAAACCGATTGCCAATACTCGAATTTACATTATGGACACACATCAAAAGCTGCTACCGCTGGGAGCAGCCGGGGAAATGTGCATTGCAGGAGACGGATTGGCCAGGGGATATCTGCACCGGCCGGAGCTGACGGCGGAGAAGTTTGTGGCGAATCCTTACGAAGCTGGAGAGAAGCTGTACCGGACAGGCGATCTGGTGCGTTGGCTGCCGGACGGGAATATCGAATTTTTGGGAAGAATCGACGATCAGGTGAAAATTCGGGGCTTCCGCATTGAGCTGGGTGAAATCGAAGCGCAGCTAATGAAGCATCCGCTTGTCCGGGAGATAGCGGTGATCGCGAGGGAAGACAAGCAAGGCGAGAAGTATCTGGCGGCGTATTTTACAGCAGAGGGCGAACCGGGAGTGGAAGAGCTGCGGGAACAGCTTATGCAGGAGCTGCCTGATTATATGGTGCCGTCCAGCTTTATGCAGCTGGATGACATGCCGATGACTCCGAGTGGAAAGAATGACCGAAAAGCATTGCCCGAGCCCGATCTGACCGTGAATGCAACGGAGGAATATGCAGCTCCGAGAGACAAAATAGAGGAGATATTGGCTGAAATATGGGAAAAAGTCCTGAAAGTCGAACGGGTAGGCATTAAGGATCATTTTCTGAATCTGGGGGGAGATTCTATTAAAGCCATCCAGATCGTGTCCAAGCTTCACGATTATAAGCTAAAGCTGCAACTGAAGGATCTATTTGACCATCCTGTGATTGAACAATTGAGAGCCTATGTACAATCTGTCGAACATACTGCTTTTCAAGGAATGGTAACAGGGGAAATCATGCTCACGCCCATCCAAAGCTGGTTTTTTGAGCAGTCTTTTGCAGCAAAACATCACTTCAACCAGTCCGTTCTGTTACATAGGAAACAGGGGTTTGACGAAAGGATGTTAAGAAAGGTGTTCGATCGTTTGGTGGAACACCATGATGCTTTGCGTATTGTAGTGCGTGAGAAGGCGGGACAGGTGGTTCTGTTCAACCGGGGCACGGAAGGCGAACTATATTCGCTGGAGGTAAAGGATTTTACAAATGATGATATATATGATAGCTCCGTAAAGGAAGAAGCCGCCCTGCTTCAGTCCCGCATGGATTTAGAATGTGGACCTCTGATGCAAGCAGGCTTGTTCAAAACGAAAGACGGTGACTATCTGTGCGTAAGTATTCACCACCTGGTGGTTGACGGGATTTCTTGGCGGATTCTTTTTGAGGATATTTCTACAGGATACCGACAGGCGGAGAAGGGGGAAGAAGTCACATTCAGAGGGAAAACGGACTCTTTCCTGGCATGGTCTGAACAACTTTATACGTATGCCGGCAGCGGGGAGCTTCTCCAAGAAATCACATACTGGTCCGCGCTGGAACAGAATGAAATCAAGCCTATTCCCAAGGATCATCTCGTTCATGGCAGAACATATATGGATAGCGATCATATCGAAATCGTGCTGGATGAAGTCCAAACCGCCAAACTGCTTAGAGAAGTGAATAAGGCTTACAATACTGAAATCAACGATGTTCTTTTGACGGCATTGGGAGAGGCTATTCGGGAATGGACAGGAGAAGACAAGGTGCTTGTTAACCTGGAAGGGCACGGACGTGAAGAAATCATTCAGGATATGGATATCAGCAGAACCGTAGGCTGGTTTACCGCCCAATACCCTGTGATTTTGGATATGGCAGGTGTCAAGGACGTGTCTTCCCGGCTTAAAGCCGTCAAAGAAAGCCTCCGGCGCATTCCGCAAAAAGGCATCGGCTACGGCATTTTAAAATACCAGACGTTCCCTCGGGACGAGGAAATCTTAAGGTTTAATTTGCACCCTGAGATCAGCTTCAACTACCTGGGGCAGTTTGACCAGGATATCGATACCGACATATTTACCATCTCCGATGTTCTTACCGATGAGACGGTTTCACCCGACATGCAAAGACCTTACTGCTTGGACATTAACGGAAGGGTGGCTGATGGAAAACTAAGGATGAGTTTCGCCTATCACAAGCACGAATATGAAAAGGCCACGCTGATCACAGTGGCGGAAGGCTTTAAGCGAAATCTGGAGCAAATTATCGAGCATTGCTCATCACAGGAATATACGGAACTGACAGCCAGTGATGTAAGTTCCAGCAACATTACGACGGCGGAGGTAGAAGAGGTATATCGCGCGATGGGGGACTCTAAGCCCAATATCGCGGATATTTATACACTGACCCCTATGCAGTCGGGAATGCTCTACCACTTCCTCAGGGAGCAAAACTCGCACGCGTATTTTGAACAAGCAGTGATCAGTCTGAAGGGCGAAATCGATAGAAGCTTGTTTGAACGTGCTTTCCAGCAGGTGATTCAAAGACATGATATTTTGCGGACTGCCTTTGTTTATGAGAAGGTGGAAAAACCGGTTCAGGTCGTTTTAGAGGACAGACCAGCTGAAATGTTTTTCGAGTATATCTCCTTCTTAACAGAGGAAGAGAAAGAAAACTATCTCCAAGCCTATTTGGACAAGGATAGAGAAAAGAGCTTTGACCTCACCCGGGAGCCGCTGATCAGATTTGCCTTGATTAGAATTAATGCCGACAGCTATCGTTTCATTTTGAGTTTTCATCATATCATTATAGATGGATGGTGTCTTGGCATTGTATTTAAAGAGCTGCTGGAAATTCACAGTGCTCTTCATAAAGGAAGCATACCGCAATTAGGCACAGTGTATCCTTATCGTCAATATATCCAGTGGCTGGAACAAAGGGATGACCGGGAGACGGGGGCTTACTGGGAGAATTATCTGACAGAGTACGAACAGCCAGCGCTGTTGCCTAAAATCAAAAGTGGTATAGCTCATCCGGGATACATTCAGGAAGAATACGATTTTACGATAAATAGGGAAATGAAGGAGAGTTTGGAGGGAATCGCAAGAGAAAGTGGCGCCACGTTAAGTACGGTGATACAGGCCGTATGGGGAATCCTGCTGCAACGGTACAACAATACCCAGGATGTGGTGTTCGGAACGGTTGTCTCGGGAAGACCGGCAGAAATTCAAGGCGTTGAACAGATGGTAGGACTGTTTATCAATACGATTCCTGTCAGAGTCCGGGCAGAAAAGGAAGAAAGCTTTTCAGCCCTGGTTGCCAAACTTCAGCAGGAGGCATGGGCATCGGAGCGGCATCACTATTATCCGCTGGCGGAAATTCAGTCGAGGACCGCCTATGGAGGCGGATTGGTGCAAAACCTGCTGGCCTTTGAAAACTATCCGATAGAGGAAGCTGTCAAAGGACAGGGCGACCACGGAACAGATTTGAGGGTACTGTCCACGAAGGTTTCCGAACAGACAAATTTTGATTTTAATTTCATTGTTGTGCCTGAGAACGATCTGCAGATCAAATTCCGCTACAATAGCTTGGCCTATGACAGAAGCTTTATGGAGCGGGTAGCCGGGCAGATTAAAATGATCATCCGTGAAATCATCCGTTGTCCAAAGATGAGGATCGAAGATATCGAGATCGTACCGGAGGAAGAGAGCAGCGTGCAGCTCCGTGATTTTAACCGCACGGAGGCGGAATATCCAAAGGATCACACGATTCAGGGACTGTTTGAGGAACGAGCGGAGCAAAGAGCAGATCATCCGGCTTTGGTCTGGGGAGAGCAAACGCTGACCTACCGGGAGCTGAACGAGCAGGCGAATCGGCTGGCTACAGTCTTGAGAGAGCGGGGAGTGAAGCCGGATGATATCGTTGCCATCATGGCGGAGCGTTCCATGGAAATGGTCATCGGCATCCTGGGAACACTCAAAGCGGGCGGAGCCTACCTGCCGATAGATCCGAATTATCCGGAGGAACGGATTCACTATATGCTGGAGGACAGCGGCGCGTCCATTTTACTGACGCAAAAGCATCTCCGGGACAAGCTCACCTATCACGGGACAGTCATGGATTTGGATGACGAAAGCCTGAAGCATAAAGAGCTAGACCGTGCCAATCTGGAGCCTGTTAACAAGCCGGAGGATTTGGCTTATATCATTTATACCTCGGGATCTACGGGGAAACCCAAAGGGGTCATGGTAGAACACCGGGGAATCATCAACCTCCAGCATTTCTTCCAGGAACAATGGGGCGTGGACGGATCGGACCGGATGCTGCAGTTTGCCAGCAGCTCGTTTGATGCCTCGGTCTGGGAAGTGTTCACGATTTTGCTGGGAGGCGGAACGCTGTATCTGGTTTCGCGGGATATTATTAATAATCTGAACGAATTTGCACGCTTCATGAATGAAAACCAAATTACGATTGCACTGCTTCCGCCTACTTATCTGGCAGGGATTGAGCCGGACAGACTGCCGACGCTGAAAAAACTGGTGACAGGCGGATCAGCGATTACCAAAGGGCTGGTTACGCGGTGGAAGGACAGCGTGAAGTATATGAATGCCTATGGTCCGAGCGAATCAAGTGTAATTGCAACCGCGTGGAGGTACCGGGAAGAGGATATGGGGTATCCATCGGTACCGATTGGCAAACCGATTGCCAATACTCGAATTTACATTATGGACACACATCAAAAGCTGCTACCGCTGGGAGCAGCCGGGGAAATGTGCATTGCGGGAGACGGATTGGCCAGGGGATATCTGCACCGGCCAGAGCTAACGGCGGAGAAGTTTGTGGCGAATCCTTACGAAGCTGGAGAGAAGCTGTACCGGACAGGCGATCTGGTGCGTTGGCTGCCGGACGGGAATATCGAATTTTTGGGAAGAATCGACGATCAGGTGAAAATTCGGGGCTTCCGCATTGAGCTGGGTGAAATCGAAGCGCAGCTAATGAAGCATCCGCTTGTCCGGGAGGTAGCGGTGATCGCGAGGGAAGACAAGCAAGGCGAGAAATATCTGGCGGCGTATTTTACAGCAGAGGGCGAACCGGGAGTGGAAGAGCTGCGGGAACAGCTTATGCAGGAGTTGCCTGATTATATGGTGCCGTCCAGCTTTATGCAGCTGGATGACATGCCGATGACTCCGAGCGGGAAAATTGACAGGAAGGCATTGCCCGAGCCTGAATGGCAGGGAAGCGACCACACAGTCAGCAGCCCAAGAAATGACGTTGATTTGAAAATCCAGAAGGTATGGCAGGAGATTCTCGGCATAGAGTCGATCGGAATTGATGAGCATTTCTTTAGACTGGGTGGCAATTCGATCAAGGCGATTCAGGTGGTTTCGAGGCTGGCGCTGGATTTTGAAGTGGGCATTAACGACATCTTTCAATATCCGACGATTCGGGCCTTGGCGGATAACATTAAGTATTCCAAAGACAGATTAAAACAATTCGTGTACGCCTTACGGGAAGTGGCAGCTTCCGGAGAAAACGGCGTACCTGGTGTTGTCTGGAAAATGCGCGAGAGTCTCAAAGAATACCGGAAGAAAAATCAGGGTTATGAAAACATCGATCTTTCTGAACGGGCTGACTACCGTAATGTTCTGCTGGTAGGAGGAACAGGGTATCTGGGAATCCATATTTTGTTCCAATTGCTGCAAAATACGGAATATAAGGTGTATGTACCTGTTCGGGGAACGAGTGACGATGAGGCGCTGGAAAGACTGTGGGCGAAGCTGAAGTTCCATTTTGGCCTTGAGCTTGATGGGGAGAAGGCCTGGGAAGACAGAGTGTGCGTGTTTTGTGGAGACTTAACCCAGGACTACTTTGGACTGAGCCGGGAGCGCTATGAGGATTTGGCCGGAAGCATTGATGCGATCATTAACTCGGCGGCAAATGTGAAGCATTTTGGGCATTACTCGGAATTTCAGGCGGTCAATGTGGAAGGGAACGAAAGACTGATCAAATTTGCTGGCACAGGGAAGAAAAAGACCTACAATTTCGTTTCCACCACCAGCGTAGGTAGCGGCTGGATAGAAGACCAGAGCAGCATCATGTTCACTGAATATGATTGCAATGTCGAGCAAAGCTCTGATAACTATTACGTTATGACAAAGCTCGAAGCCGAGAAAGAGATTGTAAGAGCAAGGGAAGAAGGGCTTGATTCCAATGTGTTCAGGGTCGGGAACCTCGTGTTTGATTCCAATTCGGGGATCTTCCAGGAAAATATTTCGGATAATGCATTTTATTCGTTGGTAAAGTCGATGATCAAACTTGGCCGATTACCCGCAATTCAAGATAAAACCATGAACTTCTCCTTTGTGGATGAGGTGGCCAAGGCAGTTGTACTCCTATTCGACCGGAAAAATCTAATCAACGAAACCTATCATCTGTTTAACAGCCATCAGGTTAGCATGATATCTTTTGCCAAGCTTTTGAAGCAGGCGGATATAAATGTAAAGCCGATGCCAGTGGAGGATTTTACCGAATACATGTTTGAAAAATACGATGAACCGGAGACAGCGCAGGAGGTTGCCAGGATTCTTGTTCATTCCAACGTCTTCTTTGAGGGAGCAAGCAAAACGTTGTTCATGACGATGAACAAGAAGACTGACGGTATTTTGCAGGAGCTGGGGTTTGAGTGGTCCAGGCTGGACAGTCAAAAAGTGAAGCTGATGATGGATCATGTCAAAAAAGTAGAGTTTATGTAAAAGAATAGAAGGGAAGGAGCGGGGAAAAATGGATGCCATTAAATTGGCAAGCACTTACTTTTTTGGAACTGAAGATTATATTTTATCCAACAGCATGATCGCAACGGTTACTTTTAAAAGAAGAATCGACGCTGAAAAATTGTTTTCCAGCTACCGCTCGCTCATCATGGACAATCCTTTGCTGCAAGCCAAAAGGGTGGAACAATTCGAAAAAGACACGTTTGTATGGGGGCGTTTTTCTCAGGAAGAGCTGGAACATTTTCTGGAGGCTGAAAAGGTGAAGCTTTCCCAATATTTTACGGAGGAAGAGGTACTGGCTCAGTACAGCCCGACCAATGCCAGACTTCCGTTTCGTATTTACCCTATAAATGAATATACAATGATATTTGCGATGAACCATGCGGTGGCTAATGGGCTGAGCTTGGTTTTCTGGATCAAGAGATGGCTGGAATATTACTCAGGCGAACCAGATTCCGAGCCGGAAAATAAGGCGGCAAAGGGCGACGTCTCCAAAGACAGGCTGTTGCGTATGAAAAGAAGATTTTCCGCTTTTATGTGGATGCCGGTTTTTGTTGCAGGTTTTATGTCCAGGGTTAGGGGAAAAGGGACAGGCGCTGGCGAAACCGTTGATTTAAGTTACGGCAGAAGGCCGGAGCAAGGCGGTGGTTATGTCAAAAAATCGTATAGATTCAGCAAAGAGGAGACTAGTGAGATTTTAAGACGATGCCGAAGCCTAAAAATGACATTAACCGAATACATCTGTTATCGAATGACTGATGGACTACTGCAGCATGCTCCCGGCAAGCAACGCGTGTTTGTCTCCATGCCTATGGATTTGAGTTTTCTGCATAACTACTCGCCGGAAACTATGCACGGTAATTACGTCGCAAGCCTTCCAATGCAATTTTTTCGGGATGGAAATTTGGAAAAACAGATGAAATCCGCGTTCAAATGGTTCAAAAGGGGGGTTCCCTATGCGTTGTCGCTCTTTTTTGCTTCGTTTTCCAATTCATATCGGAAATATAAACAACAGTGTCTTGAATTGGTTATGAAAACAATGCCTGAAAGATCCCCCCTGTGGAATTTTACCATCACCTTGTCCAATCTGGGAATCATATCGTATCCGATTATAGAAGAATGGGTGGACACCATCTATTTTTCCATCAAAAACCAGTCGTTATTGCTCACAACGGCTACACTTTCGGGACGTTTAATGATGGAGGTCAGCGTATTGGAGAATCTTTACGATTCAGAAGAAGTCTTTGGTCTTTTTGACCGGATTTTATCCGTGGAACTATCCCCCTGTCAAGTAGATAAATAAAACAGACTAAGCAGCCAGCGCGTGCCGATACTTAATCGACGCGCGCTGTTTGAATTTGACTGAACTCGTTGGCAGTTATAAAAGTAAAAAAATATCCCCTCCAAGTTCTCTCTAGCCTCATGATACCATGTGGACTTTTTTGAGTGTCTACTTGAAGGGGATATTAACAGGTGCAATCTAGCCGAGAGTCCTTTTTTGTTGATGCAATTGAATGCTTTCGTGTATCACTCGGGGTACTTCTGTTAGCTTCTGTATCGTATACATCACGGAGTTAACGTTTTTTTGCAGCTCAACCATGTTGTAAACCCATTCCTTGGGCTGCTTGAGATACACGGCATGAATGCCTGCAGCAAGGGCGGGAGATACATCGGTGCGCAGGGAGTTTCCAATCATCCAGGTGATGCTTCGGTCAAAGCGGTTCATCTGAATAATTTCCTCCAGTGCCTCGACATTTTTATGCTGGCGAATGTAGATGCGATCATCAAAATAGTTAGCCAGCTTCATCTGTTCAATCTTCTTTTCCTGAATGACCTGCTCACCGCCGGTGTAGAGGTGCAGGGCATGCCCGGCTTTTTGGAGGGAGTTTAACGTTTCGACCATCCCGGGATACGGTTCAATTTCCTGCTCGTACACACTTCGGCCAAGCGAGCGAAGCTCCTGCTCTTCCCTAGGATCTGTACGGCGTCCGAATTGCTCCGAGAAAAAGTGGTACGTATCAATCAAGGACTGTGGAAAATGCTCACTGGCAAATCCCACCTGATGAACACCAGCCACATCAATTTCGATTTGTTTTTCACGAATTGTATTTTTCGTCAGGTTACGGGCTGCAAACCATTCCTGAAGCAAATCGAAAAAGTGGTTGAGAATAAGATCGAAATACTTGTTGCAGTGGACCAAAGTGTCATCAAGATCGAATAATATGTGCTGCTTCGGATACGACATGTTGCATACTCCTTCCAAGCCAATGCTTTAACGATATTCGGTTATAACGGAGGGCACAGTTCAAATTACAGTCCGATATAGGATTCCAAAAATACCTGTAAATCAGCCGCTCCGTCGGGGCGAATGCTGAATTTTTCTTTGTGATAACGTCCAATATGGATACGGAGCAGGCCAGCTACTCGCAAAATCATCATATCAGACATGAGCGTGTCTTCCAATCGGCTCAAATCATGACGCATATCTTCGAGAGATTTAGGGCCTTGAGCCACGTAACGCAGAATCCGCAGACGTTGCGGGTCATTTACCGCCCGAGTCAGCCGAAGCAGGAGTGTAGGCGGTTCTTCCTCGCTTTCTTCGGGAACGTCTACCGGATACTGGATCAGCAGCATACGGGTATAAAAACAGTACGAATTGATCGGACGGTTATGGACGACTGGAAACAGAACAACTGTATCCAAATCTTCCATATGAGGCACGATCAGTCCGGCTGTGGCGTATTCAACCAATGCTTCCGGTTCCATTTTGTTCAGAAGCATACGTTTTTCTGCAGCGTCTTCCTCTGCCAGCACACGCAGTTCGCTTTCCATTGCCCGGAAGTAGTCCCGGTCCCATAATTTGAGGAGAGGGGCGTACACCTTGCGAATGCGCAAAGATTCTTCAAAGGTTAAAAAAGGAACATGCGGAACAATCAGCTCGAACATATCTTCATCCGGGCCGTGGTCCAGATAAGCGATATAATCGGATATTTCATCCGATTCCGGTCGAAGCAAAGCCCAAACATAAAGCGCGTCATAATCGCTAAAAGGGCAATCCTGCGCTGTAGCCAGCTCGGTGCGAACTTCGTTTTGTAGCCGTGCATCCACTTTATCGATCCACTCATGGCCCAGGTCCATGTCATGTACCCATTTTTTGGTTACATAGGCCATAAAGCTGCCGAGTAATTCGTAAATTGGAGAAGTGTCTATTTTAATTTGATAACTCATGGAATCAAATGCCTCCTATTCTGTCTTCGAGCCCAGAGCGGTGAACGTAATTAAGCCCGTCCATAAGCAAAACATGAGCATTTAGAAATTGCTCACTTATTTATTATGGCTTGTTCTGCTGGGCATTGTCCACTATAATATAAAATAGTGCGCTGTGACGTGATTGGGTTCGGATTGAACATACAAGACTCCCTAACGATGCGGAGTCGGTTACATATCAGACAGACTTTCCGTAAAATCGTCATCTCAGATGGCGATTTTTTTCATCTTTTCTTTTATGCACTAAAAATACCGAAATTTGCATGTATTCTGGCTGTGTTTGCATGACCGCTATATATGGTAATAAGGATATCTATTGATTATGGAATCAAATGCAAATCATTCCTTAACATTCATTTTAAGATAGTGCTATTTTTATATGTTATATCAGGAGGAACCATGATGTCGTCGTCAATGCGGTTGCATTATTTTATTTTAATTATGGTTATTGTTGTGGCCGGTTTGTGTCAAGGGCTACTGTTGCCGATTTTGTCCATCTCTCTGGAACAGATGGGTGTTTCTTCTTCACTGAATGGAATGAATGCCGCTGCTTTGTATATTGGTTCATTTGCTATGACGCTGGTGGCTGAACGGACATTGGGATGGTTGGGCTTCAAAAAGCTGATGGCCGGAGGACTTGTGCTTGTGCTCTTTACGCTACTACTGTTCCCGCTAGTTCCAGATATCCGAGTGTGGTTCGTATTGCGACTGCTGGTCGGAATCGGAGACAGTGCACTGCATTATTCCGCCCAACTGTGGATACTGCTAGTGACTCCGGCAGAGAATCGTGGGCGTAACATTTCTTTTTACGGCATGTCCTATGGGCTGGGGTTTGCACTGGGTCCGCTTGGATTGTGGTTGCTTGATTATGGAATGCTGGTTCCGTTTGCAGCGCTGGCTTTGTTGTGCTTGCTCGTTCTGGTGCTGGTGCTCATGAAGCTTCCGGATTCCAGACCGGAAAAGCTGGAAAGAGAGGCGCGCCCAGCACAAAGATTCCGGCGCAGCTATAGCTGGGCATGGTACGCGCTGTTGCCTGCATTTTTGTACGGTTATATGGAAGCCAGCCTGAACAGCAACTTTCCGGTATATGGCCTGCGCATTGGCTTTCATACGGATGAGATTGCCGCGCTACTCCCCTTTGTCAGCTTGGGCGGATTAGTTCTCCAGTTGCCGCTAGGTATATGGAGTGATCGTTGGGGCCGTAAAAAGGTGCTTATAAGCGTAGGCATAACGGGTGGATTGATCTTTATGTTGATGCCATGGAGCGGCAATCATTTTATGCTGACACTGGTATTATTGGCGGTGGCGGGTGGTTTGGTAGGCTCCTTTTTCTCCTTGGGGCTGGCTTATGCGGCCGATCTGCTGCCCAAATCATTATTGGCCGCCGCCAATGTGCTGGCATCCTTTCATTTTAATCTGGGAAGTGTGATCGGACCTAACATTAGCGGGGCGCTACTGGACTATGGAACCCAAGGCAGCATGTTTCTGGTTCTTGGAGGCAGCTACGTCATTTTCGGGTTGTTGGGATTGTTCTTCCGAAAAACAATATCGACAGCATAAAACTACGGTTTGCATGGTATTTGTTTTACATTTACTATAAACTATAGACAGTATTGATGGCGGGCAAAGGGGAATCACAAAGATGATTAGAATACAGAAGCTGACCAAGCAAGTAGGGCCTGAACGGACCTTGTTACTTCGGGGGATTGATGCTGAAATTCACCCGGGCGAACTGATTGCCGTAGTGGGACCGAGCGGAAGCGGCAAAACGACGCTGCTGCGCTGTCTTGCTTTGCAGGAGCCATGGGAGGAAGGCAGTCTGATAGTGGACGGCCAGGATGTGCTGAAATCCGGATGGACGAACAAAATGAAAATAAAGCGGGAATGGGCATATCTGGAGCAAAATCCGCATTTAAATATGAATCGGACCGCTCTCAAAAATGTGCTGATCGGCAGATCGGGTCAGACTCCATTATGGAGAATGGTGACCGGGATGGTGCGTTCTGACGATTATATGGGAGCAATGGACGTATTGGAGGATCTGGGTCTGCTGGATAAGGCGCATGACAAATGCGACAAACTTAGCGGTGGTGAGCGGCAACGGGTAGCGACTGCGCGTGCGCTCGTTCACGGGGCCAAGGTCATTTTGGCTGATGAGCCTGTAAATGGACTTGACCCCACTTCAGCAGCTCATGTGATGGATACTTTCCGCAAGCTTTGCTCTGACGAACGGGTGACGGTAATCACCGTATTGCCGCTGGAGATGGCTGAACGCTTTGCTTCCCGTATATGGGGATTGAACGGCGGCGAACTCGTATTTGATATTCAGGGCAGACGACTGACACAGGTGGAAAAGAACAAATTGTGAAGGGGACGGCAAGAGAAGTGAAAATGATGTTGTTGAGAATGTTAACCGGCTGCTGCGCATCACTGCTTCTTGTTGGATTTTTAAGCGGCTGTAATGTCATTAGCGATCCAATTTCGCTGATGCAGGCACCGATGATGTCTGATGAGAAACAGCAGCTAAATGGTGCAGTGGTTACTCAGCTTGGAATGGTACAGCCTCTGCGACCCAATGACCCCGATGACCCCACGCCCATTCGGACAGGCGATCTGAACAATGATGGTACGGACGAAGCAGTGCTTTTTTACGAAACGCCAGATGAAAGTGTAAAAATACACGGGGCCTTGTTCGAGGATCAGAACGGAACGTGGGTAAAGAAGCTGACGTTTGACGGGGAAGGTACTGTGCTGGAATCGTTCAAGCTGGTCGACGTAACGAATGATGGCACGCTCGATATTGTAGCGGGCTTTTCCAGCGGGGATAGCAGTGATGGTGGCGATCAGAAGGGACTTATCGTGTATTCCTATACCGGAGGAACTTTGGAGAAAATATATGCTACAGGTTATACGGACTTCGTCGTAGACGATTTTAATCATAACAAGATGGACCTGAACGGGGACAATTTGAATGACTTGACGATTATCCTGCTGCGTCGCAATGAATTTTTCACAGTCAAAACATTCCAATTCAGCGGGGGAACCTTTAAGGAAATCGGATCGCTGGATTTGGACAGTCAGGCTCTTAGTATCTACAATGTGGTCGCTGGTAAGGTAGCCGAGGGTAGGCAGGGGATCATTATAGATACCAAGATTGCTCAGACGACTACGGTGTCCAATGTCATTGTGATGGACCACAGCAAGCTCAAAAAGCTTGATCTCATGGATGTGACCTTTAAGGATGCTACCATTACTAGCGGTGATGTAGATGGTGATGGCATTCTGGAATTTGGCAATTTGGAGAAGCCGAAAGGCTGGTCCAACAGGCCACTGGATGAGGTTCCGTATTTTGTTTCGTTCTATCAGTGGGATGGGGCCAAGGGAACGATTTTCAAGCAGCAGCAGTATCGTGATTCCAATGATCAGGTCTATTTCAGGCTGCCAAAGGAACTGCATGGCAAAGTGACTATTGATCCGAAAGCATCAAAGAAGGACAGCTATTTGCGGTTCATTTTGGACAATACAGACAAAACGATTGCAGAAATTAAATATTTCTCATTGTCGCAATGGGAGCGAAACAATGAAGGATACAGCCAGCTATGGCGAACCAATGCACAGGTGATTGGTATCAAGCGATCCAGTGAGCTGGAACCACGTAAAACCATTAAAAACAAGTTGGGGGAAAGGCAGGTAGAATAGAGTGAGTAAAGTTTTGATCATGGAAGACGAGGAATCCATTCGCAGCTTTATCGTCATAAACTTGAAACGAAACGGTTTCGAGGTGCTGGAGGCAGCGGATGGGCATGAGGCTCTTAATATTTTGAACACGGTGCGGGATATTGATATCGCGTTGCTCGACGTAATGGTGCCCGGTATGGACGGTTTCGAGGTCTGTCGAAGAATTCGGGAAACGAATGAGCGAATTGGTATTATCTTTCTCACGGCGAAGGTACAGGAGCAGGATAAGGTGTATGCCTTGTCTGTAGGGGCTGATGATCATGTGAGCAAGCCCTTCAGCCCGACGGAGCTCATTGCCCGTATTCAGTCGCTGCTGCGTAGGGTGAATGTACACCGCGAGACAGCGGCTAAAGTATCCTTCCAGTCTGGTCCGTTCACGCTGGATCTGATTGCCAAGCAATTTAAGAAAAACGGGCAGTTGATTGAGCTGACGCCAACAGAGTTTTCCCTGATTCAATTTTTTCTGGAAAAAGAAAATACACCGCTCAGCCGGGATGTTTTGCTTGACCATGTGTGGGGCAAGGAATATATGGGCGATCCCAAAATTGTGGATGTGAACATCCGGCGGTTGCGGCAAAAAATTGAAAACAATCCTTCCGAACCTGCCTTTTTGCAAACGGTATGGGGGCATGGGTATAAATGGAAAGGTCAGGCTCAATGATCAAAAAAGGGATTGGCAGACAGATTGTGCTTCACTATTTTTTTGTGGTGTTCTTGGCGCTTCTGTTGGTAGAAGTCATTTTCATGATTGTAATCCGTGCATACTATTACGACACGATTTATAAGCACGTGGAAAGTCGCATCCAATCGGTAAGTGAGTTTGCACCCAAATTCAAGGAGCCGGGACAGTCTTTACAGTCGTATCTGCTTAATACGTTTTCATTAGGGGATACGGAACTGCAATTGCTCGATGAGAAGGGGAATGTAATAGATAATTCCACGAACTTTGCGGCAGAAACAAGTGTACAAACCAGTGATGTGACGCAAGCATTAGCGGGGGATACGGGGAGCTGGATTGGGAAGCAACCTGGTACGGGTCAGCAAGTTATGGCGGTATCCAAAAAACTGGATAATATCGTCGGAGATCAGGTGTATATTGTTCGGTATACGACCTCGCTGGAAAAGGTCAACGACAAGCTATTTACCATTACGCTCTTCTCCGTGGGCATCATGGTAGCTGTACTGGTTATTGTATTCGTGGTCAGTACAGGACTCGCTAATTCCATCGTTAGGCCGATTAATAATATCCGTGATGTATCAGCTCAGATGGCGCAAGGGCGATTTGATGCACGAATTAAAGGAGATTATCGCTTTGAGTTGGGTGAGCTGGCTTCGACACTAAACTACATGGCCCAGGAAATTGCTAGAACGAATCAAATCAAGGATGATTTTATCTCGTCCATTTCCCATGAGCTGCGTACGCCGCTGACTTCTATTAAGGGATGGAGTGAAACGCTAAATTCCGGCGGCTATGATCCAGAGGAGACGAAGATCGGGATGCAGATTATTTCCAAGGAGACGGATAGGCTGATTGGTTTGGTCGAGGAGATTCTTGATTTCTCCAAGCTGGAACAAGACGCAATGAAGCTTGTCATGGGAACGGTTGATCTGCGCGAGCTTTTGCAGGAGATTATGCTGAACGTATGGGCCAAAGCGGAAATGAAGCAAATTAAACTTCAGCTGGACTCGGAGGAAACGGCATATCTGGTTCATGGAGACGGCAACCGTCTGAAACAGGTGTTTTTAAACATTGCGGACAATGCCATCAAGTTCTCGCATGAAAGTTCTATTATTTTTCTGTCACTGCAAAAGATCGGGGACAACATCGAGGTGTCTGTGCAAGACACAGGAATCGGGATTAGCGCGGAGAATCTTGCGAGAGTAAGAGAACGATTCTTCCAGGTAGACCATCAGAATGGTGGTACGGGCTTGGGACTGGCAATCTCGCAGCAGTTTGTGGAGCGCCATCAAGGGCAAATGCTCATCAAGAGTGAATTGGGAGCAGGCACCACGATTACAGTTTCATTGCCTGCTTTGCAAGCCGAGCAACCCGTAGAGCCACCGCAACTCACTGAAGGCTAGTTATGTAACCGAAAGTTAGTTTTAAATAGATGTAAATTAGAAAAACAGCCAGTCCTCATTATAGTGAAGGGCTGGCTGTTTGACATATTTCGTTCCATTATGAAGTAAAACCTTCAGCGCGCAGGCGTGTGTTGCGCTCATAAGCTTCTTTCAACATGCGGGCTGTTTGTGGGCGTACCGCCATTTTACCGAATACCGTTTCATTCGGCCCGATAACCATAATTTCACTCGGGTTGCCCTTGATGACTGCACCGTCACGAATTACAGCACCTTCACCGATAATTGCGTGCTCAATATGCACATTACGACCGATACGGGTGTCAGGCATAACGATACTTTCCTTAATAGCCGAGCCTTTACCTACCTCGACACCGCTAAATACGACGGAACGTTCAATTTGACCTTCTACTTGGCAAGAATCATGCAGGAGGCTGTCCAATGGCTCCGTTTTGCGGTTAGATAGCTTATGTGCGCTCAACCTTGTACGGCGTTCACGCGTATACATAGGCCAGTCTGTCCGTTGCAGGTCAATAGCGCAATCCTCCTGCAGCAGATCCATATGTGAATCCCACAAGCTTTTAACGGTACCTACGTCCTTCCAGTAGCCTTGAAATTCGTAAACATACAAGGATTCTTGATCCGTCAGCATTTTAGGAATGATGTCTTTACCGAAATCATGGCTGGATTGCTCATCCTCGGCGTCCTCCACCAAATACTTTCTTAAATAATCCCACTTAAACAGGTAAATCCCCATAGAGGCCAGATTACTTTCAGGTTTCTCCGGCTTTTCAGCAAATTCGGTGACACGCAGCTCCTCATCGGCACTCATGACGCCAAAGCGGTGGGCTTCATCCCAAGGTACTTCCATAACGGAAATCGTAGCCGCAGCAACTTTTTCCTTATGATAGTTCAGCATTTCACGATAATTCATATAGTAAATATGATCACCGGATAAAATAAGCACGTGTTCCGGGTTTTGACTGTCTATATATTCGATATTTTTATGAATGGCGTCTGCCGTTCCCAAATATTCAGCGTTGTCTGTATTATAAGATGGAAGTAAGGTAACTCCCTTGTCGTTCGTTTTGGTAAGACCCCAGGGAGTCCCATCTCCAATATGCTCGTGCAAGGATTCCGCCTCATATTGCGTCAGCACACCTACAGTATCGATGTCTGAATTAACACAGTTGCTGAGAGGAAAATCGATAATTCGGTAATGACCGCCAAAGGGTACGGCGGGTTTTGCAATCGTTGAAGTAAGGGGAGCAAGACGGCGTCCCTCTCCGCCTGCCAGCAGCATGGCAATGCATTCTTTATTAAACATTTCCTTTCCCTCCCGGTTTAGTTGTCTGTTGTAGTACATACATAAACGGTATGGGGTGCTCTTGAAACCATCAGGTGTGTAAGATCCCCCAAAATTTAAGGTTTATTTTTTTCATAGTCATTTTTCTGTTCATTGTGGCTAGAATGGGGTAATAACTCAAGTCAGCTTTGACCGGAAAGTAAATGCATTTCCGAATCATACATTTTGTACGAAACAAACATATAAAGGTGGTGACGTGATGACAGACCAAACTCTCCCGCAACAGGCTGTATCGCCGGAAGATATTTATTTGTTTCACGAAGGAACGCTTTATCACAGCTACCGATCTTTGGGTTCCCGCCTTACTGTGGAGAACGGAGAACAGGGCGTCCGTTTTACGGTCTGGGCTCCTCATGCTCTCCATGTCGGGCTTGCTACAGATCGTAACAACTGGAATGGGGAACAGGATTCCTTATATAGAGTTCCCGAATCTGGCTTTTGGAGTCGTTTTTTTTCGGGTATATCCCAAGGAACTTTTTACAAATATGATATTACGGGTGCAAACGGTGAACGTTTTCTAAAAGCAGACCCTTACGCGGTACGCGCAGAATTAAGGCCGGCAACGGCTTCCGTGGTCGCTTCACTGGAGGGTTATGTTTGGAACGACGCGGCTTGGCGGCGTAAACGGAGAGAGCCTTATGGAAAGCCTCTTCATATATATGAGCTACATTTGGGCACCTGGAAACAAAAAGAAGACGGTACGTTTTATACATACAGGGAAATGGCTGAGCTTCTTGTGCCCTATGTAACGGAAATGGGTTACACGCATATTGAGCTTATGCCACTCAGTGAGCATCCGTATGATCTTTCCTGGGGATACCAGCTCACCGGATATTTTGCACTGACAAGCCGTTATGGGGAACCGCATGATTTTATGTATTTGGTGGATCGTTGTCATCAGGCAAGCATTGGGGTGCTTATGGATTGGGTTCCGGCTCATTTTGCCAAGGATGCTCATGGTTTGAGACTGTTTGATGGATCGCCTCTGTTCGAATACGAGGATCCGCTGATTGCAGAAAAGCCCGGTTGGGGGACGCTGACGTTCGATTACAGCAAGCCGGAGGTGCGTTCTTTCCTTATATCCAATGCGCTGTTCTGGATGGATGTGTACCACATTGACGGCCTGCGTGTAGATGCTGTGACGAGTATGCTGCGGCTGGATTTTGAAAAGCAGGACGGTCAATATCGTTTTAATTCCAAGGGAGGCATTGAAAATGAGGAGGCTATTGCCTTCCTTCAACAACTGAATGAGACCGTATTCCGCTATTATCCGTATGCGCTGATGATGGCAGAGGAGTCCAGTGCCTGGCCGATGGTTACCTCCCCGGTAAGCGATGGAGGACTCGGCTTTAATTACAAATGGAATATGGGCTGGATGAACGATACGCTTGATTATATTGAAACGGATTTTGATCAGAGGCCTGAGCGCCATAATTTGCTGACGTTCCCCATAGCCTATGCATACAGCGAGAATTTTACACTGCCGTTGTCGCACGATGAGGTCGTTCATGGTAAAAAGTCGCTGCTTGATAAAATGCCGGGTAGCTATGAGCAAAAATTTGCCGGACTTCGAGCGCTTCTTGGTTACCAAATCACCTCACCGGGCAAAAAGCTGTTATTTATGGGAGGGGAATTCGGCCAATTCATCGAATGGAAGGATCAGGAGCAGCTTGACTGGTTTCTGCTGGATTATGACAGTCACCGTTCGCTGCACGCTTTTACGAAAGCGCTGAATCATTTGTATATACAGGAAAAAGCATTATGGGAGCTGGACCATTCGTGGGATGGCTATCAGTGGATTGAGGCGGAGGACCGTGGACAGAGCGTAATTACGTATTTGCGTAAAGGGAAAAAGCCGGGAGATACACTGGTCGTGCTTATTAACTTTCAGCCTGTGTCAAGAGATAACTACCGAATTGGTCTGGAAAAGGCGGGGAGCTATATTGAACTGCTGAACAGCGATCATTCGGACTTTGGCGGTAGTGGCCAGTTGAACACCGAAGTGTTGCGCACAGCCAAGATCCCTTGCCACGGACAACTCCACAGCTTGGAGCTGACCATTCCGCCGCTGAGTGTCGTTATACTGAAGAAAGCGCCCCGAAAAGCTAAAAAAGCAGATTAATCCATGTTACAACTGGTTTAAAATAGGGTTGAGGTCATAAGGAGGAAGCACATATGAACATTTTATTTGCGGCAGCAGAAGCACATCCATTTATTAAAACAGGCGGGTTGGCGGATGTCATTGGTGCACTGCCGAAGGCACTTCGTCAGGCGGGGTGCGACGTCCGAATCATCTTGCCTAAATATGCGGGGATTCCCGATACTTATAAGGAGTCTCTGCGTCCGGTAACAGTCAAGCATGTCGCCGTAGGCTGGCGTGATCAGTATTGTGGAGTAGAGGAACTGACGCTGGACGGGATCAAGGTTTATTTTATAGATAATGAATATTACTTTGGTCGTGACGGAATTTACGGCTATATGGATGATGGCGAGCGTTTTTCCTTTTTCAACCGGGCGATTTTGGAAGTACTGCCTGATTTGAATTTTCAGCCTGATATTTTGCATTGTCATGACTGGCATACCGCGATGGCGCCGTTGCTATTGAATGCCAATTACCGTCATTTGCCCTTTTACAGTGATATTCGCACCGTGTTTACGATACATAACCTGCTGTATCAGGGGGATTTTCCATATGAGGTCTTAACGGAACTATTGAATCTTGACGGGAGCTATTTTACCCCTGAGGGTGTGGAGTATCATGGCAGACTGAACTTTATGAAGGGTGGGCTGACCTACTCGGATCATGTCACCACTGTAAGTCCTACCTACGCAGAGGAGATTCAGACGGAATTTTACGGATATGGGCTGGAAGGGCTGCTGCGTAAGCTGGGAGAGCAGGGGCGTTTGTCGGGTATTGTGAACGGAATTGATACCAAAAGCTACAATCCTGCTACGGACAATCGTATTTATACGAAGTACCGCACCAGTCTGGTCAAGAAAAAGGAAAACAAAATAGGTCTGCAAAAGGAGCTGGGTTTGCCGGTACGACCGGATGTGCCTTTAATTGCGATGGTAACCCGACTTGTGGATATGAAGGGACTGAACCTGGTAACCAGGGTGCTTGATGAGATCATGTATTATGATGATATTCAGTTTGTTGTGCTGGGCACGGGAGATCCAGCCTTTGAGCACTGGTTCCGGGAAGCGGCTGGACGTTATCCCTTGAAAATGTCGGCGCAGCTCGCTTTTAGTGAACCTTTGTCCCGTAAAATTTATGCTGCAAGCGATATATACCTTATGCCGTCGAGGTTTGAGCCTTGCGGGATCAGCCAGTTGCTAGCGCTTCGCTATGGAAGCATCCCGATTGTGCGGGAAACGGGTGGTCTGAACGATACCGTACATGCTTACAACGAGTCTACAAGCGAAGGGAACGGCTTTAGCTTCAAAAATTACAATGCGCATGATATGCTGCATACGATTCGTCGTGCGGTTGATTTTTATCGCCAGCCTGAGCATTGGTCCAAGCTTACGCACACTGCTTTTGCAGGAGAGTACAGCTGGGATGTGTCGGCGGGAGCGTATCTGGATATTTATCGTTCACTGACAGGGAACGAATGAACTAAGTCGACCAAGCAGGAGTGTCTGAACAAGGTAGAACTGACATAGTACAATGGAAAAAGGACATCCCTCAGAAGCCAATAATGGCTGAGGAATGCCCTTTTTGCTGTGATCAGTCGCCTCCGCCTCCACCACAGCTGCTTCCGCATGAGGAACTGCTGCACGAGGAATGGCTGCCGCCGGAATCACCTGAATCGTGGTGAGATGAGCCTCCATCATAGGAGCTATCGTGGGAAGAGTGAGGATGCGAGTGGTTCGTATCCCAGTTCGAGCAACCACTTGCTGAACTACAGCCTGATGAGCTTGCTAATGCCGCACTTCCTGTAGCATCAGGATGCATGTGCAACGCAAACTGATGGGGTTGATACCAGGAATACCATACGACGGCCAGCAGCAGATAATCTATTTGCAAATAGTTGACCTTCGGCAGCCGCTTGCCATCTGGATCATCCACTGCTTCATTCACCCGATTACGCAGATGGTCCATAATCCTCTGAACCGCTTGCTGTGCCTGCTGAGAGATGCCGATGCCCTCCTGCATATTCCAACGGTCGCCTGCTGGCTGCCCGGAAGCTGTCAGCTTGTAATAGTGTGAAAGCTCGTTATTCGGTAATGGATGATTGAAAAAGTCCCCCATAAGCTCGCACTATAGCGGTTCCAGCCAAAGCATTCCACATACAGCCAGTCGAACCATGCCCGTTCATCTGGCATCGGCTGTGAGCCAGCGTGAGGGGCGTGGTGCAGCATGCGACCAAAGAAGGCTTCCGAGAATTGCTGGTATTCCCGCGTAAACATCAGCATTTCGTGCCACAGTTCATCCACATCTGGACTGAACATTGGCACTCGGTTCATAATTGCACATAGCATAAAATAGCGTTTGAGCTCATTCCAGCGCCAATCGTATTCCTGTTCCGTCAGGTGAGGATGAGAATCCATCACACGCCGCCTTACACTATGAGCGTAGGAGGCTGGAATAGATCGTTCCAGAAGCTGCATGAGTTCTATAATCTCCTTATGCCGCCCCTGTTCAAGGGAAGAGGGAGACGGGGAGCTAAGGAAAAATGCATTACGGCGGCGTGTCTTTCGATTTTCCCTGTTCCTTCGGTATAATGCTCGAAAAAAGAACCACAAAATAATGATGTCGACCACAATAAACAACGCCCAAAAGCTGCTCATATGATTCATAATGACTGCTCCTTTCTGGAAAGAAGACGAAATTAAAAATTTGGCGAAATTAAAAATTTAAATTTTGCTTTTCAGCAGAGCGAATTCTTCCTTAATCTGTGTCAGCAACTCAGGATTCGTGATTACATCACATGCGGTCCAGGCCAAAGTTCTGGCGGCTAACAACATTCCTTCCAGCGCCCGGTCCTGCATCGCCAAATCGCGGAATTCAGGTGTATGCAAGGTATGCTTCTCGTCAATAACTTGAATGTACGGATGAATGGCGGGACAGTGCAACGACACATTTCCAATATCCATGGAGCCGTGATCTTCGCCCTCCGTGATGTCCTCCTGCGGAATGCCTGTCAGCACCAGGTTTGCGGTAAAGGCATCGGAAAGCGCACGATTGGTCACCATTTCATCATAAGACGTCTCATAATTTGAGGTTTTCAGACGACACCCGGCTTGTAAGGCCGCTCCTTCGGCAATTTGAATAACGCGGCGAGTCAATGAATTCAGTTCATGCCGTGTAGCAGCCCGTACATAAAATTGGGCAGAGGCATAATCAGGAATGATGTTCGCTGCCTGGCCTCCTTGATTAATAATGCCGTGAATACGTACCGTACTCTTCACCTGCTGGCGGAACGCATTAATGCCGTTGAACGTTTGAATCACCGCGTCCAGCGCGTTAATACCTTCGTGGGGACTGGCAGCGGCGTGAGCGGATTGCCCAAAGAATTCGAATTGTACGGCATCAATCGCCAGCGATTTGCCCGATTTTTCATAACGGTAATAAGGATGCGTCATGAGCGCTATATCGCAATCATCAAATAACCCGGCAGCCGCCATGGGAACCTTGGCTCCGCGTGTTTCCTCGGCAGGTGTGCCGTATACTCGTACTTCTCCACCGATCTCGTCAATGACCGATTTGAGACCGACAGCCGCTCCTGTGCTCATCATACAGATCAAATGGTGTCCGCATGCGTGTCCCAGACCTTTCAGGGCGTCATATTCTGCCAGAAAAGCAATGACCGGACCGGGTTTGGCTGCTTTATAAGTCGCAATGAAAGCCGTTTCGATACCCAGTACAGGGGCCTGAACTTCAAATTCGTGAAAAGCCAATTCCTCTTTTAGACGGGCAGCCGCCAAAAATTCCTCATTCCCCAGCTCCGGGTTTGCGCCAATATATAAAGAAATGTCCTTAAAACGTTGGGCATGCTGCTCAATGGTACGTTGGATCGTATTTTTGTTATTCATGGAAAAACTCCTTTGTAAAAGCTGTAATGTAGGTATTACGTCAGGTATGCTGAAATTGTACTATAACATTCATTGCATAATCATGCATATTCATTTATAATGACACAATCTTATTTATTATAAAGAATTTAAGGAGAGAAAAAAGATTGAAAAAGGCATATCGTTTTACCGCCCTGATTCTGACGGCGGTTATCTTGCTGTTGGCTGGTCTTCCGATGCTTACTGCATACGGGACGGAAGCGAAGACACAGCCAAAACTTGTACTCGGCATGAGTGCCGATTTTCCGCCGTATGAGTTTCATAAAGACATTAACGGTAAGGATACCATTGTAGGCTTTGACGTTGATATTGCAAATGAAATTGCCAAGGATCTTGGCGCGGAGCTGGTTATTGAGGACATGAGCTTTGACTCCTTACTGCCTGCCCTGCAAAGTGGTCGTGTAGACCTGGTACTGTCTGGTATGACACCAACGGATGAACGCAGAAAGAGCATTGATTTTTCGGATGTATACTACCACTCCAAGCAAGTCATTATGGTACGTCCGGAGGATAAGGACAAATATCCGACGATGGCTGCTTTGAAAGGCGAGAAGATCGGCGCACAAAAGGGCAGTATTCAGGAAGAGATTGCTCAAAAAGTGCCCAATGCCTCTGTAACTTCGCTGGATAAAATCTCCGACCTGGTGCTCCAGCTTCGGACACAGCGTATTAACGCTGTCGTAATTGAAGATACAGTTGCTAAAGGATACACGTTGGACGGTACTGTAACGCTCGCCAAGGCGGTACCTGAGGATGAGGGAGCAGAAACAGCTGTAGGTATTCGAAAAGGAAATGCTGAACTGCTGGCATCTGTAAATAAAACGTTGGCTCGCCTGAAAGCAGACGGGTCTATTGAAAAGTTTTCCACGGAAGCGAGTGCACTCTCTGCCGATCGACAGGTTTCATCCAATAACATCGTGGATATATTTTGGAAATATCGCAGCTTTTACGTTACGGGTATCGGCTACACGTTGTTGCTGTCTGCGCTCGGGGTACTGTTCGGATTTATCATTGGTCTGATCATCTCTCTGCTGCGGATGAGTGGTGTGCGTATCATTGAATGGTTGGGTACGGCCTACGTAGAGGTACTACGTGGTACACCTATGCTGGTACAGCTTATGATCATCCATTATGGAGTTGCTTTGACGCTGGGCGTCAATTTTACGCCACTTCAGTCCGGTATTATTACGTTATCTCTGAATAGCTCGGCATATCTGGCTGAAATTTTCCGTGCAGGTATCCAGGCAGTGGACCGTGGTCAGATGGAAGCAGCCCGTTCACTCGGTATGGGACGAGGCAAAGCTATGCGTCACGTCATTTTACCGCAAGCGTTCAAGTCTGTACTGCCTGCGATCGGCAATGAGTTTATTACGATTATTAAAGAGTCCTCCATCATTTCTACCATCGGTATGGTGGATATTATGTATCAGGCCCAAGTCATTAAGAACATCACCTACGAAGGATTAAGTCCGTTCGTCATCGCGGCTGCTATTTATTTTGTAATGACATTCAGCTTGTCGAAGCTGTTGGGTTTATGGGAAAGGAAGTTGAGAGCCAGTGATCACCGTTAAACAACTGCGTAAATCGTTCGGCAAAAATGAAATTTTAAAAGGCATTGATATAGATATTGCCAAAGGCGAGGTTGTTGTCGTCATTGGCCCGAGTGGTTCGGGGAAAAGTACATTTTTACGTTGTATGAATCTGCTGGAGCAGCCGACCGACGGGGAGATTTTGTTTGAGGGCGAGCCGATTACAGCCCGTGGTCATAATATTAATGCGACTCGTGAGAAAATGGGGATGGTGTTCCAGCATTTCAACCTGTTCCCGCACAAAACGGTGCTGCAAAATTTGACGCTTGCGCCGACTCAGGTTAGAGGCCAGTCCGTGAAGGAAGCGGAGAAAATTGCGCTAGAGCTACTGCGCACCGTTGGACTTGAAGACAAAAAGGACACCTATCCCAATCAGCTATCCGGTGGACAGAAGCAGCGGATTGCGATTGCACGCGCCTTGGCGATGCAGCCGCATGTGATGCTCTTCGATGAGCCGACTTCCGCTTTGGACCCTGAAATGGTCGGGGAGGTGCTGGACGTGATGAAGAAGCTGGCTGAGGGTGGCATGACGATGGTCATCGTGACACATGAAATGGGCTTTGCCCGCGAGGTAGGAGACCGCATTATCTTTATGGATAACGGTCAAATTGTGGAGCAAGGTACACCGGAGCAAGTTTTTGGCACTCCAAGCCATGATCGTACCCGGGATTTTCTTGCCAAGGTTTTGTAAGAAATGAGCTTATAAAGGCTATGAAGTAAGCCCTCCGCGGTGGAAGTTTGACGGGAGGGCTTTTTCTTTTTTTGTCATCCTCGTTCAGATTTTTGTAACTGATTTCGATTTCATGATGACAAAATTGTAACAGATGTAGTATGATGTTCAGGGTTCCCAACATTTTCATGCAGATAAGGTTACAAAATTGTGATATTATGCAGTGAGCCAAAACTTACCGGGGCAGCAGACAGCTACGACAGACGCTGAATGCGGGACCCAAAACCATGGGAAGTGCGGGGGACGTAACAACGGCAGTAACTTCTGATCCGTCTTCATACGAATGGATGGAAGGTTGCCTAGGGGTGAATTGCACAAAAGCATAGGGCTTCTCCTGAGTCCGAATCCGACAGCTAACTTCGCAGGCATAACAGAGGAGGTACATATCTTTTGAAACATCTGAAACGTATTGGAAAAACAATGAAATTTGCGGTGCTGGCAGCAGCCATTGCAGGATTGGCGCAGACAGCCGGGGTAGCCGACGCCGCTTCGCTTCATACCGCCAAGGAAGGTGATACCTTCTTTTTACTTGCTCAACGTTACGGGGTATCTGTAGAAGATCTGCAAAAGGAGAACCCGGATGTTGCCGCCAGCAATATATATGCAGGAGTGCAAATTAAGGTGCCGGACGAGAACAAGTTAAAGGCCGCTTCGGATTCGAAGCCTCAGCTTCTTTCCGAGAAAGCGCCAGCAGGTGACGGTCAACAGGTTGAAGCATGGGGCAAAACATTTAACTACAGCAAAGTAGTTGACGTGAAGGCCACAGCGTATTCCGCAGCAGCCAGTGAAAATGGAAAATGGGGAGCGGTGGACTATTTCGGAAATCCGCTTAAGCTCGGTACGATTGCGGTAGACCCCAACGTAATTCCGTTGGGTACGAAAGTGTTGGTTACAGGCTATTCCCACCCGGGGCTGCCCGATCAATCTTTTGTAGCGGTAGCACGCGATAAGGGCAGCGCCATCACGGGTAAACGGATTGATATTTTCATTCCAGGCAGCCCATCTTTTGTGAGTGACTTTGGTTTTCAGAATGTGAAGCTGTATGTCATTGATAAATAGACTTATGTAAGCAAATGAATTAAGTGAACATAATATATATTATGTAAACTATAATCTGTGATCTATAATCAAATAGCTTAATCGCAGGTTCAGATTCATATATGGGTCTTGTCGATTAATAAAGGGCTGTCTTGACGAGCAGAATGCATCTGCTGGTAAGACAGCCCTTTTTACTGTTATTTCCGCTCCGAGGTGTGAAGTAGCCGGGGAACCGTGACAAATTTGTAGCCCTTGGCTTTCAGCGACTGAATGAGACCCGGCAGGGATTGAACAGTGCCTTTCAGATTGGAACTTTGACCTCCACCTGCGTGCATTAAAATGATGGAGCCTGGTCCGGTAGCCGGGATCACATTACGCTGAATTTGTGTTTTACTGAGTCCCTTCCAATCGAGGGAGTCTACGTTCCAATTGACAATCATGTAGCCGTGTCGACGCGCCCACTGGATCTGAGGCTCCGTAATTTCACCATAGGGCGGGCGGATCAGCTTGGGTCGAAAGCCGACAGTGGCCTCCAAAATATGTTCTGTTTTCTTAATCTGGTTGCGAAAGCGTTCCGGTGAAGCCTTCCTAAAATCCGGATGGGTATAGGAATGGTTGCCCAAGGCATGGCCTTCACGTACGATACGGCGAATCATGCCCGGGTGTTTTTCCGCACGGTGACCGACAATAAAGAAGGTGGCTTTGATCCCATTCGCGTGCAAAATGTCCAGAACCTGCGGCGTATACCGGGAATCGGGCACGTCATCAAAAGTCAGGGCAATTTGCTGCGTATGCGGGCCGCACATTTTAAAAATATCCGCATGTTTTTTCCGAAGCATGGCTAATGTGGGAGTGGCTCGTTCTCTGCTCTTATGTGCTGAAGAAACAACAGTCGCTTCCTTGGAATGAGTCGTTCCGATATCGGGAGGCGCGTCCGCGTGAACGGGAAAACTCGAAAATGCTAGTAACAGTGCCATCATTGGAAATATTCCCCTGTACGGCATATGTATCCCCCTTTCCGTGCAGTGGTACCTTCTGTTGCTTTCATTTATTATGTACCTGACATGTTGAAATTATGCTGCTGAACAGGTTAGACTATTGAGTGGTTGAGTGGAAATGCCCTGTGTAACGGATGTAAGTGAAGATCACGAAGCTAAACGCACATATTCTATTAAACCTGAGCGAAACAGCAGCATTTTCGCAACTTTTAGCCTTTTAATGGATTCGGTATCCAGTGATAGCTGGTGTATAATGGGGTTGCAATTCATATTGTAGAGACATGGAATTAAAGGAAGGATGGATCAATGTGACCGACTTGTTTACTCCTTATCAATTAAAGGGACTCTCTTTAAAAAACCGGATTGTAATGCCACCAATGTGCCAATATAGCGTGGAGGCCAAAGATGGAAATCCCAATGATTGGCATCACGTCCATTACGTTAGCCGGGCAGTAGGTGGCACCGGGCTGATTATTGTGGAAATGACAGCGGTCCACCCGGATGGACGCATTACAGATTATGATCTGGGTATTTGGAGTGACGAGCATATTCCTGCATACCGTAAAATAGTGGAGGAAGTCCACAAGTACGGTGCCAAAATCGGAATTCAATTAGGTCATGCCGGACGCAAGGCTGAAGATGCTGATTTGCCTGTCGCACCGTCCTCGATTGCTTTTAGCGAACGTTTTAAGGAGCCGCACGCTTTGACGACAGCCGAAGCCAGGGAGCTGGTTCAGGCTTATAAGGAAGGCGCACGCCGCGCGGTGGAAGCCGGTTTTGATACAGTAGAAATTCATGGCGCTCATGGTTATCTAATTCATCAATTTCATTCCCCTTTAACGAACACAAGAGAAGATGAGTATGGACAGGATTTATCGCTGTTCGGTGTTGAAGTGATTCAGGCTGTTAAAGAGGTGCTTCCGTCTGATATGCCTGTGTTGATGCGGATATCCGCCAAAGAGTATGTTGAAAACGGATATAATGTGGAATACATAGCGGGCATAGGGGAACGATATCGTGATGCAGGTGTGGATATTTTTCACATCTCCTCTGGTGGCGAGGGGCCGATTGGTTCCAATGGCGGTCCATCTGCGCGTGCGGGATATCAGGTGGATTTGGCACGTGATATACGTGAAAAGCTTAATGTGCCTGTAATCGCTGTCGGTCTACTGGACGATTATGAGGATGCGCGGCGGGTGATTCAGCAAAAAGAAGCTGATCTGGTAGCGATAGGACGCGCCATGCTGCGCGATCCGTATTGGGCGCTGCATGCGTCGCGGGAGCTGAAAGTACAGGCGGATATCCCGGAGCCTTACTTGCGTGGTTTTTAGAATGCACTTTATTTTTTAGAATACACTTTGTCGGATAATATTTTTGAAACTCTATTTGCAAAGCTTGCGTAAACATGTGTACAGAGCTTAAAATTTAAGCATTCAACACTAGGAGGAACTTCACATGTCTATTTTCAAACGTTTAAGAGATCTTACCATGTCCAATATCAACTCCATTATTGACAAAGCCGAAGATCCAGTTAAAATGACAGATCAATACATTCGTGATATGCAAGAGGATCTGGAGGATGCAGAGAAAGCGGTAGCCGCTCAGATTGCCATTGAGAAGAGATTCAAACAGCAATACGAAGAGCAGGCTGCTTTGGTAAAAAAACGTGAAGAGCAGGCCCATACAGCAGCAAAAGCGCAAAATGTGGATCTGGCTCGCCGCGCGTTGGAAGAAAAGAAATCTGCTGAGCAAAAAATGACCGAGTTCAAGGCTGGCTACGAGCAGAACAAAGCGGCAGCCGATAACCTGCGCGGTAAGCTGGATGAAATGCGCAGACAACTGACGGAAATGAAGAACAAGCGTGAAACGCTGGTTGCCCGTTATAATGCAGCTAAAGCACAAACGGAAATTAACAAAGCAATGAACGGTTTTAGCTCCGATACGGCAACTGCCGGGCTGAAACGAATGGAAGAAAAAATGCTGCAAGCAGAGGCGCGTGCTGAAGCAAGCAACGAAATGTCCTCTAAGGAAAAATCGCTGGATGAGGAGTTCAAGGAGCTTGATAAGAAAAGTGCCGTGGACGATGAGCTTGCCGCTCTGTTGAAGCAATACGACAATAAATAAGGTTATAAGCACTGCCGCCTGCGTGGCTGCTAAGGAAGCGAAGGGGAACCGTTTTCTCCTTCGCTTTTCCCTGCCCGGAGGCGTAAATCAACATATATGAAGGTCAAGAAGATGTGGAGGATGGTATGAAATGCATTTTTTAGAAACGATGAAAGCGATGCTTGTATGGACTGGCGCGGGTGCCGTTTTGTTGTTCGTATTGATGTACATTGATTCTTTATTTACGAAGTATAAGGATTTTGCAGAAGTGAAAGCCGGTAATATGGCCGTAACAGTTCGGTTAATTATGAAGCTGTTTGCACAGGGGTATATTTTGTCAAGCTCCATTGCTACAGCTAACAATTTGCTGGAGGCGCTTGTGTATTCTGTGATCGCCTTTGTCATTCTGTTTGTTTTGGAAGTTGTCGTACGTCTGTTGCTTCGGTACTGGGCACAGCTTGATCTGGATAAAGGTACACAGGAAGGCAAAATTGGCTTTGGTCTGTTTTCAGGTACGCTGCATCTGGTCGGGGCTTTGATCATTGCGGCATGTTTCTAGGCTAAAGAAGGGCAGGGGGGAATTATCATGGGTGTATGGAAACGAATTTCGAATCTGTTTGCCAAGCCGGAGCTGCCGAAAGCGGAAAAAAGCATGCTTCATTTAAATCCGGGCGATATCTGTGAAGTGTCGCTTGTCACATATGAAGTGGTAGGCCGAGTACATAATCGCGCTCGGAATGCCGTTGTTTTGACGCTTCAGGATGGTAATCAAGTCAGCTACCTTCACATTGAGGAACGGGAAACGCTGCAATTCGGACTGTACCAGGCCATCGACGGCAGACTGGACAACCCGGAGGAAGTGCCAACGATTCTGGAGCTGGATGATACAACATATCATTTGGAAGAGCAGTATTTTGGGCATGTTACGGTTATGGGCCGTGCTCCTTTTCGACAGGGTGGAGAGCAGCATGTTTGGCAGTATCAGTCGGATGATTATCATCTGCTGCGTGTAGAGTGGCAGGACGGCCGCTTTATGCTTTATGAAGGAGAAGAAGTAATTACCGGAGACGTCAAGGTTATTCGGGCAAGCTAGGAGAGGGTGACACATGGGCAAACGCACCTGGCAGTATGCATTAAAGGTCATTGTGGCGCTGAGCTTGTTCGTATCCGTGCTAAGCGGCTGCGGTGCGCCAAATGTGAAAGATACGTACCCGCTGGAATCAGTCAGTGGCAGCGGTAACTCGACCTCGTACGTGTACCGGGCCGCAGGCAAAACGGTTTCGGAAGTGGCGGAGGAACTGAAAGAACAGCGTGAACCGGAACAAATGTCGCCGCAGAGCAATGAGCGGATGTTTCTGGTGTACAGCGATGAATGGTACCATTTACAGCAAGATCCAGCCAAGAAGGAAGACACATTAATTGAGATCGACAGCAAAAAGTATGTCGAGCAAAATTACAGTTCCAGCTTTCTAAAAGGATACTTAACGGCAACCGTACTGGATGCTCTGTTTGATTCGTTGCGCGGATCAGGCTCTTACCGGGGGTATTCAAGCAGAGATGTATATCGGCCTTCTCAAGGCCAGTACCGTGCACCTACGGTGAAGGAGAAGAAAGCAATCCCGCCAATTACAGTGGAGCGGAAGGGTTCCGTTACCCGCAGGGGTAAGGGGTCTGATTCCAGTGTCGGTTCCAGCGGAAGTCTGTTCGACAGAGGCTCCAGCAGCAGTTCGCCGAGTAGAGGCTCGATTTCACGTGACCGGGGCAGCAGCGGCGGTTCCAGCATTTTTGATTCGCCGCGCAAATCTTATAGTAAGCCTAAAACACGCAGCGGCTCAGGTAAAATCAGCCGACGAAGTCGACGATGATGGGGTTAAGGTGTGTAATGACAAGCAAACTTTTAAAGTAGAATCTGCAAAACAGTCCGGGAATGTGATCCCGGGCTGTTTTTTTTGCGTATAGAGACTTGTCGCTACTCAATAAACATGGCTCGGATTTGCCAGATAACGGTTTTAGCGTTATAACAGAAAGAGGGCATTTTCAGAAGAACGGAGTGAAGATATGAATCAGGCACAATTCAATTCGAACAAATTTCAGCGCAAAGCGGTTCAAGTGGAAGAAGCGCAAAGCAGAATAGCTGCTCATGTTAAACAGGGAGAGCGGGAGGATGTAGGACTGGAGCAGGCGCATGGACGTTATTTGGCGATGGATTTGACCGCACCACACCCGTATCCCAGCTTCCGTCGTTCAGGCATGGATGGATACGCCATCCTTGGTTCGGACACTGAAGTCTGTTCGTCCGGTCAGGAAATCTGGCTACGCGTGATTGATGAAATCCCATGCGGCACCGTATCGGACAAGCGGGTGGAGACGGGATTGGCGGCCCGCATCATGACAGGAGCACAATTACCTGAAGGGGCCGATACGGTTGTTATGCTGGAAGCGACACAGCTACGTGAAGAAGATGGACAGGTATATGTCGGCTTGAAGAAGCGCATGGGAATCGGTAAAAATGTGACGACAATCGGCCATGAGATTCAGGAAGGTCAGCTTTTACTTAGTAAAGGAACCTGTCTGGGGGCAGGGCACATCTCGGTGCTGGCTACCTTTGGTGTACATCGGGTACCCGTCTACAGGAAGCCACGGGTGGCCGTTTTTTCCACAGGTTCGGAATTGCTTGCCGTGGATGAGCCGTTGCAGCCGGGGAAAATTCGGAACAGCAATACATATATGCTGGCTTCACAAATCAGGGAGGCAGGGGGGGAGCCGTTCATCCTGCAAGCCATTCATGATGATTTGGCTCTCGCCCGTGCTTCTGTACGTGAAGCGATAGCTGCCTACGATATCGTCGTTACGAGTGGCGGAGTATCGGTGGGGGATTTTGATATTATGGGCGATCTGGTACGACAGGAGGATGTGGATATGCTGTTCAACAAGGTCACAATGCGTCCAGGCAGTGTGACCACAGCCGCGGTGATTGACGGCAAGCTACTATTTGCGCTTTCTGGCAATCCCGGTGCGTGCTTTGTAGGCTGTGAGTTGTTTGTGCGACCCACCATCCAAATGATGCTGTCTTCAGAGCAGCCGTATTTGCAAACCTGGACGGCGCGGTTGGGAGCAGATTATACGAAGGTGAATAATTTTACCCGTTTTGTACGCAGCTCCCTGGAAATACGCAGCGGGCAAGTATACGCAATTCCTGCGCGAGTAGATGAATCCAGCGTCATGGTGACGATTAAGGACACCGACTGTCTGATCGTGGTTCCTCCAACAACAGAAGGCTTGCGTGCAGGGGAAGAGGTGCGTGTGCTGGTACTTCAAGGCGGACAGGTGACGTGAATACGACGAATCCGTATGTATGTCAGGTCGTCGGATTCAAAAATTCGGGGAAAACGACCTTCCTCGGAGGGTTGATTCGTTATTTGCGGGAGTCCGGGCTACGCGTAGCTGTGATCAAGCATGATGGACATGAGTTTGAGATGGATCATGTGGGAACAGATACGTACAAGCACCGACTAGCGGGAGCCGAAGGCGTAGCCATTGTTTCAGGTGGAAGAACAGCCATTTTAGAGGAGCATAGTCGGCCTGTTGCCGGACTGATCCGGCATTTTCAGGCATACGACTGCGTGTTGCTGGAAGGCTTCAAGCAGGAGCATTATCCGAAGCTGGTCATGGTACGGGAACAATCAAATGCCAAGCTTACCACAGAGCTGACCAATGTACAGGGAGTAGCGGTTTGGGAGGATCAAACGGGCTGGGCACAGAGCCATTTTTCGGATAAAACGATGCAGATATTTCCCGCCGACGCCAACGGCCCGGTAGGCCGCTGGTTACTTGGACAGATTCAGAAGCAAAGAGAAGAAGTCCGGGATGAGTAGGGCTGAGACATCAATCGGCTGAGTCGGTTTGAGTCTCCACCCGCCGTTCAATCGCTTGGGACATGGTCTTGTCGGTCAGATGGGCATAGACTTCTGTCGTTTCCGTGGAAGCATGACCGAGTTGTTCCTTCGTTTTGTAAATATCGTTTTGCAGATAGTAGTCGGTGGCAAAGGAATGACGGAGCTTGTGAACGGTCAGGTAAGGCTTGCCGAACCGTTTGGCATACTTGATAATCATCGCCTGAATCGCTCTTTTGGTCATCCGTTTGCCTTCTGTACTGCCGTTGGGACGTGCGACGAAAAGTGATTTTTCCTTTTTGGGCGCGCGATAACGGGTATGCCGCAGGGATAAATAGAGCGCCAGATCATCTTTGGACTGCTCGCGGAAATATACTGGCGTTTTAAAGGTCTCGTCGTTGTTGCCTTTACGGTACACATATAGTAATTTATTGTTTACATCCAGATCGTCCAGATTCAGATTGACGATTTCAGATACGCGCAGGCCCGAGTTCAGAATGAGACTGGCAATGCAGGCGTCCCGTTCCTTGTTCAGCTCATAAGAGTACAGTGCCTGCTTGTTACCGGCCAAATCTTGTCCATAGCCTTCATAAATATAGCCGATAAATTCAAGCAGCTCTTCCTCCTCCAGTATTTTACCTTTGAGCTTGGCCGCCGTGTCCTTGGGTTTATGTATGCGCTTGATTTCGACCTTGGCCATAATGTTGCGTTTGAGCAAAGGATAAAAGTTTTCATCCTCAGCGATCTGGCTCAAATAATGAAAGAGGGAACGCAGGGACGAAAGCTTACGTGAAATCGTAATGCGGGAATTGGAGCCTTCACGCTTAGTCGATAGAAACAAACGATAGCCTGTAATACTATCCATATGGAGCGTCTCCAATTCTTCCAGCGTAACTTGGGCGTTCGTCTCTCCGGCAGACAAGCCCTCTGAGCGAAGCCATGTAAAAAAAGCTTCATAATCCCGCACATATTCCAGCAATGTGGAAGGGGACAGGTCGGGTAGCTTGTAATCCATAAATTGCTGCACGTACCATGGTAATCCCGGCATTTTTTCATCCAGTTTGCGCCGGTCGATGATCTTTTGTATATTCATTGGGCTCCACCTCGTCCGGTCATAATATATATGTATTTTAGCATATTTTGAACAGCACCGGATGGAATGTAGATGGGATGCAAATCGAAGTAAACAACGAACTGATCCGCCAAGAGAGGTGAAAATATGGGGTATGATATCCAGTCGGAATTGAAGCTGTCCATAAAAAGTGCACCGGAGTCGCAGAAGGGCATTATTGTGCAGCTCATGCAATTTTATTTATATGATTTTACAGCCTATCTTCGAATTGATGTTACTGAAAACGGCACATTCCCGGCTTACCCGGACTTGTATCAATACTGGACAAGCGGTGAACAGAAGCTGCCTTTTCTAATCTGGAGACAGGACGTTCCAGTAGGTTTCGCATTGGTTGACCGAATGTCCAGCAATCGGGAGGCTGACTACTACATGGCTGAGTTCTTTGTGCTTCGTCCTTATCGGCATAATGGGGTCGGTACTTGGGCGGCTCATGAGCTGTTTGGATGTTTTGCCGGGCGTTGGAAGGTAACGCAGATGAGCACGAACAGGCCAGCGCAGTCCTTTTGGCGGAAGGTGATTGGCAGTTATACGGATGGGGACTACAGGGAGCAGACTCATCCGGTACGAGGGAATATAAGTCAGTTTTTCAATACCTGAAAAATTCAAAACTGTGATTAGCTACAAAAATGAGTCGGGGAGAGCATCCTGTCGGCTCTTTTTTGCGTTGTCAATTTAAGTCTTCTATCCATCCATAGATCATTCCAATTAGAACTTGCATTGACACTATAAAAACACGGGTATACAGTTATTTTGTATAATTCATATATAACTTATTGGAATTATCAACAATGTAACATCGGCCTCAAATATGCAATGCATTCATAAAATTACCCACGAGAACGGAGAGTGTTTTACAAGTGAAACGAACAAGTCGATATGCGAAAATGTTAGCTCTAACTCTGTCGCTGGTGCTGATATTATCGGCATGCTCAGGTAATGGAGGAGCCAATTCTACGAATACCGGGGCAAATGTAGCGGGAGGCGGGCAAGCCGCAGAAGGTGGGGACCTGACCTATGCGCTGGCAACATCGCCGGATTCACTGGACCCTCATAAGAGTGGGTTGGCCGTAGCATCCCGGGTGTATCGGGGGATATTCGACAATTTGGTTGTAAAGCTGCCGGACAATACGATTAAGCCTTGGCTGGCCACCGAATGGAGCGTTTCCGAGGATGGCAAAAGCTATACGTTCAAGCTGCGCAAGGACGTCAAGTTCCATGACGGAACTCCGTTTAATGCGGAAGCAGTCAAATTCAGCTATGACCGGATTATTGATCCGCAAGCGGTAGTTGGTAATGCTGCTAACTTGCTGGCCCCGTATGAATCCTCACAAGTGATAGACGAATACACGATTAAGCTGAATCTGAAACGACCATCACAGGCATTTTTGAGCAATTTAACGATCCCGGCAGTAGCTATTGTTTCTCCTGCAGGAGTCAAGAAATATGGAGATCAATTCGGCAAGCATCCGGTGGGCACAGGCCCCTTCAAGTTTGTAAAATGGGACGAAAATGCGGAAATCAAAATTGAGCGTAACCCGGATTACAAATGGGCACCGGAAACCATTGAGAACAAGGGAGCACCGTATTTAGATAGCGTGACCTTTAAAATCGTGCCGGAGGAAGCGACACGGATCGGTAGCGTGCAGAGTGGGCAGGCTTTGGCCGCAGAAACAGTTCCTCCACAAAACATTTTAACGCTTAAGAGTGACCCAAATTTTCAATTGTTGCAGGTCAATACCCTAGGCTTACCGTACACGCTGTTCATTAACCAGAAGAAGGCGCCGTGGAATGAATTGAAGGCCAGACAGGCGTTACAATACGGTATTGATGTGGGAACGATTGTCAAAACCCTTTACCTGGGCACCTACGAGCAGGCATGGTCATCGCTTACTCCGGGCATTTTCGCATATGATAAATCACTGGAAAACGGCTTACAGCCGGATGTTAACAAGGCCAATCAGCTTCTGGATGAGCTGGGATGGGTTAAAGGTGCGGATGGTTTTCGAGTGAAGGATGGAAAACGTCTGACGCTGCATTATGTAGATGGTACGCCGAATCGTGAAAAGCGCAACGACATTGCAGCGATTATCCAGCAACAGCTAAAGAAAATCGGTGTTGATGTGAAGATAGAAATTACCAAGGATGTTGCAACGGTTGTATATACGAACGGAAACTATGATTTCTACGGGAATAGTCAGGTCAATGTGGACCCGAACGCGTTATATGCTTTTTACCACACAGCGGCTCCGAATCAGCGGCCTACGCTGCCTAACTTCTCCAATCCGGAGGTCGACAAGCTTCTGGAGCAGGGAGCGATTGAAAAGGATGATGCCAAGCGGGAGGGAATTTACAAAAAGGTACAACAATTGATCCGTGATCAAGCCGTTATCATTCCGATTTATGTATTCCCTTATACCGTTGGAGCCGCCAAGTCCGTACAAGGGCTTAAATTTGATTTAGTGGGTTATCCGCTGTTTAACGATGTGCGTATTCAAAAATAGGCTTTGTAAATGAGCTCTGAGAACATTCCAAACAGAAAGGAGCATGTACGTCATGGTCAGAGCAGTTGTAGATCGATTTGTTACCTCTCTGTTGGTTATTCTGGGATCTTGTATTCTGGTGTTCAGCATTTTGTATCTGCTTCCGGGAGACCCGGTAGATTCGATTTTGGACCCTTCGACGGCCACGCCAGAAATGATCGCCAATTTGCGTCATCAGCTAGGAGTGGATCAGCCTTTCCATGTGCAATTTTTAAACTATTTTGGAAAGCTGCTGCAAGGCGATTTTGGAAAATCACTGCTGAATGCTGATCCGGTGTTGCCTAAGATATGGGTTAATTTCCCGCCTACATTGGCGTTGACGCTTGTCGGTTCTGCCATTTCGGTCATCATCGGTGTCCTGCTTGGAGTACTGTCGGCCATTCATCGGAATAAGCCAATTGATATCATCGCGCGAATCGTCGGATTGTTCGGCATTTCCATGCCCACATTCTGGTCGGGAATTTTGCTGTTGCTTATTTTCTCCATTCATTTGGGGTGGCTGCCTGCAATGGGCTCGAACGGCTGGAAAACACTTGTGCTTCCGTCTCTCACTTTGGGCATTGTCGGTGCAGGGTTTATTGTCAGAATGGTACGCAACAGTATGCTGGAGGTCATTAATGAGCAGTTCATCGTTACACTCCGTTCCAAAGGCTTATCGGAGAAGGTCATTATGTATCGCCATGCACTGCGTAATGCGTTGATTCCGGCGATAACGATGATTGGGATGCTGATGGGAGAAATGCTGGCCGGAGCAGTTGTGAGTGAGACGGTATTTTCGCGACAAGGTATTGGACGTTTAATTGCGGATGCGATAATGGCTAAGGATTTACCAGTTGTGCAGGGAGTTGTGTTGTTCTCTGCCATCATGTACGTGATCGTAAATCTATTGGTGGATATATCTTATACATTTATTGATCCAAGGGTTAGACGCTCGGCGTAAGTCGGCAGGAATCAGGGAGGAGGAAGACAGTTGAGAGAAACGATGGCGGCCAAAACAGTCTGGAAGGAAAGAAAGCAGCGGGTAGCTTGGAAAACTGGAAGATTGCGGTTTGGGGGAGTGTCGGATGGGTTCATATATGCGGCAGGACTGATTATTGTATTCGTGATCGCCTGTGCGGCGTTTCCGCAATGGATTGCTTCCTATGAGCCAACAGAAATGTTAAGCGACCAGATTTTACAGAGTCCAAGCGCTGCTCACTGGTTCGGAACGGATTATTTTGGACGGGATATATTCAGTTTGGTTGTTCATGGAAGTAGGGATTCCCTGTTTATCGGCTTTATGTCGGTGCTCGTCGGTGGTCTGGCTGGTGGAATCATCGGAGCACTGTCAGGCTACATCGGTGGCATCGTGGACACAGTGCTGATGCGATTGATTGATATTTTGATGACCATTCCCGGCATTCTGTTGGCTTTAGCGATTGCGGCAGCTCTTGGACCGAGTTTGTTTAATATCGTACTGGCGGTAGCCATATCTGCTGTTCCGGGTTACGCAAGGGTCATGCGGGGACAGATAATGAGTATAAAAGGACGTTCTTACGTTACGGCTTCACGCTCCATCGGAGTTACACCTTTCGGCATCTTTTGGCGACATGTGCTTCCTAATTCCCTGTCACCTTTGCTTGTGATGGCGACGCTTGGAATCGGCAGCGCTATTTTGGCCGGATCGGGATTAAGCTTTCTGGGGCTTGGCACGGTAAAAGAAATTCCGGACTGGGGAACGGTATTGTCTCAGGGACGCGGGTATTTGACAGTGGCTTGGTGGATATGCACCTTTCCTGGTCTAGCCATTACGTTGTTCGTGCTGTCGGTCAATATTTTGGGCGACAAGCTGAGAGATGAGCTGGACCCGAAAAAGAACGCAAACTAGCATCAGGCAGCCTATTCGTTAGTGCTATAGAAGGAGGGAGTTCGTTTGTCATCATTGCTGGAGATTGAACATTTGTCGGTCGATTTTCACACTAAAAAAGGTTTGCTGCAAGCACTCGACAACGTATCGCTGACGATTGGGGCGGGGGAAACGGTCTGCCTCGTTGGTGAATCTGGTAGCGGAAAAACGATTACCTCCAAGGCGATTATGCGGCTGATCGATTATGAAAACGGACGAATTGCCCAAGGACAAATACGGTTGAAGGGCATAGATTTGACTGTTTTGTCGCAGCAGGAATTACGCTCACTTCGCGGTAAAAAGATGGCGATGGTATTTCAGGAGCCGATGGCTGCGTTTGATCCGGTGTACACTATTGGATATCAGCTGATGGAAATCATTATGGAGCATGATCGGAAGACACGGAAGCAGGCATGGGCTCATGCGGTTCATTTGCTAAACAGAGTAGGGATTCCCGAGCCAGAAATCCGTATGAAGCAGTATCCCGGAGAGCTGTCTGGCGGGATGCTGCAACGGGCGATGATTGCGATGGCGCTGTCATGTGGCCCTGAACTGCTGATTGCGGATGAACCGACGACGGCGCTGGATGTAACGATTCAATCCCAAATTTTGCAGTTGCTTCAGGAATTAAAGGCGGAATTCAACATGTCGATTCTGTTGATTACGCATGATTTGGGTATTGCGGCGGAGGTTGCGGATCGAATTGTCGTGATGTATGCCGGGCGAGTCGTGGAGCAGGCCGCAACGGAAGAACTGTTCGAGCTGCCGCTGCACCCGTACACAAGAGGTTTACTTCGTTCGGTGGCAACGCTGGATACAGATCGCAGCAGCAAGCTGTTTTCGATCCCGGGGGCCATCCCCAGCCTGAGTGCGTTGCCGTCCGGCTGCTTGTTTCACCCGCGTTGCCCGCATGCGACGGATCAATGTAAAAACGAAGCGCCTCCGTTAGCTGCCAAGGATGGACGCGAGGTAGCTTGCTGGCATTCGGAGCAGTTGGCTGCGTCCGGTGATTGGCGCATTTCAGAGCTATCGGTGGAAGGGCGAATCTCGGCAGATGCTGTTGAAGAAGCGGCAGAAGTAAAGAAAGAAGTGACGTACGTATCTGCTGTTGATGCGGTCGAGGTGAGCAGTGATGGCGTACAGGTAAAGGAATCTGTAATATCCAATGTAACTGTCACGGACACCGGGCAGAACAAGCAGGATTTGTTTCGGGTGGATGGACTTCGCAAGTATTATCCGGTGAAAAGAAGCTTTCCCGGTCGGGCAGGTGCTTCCATCCGGGCGGTGGATGATGTATCATTTTCAATCCGGCAGGGTGAAACCTTTGGACTGGTCGGTGAATCCGGCAGCGGTAAATCTACCTTAGGCCGTCTTCTGATGCAGTTGGAACGCCCAACCTCAGGGCAGGTATGGTTTCGGGATCGGGAGCTGACAAAGTTAGGGAATTCCGAATTACGAGCTGCACGCTGTGATATGCAGATGATTTTTCAAGACCCTTACGGATCACTTGATCCGCGTTGGAATGTGGGGGATATTATCGGTGAACCGCTTGCGGTTCATGAAGGGCTGAGTGGCAAGGCCAAACGGGAACGGGTTGAGGAACTGCTAAGTTCAGTCGGATTGTCGCCTTCGCTGATCACACGATTTCCGCATGAATTTTCGGGAGGACAGCGCCAGCGGATCGGGATTGCCCGTGCAATTGCGCTGCAACCGCAGTTTATTTTGGCGGATGAGGCAGTGTCGGCTTTGGATGTTTCCGTTCAGGCGCAAATTGTTAATCTGCTTCAGGATTTACAGCGTAAGCTGGATACGACCTATTTGTTTATCGCGCACGGATTGCACATCGTCCGGCATATATCGGATCGGATTGGGGTTATGTACTTGGGTAAGCTCGTAGAAATTGCGCCAAGCGAGGAGCTTTTCCGACATCCGGCGCATCCCTATACCCGAGGGCTTGTTGCTTCCATCCCCAATCTGAATCCGAAAAACCGGCGGGAGCTGATTACGATACAAGGTGAGATTTCTTCGCCTGCGAAGCCACCGTCCGGCTGTCGTTTTCATACCCGCTGTCCGCTGGCGACCTCGCGTTGCCGTGAGGAAGCGCCGGAACTGACAGCGATTGGCACAGGACATTATGCCGCTTGTCACTACCCTGCCTAAATCAAAGACATATCTTCTTTGGCTTGATATCGACAGCATAGGAGATTCTACAGTAAATTCATGGTAAGATAAGGATAGAAGTATATAAATTCAATAGGAAAAGAGGGTATTATGCTAGAGAAATGGGTTCAGGAATTAAAAGATGGTGAGCAAGACCTGATTGCGTGGAGAAGACATCTGCATCAGCATCCCGAGCTTTCTTTTGAAGAAACGAATACGTCTGCATTTATCGCCGATCAATTGCGCTCTTTTGGTATTGAGGTAAGAACGAATGTGGGTGGAAACGGTGTGCTCGGGTTTTTAGAAGGCGTCCAGCCGGGCAGAACGATTGCGTTTCGTGCTGATTTTGATGCGCTTCCCATTCAGGATGAAAAGGATGTGCCTTATAAATCGACCGTTCCTGGTGTTATGCATGCTTGCGGACATGATGGTCATACGGCTGCGCTACTAGGAGTGGCACGCGTGTTGAGCCATAACCGTGAGACGCTGAAGGGAAAGCTTGTGTTTATTTTTCAACATGCGGAAGAAAAACCGCCTGGCGGAGCCAAATTCATGATTGAGGATGGCTGTCTGGATGGGGTGGAGGCGGTATACGGTATTCACCTCGCATCTGAAATTCCACTTGGTAAAATTGGATTAAAGAGTGGGCCCGCCATGGCGGCTGTCGATGCATTTACGATTCAGATCAATGGCAAAGGCGGGCATGGCGCGCGACCGCATCAGACGGTAGACTCTATTGTCATCGGTAGCCAAATTGTGAATGGATTACAGCAGGTGGTCAGCCGCAGGGTGGACCCTATTGAATCAGCAGTGTTGACCATTGGTGTTTTTCAGGCAGGAACCGCCTTCAATGTCATTGCGGATAAGGCTAAAATCGAAGGAACGGTGCGTACGTTTAATAAAGAAGTGCGCAAGGAAGTCGAGAATGAAATTCGCAGTATCGTCAAGGGGTTGACTGAGGCTTATCATGCAGGATATGAAATTGACTATCTGAATGGCTATCCTTCACTGGTGAATGCTGAAGCCGAAACCGAACGTGTTCGCGAGCTTGTCGGCAGGCTGTATGGAGCAGACGCTTTTCTGGATCTGAAGCCGGTCATGGGAGCAGAGGATTTTGCTTATTATTTGGAGAAACGGCCGGGAGCTTTCATTCATGTGGGTGCGCGTAATGAGGATGAACGAACACATTATGCTCACCACCATCCTCATTTTGATTTTGATGAACGTGCATTGCTTGTGTCAGGTCACATATTTTTGGCACTGGCGCTTGAATATTTGCAATAATAAAGGATATATTTAAAGTTTATCGATGGCATTCACGTAAACCGGAACCGCGCATAGCGCGGTTTTTTGGCGTATATCAAAGTATTTTGACAGATATTAAAGAATGAGAAATGAAGTAATTATTTCAATACATGAAAAATTCATAATAGAAATACGTAAAAGGTATCAATGTCCAAGTAAAGGATCAAACCCATACTGTAAGCTGTGGAGTAAGTAATGATATTAACATAATCTTGATTTTTTACACAAGGAAATGAGAAAAGGATGACGAATCTATTGAGCGAGACAAATGTAAGCGCTTTATAAAATGTGATTCCTGTTGTATTTCATTGATAACGACTGGGGGTGAGGCCGAGAGAAGCTTTTATCAGACTATGTTGGTTGTTGGAAAGACAATGATTAGGAACGAATCTGGAATCGACTGATTTCTTTCATCTGGAAATGACTCGCATATTCAAATGAATATAGAGAAGGAGGTTGAATTCATTGACTAAGGCAAAAAGCAGGTTTAGGATCGCGTGTTTGGCGCTTGTGGTAGCGGGTGCTTCCTGGACAGGGTTGATAACGCAGTCACATGCTGCCGCTCCAAGTGATGAGTACACCTGGAAGAGTGTGGTCACGGGTGGCGGTGGCGGTTTTGTGCCTGGTATCATTTTTAATGAGAAGGAAAAAAATCTGATCTATGCCCGTACGGATATCGGAGGTGCTTACCGCTGGAATCCCGCTGACGAGAGCTGGATTCCGTTGACGGATTCTGTGGGTTGGGAAGATTGGAACAAAAATGGCGTAGATGCGTTGGCGACCGATCCTGTTGATCCGAATCGTGTATATATAGCTACAGGTACGTATACCAATTCCTGGGACAAGCAAAACGGGCAGATTATGCGGTCGACCGACCGGGGCAATACGTGGCAGACAACGAAGCTTCCTTTTAAGGTGGGAGGCAATATGCCAGGCCGATCGATGGGGGAGAGGCTGACGATTGATCCCAATAAGAACAATATTTTGTTCTTCGGGGCACGGAGTGGTAATGGACTATGGAAAAGCTCGGATTACGGGGCAACCTGGAGCAAGGTAAGCAGCTTCCCAAATCCGGGCACGTATGTTCAGGACCCTTCCAATGAGTACACCAGTGATATCGTCGGTTTAGCCTGGATTACGTTTGACAAAAAGACGGGCTCTTCCAGCAAAGCTACACAGACGATTTATGTGGGGGTAGCTGATAAGAATCAAAGTGTCTATCGCAGTACAGATGGCGGGACAACCTGGTCTGCTGTAGCAGGGCAACCTAAGGGCTATTTACCGCATCATGGCGTGTTGTCATCGGACGGCAACCTGTATATCTCTTATAGCGATGGAGCAGGTCCATATGACGGGACAAAGGGTGATGTGTGGAAATTGAATACAGCCAGCGGTCAATGGACCAATATAAGTCCTGTTGCCAGTAGCAGCACGGATAATTATTTTGGATATGCTGGACTGACAGTAGACGCTCAGAAGCCGGGTACTCTGATGGTGGCTACGCTGAATTCCTGGTGGCCGGATGCAACGATTTATCGCAGCACCGACAGTGGGGCAACCTGGAGCCCCATTTGGGAATTCGATGGTTATCCAACTCGCAAGCTGAAATACAATTTGGATATAACAGCTGCACCTTGGCTGACTTTCAATGCCAACCCTGCTCCGCCGGAAGTATCGCCCAAGCTGGGCTGGATGATCGGGGATCTGGAGATTGATCCATTTAATTCAGACCATATGTTATACGGCACAGGAGCTACGATTTACGGCTCCAAAAATGTGACCAACTGGGACAAGGGCGGTAAGCTGGACATTTCGGTAGCAGCTAAGGGGGTAGAGGAAACTGCGATTTTGGATCTTCTAAGCCCTCCAACCGGTGCACCTTTGGTGAGCGCAGTAGGGGATGTCTCCGGTTTCAGACATGACGATCTGTTCAAGGCTCCAGCTAAAATGCTGGATAATCCCACTTTTACAAGCAGTGAAAGTATCGATTATGCTGAGCTGAATCCAGCTTTTATGGCGCGGGTAGGCAAAGCAGATTACCAAAAAGATCCGAATGCCAAATCCATCGGCTTCTCCAATGATGGCGGAGCAAACTGGTATAAAGCGAACAGTGAGCCTTCCGGTACAGCAGGAGGGGGAAGCATAGCCGTTGCGGCCGATGGTAATGGCTTGCTCTGGAGTACATCGGACAAAGGCGTATTTTACTCCAAAACAGGCGGCAACTCATGGACCGCAAGTACAGGGATTCCAGCGAATGCGAAGATTGCCTCAGACCGGGTGAATCCTAACAAATACTATGCGTTCGCGGCCGGAAAAATATATGTCAGCACCAATGGAGGCGTATCGTTCACAGCCTCGGCGGTATCTGGCTTGCCAACCGTAGGTAATGCCGATATTGATGCAGTACGTGGAGTAGAAGGGGATGTGTGGTTCGCTGGGGGTTCTGAGGATGGAGGGCCATACGGCTTGTGGCATTCCAAGGATTCCGGTGTTACGTTCACCAAGCTCGCTAATGTGCAGGAGGCAGACTTTGTAGGCTTTGGTAAAGCAGCACCGAATCGTACCAATGCAGCTGTATTCATCGTTGGTAAAATCGACGGTACACGCGGATTTTACCGTTCGGACGATGCTGGCGCAAACTGGGTACGCATTAATGACGACAAGCATCAATATGCTCGGGTGACCACCATTATCGGTGACCCACGAGTTTATGGACGTGCTTATCTGGGAACAAATGGCCGCGGTATTCTGGTGGCGGATCGAGTGAACGGTGATCAACCATCTGCGGGTCAGTCTAGCATTACGCCGACGACTGCAACCTATGGACCGGATAATACCAATGTTGATATTTCCGTCAAGCTTACACTTAGCGGAAATACGTTAGACGCCATCCAGCAGGGCAGCGTAGTGCTGAATAAAGGTGAAGATTATACGCTCAATGGCGAAACGGTCACCTTCTCCAATAGGTATTTGTCCAAACTCCCTAAAGGAGACACAGCGCTAACGTTTCATTTTAATGCAGGTAGCGATGTGCTGTTCACGGTGACAGTAAAAGAAAATACATCTAGCGAGCCGGGAACAGAACAGGGTGTTCTCAAGGTACAGACCTTCAATGGGAATGTATCCGAAACAAGTAATACGATCAGCTCCAAGTTTAAAATTACGAATACAGGAAGCTCGTCCGTTTCCCTTGCCGATGTGACGATGCGTTATTATTACACTATAAATGGGGAGAAGTCCCAAAATTTCTTCGCAGATTGGTCAAGTGTTGGTCCTGAGAATGTGATCGCCAGATTCAAAACGCTGTCCAATCCAAAACCGGGAGCAGATTCTTATGTGGAAATTGGCTTTAAGCCAGGTGCGGGTTCTTTAGATCCCGGTCAAAGTGTGGAGCTACAAACACGGATATCCAAAGCGGATTGGAGCAATTACACCCAAACCGATGATTATTCCTTTGACGCCACAGCAACCAGTTTAAAAGATTCCACTAGGGTAACTGCTTACTTGTCTGGAAGCAAGCAATGGGGGATAGAGCCGTAAACCCTGATAAGTAAGCTAAATCCGAACGAAAGGGGACTTTTGCTAAAATGGCTAAACTGCTTTGCAGCATTTAGCATAAGAATAATCCTAAAGCCAGCCACTCCTGATGAGCGAGCTGGCTTTATTTTTGTTGGCATTGTTGATTCTCATTAACACACCAATATAATTATTTCACTATATGAAAAGTTCATAATAGATAAACAATTCTTTCTCGCACACGATCTCCACAAAACACACGTACCACTTTAATCAGGAAAAAGGCAAATCATCCCGAACGTATGTTCTTTTTTTGAGAAAAAAATGCTCTTGTCCTCAGACAAAAGCGGTTCCATATAAGTCGAACACGAAAAAATGAACGTTAAAAACGGAGTATGCGGAATAGTGCTGTACAAGCAAAGTGTTGGCGATGGGAAGCACTATTCGGCTTGTATAATCCAATCAAATCAAACAAGGTACCGGGATGCTGAAATCAATAGCGTCATCGTAATGACGTTCACAATGGTTGAGAGCAGTACCGTTTGAGCTGCGAAATCGGGTTCATTTTTATATTCCTCCGCTAAAATACTTGTATTAACACCGGTAGGCATACCGGATGCAATCAGCAGGGCTTGTGCTGGAATCCCTTTAAGCCCAAGCAGGAGTACGAGCAGAAAACCGACCGCAGGACCGGCAATCAGACGCAGCACCATACTGATATACACGGCTGTACGCCGCAGACGAAAGGGATATTGCACAATTTGCGCTCCCAAGGTAAGCAGAGCAACGGCAACCATCGACTGGCTGATATAATTCAACGGCTCTGCCAGTAAATTGGGCAATGGACTATGTAACAGGTTTAGCAGCAAGCCCAGTACGAGGGCATAAGGAACCGGCATTTTCAAAAAATTAATCAGAATTTTTCGAGTGTCGGCCTTGCCGTTCTGTACAACAAAGGTACCGTATGTAAAGGTGACAAAGCTTTGAAAGGTCATAATCAGTGCTTGAACGGACGTAGCCAGCGGATCACCTTTGAATACTAACTGATTGATCGGCAGGCCGTAATTTCCAGAATTATCAAGCATGACACTGTTTGTAAAAGCTCCCCGCATTCCGGGGCTATACTTCAGAGATCTGGCAACAGTTGTACTGATGACGTACAGAATGGCTATGTACAAGGCGTAAAAAAGAGAAACCTCGCCCATGAGCATTAACGAAATTTCCGAGTTATAAAGACCGGTAAACACAACCGCAGGGGTAATATAGTAAAAATTGATCTTAGCTAAGGTATACAAATCCAGTCGAAAATAATATTGCATGATACAACCAAAACCGATGAGTACAAAAATAGGTAAAACCACGTCTAAAAGAATGGTGCCGAACATATCTGGTTCATCTTCTTTCTATTGTGCGATTTCTTAAAAATGCATGTGCATTGTCCATTATACTGTGGAAATAGGCTGGGCGTATAATGAAATTTTATATAACCCAAGAGGGGCTACTCGCATTATGTGCTGTTCATGTGTACAATTAAATAGAGAACACAGAGAAAAGGGAGTGGCATAGATGGATTTAGGATTAACGGGAAAAGCTGCCTTTGTTGCAGGCTCCAGTAAAGGACTTGGCAAGGCAAGCGCGAGGGAGTTGGCACGTGAAGGTGCGAATGTCGTGATTTCGGGACGGGACGAAGCGGAGCTTCAACATACACAGGCTGAACTCCAGGAAACGGCCAGCGGGCGCGTCGAATATGTGGTTTGCGATGTAACGAAACCTGAACATATTTCCGAAGCTATCCGTCGTACAGCAGATTTGTTCGGCACCGTCGATATTTTAGTTAACAATGCGGGCGGGCCTCCTGCGGGAACCTTTGATGATTTTACGGATGAAGTTTGGCTGCAAGCCTTTGAGCAAAATTTGCTTAGTCATATCCGGTTAATTCGTGAAGCTCTACCTTATATGAAAAAACAACAAAGCGGCCGAATTTTAAATATTGCATCCTCGTCGGTTAAGCAGCCGATTCCGGGTCTTATTATCTCGAATACACTACGTACGGGTGTCTCTGGATTGGCGAAAACACTGTCTCTGGAATTAGCTCCTTACAATATCCTGGTACATACCGTAGCGCCGGGAAGAATCGCAACCGATCGTGTGCGAAGCTTGGACGAGCATCGGGCCGAGAAGACTCAGCAAACTTTGGATCAGGTTCGCAAGCAAGCAGAAGAGGGTATTCCGTTGGGAAGATATGGGGAGCCGGAAGAGTTCGGGAGGGTGATTGCCTTTCTGGCATCTGAAGCCTCGTCCTATTTGACAGGCAGCACCATTCTTGTCGATGGTGGGATGATCAAATCATTGTAACAAATATTAAAAAAAAAGCGTGCCAGCATCAGAATGAATCAGATGTTAGCACGCTTTTTAGGAGGGGGAGTTAAGAAGCTGTGAATCGCTTTCACCGGCCAATCAGTTCTCGTGGCGTGGAAGCTCACAACCGTCGTCTGTGCATACACCCCCTGCATCGTCTGCCGAGGAGCTTGCGCTTACCATCGTGAACGGAGAGCGTTCGTCCCATGCTTTTTGCAGGGCATCATGGAATACCTCGTCCGGCTGAGCACCCGAAACAGCAAATTTACGATCAAAAACAAAGAATGGCACACCACGAACACCCAACTCAGCACCCTCGGCTTCATCGGCTCTAACTTCATCCGTATAGCGATCACTGGCCAGCACAGCAGCGGCTTCGTCTCGATCCAGACCAACCTCGGCAGCCAGCGCCGTCAGCACTTCAGGGTCACCTGTATGCTTGCCTTCTATGAACACAGCCTGGAATAAGCGCTCGCTCAGCTCCAGCATTTTGCCTTGTGTTTGAGCCCACAGCGTTAAGCGGTGAGCATCCAGAGAATTGGTTGGCACCATCGCATGAATATTGTACTGCAGACCCGCCGTGCGTGCGTTTTCGTTCATACGATCATTCATGGCCTGAGCCTCTTGCAGACTGACGCCATATTTGGCTGATAGCTCTTCATTGATCGTTTTACCACTATCTTTTACAGCATCCGGGTTCAGCTCAAAGCTCTTAAATGTCAACTGCACCTCATCGTGGTGCGGGAATTGCTTCACTACTTGTTCCAAACGGCGTTTGCCGATATAACAGAACGGACACATATAATCAGACCAAACTTCGATATTCATAAGGAAAAGCCTCCATGTATACGTATTTTATCGAGTAACCGGGAGTGAGTAAGTTCACGTTTAGATTTTTTATCAAAGGTGAAACTCAATAAGTTACATTAGAATTATAAGGCCAAAGCCTCCTGCGTGCAAATATTTAATACTTGTCAAAAAATAAATGCTGTGATATTTTATATGTGTAACCGGTTACACATTGGAGTTGAAACTACACAATGACAACAATTAAACAGGTCGCCAGCTTTGCAGGCGTTTCCGTAGCGACTGTATCCAGAGTTATTAATGAAACAGGATATGTGCATGAGGATACACGCCGCAAGGTTGAGGCCGCTGTTAAGCAACTAAATTACAAACCCAACGAAGTTGCTCGTTCTCTGTATAAAAAGAAATCCAAATTAATCGGTCTGCTTCTGCCGGATATTACGAATCCTTACTTTCCTTTGCTAGCTCGTGGGGTGGAGGATCGAATGCAGGAAAATGATTTTCGAATTATTTTTGGTAATAGTGATGAGGATCGGCAAAAAGAACTGGATTACATGGATACCTTTATTCAAAATAATGTCGTTGGCGTCATTTCATCTACAAATGATCCCAATGCTGATTGCTACGCCAAGCTGAAAATCCCTGTCGTTTTTCTCGATCGGACTTCCAATGATAGCCCCTCCGTATACGCCGATGGTGCTCATGGCGGTCGACTTGCAGCGCAGGAAATCGTGGCCCGTGGCAGCAAACAAATTACGGTCATGCAGGGTCCGGCACATATTCGTCCGGCGCAGGATCGTTTTCGCGGTGCGGTTGAAGAACTTCAGCAATCGAGTATTACTTATCATGTCGTCAAGACGACGTCCTTTTCGTTCAAGGAAGCCGAGTTGTGGGCCAGAGAGCTTTTCAACAAGCATCCTGATACAGACGGAGTCATTGCGAGTAACGATATTGTGGCTACAGCGGTGATGCACGAGGCACATCGATTAGGAAAGAAAATCCCGGATGATGTTCAGATTATCGGGTTTGATGATATACCGTTAAGCAGCTTGTTATTCCCGCCATTGTCAACCATTCGGCAGCCTGCTTATGAAATGGGATGGGAAGCAGCAGGTCTGCTAATTCAACTGATTGAGCAGTCGCAAGCAACGAAGTCAAGCGTACCTAATCTTCATTCGAGCATACTTACTCATTCAAGCATACTTACTCATTCAAGCATACAATTGCCCGTCAAATTCATTGAACGGGAAACGACCAGAAAGGTGGATTATCATGGCTAAAATCACGATTATCGGAAGCAGCTCTATGGATCTTGTAGTGACTTCATCCAAGCGCCCCGGCGCAGGAGAAACGGTACTGGGTGAAAGCTTTACAACCGTGCCCGGAGGGAAAGGAGCCAATCAGGCAGTAGCCGCAGCCCGTCTCGGAGCGGACGTTACGATGATTGGACGCGTAGGGGATGATCATTTCGGCCAACAGATTTTACGGAACTTTGAAGAAAATCATGTTCATGTCGGCTATGTGAAACCGGTTACACATATGGAAAGCGGTACAGCACATATCGTACTGGCTGAAGGAGATAACAGTATTGTCGTTGTAAAAGCAGCGAATAATGAAATAACTCCAGCCTATGTAGCGGAAGCGATCGATGTGATCCGAAATTCGGATATGGTGCTCATTCAACAGGAAATACCGGAGGAAACGGTCGTATACGTGAGCAAAATTTGCGCCAAGTATGAGGTGCCGCTGTTGCTGAATCCTGCTCCGGCTCGTGAGGTGGAAGCAAGTGTGATTGAGAACGCGACATACATTACGCCAAATGAGCATGAAGCCGCTATTATGTTCAAGGGCCAAAGCCTTCAAGAGGCTCTACGTCAATATCCGAACAAGTTGTTTGTTACAGAAGGCAGCAATGGTGTACGGTTTTTCGACGGAGAACAGGAGATCGTTGTCCCTACTTATAAAGTAGAAGCCGTGGATACGACAGGTGCAGGGGATACATTTAACGCTGCATTTGCGGTGGCGCTGGCTGAGGGGAAATCGCTGGCAGACAGTGTGAAATTCGCCAATCGTGCTGCATCGCTGTCCGTTACCAAATTTGGGGCACAGGGTGGTATGCCAACGCGGCGTGAAGTGGAGGAACAATTATAATATGAAAAAACATGGAATCCTGAACAGTCATATATCCAAGGTACTGTCGGATCTCGGTCACACGGACTATATTGTCGTGGCCGATGCGGGCTTACCCATTCCTGAAGGCGTTACCAAAATTGATTTGGCTCTCAAATTGGGCGTACCGTCCTTTCAGGATGTCGTTGATGTAATCGCAGCAGACATGGTGGTCGAAAAGGTAACGTTGGCTGAAGAAATTAAACAGGGGAATAAGGAAGCTTTACGGTATATTAGCCGCACATTTGCAGGGAAACAGTCAGAAAATTCGCAGACCACGGCGCAAACCGCCGCCATTGAGTTTTGTTCGCATGAGCAATTCAAAGAGTTGACCCGTTATGCCAAGGTGGTCATACGCACAGGAGAAAATAAACCGTTTGCCAATTGTATTCTGCAGGCCGGGGTTTATTTTGGATAAAGTCTATTTTGGATAAGTTCATTTTAGATATAAAGGAGGGGACAGCATGCAGATTCAAATGAAGGGAATTCACAAAGCCTTTGGAACCAATCAGGTGCTGAGTGGTGTTGATTTTGATCTCCGTGAAGGAGAGGTTCATGCACTCATGGGTGAAAATGGTGCAGGCAAATCAACACTAATGAATATTTTAATTGGGCTGCATCGCCGTGATGAAGGGACAATCATCATTGATGGTCAGGAAACCTATTTTGCTAACCCTAAAGAGGCGGAGCATAAGGGAATTGCTTTTATCCACCAGGAGCTGAATGTGTGGCCGGAAATGACGGTGCTGGAAAATCTGTTTATCGGCAAGGAAATGACATCCAAGTGGGGATTGCTGGATAGCACCAAAATGAAAGCGCTAGCAAATGAACAATTCGCTAAGCTTGCAGTGAATCTGCCTTTGAATGGGGAAGCAGGCGAATGTTCCGTAGGTCAACAGCAGATGATTGAAATAGCTAAAGCATTGATGACGGATGCCAAAGTAATCGTAATGGATGAGCCGACAGCCGCGCTAACTGAACGGGAAATTCAAAAGCTATTTGAGGTTATTACTTCCTTGAAAAAAGAAGGCGTTTCCATAGTGTATATTTCACACCGGATGGAGGAAATATTCGCAATCTGCGACCGGATTACCGTCATGCGTGATGGAAAAACAGTGGATACCCAAGCGATTCCTGATACCGATTTTGATGAGGTTGTGCGGAAAATGGTCGGCAGGGAGCTAACTGAGCGCTATCCGGCGAGAATACCTGCTTTGGGAGAAGTGGTGCTGGAGGTCAAAAATGCCTCGCACAAAGGTTTATTTAAAAATGTGAATTTTACCGTGCGATCCGGGGAAATTGTAGGCTTTTCGGGCTTGATGGGTTCGGGGCGGACAGAAATTATGCGAGCGCTTTTTGGATTGGATGCTTTGGATAGCGGTGAAATCCATGTGCGGGGAAAAAAGGTAGCTATCCGCAAGCCGGATGACGCGGTTAAGCTGGGAATCGGCTTTATTACAGAGGACCGCAAGGATGAGGGATTGGTGCTGGATTTTTCGATCCGGGAAAACATGGTGCTGCCCAATCTGTTCAGCTTTACGTCGAAAGGATTTATTTCAGGCAAAAAAGAGCTGGATTTTGTTAATACATTAATTAAGCGCTTACAAATAAAAACTCAATCAGGCGAAACGACGGTACGCAGTTTGTCAGGTGGCAATCAGCAAAAGGTGGTTATTGCCAAATGGGTGGGCATTGGCCCAAGCGTACTTATTCTTGACGAACCAACGAGAGGCGTGGATGTAGGTGCCAAACGGGAAATCTACCAGTTGATGAACGAGCTGACCGAGCGCGGAGTAGCGATCATCATGGTATCCTCAGAACTTCCCGAGGTGCTCGGCATGAGTGATCGTATTATTGTGGTTCATGAGGGGAAAATCACCGGGGAACTGAGCAGGGAAGAAGCCACACAAGAACACATTATGACGTTAGCTACAGGGGGACAGTAATATGACAACTATGAATGAAACTAAAGGTGGCAAAGGGTTTCAAATGTCGCAAATCACGCAAAAGCTCGGCCCGTTACTGGGACTCATTATTTTGGTCATCATCGTATCAGTCTTGAATCCCAGCTTTTTGGAACCCCTTAATATTCTAAATCTGTTGCGCCAAGTATCTATTAATGCGCTGATTGCGTTTGGTATGACCTTCGTGATTCTCACAGGCGGGATTGATTTGTCTGTTGGCTCGATCCTAGCTCTATCCAGTGCATTTGTCGCGAATATGATGCTGGCCGGGTTCGATCCGATTTTGGCGATTATCATTGGCTGTGCGCTGGGTGGCGTCATGGGGATGATTAATGGCTTGATGATTACCAAAGGTAAAATGGCTCCTTTTATTGCCACATTGGCGACCATGACTATTTTTAGAGGATTGACGCTGGTCTATACCAACGGTAATCCAATTACAGGACTCGGAGACAGCCTGGTATTTCAGTTGTTCGGCCGCGGCTACCAGTTTGGCATTCCGGTTCCGGCGATTACGATGCTTATTACCTTTGCCGTACTGTGGATCATTTTGCATAAAACGCCGTTTGGACGCAAAACGTATGCCATCGGTGGTAACGAGAAGGCTTCGATTGTATCCGGTATTAAAGTACCGCGCGTGAAAATTTGGATTTACTCTCTGGCTGGAATGCTCTCTGCTTTGGCGGGTGCTATTTTGACCTCACGTTTGAACTCGGCGCAGCCGACAGCAGGTACTTCTTATGAACTGGATGCCATTGCGGCTGTCGTACTGGGCGGAACAAGCCTGTCAGGCGGACGGGGGCGAATCGTAGGTACGTTAATCGGTGTACTCATCATCGGGACGCTGAACAATGGCTTGAATTTGCTGGGTGTGAACTCTTTTTATCAAATGGTGGTCAAAGGGATTGTAATCGCCATCGCTGTATTGATTGACCGTAAGAAATCTGCATAAACCACCTAATCTGTATATAAGGAGACCACATATATGAAAAAGCTTACATTAATTATGACAGCCTTGCTGCTCCTGCTCATGACAGGCTGTTCTTTGGAACCGCCGGAATGGGCGAAACCTAAATCAGCCGCGAACTTGAAGGACATTAAAATAGGCTTGTCTATCTCCACGCTGAATAATCCATTTTTCGTCTCTCTCAAAGATGGAGTCGTTGCAGAGGCCAAAAAACAAGGATTACAGGTCATTGTCGTTGATGCGCAAAATGATTCGGCGAAGCAAAGCAATGATGTGGACGATCTGATCCAGCAAGGCGTAAATGCGTTGTTAATTAACCCGACAGATTCGTCGGCTATCTCCACGGTCGTTCAATCCGCGAACGCTTTGAACATCCCGGTCATTACGCTGGATCGTTCTGCTGACAAAGGAGATGTAAAAGCGCTTGTCGCTTCGGACAATGTAGAGGGTGGACGCATGGCTGCCAGATACGTGATTGATCAAGTCGGAAAAGGTGCCAAGGTCATTGAGTTGGAAGGCGTACCAGGTGCATCGGCTACCCGAGAACGGGGCAAAGGCTTCCACGAAGTAGCGGATAAGGAACTGAACGTTATTGCCAAACAGTCGGCCGATTTTGACCGGACCAAAGGTTTGAATGTCATGGAAAACCTGCTGCAAGGCAACCCGGATGTTCAGGCGGTATTTGCCCATAATGATGAAATGGCGCTTGGGGCGATTGAAGCCATTCAAAGCTCGGGTAAAAATATTCCGGTGATCGGCTTTGACGGTAATGAGGATGCGTTGAAATCAATTAAGGAAGGCAAGCTCACGGCAACCGTGGCTCAGCAACCTGAACTGATTGGACAATTGGCAGTTCGGGCGGCACAGGATGTACTCCAGGGTAAAACCGTGAAAAAATCAATTCCTGCCAAGCTGGAGCTAGTGGATCAGAAGAAATAAAACGGGTGTATGCCCCCATAGATTTAAGATTTCGGGCTGATGCGATCATGGAATTAATGCCAGCCTGGTCAATAGGGACGATTCCAATAAGGGGTAGTACCAGCGAAGCTGTTACCACCCGCAAAATAGATGGAATATAGTGGTGTTTCCAATCCCGAAATCAGATACAGCCGACATACGTGTAAAAACAGATCACTTGATGGGCAATAGATACCATTAAGTGATCTGTTTTATGATGTTGGGCTATTTCACTATCGTACCCAATTAATTTAGCATTGGGGAAGGAGATGTTTTAGTACCGAATGCGATTATTGTTCCAATACCTTTTCAAGCTCGCCGCACCATTTACCCCAGCCATACTTAGCGCCTTCGACTCCTTGAGCATTTGAGATTCCGGTTTGTTCGAGATGAAGGTTAACCTTTATGTGGCTCTTCGGACGTAGCGCCCACGAGGCGGGAGCTAGGATTCCAAAACTAAGTTGGGTTGTTTCCTCCTCATAATTGTTTTCAAGTGAAACTTATTCAGGTTCCAAACTTTCCAAATGACTAGCAGTCAGCTATGTGTGCCAACTATTGATTTTATGTCATAGGGTCAACAAGACTTGAGGATACGTCCCTTTTTAGTTTGATTTATTCCTAGTTATCTCATGAGTTTAATTGACAAATAAAAAAAGCGGGATTATAATGACCTAAATTCAAAGTTCATTAACGAGTTAAATGGCAACATAAGCAATACTTTTTTTAACTTTTACGTTAATCATCGTTGATTATTAACAATGAAAATAGCTCTTATGATTAGGAAAACGAGAACACAGATGAGCATTCGAACGATACCACAAAGGAGAAACGAATGAGAGCAAAGGAAATGGAACAGTTAAGAATGGAACACAAGCTTCTCTCTTACTTGGGGAAGTACGATAATCCTGTAGGTGCCACGACGCTGGTACTGGTTTTAGGCAAGGAGTTTGGATTAAGTCAGGCTTCCATTGGACGAAAGCTGATGGAGTTCGATACCTTGGGCTATACGGAGAGCAAAGGGCGAAAGGGCAGGTTGCTTGCTCCGCCGGGAAAAGACCGCTTGGCAGATATCGAGCGTCAGCTTACTCAGTGGCGTGATCAGTCGAACTTGCTGGATGCGCTCAATGTTTCTGATGAGGAATCACTGCTTGATATGCTAATCGCAAGACGTGCGCTGGAGCGAGAAACAGCTTGGCTGGCAGCATCGAAGGCCAGTGAACAGACGATTCAAGAGCTATGGCATTCAATTGAAGCACAGGATGAGGCCATTGCAGATGGGCGTGTTCCGATTGAGGAGGACCGGGAGTTTCATGAACGGATCGCTGTGGCATCTGGCAACCGCGTGCTACTGCATGCTTTACGTCTTGTATGGGGAGAAGGGGCTCATCTTCCAGCAACCGCGCTGATTAGGAAAGCCGTTGGCAGCGAGCTTGTGGTAGACCATCGGCAGATTGTGGAGTGTATAGCCCATCATGAGCCTGATGAAGCGGCATCTGCGATGGTAACTCACATCAATCAATTGATTGAGGATGTGCGCATTTATTTTGATAAAAGTAAAGCATAAAAGAACGTCATTAATGACCCATGATATAGCAGTGCTTACCAAAACTCTGATTAACGCCTGATTTAAAATCTTGAGGTAGGATGTTGTTTTTACAGGATACAGGTTATTCAATACAGGAGGTGGTCAATATGACAGTTACATACCGACTCGGTATTGACATCGGTGGAACGTTTACGGATGTAATGCTAACGGATAATAACGGGAGGGTAACCGCAACATTGAAAACACCGTCCGTCCCCTCCGCGCCGGAGCAGGCTATTTTAAATGCGATTGAACAATTGAAGTCCATCCCGATTGATATTGGGGCCGTTGAATTGTTTGTGCACGGGACAACGCTGGGTGTGAACACGCTTATTGAACGCAACGGAGCGACGACAGGGCTTCTCGTCACTCGCGGATTTCGGGATGTTCTGGAAATTCGCAGACTCCGTCTGGAAAATACGACGAATCTTTACGGTGACAAGCCTGATCCACTTATTCCGCGCCATCTTGTAAAGGAAATTGATGAGCGCTGCTTGGCTGACGGACGGATCTATCGACCTCTTCCAGCCGATGATCTGCGTCAGTCTGTACAGGAGCTGCTTGCCGAAGGTGTTACGGCGATTGCCGTATCCTTTCTGCATGCTTACCATAACCCGGAGCATGAGCGGCAGGCCGTGGAACTGATTCGCAGGGAATTTCCCGATGTTTTTGTCTGCTCCAGCAGTGAGGTGTGGCCACAGCAACGAGAGTATGAACGTACTCTGGTAACGGTTATGAATGCGTATATTGGTTCCCGGATGAATGGATATTTCCGCAAACTAGAAGTTGGGGCGAAGGAGCGAGGCTTGCATGCCCAAGTGCTTTCCACGATGTCCAATGGAGGTATTATGACAGCGCAGCGGGCGGCTGAGGAGCCAGTTAAAACGTTGTTGTCTGGTCCGGCATCGGGCGTGATCGGCGCGACCCATGTAGCGAGATTGGCTGCGATCAACAAAGTCGTCACCTTTGATATGGGCGGCACCAGCGTAGACGTGGCTGTCATTGATGGTGAACCGGCCTATTCAAGTGAAAATCAGATTGGCGATTTTCCTGTCATTATTCCGGCGGTGGACGTAACCGCCATCGGCGCAGGCGGCGGATCTATCGCCTGGGTTGACGGTGTAGGCGTGCTCAAGGTTGGACCGCGCAGTGCAGGAGCAGATCCGGGGCCAGCTTGTTATGACAAAGGAGGGATGAATCCGACGACCACCGATGCCTATGTGCATCTGGGTATTATTCGTCCAGATCGCTTTCTTGGGGGCCGTATGTCGCTGAACGAGGAACTGGCGGCAACGGCGCTGGAGCGTTTGGGAGCAAGGATTGGGCTGGATTCCAAAAAAAGCGGCTCAGGCGATTCTGGATGTGGCGACCGCCAATATGTACGCACAATTCACACCCCTGATGGCGCGAAAAGGAATTGATCCCCGTGATTTTACGTTGCTGGCATACGGCGGAGCTGGCCCGACGCATGCGTTCCTGCTGGCGCGGGAGGTCGGTATACGGCGGGTGCTCGTGCCACCGTCTCCAGGCACGCTTTGCGCAACAGGATGTGTCGTGGCCGATCTGCGTAATGATTTTGTATATACTTTGTACAAAACTGGACAGCAGCTTCAGGAGGGCGAGCTTAAACGTATTTTTAAGGATCTTGCCGAGCAGGGACATCATTGGCTGGAGACAGAAAGCAGCCGAGGAATAGAACTGGAGTCCACCTATATGCTGTACAGCGCGGATATGCGCTACGAAGGACAGGCTTTCGATATTGAAGTGTCCATTCCAAGTGAAAATCTGGAAGCTGGATCTGTTTCAGAGACTACAACGGATGGCGCAGTCCAGTTTGTTCAAGAGGCAGTGACGCGTTTTCATCGCCAGTATGAGACCATTTTTGGAGTAAGCCAGCCGGAGTCTCCCGTCTCCTTTATCAATCTGAGGGCAACGATTGTTGGCGTAACCCGCAAGGCGGATACGATGCAAATCCCCGACCATGATGATTTGTTCCAACAGCCTAGTCATTCAGCAGCTCAGGAAACCAGAACCATATATTTTGATGGCGGGGAAATGAAGGCGCACATTGTTCGGCGTTCAGGTCTGCCCACTACAGAAGCTTGGCCTGGTCCAGTCATTATTGAAGAGTATGATACGACTGTCTTTGTTCCACCAGGTTACACCGTAAAGATTGACAGCCTGGGGAATATAATCGGGGAGGTGGAAGGATGAACAGCGAGCTGAAGACGGACCGCGTATTTCTGGAGATTTTTAAAAACAGGGTGCAGGCTATCGTCGAGGAAATGGCTAATGTTGTTTTGCGCACCGGATTTACCGCTTTTGTCAAAGAAACAGGTGATTTCGGCACGTACCTGCTTTCACCCCAGGGCGAAACCTTTGGATGTCCACTCGATACAGGTTACAGCCTGTCGTTAGGTATCCCTGCGGGGGATGTGATTTCATCCATCGGACAATGGAATAAAGGCGATATTGTCATTTGTAACGATCCGTATTCGACGGGCGGTATGGCGACACATCTGCCGGATGTCTATCTGCTGAAGCCCTTTTTCCATGAGGAGCAAATTATGGCCTTCGGGCTGTGCTTCATTCACTCTTCTGACGTGGGGGGCAAGGTACCGGGCAGTGTGTCGCCCAGCTCATACGATATTTATCAGGAGGGGCTGCGCCTTGCGCCAGTGAAGCTGTACGAGGCCGGTGTGTTGAACGAAGCCATTTTGCGTATTTTTCTTGATAATTGCCGGATTCCTGACCAAAACTGGGGCGATCTGAGAGCTTTGATGGCTGCACTGAACCGCGGAGAACGACGGCTTAAAGAGCTGGTAGAGCGCTATGGGATATCCCGAGTAGAGAATGGCATCGAAGATGTGCTTGTTTACGCCGAGACACGGGTTCGTCAGATGATTCAGGATATTCCGGACGGAGAATACGAGTTCTGGGATTATATTGAGAAGGGTCCGGGGGGGTATCCGGTTCGACTGCGCTGTAAAATGGTGGTCCGGGACGATGGAATATTTTTGGATTTTAAGGGGACAGACCCGCAGGTGAGAGCATCCTTTAATATTCCGACCCTTAACAAACAGGGGCATTACTATCTGGTGCCAGCACTCATTCGATATTTCAGGACACTGGACCCCTCGATTCCATGGAATTCGGGGATGGTGCGGATGATTACGAATGATGCTCCGTCGGGTACTCTGTTGAATCCGGAAGCTCCGGCTGCGATCGGAGCGCGTGCGGCTACATTTATCAGGCTGATGGATGTGCTGACAGGTACGCTGAGTCAAGCCCAGGAGAACAAGCTGCCCGCTGCTGGTGCCGGACAAGCGGCGATCGTCATGCTGGCTATGACTGATCCAGTCACGGGTGGGCGGAAAGTAGGCGTGGTGCAGCCGATTTGTGGAGGCTCGGGAGCCAGACCGATGAAGGACGGCATTGACGGGATGGACTTTGCGGTCGGTCATCTGCGCAATATTCCTGCGGAAACGGTTGAAGCCGATATGCCTATCCTGATCGAACGGTACGGGTTGCTGCCCGATTCGGCTGGGGCGGGAACCTACCGGGGAGGCTGTGGAATTGATTTGCAGTTGAAGGTACTCAGTCCCGATACGGTGCTGACTGCCCGTAATATGGAGCGGATGGAATTTCAGCCGTGGGGGAGACTTGGGGGGAAAGCTGGTGCCTATGGAACAGCTGTTAAAAATTTGGGACAGCCATCCGAGGAACATACCGGGCGAATCGACGAGCTTTTATTACAGCCGGGGGACACGGTGGCGTTCTTTTCCCAAGGCGGAGGCGGGTATGGGAGCCCTTATAAAAGAGCTCCCGAGGCCGTCGCACGGGACGTACGCAACGGATTAGTATCCAAGGATGCCGCTTATGAGCAGTATGGAGTCGTATTCAATGAAAGACAGGTAGATTTGGACGCTACCCAAAAAAGACGCAGTGCCGTTCACAGTTCAATGGATGAACAGCAATCTTTTCATTTTGGCTCGGCTCGTGAACAATTTGAGTCCACCTGGAGTGATGAAATGCAGTTGGCTATCGGGGCGGCGTTAACGGTGTATCCGCTGGCACTTCGGGATTACCTCAAACGATGTGCAATGAAAGATATAGATGAGCGATTCCACAAAGGCGAACAGGTACAGGCTATTGAAGTGGCAGAGATTATGGCAGCCATCCATCGTACGATTGCTGCTCTCTAAGCAGGAGAGCAGCGTTTTTTACAGTTAATAAACATACTTTACCGGGAGGTTTAATCAAATGAAACGATTTTCAAAAACGTTAGGTTCCGTATCTGTTATTTTAGCTGCGTCTATGTTGCTGCTGACAGCGTGTGGCAGCTCGTCATCCACTTCACAGGCCACCAATGGAAATTCGGATGGAGAACAAAAAATCAAGCTCAGCATGTTTATATGGGCGGGTGCCAATCAGGACGTGGTTCCCAAAGAAGTAGTTGCGGATTATGTGAAGAAACACCCGAACGTTCAGGTTGATTTTGTGGAATCATCCAATTCTGTTATGTACCCTAAAATGGTGGCAGGGCAAAAAGCCGATCCCAACAATCCGGTTGTCAACTTCGGTTACTTTAATGCAGACGCTTCCGCCAAGGGGCTGAACGATGATATGTGGGAGCCGCTGGACCCGTCCATCGTAACCCATATGAAGGATATTCCCGAGCAATACCATACCAAGGACAATCGCGGCATCGTATGGGGAGTAACAAATTTTGCACTCGTATATAACAAGGATTTGGTTAAAACTCCGCCGACAAGCTGGAGCGATCTTTGGGATAATCCGCAATTTAAGGACAAAGTGGCTCTTTGGGATTACATGTTCTATTCCTACATTGCTCCAGTCATCGAATTGAAGGGCAAGGAACTGGGTGCAACCTATGATAAGCCAGAGGCTGCCTTTGATTTCTGGGGGGAAGCATACGGATCAGGTACGCACGCTCGTAACCTCCAATGACCAATTGAAAAACTTGCTTATTTCCGGCGAGGCGCTGGTAGCACCATTCAGTTCGCAGACGGCTCAGACGTGGATTAATGATGAAGGCGCTCCACTAGCAGTAGCTATTCCGAAGGAAGGTTTCGTTTCCTTCCCGTATTCCTTGCAAGTGGTCAAGGGCTCGACGCCGGAACAGACACGTGTCGCTAACGAGATCATTAATGAGCTGTTGAAACCTGAAAATTTGACCAAATATGCTGAGGCAACAGGTACTCCGGTAACAAGCACTGCTGCTCAAGTACCTGATAAATATAAAAATGATCCATCTTTCTCTGTAGCTGAGCAGAAAAAAGGCTTGAATCCGGATTGGTCAGCCATGGCCCAAGGAGCTTCGGAGTGGAAAGACCTGTGGGATCGTCTGGTCAAAACAAAACTGCAATAATATCAGGCCATAGTTATAGGGAGGCTATTTGTGGCTAACCCACTAGGAGGGAATCTATCCATGTCCGGAGTTGAACACCAGATTGCGATTGAAGTACGGGATGTCGTGAAGAGGTTCGGCGATCATGCGGCCGTCAATCAGGTATCCTTTCGTGTGAGACAGGGGGAGTTCATTTCTTTGCTCGGTCCCAGCGGCTGCGGGAAAACAACGTTGTTGCGGATGTTGGGAGGACTTGAGATGCCCGATCAGGGTACTATTCTTCTCTCTGGAGCAGATGTGACCCGAATTCCGGCGTATGGACGAAATACGAACATGATTTTTCAGCAGCTTGCACTGTTTCCGCATATGGACGTATATAAAAACATTGCCTACGGCTTGAAAATGAAAGGAACATCAAAAGGTGAAATTCGGAAAAGTGTGGAGCGAGTTCTGGAATTAGTTCAGCTTCCCGGCTTCGGCACCCGCAAGGTTTCACAACTGTCCGGGGGGCAGGCCCAGCGTATAGCGATTGCACGCGCCTTGATCAACCAGCCCCAAGTGCTGCTGCTGGACGAGCCTCTGTCTGCGCTGGATGCGCAGCTACGACTGGACATGCAACGGGAGCTAAAGCGGATTCAGCGGGAGTCAGGGACCACCTTTATATTCGTGACCCACGATCAGGAGGAAGCCATGAACGTATCGGACCGGATCGGTGTTATGCGTGACGGGGTCATGCTGCAATATGGCACGCCGGACGAGATTTATGAGCGCCCCGCTGACCGATTTGTCGCTAAATTTATCGGTGATACCAATTTGTTGCCGTCCCGTGTGCTGGGGCATGAAGGAGACCTGACGATTGTTGAAACGGCAGGGGAAGCCATTACCGTCCACATCGGGCAGGGTCAACAACCGTCGTCGTTACGCGACCAGGGCCATATCTCGATCCGCTATGAATATGTGCGGATTGGTTCAGAGGCTGAGGGTCTGCGCAATCGGCTTACAGGCGTGATTCGGGATGTGCGTTATGGCGGCACGATGCTGCGCTACACTATAGAGCCGGACGGTGTGAGCGAATTCCCGCAATTAACAGCGCATGTCCCTCATTTTCCGGGAAAACCACGATTTTCTCCCGGTGAAACGGTAACTATCGGGTGGGAGCCGCAGGACGCTGTCTTTTTATCTGACCGGGGGGAGGGAGGCGTGTGAACCGACTGGCTCACCGTGTAGTCGACTGGATTTCGCCCAAGGGCAAATCATGGGTCACACCCCTATTGCTACTGCTGCCGTCCCTCCTGCTGATGGGATTCATATTTATCGGCTCGTTACTTATATTTGCCCGCTACAGCCTGGATTCATTTGAAGGTGGGCGGTTGCAATCCGCTTTTCAATGGACAGCGTATCGCACATTTTTAACCGATCCTTACTATTGGAAGGTCATCAGGGACACCTTTTGGTTGACGATCAGGGTGACACTCATAAGCCTGCTGCTTGCATATCCGCTGGCGTATTATACAGCACGTATTCGCAGTAGTGCCTGGAGGCAAACTGTGCTAATGATTATGTTCCTTCCCCTGCTGGTCAGTGCGGTGGTCAAGTCTTATGCGTGGCTTGTTCTTTTGTCCAGACAAGGGCTTTTGAACTGGTTGCTGATACGGACAGGCATTACAGAAACAGGGCTGGAAATGACCTTTAATGAGACAGGCGTCATCATTGCGCTCGTTCATATTTTTCTTCCTTTTATGGTTATACCGATTTTGAGTGTGCTGGTGCAACAGGATAGTATGCTCAAGGCAGCAGCTCATGATCTTGGCGCTGGAAGCTTGCGCACATTCCTGACGATTACGCTACCTTTGTCGGTACGTGGAATCGTATCCGGTGTGCAGATCGTATTTACGTTGTGTCTGACCGCTTTTACGACGCCGGCACTAATTGGAGGCGGGAGAGTAATGACCTTGCCTACCTTTATTTATCAGCGGACGCTGGATACTAATTGGCCGATTGCCGCAGTAGCAAGTCTGTTTCTGATTATCGCTTCGACTTTGGTTGTATGGCTGCTGAATCGGCTCGGAGACTTTCTTACGTTTCAACGCTCCGGAAAAGGAGGTGCTGCGGATGCGCCTTAAAGGTTTATCCTCACGCGGATATCATCTGATTCTGTTCGTCGTTGCAATGATCGTTTGCCTGTTTCTCGTGCTACCGCTCGTCATTGTGGTGATTACTTCACTCAATTCTACTGCCTACAGCGCTTTTCCGCCCAAAGGCTTGTCGTTGCGTTGGTATGAAAATTTGCTCTCGCAGCCCCAGTTTCTTCGTGCGTTCGGTAATAGTGTTTTTTCTTCCGCTTGCGCCACATTGCTTGCCTTAGTAGCGGGTACGCTGGCTGCTCTGGCCATTCAGCGCTTTGAGTTTCCCGGACGCAATCTGTTGCGGGCCTTATTCATGTCGCCGATGGTAGTGCCTAAAATCGCGCTGGGCGTTGCCTACTTGATTTTGTTTTCAAAGCTTCGGATTGCAGGCGGCTTGTTTGCCCTTATTTTAGGAGAAGCGGTCACGATTATGCCATTTGTATTGAGTATCATAGGCAGCACGCTGGCTAATGTACGCCGGGAGCATGAGGAGGCTGCCTCAGATTTGGGCGCGGGTCCGCTGCGCGTATTTTTTACGGTAACCTTGCCACAAATACGACTAGGGCTGCTAATGAGTGGGGCTATCGCTTTTATATTTACATTTGATCAGGTAGAGACGGCACTGCTCATTTTGCGACCTGAAAATAATACCTTGCCCATTGAACTCTTCCTCTACATGGAAAAATGGCAGGACCCAACCATCGCGGTTGTTTCAACCCTCATGCTGTTAATTGCGCTGGCGCTGTTTTTTGGCTTAAAGCTAATTCTGCGCTCTGTGCCTGAGGTACAGCGGGTGCTGGAACGGAAAGAAAATTGAGTAACAGACGTATTATTCATATCTAAAATGAATTCCAAAGGAGGAAAAACGATGACCCACACGAACACGGTCAACCGTGAACGGGCCCAGCAGATTATGAAGCGGGAAGGTTTACAAGCCCTCGTGGCTACCACCCCTGAAAATATCTCCTACGTAATCGGCTCCCAACTGCGAACCACCAATTGGACTATGCAAATTTATGCTGTTTTACCACAACAGACGTCCGCCCGGGCACGTCTTATTTTGCCGACCAACCGACTGGGTGTGATCGCCCAAATGGGCTTGCCAGATGCGGATTTATACCTGTACAGTGATTTTTTTCTGGAAGGATCACCGGAAGGCAAAGCTTCGACCCCTGACATTGATCTATTTTACAATCTTCTCGGTCGTACACAGACTTATGCAGGGCCTATTGAAGCGCTACAGGCAGCTTTGCATGATCTGGACATTTCCCAAGGCCCGTTGGGAGTGGATGAAATGCGTATTGCACCAGCGCTTTATGCACGTTTGAAGGAAGAACTGCCAAATGGGGTGATCAAGCCGGCCTATGCGCTGTTCAGAGAGGTTCGGCAAGTGAAAACAGCAGAAGAAATCAGACGGCTACGCCGGGTAGCTGAGCTGAACGAGCGTGTTGAGCTTGAAATGATCCGCAAAATCGCCGAAAATGTGCATGAAGAGGAACTGGCCGACTATTATCGTTTGGAGACGGTAAAAGCGGGTGCGATTCCGGCGATGGTTGCTGTGGGAGCTGGTCCACGCAGCGCGTTGCCATTAATAGAACGTTACTTTCACCGCGTACAGCCTGGAGAGCAGGTACGGTTTGATCTATGCTGTCACCTGGACGGCTATTGGGCGGATACCGGGCGCACAACTGTGCTGGGAGAACCGACAGACTGGCAGAAGCGTCATTTTTCAGCTATTCATAGCGGTTGGGAGCGAGCGTTGGAACGGGTACGTCCCGGAGCCAAAGCATCGGATATTTTCCAGGCTGCGGTTCAAGCCGTCCAACAAGAAGGTATTCCGCACTATCGTCGTCAGCATGTGGGACATGCCATCGGTTTGGAGCTGTATGATGATATTGTATTGGCTCCCGGAGATCACCGAACGATGGAGGAAGGCATGGTATTTTGTGTTGAGGTGCCTTATTATGAGCTAGGAGCAGGTGGTTTTCAAATCGAAGATACGGTAGTTGTAACCAAGGACGGGTATGAATTTTTAACTCATATGGAACGGAAACTATATCGGCAATAAAGAGGGATTCTTATGACATATATTCAAAAAGGGTCCCGTTCGTTTCACAAAACGAGCTTGGCTATGTTCGCGGGAGGATTCAGCACATTTGCCTTGTTATATTGCATGCAGCCGCTGATGCCCGAGTTTTCCAAAGATTTTGGTATTTCCCCCGCCACCGCCAGTTTGTCGCTGTCCATGTCAACTATCGCCATGGCGATAACGATGCTGTTCGTTGGTGTTTTATCGGATCAAAAAGGACGGAAAATCATCATGTGCTGCTCCTTAGTCGGAGCATCTGCTGTGGGGTTGCTGTTAGCGATTAGTCCGGGCTTTCTAACGCTGCTTATTCTGCGGATGATCCAAGGCATGATTCTCGCGGGTCTTCCCGCCATCGCCATGACCTACCTCAGTGAGGAAATAGATCCTGCCCATCTGGGCTATGCTATGGGATTGTACATCAGCGGGAATTCCATTGGCGGGATGGGCGGACGAATTCTGACCAGCACCTTAACGGATTTGGTGAACTGGAGAACTGCTTTGGGAATATTGGCCTTGCTTAGCATCGTATCCTCGGTACTGTTTTGGCAATGGCTTCCGGCTTCGCGTAACTTCAAGCGTCGAAAGGTCCGTTTTTCAGATACCATTCGTACACTTTTTGTTCCCTGTAAAGACCCGGCGCTACTGTGTCTGTATGGGCTGGGCTTTGTGTTTATGGGCAGCTTTGTTACGCTGTTTAACTACATTGGATATCGTCTTACTGCACCTCCTTATCTGCTTGGCTCCGGCCTGATTGGCTGGATTTTTGTTGTGTACATCATGGGAACGGTCAGCTCCACCTGGATGGGGAGACAGGCTGACAGATACGGCAGATATGCGGTTATGGGGGTTGCTATTGGAATTCTGCTGTTGGGTGCCTTGCTGACATTATCGGGCAGTCTGTGGGTGATGACTATCGGTATTGCGTTGTTTACGTTTGGTTTTTTCGGGGGACACTCGATTGCAAGCAGTTGGGTAGGCCTTCTGGCGGTTGAGCACAGGGCGCAGTCGTCTGCGCTCTATCTGTTTTTTTATTATGCCGGTTCCAGTATTAGCGGTACCTTGGGCGGTATATTTTATGCAAGTTTCGGATGGAACGGTGTTATTCTGATGATTACGGGATATATGACGGTTGGTTTGATACTGAATGTTGTTTTAAAACGCCGGGGAGCATCCAGAAATACAACAGGTAAACAGACCGATGCTAGGCATACAATATAAAAATGAACAAAGGCTGCCTGTCGAAGGCAGCTTTTGTTTTATATCATTTTATATATGAGAAGGGAAGACTCCTGACATCAAGGCCTGGGTTCAAAATGGATTTCAAGGGTCAGGCTGATCGGCAGCTTGACCCGCTAGATGGCATCAGGGATGTCCTCATGGGCAATACCATGTTTGTCCTACCCAGGGGAAACGTCGCGTAGGCTTTTTTTCATGATGAGCTCACCTTTTCAATGAAAGTTTTTTGGTATTGCTGGACAGCATGCCCGATGGCATCAGCACGGATAATGGCAGCGGCGACTTGTTCAGCGGTAACTGCAAAAGACAAGTGATCCGCTGCGCCCTCACGTAAGGTCAGACCTTGAGCAATCCGAATGGCTGCCTTCTCTGGTTCACTTTGTCAAAGGTTCTATGCAACAATGCTCTATTTTGAGCGCGATTCTGCTGAGACAGGAATCATTGCTTCGTATAATATGGAAGTTTTTAATTTTAGTGTTGTAAGAAGTGGTGGTAAAAGATAGAATAACAAATGTATGATAATGAGAATCACTATCATTTTTAGATATATATACTTAAGGAGGACATCATCGTGCAACAAAGTAACAGGATAAAATGGGGCACCACACTGTGTCTCGTGGTTCTACTGACGGTTGTACTGGGGGCTTGTGGAAACGCAGATACTGGCAATCAGAACAATGGAAAGACCAGTATTAACAACTCTAACGGGCAATCCCAAACGGTTGCCATGCGTGAATATACAGATGCCACTGGCAACAAGATCAATATCCCTGTAAATCCGCAACGAGTTATTACGACGCAATATTTGGATGCCATACTGGCCTTGGGAGTTAAGCCGGTAGGTGCTGCTTCCCATTTGTTGGAGGGCGAATATTTAAAAGGTAAGATTGACGGAATTGCAGATATTGGGAACCCGACGAATGTAGAAAAGGTGCTGGAGCTACAGCCAGACCTGATCATAACAACAGAAGATACCACTCCCGAAGTGAAGGAGCAGCTGGAGAAAATTGCTCCAACCGTAGTCGTTTCTTTTGGAGCAGGGGATGTGTTCAAGCAATTTCGGGATGTTTCCGCTGTACTCGGTAAGGACAAGGAAGCTGAGCAGTGGATTGCTAACCTGGATAAAAAGGCTGCTGAAGGCCGGAAGAAGCTGGCTGGAAAATTTAAGAAAGGTGAAACGGTCACGATTTACATGACTTACGGTAAGGATGTGCTAAGAGTGTACGGGGCGCGGAATGTAGGACATGCCATTTACCGTTCACTGGAATTGAATCCTCCTGAGTACATACGCCAAAAGCTGGCGAAGGACCCGAACTTTAATTTCGTTTACGATAGCATTTCGATGGAAAAGCTGCCTGAACTGTCAGGGGACCGAATTATTATGCTGGTTTATGATGAAGAGACCAAGGATGGAATCCTCAAGGAAATCGAGCAAAGCGCACTGTGGAGAAATCTTCCTGCGGTTAAAAACCACAAAGTATATTTCATCAAAGCTGACCCATGGTTTACGTACTCACCGCTTGCGATTGACAAATCGCTGGATGAAGCGGTTAACATGCTTTCCTTCGATCCTAAATAATCACTTGAAATAAGAAAGGAGAAGTCATATACATGTTAAAACGTTTTTTTGAATATTACCGTCCTTACCGGACTTTGTTTATTATTGATTTCTCTTGCGCCTTGCTGGCTGCACTGCTGGAGTTGGCTTTCCCACTTGCCGTCAACCGGGTGGTCGATGATTTGCTGCCTAGCGGGAACTGGAAGTGGATTTTATATGCTTGTCTAGGACTGCTTGGTATTTATGTAGTCAGTGCCGGATTAAATTACGTGGTTACCTATTGGGGCCATAAGCTGGGGATTAACATCGAATCGGACATGCGTAAAAAACTGTTTGATCGAATTCAAAAGCAATCCTTCCGTTTTTTTGACAATAACAAAACAGGGCATCTCGTCTCCCGTATGACCAACGATCTGATGGATATCGGGGAAATCGCCCACCACGGACCTGAAGATTTGTTTATCGCGTTGATGACACTGGGAGGGGCCTTCGGTATCATGCTCGGCATTAACTGGAAGCTGGCAGTGCTGACGTTCATTATTGTGCCGCTTATGATTTACTTGTCCTTGTATTTTAGCCGTAAAATGAATGCTGCTTTCCATCGCATGTTTTCGGATATCGCAGATTACAACGCACGCATCGAAAATAACGTCAGTGGTATCCGCGTCGTACAAGCATTTTCGAACGAAGAGCATGAAATGGAACGTTTTGCTGAAAACAACGGACGATTCCGTAAAACCAAGCTAATTGCTTACCGTATTATGGCTTGGAATTCTTCGATTAGTTTTGTTCTGATGAAACTGGTTTCGCTGTTTGTACTCGTGTGCGGTACATGGTTTGTGATTGAAGGGCAAATGACGTACGGGGAATTTATCGCATTTGTGATGCTGTCCAACGTATTTCTCGCACCAATCAAGCAGATTAACTCCGTTATTGAAACGTATCCCAAAGGCATTGCCGGCTTCCGTCGATACCTGGATTTGTTGGAAAGTGAATCGGATGTAGAAGATCTGCCAGGGGCCAAGACCGTTACCCATCTCAATGGAGAAATCCAATTTGCAGGTGTAACATTTGGCTATGAAAACAAAGACAAAGTATTGCGTAAAGTGGACCTATCCATCCATGCGGGAGAGACTGTAGCACTGGTCGGCCCTTCAGGAGCAGGTAAAACGACGCTTTGCAGTTTGTTGCCACGCTTCTATGATGTGGAGGAAGGCAGCATTACCATTGATGGTATGGATATCCGTGAAATGAAGCTGGAATCGTTGCGCTCCATGATTGGGATCGTACAGCAGGATGTGTTCCTGTTTGATGGAACGGTTCGTGAAAATATTGCATATGGCAAGCTAGGTGCTTCGGAAGAAGAAATTTGGGATGCCGCCCGACGGGCTCAGATTGAAGACCTCGTTCGTTCCTATCCGGAAGGGTTGGATACGATGATTGGTGAACGGGGCGTGAAGCTGTCGGGGGGTCAAAAGCAACGCTTGTCTATTGCCCGGATGTTCCTCAAAAATCCACCTATTCTCATTTTGGATGAAGCAACATCAGCACTGGATACAGAGACAGAAGCTGCGATTCAGCAGGCTTTGACAGAGTTGTCGCAAGGACGCACAACGCTCGTTATTGCGCATCGTCTGGCAACGATTAAAAACGCCGACCGCATTATCGTGGTTGCCGATCAGGGAATCGCCGAGCAAGGTAGGCATGAAGAATTGCTGGCGGTAAAAGGTCCATATAGCCGTCTGCATCAAGCCCAGTACGGTACCTAAATGAAATAGTATGAAATGTAAGTAGAGAGAGGAATGAATTTTTTTTGAAAAAGGAAATGTGGATTGCAATGCTGCTGCTGACATTCATCCTGGCTCTGACCGCTTGTGGAGGAAATACGGGGCAGGCTGACGGAAAGCAGAATCAAACTTCTGCCGAGCAGAAGCTAGCAACGAAAACAGTCAAAACAATTCATGGTGATGTTACGATCCCAACTCATCCTCAACGGATCGTAGTAGATTTGTACCAGAATGACTTATTAGCTCTCGGTATTCAACCCGTGGGGAGTGTTAAGTATTATTTGGACAATCCGTTTTCCAAGGATCTTGTACAGGGCATTACAAGCATTGGAGACCGCGATAGCGTGTCCTTTGAAAAGGTACTTACTCTGGAGCCGGATTTGATTCTGATTGGTTCCAAAGATGCTTCTCAATATGAGAATTACAGTAAGATTGCCCCGACCGTCGCTATTCCTTATGGCACGTATAAGGATGTGCATGAGGAATTAACTGCTTTTGGAGAGCTTCTTGGTAAAGAGCAGGAGGCTAAAGCGTGGCTAGCCCAATACGATCAGCGGATGCAGGCAGCACGCGACAAGTTAAAGGGAATCATTCAACCTGAGGATACCTTCACTGTCATGGAGGCTTCAACGAAGGAATATTATGTATATGGCGATAACTTTGGCAGAGGAGGACAGGCGGTATACAGAGGACTGGGTTTGACGCCTCCACCTTTTGTCCAAAAAGAACTATTAGGTGATACTCAATGGAAATCGGTATCGAAAGAAGTTATTAATCAGTATGCTGGCTCTTATATTTTTCTGACGGTTAACAAGGAAACCGCCGGTTATACAGGGGACAGTATATGGAAGTCACTGGATGCCGTTCGAAATGACAGGGTCTTTGAGTTACAGGAGGATCGCTATTGGTACTTTGACCCGATTGCCATTGTAGGACAAGCAGAAGAAATCGCAGACATGCTCGTCGAGCGGAATAAAGAGAAGGCTTCACAGAAGTAGTTACTCCGGTGTTGCTGGCAGCCCTTTGGTATATTTTATGCCAAAGGGCTTTATTTTTTCACAAAATTGCAGGGCTTCACGGGTTCGTCGAAATTTACTATTGAAGCCATTGTCGCATTAATTTACAATAGTAAAGATTGCATGATAATAATTCTCATTATCAAATGCCTTCATGAGCACAGGTTTGTGTGATAGCCTACATACTATTCAACAAGTAAGGGTGAAAAATAGTCATGAAATTATCAGAATCATCGGAGAGTCCCGCCCAGAGTAACCATAGCCAGCCGCCGATTTCATTCCACTCACGGCCATGGGCGGCTTCACTCATCTTAACAGCCGGACTAGCCCTTTTGGCGTTCGGTATCGCTTTATCCCTATCTTTTGGTGCAGCTCCTATTAGGCTGTTTGAGGTATGGAATGCAGTCTTTCATTTTAATCCTGAAATACAAAATCATCAAATTATTTGGGAAATCAGACTACCACGGATTTTGGGTGGTGTGTTGATCGGAGTCTGCTTCGCTGTGGCGGGGGCAATTATGCAGGGGATGACCCGCAATCCGCTTGCTGACTCGGGTTTGCTTGGATTGAATTCGGGAGCCAGTTTGGCGATGGCGATTTGTTTTGCTCTTTTTCCCGGGTCATCCTTTTTACAACTGATGCTGTACTCCTTTGTTGGCGCGGCCTTAGCTGTTGTGATGGTATATGGTACAAGCTCCATATCCAAGGGTGGACTTACGCCAGTACGCCTTGTATTGGCGGGTGCAGCTGTAACGGCATTGCTGTCTGCCTTGGGTGACGCGATCAGCTTGTATTTTAATGTCGGACAGGATCTGGCCTTCTGGTATGCAGGGGGACTTAGCGGAACCAAGTGGGTGCAACTGGGGATTGTCTTGCCTTGGGTTGTGGCAGCCTTTATCGGCGCGCTTATGCTATCACGGTCTATTACGTTGCTCAGCCTCGGGGATGAAATTGCGCTCAGTCTCGGTCAGCGCACTGGCATTGTAAAGGTGCTTGGGATGATCCTGGTACTTATTCTGGCGGGGGCGGCAGTGTCGCTGGTAGGATCTATCGGCTTTGTAGGGCTGATTATTCCTCATATGACCCGCAAGCTGGTAGGTGTCGATTATCGCTGGATCATTCCTTGCTCGGCCATTATGGGGGCTTTACTCATCGTGTTTGCCGATCTGGCGGCTCGCATGATTAATGCACCGGAGGAAACACCAGTAGGCGTGCTTATTGCCCTGATTGGGGTGCCATTCTTCCTTTATCTGGCTCGTAAAGAAAGGAGAGCACTGTAAGATGAATAACATCACGACTGGAGCTATTGCCAAAGCAGGTCACCGTAAAAAAATCCATGATTGGATCGTTGTTATCGTTCTGCTCATTCTGCTCATTGTTGCATTCACCATTAGTGCGAATACAGGAACCATTCGACTTTCGCCAATGGAGCTTTTTAGAACCTTATTTGGGCAAGGGACTCCACAGCAGGAATTAATCTTGTTTGAATTCCGATTGCCACGAATGGTTATTTCCATTTTGATTGGTGCAGGTCTGGCGGTTTCTGGCTGTATCATGCAGGGAGTTTCACGTAATGGTTTGGCGGACCCTGGTATTTTGGGGATTAATGCCGGAGCCGGGCTGATGGTTATGCTGTTTGTATTGCTTTTCCCAACGATGCAAACAACGAATTCATTGTTTTTACTACCTGGCCTTGCACTGATTGGATCAGGAGCGGCTGCTATTCTGATCTACGCGCTTTCTTACAAAAAGGGTGAAGGGATTTCTCCGACAAGGTTACTGCTAAGCGGGATTGGTGTAGCGGCGGGGGTCAGTGCTGCGATGATCATCTTGACTCTCAAGCTTACGCCTGAAAGTTATACGTTTGTTGCCAGTTGGTTGGCAGGAAGTATATGGGGGTCCAACTGGAAATTTGTAATGGCACTGTTACCTTGGCTTGTGGTGTTGCTGCCTTTCGCATACTACAAGGCCAATGTGATGAATGTGCTTAATTTGGGAGATCAGACGGCATCCGGGTTAGGTACATCTATTGAAAAGGAACGCATCCTTCTGCTCGCTGCTGCGGTTGGATTGGCCAGTTCCAGCGTATCGGTTAGCGGTGGAATCGGCTTCGTCGGTTTAGTTGCTCCGCATTTGGCAAGAAAACTGGTGGGGCCAAAGCATAAGATGCTGTTAGTGGCCTGTGCATTGGTTGGGGCACTGTTAGTGCTTGTGGCGGATACAATTACACGATCCTTACCTTTACAGAAAGAAATCCCGACAGGTTTGATCGTGGCGATCATTGGTGCTCCATACTTCCTGTATCTGCTGAGTCGCTCCAAGGGATAACATCGCAAAGAAAACATAACTTATTCATTAAAAGCTATACACGACAAAATAACCTTCAACACCACTAAGGAAGTGGGGCTGAAGGTTATTTTGCATTTAAAAATTTAAGCATTCGTATTTTTTCATATCAACGGGAAGTATTCAAGGCGTGAGAAGTTTGATGAAGCTCTCTGATCATTTTGTGCAAAGTGTAATTTTCTTGACGCGTCACGCCGTGTTGATTTTCCTGAACCAGCAACTGATGGATGTTCCGTTTTAGAATTTCACTTCGACGTTCCAGCATTTCGGTACTCATAAATAAATGAACACTCCCTTTGTCATGAATAACTTACATTTTTGAAATGAACATAAGCTGAAAATAAGTTTGCCTTTCGACTTCTTTAAGTATATCGTGCTGAAAGATGAAGGGAAAATGGAGCGAGACAGCAAAATTCTTTTTCACATCACCCATGTCCCGCCGACGGCTACTCACCCCATGGGTTCTTAGATATGCTTCCTAATGCTGGTGATAACAGGTGCTTAGGCGTAATTAGCTAAACGAATAGAATTTGACTGCCTATTATTTTTTTGATATGAACGGATTAAATACGTTAACCCATTTAAAATATTGATCCGTAAGGAGCGTCTATACATGAGTCCCTTATTGTCCCGGGAGAATTATTTCTTAAGTGTTATCAATCAATTGGATCAACATCAAGTTAAAATAGGAAGTCTGGAGCAGCAACTGCAAGAACTTATATTGGATACCGCTCAGGCTGTTCAGAACAAGCTAGTTCTTAACACCAAGTTAATACAAAGAATCAATCGTGTATTCAAAGAATATCAATCCATGCGGTTAAAAGTTGGTTTTGTTTCAGAAGACCAGCACATTTTGTTACATACAGAGTTTATACATGAACCACACCAGTTAAGGCGAATGTAAATGGAATCACTCATAAGTTTGCTTGAAGCTATGGAGAGAGGCCCACTGGATTTACAAAGGTGTATTCAATGCAATAATTGGTTTATTCCATATCAGCGTGCTCAGGTTACCAAATTTTGCAGTTCTACATGTGGCGTCCTTCCTGTTGCTGGCGGACAGGATATGTCGCAAAAAAGAACCGCAAAAATGCGGTTCTTTTATTTGAAGATATAGAATTTTGAATTGCGCGCTAGACAAGGCTAAGGGCTTTATTTATACTTGAAAAGTGCCTAAAATAACTGCGTATAATATAAATTATACGCAGTTTAGGTTTAAATCGACTTTCATTAGCCCTCACGCACAAGATGTCGATCGAATTGTCGATAAAAAGTAGGCGAAAATGGACGTTTTACAGTATATTGGGAAGATGAATCGGAGCGGAGGTAAGCGGGATGAAAAAAGGGGTACGGCAAATGGAGCCGGATATGATAGATGATATTGATGAAGTGTATGCTGAGGAGCTGGAAGCTTTTTTGATCTGGATGAAAGATGCAGGTTATACGATACATACGCAAAAAAACTATACAGGGGATGTGAAGCAGTTCTTACGTACGCTGCGTGAAAAGCCACTTGATCAGGTGAAGAAAATTCATGTGATGTCGTATCTGTCTAAAGCGCGGGAAAGTGGGGCCGGAGATAGTACGCGGAACCGGAAGCATGCGGCGGTAAGTAGCTTTTACAAAGCGTTGCAGGAATTTGAATTGTGCAGCACAAATCCGGCATCTGGAATTAAAAAAGCAAAGACCGAGAAGAATCGTATGCCCGTCTATTTGGATGAAAAGGAAATTCAGCCGTTTTTGCTCGCAATAGAGGGGAAATATGCCAATCGCAACATGACTATTTTTCTGCTCATGGTATATATGGGATTGCGGGTGGGAGAGGTTCATTCTTTGAATGTCTCGGATTACAGCCGGGAGCGACGCACCTTAGATGTGTTCGGTAAAGGACGCAAGTGGCGTACGCTTCCGGTGCCGGAGGGTGTGTGTGATATTGTGGAACGTGCGTTGGAGGAAAGATTAACCCCGTGGAGGGGGAAGGAGGACGCGATGTTCGTGTCGCAAAAAGGCCGCCGTTTGGCGGTGCGCTCTATTCAGCAGATTGCTACGGAAACATTCGAGCGATTCCAGCAGGATAAGAATGCGGAACGTCGGGTATCTTACTCCAGCCATAAGCTGCGGCATACGTTTGCAACGATGCTTTTACGTAAGGGGGCTGATCTGCGTACTGTGCAGGAACTGCTAGGACACTCATCCATCCAGACGACCACTGTATATACGCATGTCACCGATCGAGAAAAAGAAAAAGCGATGGATAAGCTGGATATTCAGATACCAATAACGGGATTGTAAGTATATATCACGGGTTCATTTTGAAAATAAATACGTTTAGTTTACATAATAATTATTATGTAAACTAAAAAAGGAATTGCACCCTGACTTGGAAATCGCATCAACGACTTTGTATCATCAATATTGTGAACATTGTATCCTTTATCATAGTGCTTAGTCTTGTTTTTGATTGATTTGCTCCAAATGATGTTGCAAATGCTGAGTATAATCGTCAACTAGCCACTATAATGTTTCGGTAGACTGGTCATCTTTTTGAAATTTTTTTCTCAAAATCGAGTGATGTACATGAGTTTAACACATTTATGATTTGCTTATTTAATAGTTTCCATAGATGAATGACATCCACTTGGGAGAACGCTTCCTGATACTGATTAGCTGCAACCCAATCATTTTGCGCATATGCTTCAATTTTAACTGGGGATCTTGAATGCTTAATCATTATAAATCTTCGATGATTATTAGAAGCAGAGTCGCACAGATGCCCTAGTATTTCTTTTTTAGACCATTTTTCTGGAAAAGGTTTGGCATTAAATTCATGTTCTGAGATCGAAAAGAATTCTTTTTCATGATCCTCGATGAGCCTGGCGAGTTCTTCAACAGCATTCTTAATAGTTGAGCCTCCTTATTTTAGCGATTGTCATATGATAAACCTTAGAATAATTCAGAATAAGTTGGAAAGCAATGGTGAATTAAAAGCCAGTAAGGTATTGCCTTGACAAAAGTAATATTTTGCTGCAAAATTAGTGAAACCACTTTATAAATATGGTTTATGAAGTGGTTTCATGATTTTATAAAAGGAAGGTGCTATGTATGGAAAAAGCTAATACAAATTTAATTAAAGAAATAAATCTGAACCTGGTTCGCAAAGTATTGAAGCAGATCGGCAAGGCAACAAAACCCCAACTAGCCGCATTGACTGATTTAAGTGTGGTAACTATCAATACTCTTATGCAGGAATTGCTTAATAATGGAGAGATTTTTGAAGATGAAATCGTCCCTTCAAACGGAGGCAGACATGCGTTAACCTATCGTTTTAATTATGAGTTTAGTCTGGCACTGGTTATACATATTAATGAAAAACAAGGGATGGATGTAGTGTGTACCACGGTAGTTAATTTAAATGAGGACGTTCTGATGAAAGAAGAGCATCCCTTTCAAATTTTTAATGCTACACAATTTTATTCCACGATTCAAGACATCATTTCTCTCTATCCTTCCATTAAAGTTATTGGTATTGGAATCCCGGGACAATCTGTAGATGGAGAAATTACAGTTAGCAGCTATGAAAGGTTAAATGGAATTCGATTGGCAGAGGATGTGCAAAGCAAATTTGGTTTGCCGGTTATTCTGGAGAATGACGTAAATGCCGCAGTATGTGGATACGTCTATAGAGAACAGATAGATGAAGATCAATGTGTGCTGGCTATTTATTTTCCTGAGAATTCCCCCCCAGGGATGGGGATTTATTTACGGGATGGGGTTTTAAAGGGCAAACATGGATTGGCTGGTGAAATCAAATTCCTTCCGTCTATAGTTTGGGATGAAAGCAAAGGAACAGAAGTTTTTTTCAATAGTATATGTGAAATTATTCAAATATTACAATCCGTATTTGATCCTGATCAGATTGTAGTCTATAGAGAGAACATAGAAGAAGAGTCTTTCTTTCATTTTTTAGAATCCTACAAATCTAAGCATACGATGCCTTTGTATCCTGAAATTATTCTCTCGGATTTATTTTATGAAGATTTTAAAACAGGGTTGAGAGGGTTAACACTAAAAGAATTAGAACGCCCGATTATTGTCTTTAAATAATGTATATAGGTGTAACCTGCTTTTCTATAAATTATAACTTGACCTGAAACGCGTTTCATCAGCTAAAGTACATGTATAACCTAAAAGAGAAAGCGAGGGCACTCTATGATCTCACTGATTATACTTTGCTCAGTTATATGGGGTGGTACTTATTCGTGCTTAGTATTATCCGGGCAGCCTATGGAAGTAAAACCTTACCGCTCCTTTGATGATTTTTTTGAATGACTTTGTATATCCACTTAATAAAGGAACTTTTTTTACTCGCTTTATTAATATGTTTAATTAAATGATTTAATAGAAGATTTTAATAGAGACTTTGATGTTGATCCATGGAAAGAAAATAAAAAGACATAAATTAAACTTGACAGCTAAAGATTTTTATATATAAAGGGAGGATTTATTTATGTTTAAACTGGTGGTAAGTGATCTAGATGGTACTTTTCTGAATAATAGTAGCACTTTCGATGTCGAATTATTTAATCAGGTTTATGGAGAAATGCAAAAAAATAATATTTCCTTTGTTGCTTGTACAGGTAAACAGTGTGAAAGAGTAGAAGAATTATTTGGTGAGCATGGAAAAGGGATCTGGATCTTAGGGGACAGTGCTACTCGTATTAAAAAGGATGGAGTCGTCGTCAAAGAGTTTACGTTTGAACACAATTTAGCATTACAAGCGATAAGAGAAATTGAAGGTTTTTCCAATGATTTCATTATCATAGCATGTACAACGGAAGCAGCATTTGTCCATTCTCATATTCAAGAGGAATATTATAAAATTGTAAAAGGATCCTATAAGGAAGTTATTAAAATTGACTCATTTGATCAAATAAACAGCAGCTTTCTTAAAATAACCGTTTATGATCCATCTGGAAGAAGTTCCTTATTAAGAAAGCATGTTGAAAAGACTCTGCTGGATCAAATTTATATTGTTGATTCTGAAGCGAATTGGCTGGATATTACAGCACTTCATACCCATAAAGGGGAGACGGTAAGAAAACTCCAGGAGATATTGGGTGTTACTGAGGATGAAACCATGTCTTTTGGAGATGGAGAAAATGACGTGGAACTTATGAGTATAGCAAAATACAGTTTTGCTGTAAAAAATGCTTGTGAGAACACTAAAAATGCAGCTAGCTTTATCACCAAATCCAACGAAGAGAACGGTGTCTTACTAACGATAAAGAAAATGATGGATTTACAAAACCAATAAAATTAATTATCGTTATTGAGAGAACTACTCAAAACTGCTCAATGAAAGGACTATAGTAGTATGAAAAAGAAAATACTGGTTTTTGATATTGGCGGCTCTTTTATAAAATTCAGTTTGTATTTTCAAGGTGAATTTATCAGCAAGGGGAAAGTTAAAACTCCATTGGACTCACTTGAGAATCTGCTTGTAGCTTTAAAGCAAATTCATAATCAGTTTATAGATGATTGTGAAGGTATAGCCGTCAGCATGCCAGGCATTGTGAATTCAGCAAGCGGCCATATGGTGCATGGTGGTTCATTAAGATATATAAATGATATAAATATGATAGAAGTTTTTAAAAAATCGTTTCACAAACCCGTAGCGATTGAAAATGATGGAAAGTGTGCTGCTCTTGGAGAAGCATGGCGTGGTTCATTACAAGGAATTACCGATGGTGTTGTTCTGGTAGTTGGAACAGGGATGGGTGGTGGAATCATCTCTCAAGGGAAATTGCTGAAAGGCCACCATTTATCGGCTGGAGAATTCTCCTTCATCAGAACTAACAACGAGTATGCAGACAATAATGATTATCTGCTTGGTATGCAAGGGAGCAGTTTTGTTTTAACTAAAACCGTTGCGAAAGCTAAAGGACTTCCTGCAGATTCTATAACAGGTGAAAAAGTATTCAAGTTTATTGAAGAAGGTGATCGCACGGTCCAAACGATTTTTCAAGAATACTGTAGGAACATCGCAACACAAATCATTAATTTGCAATCAATTCTTGACCCTGAAAAGTTTGTTATTGGGGGAGGCATATCTGAAAATCCTTTACTGGTAATTACGATTAGGGAAGAGTTAGAGAAGCTTTATATGGATTCTATCTATAATTTTGTGCGTGCAGATATTGAACAAAGTAAATTAGGCAATGAAGCGAATTTGCTAGGTGCTATATATAACTACAAACAATCGTATCATCTTGAATGATGACACAAGTTATATTTCGACGAGTGCGGGATTGAGTAATACAAACCAATAAAATACCAACAAAAGAGCGTGCCTTTAACTTTGGACACGCCTTTTTTTGCATTACAGACGTTTGATATAGGAGGTTTATATGAAAAACATGGTTTTGGAATATATAGGAAATTTGGAGTGGAGAAATCAACAGGATTACATAATATATATTACGTTAATAAACTAGATTTATGAGTCCTATTAATGCATTCAAATGACAACAAGTAGAATCTGCAAGTGGATCACTCTTATCAAAGTGTCCGCTTGCAGATTAAAGTTTCACTGACATTCAAAAAAAGCTTATTTTTCGATTGAGATAATGCATGTGCGTCTACATTTCTTTTTCTGGAGGAGATTCAATGATCAGACCTTGGATATGCTTGCGTCCCATAAGCTTCCGTTTTTTGCGGTTTTCCTTGGTTTCTAAAACAATATCCAGATCATAGTCGTCAGGATACAATTCAGTAGCAGCTATGTGAAGGACGAGCCTCTTTTTGTTCATGGTCAGCCTTTGGCCTTGGATCAAAATCCCCACATCCCCGCGTTCATCCTCGGTTTTATATATAATTCCAGTCCGATTCAGGTAGCCTACATAAACACTATCGCCAAGGGCAAACGGCGTCACTGAAGGGTCTAAAACTGCTCTTTTGGGGGAAGTTTTACTTGCAGCAACAGGCTTTTCATCATAAAGAGCAGGGGGGATAACAAATGAATCCTGTGTATTCCGAGATGCTCTGCTTGCAGAAATGGCCTGAGAACGCTCGATAATACGATTCCACATCCCCAGCTTCAAGGCGATGGCGTATGCATAGCTTTCTCCTGCCTCACCAATTCGGAGACGGTATAATGGTTGCAGTGTTTCAGTATCAAATTCCATTCGAGCATTCTGGAATCCTGGCGTATTTTCGGCAAAATGCTTAATCTCACTAAAGTGTGTGGTAGCTACAACGGTTGTCTGGCGGCGGTGGAATTCTTCCAGCAGAGCGATAGAGAGGCCCACGCCTTCGCCCGGATCGGTTCCAGATGCCATTTCATCAATCAGGATCAGAGTGGAGTTTCCTGCTGTTTCCAAAATGCCGATCATGTTGCGGATATGTGCAGAAAAGGTGCTCAAGGCATGCTCAATGCTTTGTCCGTCCCCGATGTCCACCTCAATTCCCTCAAATACAGCCATTCGGCTGCCTTTCAAAACGGGTACCAGTAGTCCGGATTGCATCATCAGGGTTAACAGGCCGACACTTTTGAGGGCCATCGTTTTTCCACCTGTATTGGGTCCAGTAATGATGAGCGAGGAGTAGACTTCACCGATTGAGAAATCAAGTGGAACCATGGAATTTGCCATCAACGGGTGACGTGCACCTCGGATGTCTATAATCCCGTTAAGGTTAAGCTCCACAGGGACAGCATCTATAGTCATGGCATATTTGGCTTTTGCTAATAAAAAGTCGAGTATACCTACCGTCTCTGTGTTGATGCTCAGCTCCCGGTTGTATGACTCAGTGAGTGCCGTCAGGTCTCCCAGCACTTTCATTTCTTCTTTGGATTCTTCCGCCATGTTCGCACTCTGATCGAATTGCAGACTTACGATCTCGGCAGGCTCGATGTAAACCGTTTGACCGCTGCCCGATTCATCCAGCACATTGCCTTTCACCTGTTTTCGGAACTCTTTTTTGATTGGAAGCACATAACGTCCACCACGCTGACTAATCATATTTTCCTGCATGATGGATCGGTGACGGCTGGTGAGAGAATCAAGTTTCCTTTTGATCCGCTCTTCCGTGACCGCTATTTTTTTGCGGATTTTAGCCAGTTCTTTACTGGCGGTGTCCGTAACTTTTCCTGAATAAATACATCTTTCAATTTCAGACAGAAGGGGTTCCATACCATACATGGAAGAAGCATAGGCACTGACGCTTGAAGCGGCATTCGACTTGGAACCCATATATTTTATCAGTTGACCGCAACTTCTGATAAATTGGGCAATGTGAGAAAAATCGCGCTCGCTGAACAAATATCCGGTTCCCAGCAAGTGAAGAATGTGTTCCATCCCTTCCAGCGAGGGGATAGGAACACTTGCACCGTGGCGAATGAGCTGCAAGGCTTCGGTCGCTTCGTCAAGGCGGATCCTGATCGTACGGATATCTGTAATTGGTTGCATGGAAGCGGCATGGCGCTTACCAAGGTAAGAAAAAGCACATTCGGAAACTCTTGTTTTGATCCGGTCATATTCCAAACGCTGCATTGTGGTTTCATTCATGAATAAATCTCTCCTTTATTTGTATAGTGCCAGGATTTTTTGAACCTTTTCTGTAAAACAAAAAAAGAGCGGAGAATGAACAAATCGTTCATTCTCCGCCCTGAAGGAAAGAGGGAATTTATCGTCAAATAAGCCTATAATCCAGCTTTTGCAGCTCCAATTTATGCGTCCCCAAATCATCCATGAGTAAACCAATTTGTAAGCTAATTAGCCCATGAATAGGAGGTGTATAAAGGAAGTTCACAAAATCTGAAAACAAAAAAACCGCGCTGAACACAGCACGGAATAAGGCCTAGAAGAAAATAATCCCTGAGGCGATTTATGATATCCGCATGTTCTTAACTAATGTCAGGGTAAAAACATAGTAGCAAACAAACCTGTCCCCGGAGGGCGCAAGCGCCTGAATGGTCTTCCCTGAATATGAAGTTGCTTAGTTAAGAACGTTCACCGACATCAAAATCTCTCCCTTGATTACAGATATATCCACACTATACGATCAGTCAGCACCGAAGTCAAGCCAAGATCACTCGAAATCTTCAAAGCGGACAAAAGATAAACGGACATCATGGGGCTTCTTAATTCTGGTACAGCAGTGATAATAAGAAAATGTGGAATGTGAGCCACTTGGAAGAAATAAATCGTGTTACTTAAAAAGAGGATATATAGATTACGTAATATATATTATGTTAACCATAACATCTCCTAGTGAGTGAATGTAATCATATGGAATTTTAACTGGATTGGAGCCATCTATATAATCGAAGTATGGAAAGGAATCAAAAAGGTGGTCCGAAGTTGGCTACGCAAGACCACTTTGAAATAGAGGGCATTTTTTTGTCTTTCAAATGAGAATGATAATCATTATACTTGTGATTAAGAATAAAACACGCATGCACTGCGAATCCAGCTAAAGGGGGAAGCTATAACAAGATGAAAATACATACCTCTACGTCTACTTTTAATGATTACTACAATGAAATAGCCGATGCAAACTTTATGAGCTATGAAAAAGATCCCATTCAGGCGTCCGCGAAGCATGAGCAGATTTATCATATACCTGAGCAGTGGGGAGAGGGAGTGCATCATACGCATTTTTTGCGCCAAGGCTTCGAGCTTTCCCATAGTAACATGCTATTTCATGAGCCAGTCCAAATTGCAAGAAGGTTTGACACTCCTTATCTGGAGCTGGCGTTGAACCTCAACTATTCGGCTACCTGGTCCGTAGATGGTTTCCGTTCAGAGCGTGAGCATGGAGGGCATGTGCAGCTCATTTATATGAACGAAGTGAAGATCCATGCGGAAATGCCGGGAAGTAAAGCGATGAATCATATGGAGCTGCGTTTTAATCCTTCGCTGTGGGGCGAGCTGTTACAGGAGTTGGGTATCCGTCTGGAGCAACCGTTTGCTTGTATGGAGACAGTGATTACGCCCGGTATGCGAGCGATCGCTCAGGAACTGTTGTTTCATCCTTATCAGGGCATGACCCGACAGCTTTTTTTGGAGAGCAAGGCGCTGGAGCTAATGGCACTTTTTCTGCAAGAAATACGCAACCCAAAGCCTAAATCAACCATGACGATCAAACCCAATGATGTACAGTGTATTCACGAGGCGAAAGATATTTTGCTGCGTACACTGGTTCAGCCTCCGAGTCTGATTCGGCTGGCACAGATGGTACATATTAATGAACAAAAGCTCAAAAACGGCTTTAAAGAGCTATTCGGCACGACGGTATTTGGCTTTGTACGCGAACAAAGATTGGAAAGAGCGAAGCAACTGCTGGAAAAGGAGCAGATCACTGTCAGTGAAGCGTCAGCGATGGTGGGTTATAGCAACTTTAGTCATTTTGCCGCATTATTCCGTAAAACATATGGCTATAACCCGAGTGCCTACCGAAAAAATAACAATTTGTCTTCGTTATAAAATCCTCCATTTTAAAAAACTTCTCCCTCCAGTGTTGGTGATTCTCCGGGAATCGGCGGCGGAAAGCAGGACGAGAGCCGTACAATAGAACCAGGCTCAAAGCATTCTGCAACTGTCGTGATTTGAAAGGAGAAATGATTCATGCAACAAAAGGCGGGCATTGCCCGATTAGTGCAAATCGCCGGGGAAAAGCGTGGACTATTAGCTTTCTCTACGTTTTTTTCCGGTTTAAGCGCCATTCTGATGCTGGTGCCTTATGCATCTGTGTATTTTGTGCTCAAGGAGCTGCTCGAACACGCTGCACAGCCGACAACAGCGGATGGGCCGTTTATGATTCGCTGGGGGCTGATCGCGCTCGCAGGTTTATTGGCCAGCCTCATTACGATGTACATCGGTGGACTCATCTCCCATATCGCAGCCTTCCGTATTTTATACGGTCTGCGTGTCAAGCTGTCAGCTCATATTGGTAAGCTTCCATTGGGCTGGCTTAATGGTACTTCCACGGGTGCGGTTAAAAAGACACTGGAGCAGAACGTGGAAAAAGTAGAGACATTTGTCGCTCACCAGCTGCCGGATCTGGTGCAGGTCATCGTGACGGCGGTGGTGATGATTGTCGCTATGTTTAGCTTGAACGTGTGGCTGGCACTTGCTTGTGTTGTGCCCATTTTACTCGCTTTTACCGTCCAGATGACGCTGATAGGCGGCTCCAAGACGTGGGATAACGTCAGAGAGTATTACAATTCACTGGAGCGTCTGAACGGATCGGCTGTGCAATATGTACGGGGGATGCCTGCGATCAAGATATTCGGTCAGACGGTGCATTCGTTCCGTAAGTTTTACTCCGATATGGTGCATTACCGCGAGTATTGCGTGAAATTCACTGATCAATTCCAAACCGGCTTTCTCGTGTTTAAGGTAATTATTAGCTCATTCGCCGCTTTTGTACTGCCTGTGGGTGTTTATTTGCTGAGTGGTAATCCGGGGAATGTTGCTTTTGCCTCGGTTCTGCTGTTTTTCCTGGTGATGGCTCCCGGGGTTTCAGCTCCGATGTTTAAAATTATGCACCTCATGTCGTCCATGCGAGATATTAATGAAGGTGTTGATCGGATCGATCGTATTTTTAATGAGCCTGCAATGCAGGAGCCTGCACATCCGCAGAAGCCGACTACCTATGATGTGCAGTTTGAGCAGGTTTCCTTTTCCTATGGCAGCACAGAAGAGGTTAAGGAGCCTCAAGACGGCGGGGACGCTCAACCGACTCGCGTATTGTTCGATATTTCTTTTACTGCAAGACAGGGGGAAATGACCGCATTAGTGGGACCTTCCGGCTCTGGGAAATCCACGATCGCCAATCTGGTGCCACGCTTTTGGGATGTGCAGGAGGGGGCGATTCGCATTGGTGGCGCAGATATCCGACAGATGAGTACGTCCAACCTGATGGATACGGTCGCTTTTGTATTTCAGGAAACCTTTTTGTTCTTTGACTCTGTGTTCAACAATATTGCAGTTGGCGATACAGGTGCTTCCATGGAGCAGGTTATTGCGGCGGCAAAGGCGACGCAGTGCCATGAGTTCATCTCCAAACTGCCGAACGGGTATGATACGCTCATCGGGGAAGGCGGAGTGTATTTATCGGGTGGTGAAGAGCAGCGGCTTGCGGTAGCACGCGCCATTCTCAAAAATGCGCCTATTCTGGTGCTGGATGAAGCCACGGCATTTGCTGACCCTGAAAATGAATACGAGATGCAGCTAGCCTTGATGGAGCTGATGAAGAATAAGACGGTGATCGTTATCGCACACCGGTTGTCCACTATTCAGCATGCAAATCAAATTCTGGTGCTTCAGGAAGGTCATATTGCTGAGCGGGGACAGCATAGAGAGCTACTTCGTGCAGATGGTCTGTATGCCCGCTTGTGGCAAGCGTATACGGATGCGGGACAATGGCAGATTGGGGCGCCGGGAGAGGAGGCGGCTAAACGATGAGTATGCTGCAAAATATAACGGCGGGTAATCCGCGGGTACTGTTAAAGCCGGTATTGTACACAACTCTGGCTAATGTTGCGGGGCTGATTCCATTTGCGTTGCTGGTAGGGGCGGCCCGTCTTATTTTCGAGCCTTTCATTCATCCGGGAGCTTCGCTCCAATCGGCTGGCTTGTGGTGGATAAGTGGAGGGCTGCTAATATCGTTGATCCTGCTCTACCTGTGTGAAGTTCCGGCTTATCGTTCCCAGTACCGGGGAGCCTATGACGCTTCGGTAACCGGGAGATCGCGTTTGGCTGAGCATTTGCGCAAGCTGTCGCTCGGTTTTCTGAACAAGCGTGATCCGGGTGATTTGGCGAATATGATGATGGGTGATTTCACAATGGTGGAGCATGGGATTTCCCATTTGGTCCCGCAAATGATCGGGGCGGTGACGATGCCGCTGCTGGCGTTGATTGGCTTATCCTTTTTGGATTGGCGCATGGCGCTGGCACTGTTCGCCGCTTTTCCGGTAGCGATTTTGCTGGTATTGCTCACTTCCCGTATACAGCGGCGGCTGGGAGCTAATCACATGCGGGCTAAAATTAACGCGGCTAATCGCCTACAGGAGTATTTGAACGGTATTCGGGTAATTAAGGCTTATCAGCTAACCGGAGAGCGCTTTGTGCGTCTGGAGTTTGCGTTCAAGGAGCTGATGTGTCACAGTATCCGAATTGAAGGGCTGTTGGGGCCGATTGTATTAGCTGCTATTGCTTTTATACGCTCTGGCTTGACGTGGATGGTTATGATCGGGGTATATCTATTATTGGCTGGGCAGTTGGATGTGATCGCTTTTGTCTCCTTTTTAATCGTAGGAACACGTATTTATGACCCTCTGACCACTGCGCTTGTTAATTTCGCCGAGTTTCGTTATCACGAGCAGGCAGGGGAGCGTATTGTCCAGTTGCTGAACGAGCCTGTCATGCCCGGGGATCAGATACCTTCGCAAAGGCATGATATCGAGTTGAGACACGTAAGCTTCCGCTATGGTGAGCAACCCGTACTTGAGGATGTAAGTATGTCTATGCCGTTCCGTTCCTTTACGGCGCTCGTAGGGCCTTCTGGTAGCGGGAAAAGTACGGTATTGCGTATGATCGCACGTTTTTATGACCCGAATCAGGGCAGTGTACTGCTGGGTGGCGATGATATGCGGCAGATGGACCCTGAGGCGCTGCTGCGCAAGGTATCTATGGTGTTTCAGGACGTGTATCTGTTTCAGGATAGCATTGGGAACAATATTCGATTCGGTAAAAGTGATGCGACGCAGGCAGAGATCGAAGCTGCCGCTCGTCAAGCTTGCTGTCACGATTTTATCTCCAAGCTGCCGAACGGGTATGACACCTGGGTAGGCGAGGGCGGCAGTACATTGTCGGGTGGGGAAAAGCAACGAATTTCTATCGCCCGTGCTATTCTCAAGGATTCGCCGATCGTATTGCTGGATGAGGCCACCTCTTCGCTTGATCCTGAGAATGAAAAGGATATTCAGCAGGCGATTGATCGCCTTGTACAAGGCCGAACCGTTATCGCGATTGCTCATCGACTCAAAACAGTACGAAATGCGGACCGCATCGTTGTACTGGACAAAGGCAGGGTTGTAGAGCAGGGACGACATGATGAACTGCTGGATGACAACGGTCTGTATGCACGATTGTGGAAAAGACAGCATGAAGGAAGAGAGTCTTAGGACGCATGAAATTATGAAATAATGATGAGATCATAAAAAAACTGATCCTTAGCGGATGGCAGGATACACCTCCATTCCAATAAGGATCGGTTTTTTGCGTTATTTAGATTCCCCGGATAAAACAGCTTGCACAAAATATTACATAATAAATATTATGTTAACTAAAATGTATATCTGAACGATGAGGATTTGTATCCGATGTACGTTTTAAATCCATAGTGATATAATTACGCGTACATGCCTGAAAAGGAGCGTATGGAACACAAATGAACTTTCAAGTGGACTTTTTATCTTTTTTTGTAATTCAGGTAGACGGAAAAGAAGGACAGGGTGGTAAGTCCTACAAGCATTACGCTACGATGGATGACTATGATTATGACGAAAGCGATGTTAAAAAATTTCTGGATGGGGAATTTGCCCGCATTAGCAAGCGGAAGGTCGAGAAAAATCCGAGCACAGAGCAGGCACCGACCAAAATTGGCCGCTTTATCGTTGAACCGGAGCATGAACTGAGCAGTAATCCGAATTTCAATATGTTCGCCCGGCTGCGGGGAGCAGAGGATAAGGAAGATTTTAAAAATGCCTGCGACGATCTGGTGCGGATGTATCTGGATACGAGCGCGGTACGCGGCGGAGCGTTGATCATTGTACAGGCTACCTTGAATACACACTCCGATGATCCGTTTATTTTTGTGCTCAAATGTGATTTTGAACCTAAAATTGCTCGGATTACCGAAAGCAGTCTGGTCAGTGAGGTCGAAATGGCCATTTCAGCCCGTAATATGAAATCCATCATGTATCCTTACATGCTGGAGGAGGGGATGAACGATGAGTGGGAGCTTAAAATTCACCAGTCCTCGCATGCCCGGTATTTTGAGGATTTTCTGAAATTTGTGACCTACGAGCAATCCATGCCAGAAATCGTTAATGAGCATGTCATGGGCTTCGTCCAGAACTATGTAGAGACGAAATGGCCAGATGCTTCCAATGAGGAAAGACAGCAAGAGGAACGTGATCTGGAGCTGTGGGCGGCCAGTGAAAAACGGGATTTGCAAGGAAAATGGGAACCCCTTCAGGTCGTAGAGGCTGCACAGCATATTGTTGAGCTAAAACCGGAAATTGAAGTTCGCTTCAAGCTGGATGATACGGCTGTGCGTGGACTGCTGTCCGACTTTGGGGCCAAGCTGCATATTACGAAGCTGCATGATAGATACGCGCTTATCATTGAAGGCGACGCATTTACGTTTGAAAAAGGTTTTTCACCGATTGAGCTGCTTCAACCTGAATCGTTCGAAACGGTGGCTGAGCGCTTGAAAGAGAAACGCCAGCAAGAAGACGAGTTTGCCGATGGCGATACACCGCCTTGGTAATCTGAATAAACTGTTTACGATAAGCCGAACTCCTTATATAAAATAATCAAAGGGCCTCTCAACGGTATTTTCGCCGCTGTGGAGGCCCTTTTTGTCTACAATTTCAGTTTGTTCATCTACAAGTTGAGTTTACTGATTTGATCTTTCAGCTTGTTCGCAGATTGATGCAGCCCTTGACGTTCCTTGTCATTCAGTGGAAGATCTAAAATTTCGCGTACCCCGTTGTGATCTACGATACTCGGGACACCCAGATAAACGTCAGACACTCCGTTATAATCTTCCAGCAAAGTGGACACATTAAGTACCGACCCTTCGTCCCCCAGAATGGCTGCTACGATCCGGTCGAGAGCCAGCCCGATGGCGTAAGAGGTCGCGCCTTTGGCATCTATAATTTCATAGGCTGCATTTTTGGTACTTTCAAAAATCTCATTTTTCGTTTCTTCGCCCAGCTCCAATGGAGTTCCTGCGATGTTGGCCGTGCTCCATACAGGCAGCTCGGAATCGCCATGTTCTCCAATAATATGGGCGTGGATGCTGCGAGGATCAATGCCCTTTTGCTTACCGATCAAATAACGGAAGCGTGCGCTGTCCAGCAGCGTACCCGAACCGATAACTCTGCTCGAAGGCCAGCCACTACGTTTCCAGGAGATGTAGGAGAGAATGTCCACTGGATTGGTTGCGATCAGCAAAATGCCGTGTGTGTTTACCTTGACGATATTATCAATAATGCTTTCAAAAATTTCGGCATTACGCTTGAGCAGATCAATGCGTGTTTCTCCCGGTTTTTGTGATGCGCCCGCTGTAACAATGATGATATCCGCATCACGGCAGTCTTCATAATCACCCGCCCACACTTTGACACCGCCGAGAAAGGGAAGCCCGTGATTCATGTCGAGCATTTCCCCCTGCGCCTTTTTGACATTAACATCAATAAAGACAAGTTCTGACATGCGTTGGCGTAGCAGGAGGGTGTAACCGGTCGTTGTACCGACCGCTCCCATGCCGACAATGGCCACTCTGCTTCGTTTGTAAGGTTTTAAGCTCATAAAATCCTCATCTCCTTTTCGGGTTGAATACCTTTTCATTTTTTAATAATACAAAATTTATCTTTCCTACTTAGTTTACCGTATATGTGCCCTCCACTGCAAAGAAATATGACATTTCTCCTTGACTTCAAACAGGGACTCGCCAATAATTAATCGAATGACAGAAACACACACTAAAGCGTTGCAGTAGCAATATTGGCGTAGGACATTATGGAAAGAGGATTATGATTATGGACTTATTTCGAAAAAAGACAGGGATGCTCCCGCATGGGGAAAACGGAACGACGGGTCATTTGAAGAGAACGATGGGCGCCTTCGATCTGACTATGCTGGGTGTAGGATGTATCATCGGTACCGGGATTTTTGTGATCACAGGCAAGGCAGCAGCGGAAAATGCGGGTCCTGGCCTGATGATCTCCTTTGTTATTGCAGGAATTGCCTGCGTGCTGGCAGCCTTGTGCTATGCAGAGCTTTCATCTACGGTTCCCGCTGCCGGCAGCGCTTATGCGTATAGCTATATTGTGTTTGGGGAAATTCTGGCCTGGGTGCTGGGTTGGGACTTAATTCTGGAATACGGGGTGGCGGCCGCCTCAGTGAGCAGTGGCTGGTCTGCTTATTTTCAAGGCTTGCTGGCCGGCTTCGATATACATTTACCACTGGCTTTAACCGCAGCCTTTGATTCAGCCAAGGGAACCATTATTGACCTGCCTGCTGTGTGTATTATTATGTTGATCACACTGTTGCTGAGTCTCGGAGCCAAGGAAACGGTCCGATTTAATTTCATTATGGTTTGTGTCAAAGTGGGCGTTGTGCTGCTGTTTATCGGAATCGGAATTTTTTATGTTAAGCCTGCGAACTGGACACCGTTTCTCCCCTATGGTTTTTCCGGTGTTTTGAGTGCCGCGGCAATCGTATTTTTTGCTTACTTGGGTTTCGATGCCATTTCAACGGCAGCAGAGGAGGTACGTAATCCGCAGCGAAATATGCCAATTGGTATTATTTCCTCGCTTGCGATTTGTACGGTGCTGTATATAGCGGTTTCGGTTGTACTTACCGGAATGGTGCCTTATACGCAGTTAGGGGTAAATGATCCTGTTGCGTTTGCTTTGCGCTTTATCCATCAGGATTTTGCGGCAGGATTGATTTCTGTCGGTGCGATTGCCGGGATGACCACGGTTTTACTCGTACTGTTGTATGGTCAAACACGGTTAATTTTCTCGATGTCGCGTGACGGTTTGTTACCGGTATTTTTATCTAAAATCAATCCCAAAACTCAAACACCAATCCGAAGCACTTGGCTGGTCGGAAGCATCATCGCATCGGCTAGTGGATTTTTTCCATTACATGCTCTGACGAACCTGACGAGTATCGGAACCCTGTTCGCTTTTGCCGTTGTATCGGTTGGGGTGATCGTTCTGCGTAAGAAACGTCCCGATCTGAAAAGAGGCTTTACCGTTCCTTGGGTCCCGTTACTCCCGCTTTTGAGTGCCCTGGTTTGCGTCGGTTTGATGCTTCAGCTTCATATCAGCACGTGGATTGGATTTATCGTTTGGCTTCTGCTGGGTCTACTGATTTATTTCTTCTATGGATATCACAAAAGTTTGTTAAACCGTAAATCCTAATTTGTCTGAATGTTAAAAAGCCGGCATCCTGCACTTATGTGGAGGGTGCCGGTTTTTTTGTATGAGTGCGCGAAAAGTGTCACATAAGGTCGTTTATGGTATAATTCTGTTTCAGATAAGCTTGTGGCACGGGATTACCGCATGCCATCTAGGGAGGATCTTTATATGAAACTGCGCTGGCGTGCGCTCCTGGGGGGAGTATTGCTGCTGACAGGTATCCTGCTGGCTGGCTGTTCTTCCGAACCCGCAGAAACCGTAACCAAACCTCCGGTTGAGGAACCGGATGACCAGGGACAAACGATAACTATTAATCCACCATTGACGCCGAAGGTGGGCGATCCCGATGCCAAATATGTAGTTCAGACACGAATAGCTGATTTCCATCTGATTGATAATACAAAAGGTTTCGTTTGGGGAGTTACTCGTAATGAGCTTCGGCTCTATTATACGCATGATGGTGGAAATACCTGGAATAATATTTCTCCTTCCGAAAACGTTCAATTTCAAGACAAGCTTGAATATGGGAAGGATATTAGCTTTACCGATTCCCGGCATGGATGGGTTGTCCGTCAAAATCTGGACAAAACCGCAACCGTCATCCTCAGAACCGCTGATGGGGGACAAAGCTGGGATATTTCAGCGCTCCCAAGCGGGGAGCATGTGAGCGCGATACAATATGTAAATCCGTCTACCGGATGGATTATGGCGTCTACAAACCTGAATGAGCAGGATCAACAAAAGTTGTTGTATCATACCACTGATGGAGGGGCTACATGGAAGAAGGTTGCGCAAAGTTCTGGCATGTCATCCAATGAGTCAAGCTCGGGCCTGCCCGATCAGGGCAGCATGGCGGGAATGAGCTTTGATGGCAACAAGCAGGGTTTTGTTGCGATTAATTTGGATAGCAGTGTTAAGCTTTATAAGACTTCGAATCAAGGGAAGACTTGGACGCCGGTAGCCAGCAAGATGCAGGGTTGTCCTCAAGCCGAAGCCGAAGCTCCGCAGTCTTTTAAAGGAAATAGTTCCTCGTATTGGATTCCTGTTCTCTGTTATTTAGACAGCGGTACAAAGTATAGCGGACTGTTTACTGCTGATGCAGGCATGCAATGGAACCATGTGTCTTTGGGGCTGACCAGTAAAAGAAACTCCGTTATTCCCGGCCGCACTTTTCTAAATGATAAGGAAGGGTGGATCGTAACCCCAACCAGAATGAAGCGAACGATGGACGGGGGCAAGACATGGACAACCCTTACTGGCAGCAAAGTATTGCCATCGAAGCTTAAGGATTACCCGCGATCGGTCAAGCTCCGTTTCGCTTCTTCTACGGTAGCGTGGCTGCTTCTGGAACGATTGGACGACAAGAAATCACTGTTACTTAAAACGACGGATGGCGGTGCCAGCTGGAGGATCCTATAACCTTTCATCAGAGCGATTGCCCTGTGCTTTTCCCCCTCATTTTGCACGTCCTCAAAAGGCCATGCAGATACAGGGAAGAGGCACAGGGCGTTTTATTTTTAAAAAACTTAAATTTTATACGACAATATGTGAAAAAAATCACAATCTATCGGATGAGCCGCTGTTATACTGAACCTGTAAACAACGATAGGAGTGATAATCATGAGAGCGAATCAGGATCATATGTTAACCCAATACTACCTTCAATTTTGTTACACTTGCCAAGATGCCTACGGTTGCACGACTGAAGAGGATTGTAAGCAGTGTGCAGAACGTTACGCCGAAACAGAAGAAAATGAAGTTCTGGATGAGACACAACGTTATCTCCAGCTTGTACATGTATAAACAGATGCATCATTCTGATATCGCCATATGTTGAGCCTCCCGGATCATTCCGTGGAGGCTCTTGGCGTTCTTGAGGGTTGCTATCAAATTTGGGCAGGAACGTACATATACTATTACAGAAAGCTTAGATCATGTGAGGATGCCCGGCCGTTTCCCTGTGGAATGCCTGGCGGAGAGGAGTGCGGTGCATGGGATTTGAGTCATTATGGATGTTCGATTGGCTGGGTACGGTACTGCCCGTATTTTTCGTAGTCGTGTTGGGTATTGTCGTACTGTCTGCGGGCAAGGAAGTCATGGAATGGAGCCGGAATAAAAGGCAGCCTGTATTGACGGTCGGTTCCCGAATTACGGCCAGAAGGACACATCTCCAACAGAGGCGGCAGGAGGAACAAGGGACTCGTACCTATACTTTCTATTATGTAACCTTCGAGGTGGAGAGTGGCGACCGGATGGAGTTTAAGGTGAGCGGGGAAGAATATGGTCAATGTGCCGAGGGAGATGAGGGGCGGCTTACCTTTCAGGGTACACGGTACATCGGGTTCCAGCGTCTCAATCGCTATAGCTTGGAACAGGTAAAAATGTAGACAGCAGCTTATTCTCCCATTCATTCATGGGCAGCCTCCTGCGGTGAAACAGGCCAGGGGGCTGTTCTTGTTTCTTGTGCAGCACATTTTGGTACATATATACTAGGGAAGTGTATAGAGGAGGAATAAGCCATGTCATTTGAGGGACAAGTTGTTATCGTAACAGGAGCGGCACATGGAATCGGAAGAGAGGTCGCTTTGGCCTACGCTGGCAAAGGTGCCAAGGTCGTATTTGCCGATCACAATGAGGAAAAAGGGGCTGCTGTTGCGGCTGCGGCACGGAATGAAGGACATCAGGCGATCTTTGTTCCCTGTGATGTGCGTAAGGAAGAAGATATTGTTGCGCTGATCCGTGCTACGGAAGAGGAATATGGCACCATTCATACGCTGATTAACAATGCGGGCGTGTCCAAATGGAAATCTCCATATGAGTTAACGGTTGCGGAGTGGGATGACATTTTGAATACAAATGTACGTAGCTGCTTTATTGCGACACGAGAAGCGGCTAAGGTGATGAAACGTAATCCGGAAGGGGGCTCTGTGGTCAATATGACTTCAACACGGGCTTTTATGTCAGAACCGGATACAGAAGCCTATGCGGCGTCCAAAGGAGCCATTGCAGCCCTTACACACGCGATGGCCATATCGCTAGGAAAGGATGGAATCCGGGTCAACTGTATTAGTCCGGGTTGGATTGAGACAGGGGATTACGGGCAACTACGCCCCGAAGACCATCAGCAGCATCCATCCGGTCGAGTGGGAATTCCTGCCGACATCGCGCGGGCGTGTCTGTATTTGACCCAGTCCGGCAACGACTTTGTTACAGGCACGAATCTGGTTGTAGATGGCGGCATGACGCGAAAAATGATTTATGGGCCCTGAAAATTAGGCTGAACATGGGCGAACTTAATTTTTATATAAGGATACGTTACTGCAGGATAGTCCCGAATTTCGGGGCTATTTTTTTCGTTGTCGCTGTCACCCATTGGGCATTTGTACCATACGATACGATATATGATTGAGCAGTAAGGAGGGGAGACGTTGGCTGTTATTAATGTCAACTCAGAGGATGTAAGGACACTGGCCCGGCTTATGCGAGCAGAGGCCGAAGGAGAAGGGGAGCAGGGAATGCTCATGGTCGGCAATGTCGGTGTTAATCGGATTTTGGCCAATTGTCTGGATTTTCAGGGAATTCGCCTCATGAATGACATGGTGTTTCAAAGTCCCGGCGGATTTGAAGCTACCCAAAAGGGGTACTTTTACCAAAGAGCCCGTGACCGTGACATTCGTCTTGCCCGGCGTGTCATTAATGGGGAAAAGATTCGCCCGGCTTCGAATGCATTGTGGTTTTTCAGACCTTCCGGGGACTGTCCGGATACCTGGTATAACCAGACTAACACCGGCCGTTACAAGGCCCATTGCTTCTTTAGTCCAACTGCACAGGATTGCCCTGCCGTCTATTAACGCGTAACAACATGAGTGTGGATGATTTAAAACCATTTTAGGAGGAATTAAAATGATTTCACAGCAAGCTTACCGTCCTGTCTCTTATCCTGCTGGCGGCGGGTTTCCCGAATGGCCTAGGTTGGCCCCAATGGGAACCATGCAGCCCATGAGCGGCTTTCCCCCTCAAGTCAATAGTGGTAGCGCAATGACACCGACTGGCACAGTGGTACAGACTCAGACTCCACAATATGAGCAATCTTATATTGAAAATATTTTGCGTCTGAATCTGGGCAAAACGGGTACTTTTTATATGACCTATGAAAATAACCGGGAATGGAACGCGAAAATTTTCAAGGGCATTTTGGAAGCGGCGGGTCGTGACCACATTATTATCAGTGATCCTTCTACTGGAAGACGCACCATTCTGTTGATGGTGAATCTGGACTATGCGACTTTTGATGAGCCGCTGTTGTACCAATATCCTGGCGTCATGGGTAATCCGGGCTCGTCCCCGGTTCGCTGATGTCTTCATATATATAGTTTATCCCCCAATCCTCTGCCTTACGGCGGGGGATTTATTTTATTTATATTCTTTCTCAAATATAGTAGCTTCCCTTGTGGTAAGAGGCGGAAAATGGCGATTTTCGGTCATAATGACCGCGTTAGCCGATTTTTCTGACATACCTTGCGGATTGACTGTGTAGTGTATAGCTATATAATTGAATATAAGCTGATGAATGGCTTCGTCATTCATGCGAAAATATGGCTTGTAAAAGCCGGAAGGAGTGAATGTGTTGGGAAGTTGACGCTGCTTATGATGTGTTATCGTTCTGTCTATGATGAAACTATCCGAAGGAGGTGCGCCTGTCTGCCGTAATGACGGCTGACGGGGAGCATATTGAGTGACCCTTTACCGAGTATGTTCAACTTATTTATTGTTTTTGCATTAGTATTATTAAACGGTTTTTTTGTATCTGCAGAATTTGCAATGGTGAAAGTCAGAAGCAGCCGTATTGAAGCATTGGTAGAGGCGGGTAACAAAAAAGCCGTATATGCCGCGAATATGTTACACAATTTGGACGCTTATCTGTCTGCCTGCCAGTTGGGCATTACACTGGCTTCGCTGGGACTGGGGTGGATCGGAGAGCCGGCCATTGCACATTTGATCGAACCTGTATTTACCGCCGCCGGGCTAGGACCGGTATATGTACACGGTACTGCCGTGGTCATTGCATTTATTGTGATTACGATTCTGCATATTGTGCTGGGGGAATTGGCGCCCAAAACGATAGCCATTCGTAAATCTGAAACCATTACGCTGTATTCGGCCATGCTGATGACTTGGTTTTACAAGCTGATGTATCCATTCATATGGGCGTTGAATGGCATGGCGAACAGCCTGCTGCGTTTATTCCGTCTGGAGCCGGTATCTGAATATGACGATTCCGCGCATACGGGGGATGAAATACGCATTCTGATGAAAGAAAGCAATAAGAGCGGACTAATTGATAATACGGAATTGGCGCTTGTTGATAATATATTTGATTTTACCGACACGACCGCCAGGGAAATCATGATTCCGCGTACCGAGATGATCTGTTTGTACAGCAATGAGTCCACAGAGGAAAATCTCGCGATTGCGACGGAAAGCATGAGAACGCGTTATCCAATCTGTGCCGAGGACAAGGACCATATTATCGGCTTTATCCATATTAAGGATCTTCTGCGGGCAAACAAACTGGATACCCGTATGATGATCCGCCCGATTCTTGCCGTTCCTGAATCTACGCAAATTAGCGATTTGCTCAAACGCATGCAGCGTAGCAAGACACAAATTGCGATTCTGATTGATGAATACGGTGGTACCTCGGGTATGGTGACGCTGGAGGATATTATGGAAGAGATCGTTGGTGAAATTCAGGATGAGTTCGATCAGGAGCGTCCGGGTTATGAGCAGATTAATGACGAGGAATTTTCCATTGACGGTATGCTGTTAATTGATGAAGTGAATGATCGCTTTGGACTGAATCTGGATCATGAGGATTATGATACAGTAGGGGGCTGGCTGTACTCGCATGTTGAGGTCATCCCGCCACAGCCGGGTCAGTCTGTAGAATTTGAAGGTTGTCAGTTCGTTGTAGAAGAAATCGAGAACAAGCGGATTTCACGTATTCGGCTGTTGAAGCAGCCAATCCTTATGGAGGAAGCTGGAGTCTCGTAAATCAGGATTCACCAGACAAAAGAGTAGACATTCTATAATTGAATAATCCTTGAAGCGACCCTTGAACGATAAAGGGTCGCTTTTTTTGATTTTAGCTTCTTTACACATAGAACATGAATTGATATGATGTCTGTACAATTGTAAACCTATTATAAATTTATATGGTTGACAATTAAGAAGGTAATTTATCCTGAGAAACTTATCTGTTTACATGCTCATTTAAATTAGGGAGGTACAGAGTATGAAATGGTCCAATGAGGTTACGGATTGGTACTCGCTGGCAGAAAAAGCGATCCACGGCAGCAATTTGACGCTGGAAGAAGGATTGGCGGTGCTGGAAGCGGACAATGAGGAAATCTTACCGATTATGCAAGCTGCATTTCATGTGCGTCATCATTTTTACGGTAAAAAGGTAAAGCTCAACATGATTATGAATGCCAAAAGCGGCCTGTGTCCGGAGGATTGCGGCTATTGTTCACAATCTATTGTATCCACGGCACCTGTCAGCAAATACAGTATGCTGGACAAGGAGTCTCTGCTGGCCGGAGCCCGTGAAGCGTTAGCAAGGAAAGCAGGTACATATTGTATCGTGGCTTCCGGCAAGGGCCCAACGAATCGAGAGCTGGATCAGGTAATTGAGGCAGTACAGGAAATTACCAGTACAATGCCACTTAAAATTTGTGCGTGCCTGGGGATTCTCAAAGGAGATCAGGCTCGCCGGTTGGCAGAGGCGGGAGTCCATCGTTACAATCACAATTTAAATACGAGCAAGGCCAACTATCCGTCCATTACAACCACACATACATACGATCAACGTGTCGAAACGGTTAAAATGGCTCAATCTCACGGGATGTCACCCTGCTCCGGCGTGATTATCGGAATGGGGGAAACGAATGAGGAAATTGTCCAAATGGGTTATGCTTTACGAGAACTCGGTGCCGACTCCATTCCGGTTAACTTCCTGAATCCGATCCCCGGAACCCCGCTGGAAGGAACAAAGCGCACATCTCCGATCAGAGCATTAAAGGTGCTGGCGCTGTTGCGGTTCATTTGTCCATCCAAGGAAATTCGTGTCGCAGGCGGTCGGGAGCTGAATTTGGGGACACTGCAACCCTTATCCCTGTATGCAGCCAATTCGATTTTCGTAGGAGATTATTTAACGACAGATGGACAAGAAGTCACAGCCGATCATCAAATGATTGAAGATCTGGGGTTTGAAATTGAGATGTGTGCCCTTTCAGCCGTATAATAGGAATTGTACAAACTTGGAAGGGAGAGTTGAACGATGAGTGAAAAGGTATTTGTTAGTCCGGGTAAATATGTGCAAGGGAAAAATGTGATTGATAAAACGGGTGAATATGTCAAGCCATTAGGTCATACTGCTCTGGTTATTGCCGACAAGCTGGTATGGGGTATCGCAGCCGACCGGGTAGTGAAAAGTCTGGAACAAGCGGGGCTTGCTTCGGTAAAGGTGGAGTTTCAAGGAGAAGCGTCCAAAAATGAAGTGAACCGTATTGCTGATCAGGGACGAAGCGGGCATGTCGATATTGTCATTGGTGTAGGCGGCGGCAAGACGCTGGATACCGCCAAGGCGGTTAATGAGGTGCTAGGTTCCTCGGTTGTGATTATTCCAACGACAGCCTCTACGGATGCTCCGACCAGTGCGCTATCTGTCTTGTACACGGATGAGGGTGCATTTGATACGTATTCTTTTTTCAGTAAAAATCCAAGCTTGATCCTGGTCGACACGAAGGTTATTTCCCAAGCACCGCCATTGTTCCTCTCTTCTGGCATTGCGGATGCGATGGCAACATGGATTGAAGCTCGTGCGGTTATCGAGGCTCGGGCTACAACGATGGCTGGTGGCTTGCCAACCTTGGCAGCCGAAGCGATTGCGGCCAAGTGCGAAGAGGTTCTATTCGATTACGGACTGCAAGCTTATGAATCCGTGAAGCGCAAAGTGGTTACACCTGCGCTTGAAGCAGTGGTGGAAGCTAATACGCTGCTGAGTGGCCTGGGATTCGAAAGTGGTGGCTTGGCAGGCGCACATGCGATACACAACGGTTTTACCGTGCTGGAAGGGGATATTCATCATCTGACGCATGGTCAGAAGGTCGCTTTTGGTACCTTGGTACAGCTTGCGTTGGAAAAAAGATCTTTGGCTGAGGTGGAACGGTATATCGATTTTTATCTGAAGCTGGATCTGCCCGTCACACTGGAGGACGTAAAGCTCCAGGAAGCCTCCCGCGAGGATTTGTACCGGGTAGCTCAGGCAGCGACGAAAGAAGGAGAAACCGCTCACAACCTGCCATTTGCAGTAACGGCGGACGATGTGCTGGATGCGATTTTGGCAGCTGACCAGTATTCCCTTGCTTACAAAGCTAAAATTGGGCATAAGAATTAACACCAATACAATATGAAATACACGAAGAGGTCGCTAATAAGCGGCCTTTTTCCATTATTTAACTTGCAGCCTATGTTATGATTTTTACAGTACATAAATGAGCATTTTGCAACAATCCCAAGAGCGATTTCAAATCAGCAATAGATCGAAACGGTTTAGTTCGTCTATTATTGTACTTTCAAGCGTTGGGAATCGAATGATGCAAAATGCTGAATTAGGAAATGTCGAAAGTATATCTACGGCTAGCCTAAAACTTGAGAGGAGTAGAGCAATGGCAAAATGGAATGTAGAAGATAATGGGACTCAGTATGAAATTGAGTACAAGCGTAGCCTCGGCGGCGGGAAAATTATTGTGAATGGAAGCGTACAGAAGGTTAAAAGCCAGAATGCTTTTTTGAATTTGGTCGATTTCCCCATCAGATTGACGAATAAAGCTGTAAATGTTGTCGTCATTGGCAACAAAGCGGATCTGGCCGTGGATGGCGTATATCTGGGTTCCAATCAGCCTTACGTGCCTGTGGCTAAAGTTCCCGGCTGGAGTTGGGCTTTTGTAGTGGTGAGCTTGGTCATAGGCTGGCTGTTTGCAGGTATCTTTGGTTTGTGTTTTGGGATATTGGGCAGCATGTTTTATGTAAAATCTTCATTATCCATGCACCAATCCACGAATAGAAGAATCGTAAGCTGCCTTATTGTCTTTTTAATCATCAGCGTGGTACAAATTATTTTTGGAATTACAGTAAATCAGTGGCTTCGTAATTTGTAAAATATCTGTGACATAACCCGTGAATGAAGAAAAAAGGCTCCTCCGCATGAAAGCGGCGAGAGCCTTTTTTGTCATTTAGATCGCCCAATTTCCTTTGCGGAAGATGGGCTCCTCAGTACCGTCCTCGGTGACGCCGTTAATGTCCATTTCACCTGAGCCGATCATAAAATCGACGTGCGTCAGACTGGAATTCAGGCCGTTGGCAGCCAACTGCTCCTGAGTCATGTCCTTGCCGCCTTTGAGGTTAAATGCATAGGCATTGCCAATCGCCAAATGGTTGGAGGCATTTTCATCAAACAACGTATTATAGAACAAAATGTTCTTATCCGAAATGGGGGACTGGTGAGGCACAAGAGCCACTTCACCCAAGTAGTGGGAGCCTTCATCCATTTCAACGAGATGCTGAAGAGTCTCCAAGCCTGTTTCAGCCTGCACATCTACAATGCGCCCGTTTTCAAAGGTCAATGTAAAGTTGTCGATAATATTTCCGCTGTAGCTGAGCGGCTTGGTGCTGCTTACTTTGCCGTTCACTCCGGTTTTGAGCGGGGCAGTAAACACTTCCTCGGTAGGCATATTGGCTACGAAGGAATGTCCCTGCTGATTGACGCTTTCGGCTGCAACCCACAGGTGTTCTTTTGCCAATTCGATGGTCAGATCGGTGCCTGGAGCCAGATAATGCAGCTTTTTATAACGTTTGCCATTCAAAATGTCTGATTTGCTGGAGAGTGTCTTCAAATGCTCTTTCCATGCTTCTACCGGGTTGTCGAGATCCACACGTACGGTGTTGAAAATGGCCTCCCACAGCTTATCCATTTGTTCAGAAGCTGGCAGATTCGGGAATACTTTGGCAGCCCACTCTTCAGAAGGGTAAGCAATCAGAGCCCAACTGAATTTGTCGGCCATTTGAAGTTCACGGTATTGGAGTAATTCATGTGAACGCACACGCTGAGCCGCAGTAATGCGGCTGGACGGGATACCTTGAAGCAAATCCGGATTTTCTGCTAAGATATGCAGTACTGCTGCGCCGTTCTCGACCTCTTCGGTCATTTCGGCCGCATACCATTTGGGAGGAATATTAAAAGTCTCATCAGGAGCCAGTTCATACTGTAGGCGAGTAATGGTTTCGTCGCTCCATTTTACCTTAACCAGCTTGGCTCCGACGGTATACGCGGATTTGACAATTAGCCGCACAAGTTCAGCGGACAGGATGGGAGCATGAATGATGAGTGTTTGCCCGGGCTGGACATTAGCCCCCACCCGAACGGCTAAATCGGCATATTTTTGCAATTTTTGTTGAAAATCTGACATGTAACTTTCCTCCATTTCACGAAAAGGCCCTTTACAGGGCTTGGGGTTGCCTGCGCAGTTTTCTTGCAAATTCCACACACGGCTTATATATTGTACAATGTAACGAAGAGGTTCACAAATTAGTTTTGGTACATTTTGGCGAAAATGAAAGGGCGGATAGATAAATGACTGATCAAAATGCATCTCAGGATGTAAAGGAAGTACATATTCAACAGGCACAAATGACTAGAGATGAGAATGGTGCATACTTGGGTCAGGTCGTGTTTGGAGTAGATGGACAGACTTCTGTATACGAAATTACGTTCCATAGCAAAAGGGGCAAGGAGTGGGATTACAGTCTTCATTTTGCAGGCGAGCCACGCGTAGAGGAAGAGATGCTGCGTATGGATGCCTGGATTGAAGAGAATGATGATTTGTTTGATTATTTGCTTGATGCGGCATGGAGTAAATTACCCGAGTAATGTAAACATGGTCTATTTTCGTGACAAGCGGATTATATTTAGCAGTGTCCGCATAATGCATAATCTGCCGACATGGGGGAAGCCTATAGGTCGATAATGACAGCAAATTCCATGTGAATGGGGAGGATGACAGTTTGGCAAATCATCTGTTCACCGAAGGAATGACGGCAAATGAAGAGGCTGCTCCCGATCTTCTGAGCTTACGGACGCTGTTTGTAAATGTGTGTTTTATAGGGGAGCCGGGAAGTCGATCCTGGGTACTGGTGGATACGGGGATGGCGGGGTTTACAGACTCGATTATTCGCTTGGCTGAGGAACGGTTCGCTGGCCCTCCCGTTGCTATTGTGCTCACTCATGGGCATTTTGATCATGTGGGATCGGTCATTGAGCTGGTTCAGCATTGGGGTACCCCTGTGTATGCGCACCCGCTGGAGCTTCCTTACTTGACAGGGATGAAGGATTACCAACAACCTGATCCCAGTGTGGGAGGTCTGCTGTCGAGCGTTTCCTTTCTATATCCCAATGATGCCATTGATCTGGATGATCGCATCACCCGTCTGCCAGAGGATGGCAGTGTGCCCGGTGCGCCCGGCTGGAAGTGGCTGCATACCCCTGGACATACGCCGGGTCACATATCGCTTTTTCATGAACGCAGACGGCTGCTGGTAGCCGGAGATGCTTTTATTACCGTAAAACAGGAATCGGCGCTGGCGGTTATTTTACAGGAAAAAGAAATACACGGTCCGCCTGCATATTTTACGACAGATTGGCAGGCTGCGCAGCGGTCAGTAGAACTGCTGTCCGGTTTAAAGCCGGAGATCGCCGTTACGGGACACGGTCACTACATGCAGGGAAATGAGCTGACGAGCCAGTTGGAACGACTTGTGGAGGATTTTGAGCACACGGCAGTACCCAATCAGGGGCGCTATGTGTAGCGATCTGGAAAGGACGATGCCTTACGGGGTATCGTTTTTTTGTGTTGGCATGGAATTTTTTTGCTCAGCATGGTATAGTCAAGCCAAAAGCTAAACGCTTTCATTTATCATCGTCATTCATCAAGGAGGATTTTTGATGACACATCAGCATGCTGCAATTGGTGACCTTTATTATGGAATACCAGCGATTCGCCTTAAATTCGGGCGTTATGAAGCGGTAGCCCTGCCGGGAAACGGCGCAAATCTGATTTCTTTTCGTGACAATGAGACGGGATATTCTTTTCTTCGTGAGCCGGAAGCTGACAGCATAGAGGCTTTTAAACAAAGTCCGTCAGTCTATGGGATTCCTTTCCTGTATCCTCCGAATCGGTATGAGGATGGCAAATTCCTGTGGAATGGAGTTACATATGAACTGCCCATCAATGAAACGGCCACCCACAACCATTTGCACGGTTTTTTACACACCGTCCGGTGGGAGGTTGAGGACTACGGATCTGGAGAACAGGGCAGCTATGTAGTAATGAATCAGCATGTGAGGGAAGGACATCCCATGTTCCGCTATTTGCCGTTCACCTTTACCATCAAGCTGACGTACAGCCTGGACGAATTTGGACTGCATCAGCGTTATGTGATCCACAACGAGGGTGATCAGCCGATTCCAAACCTGTTTGCCTTTCACACGGCTATTCGGGTTCCGTTCGTACCGGATAGTTCGCCGGAAGACTACAAAATTAAGGTTACTATCGGTGAGCGTAGGGAGCTGACAGAGCGGTTGTTAGCCACAGGACAGTTCCAGCCATTGTCGCCGGAAGAGGAACTGCTGAAGACAACGGGAGTAAGTCCTTATTTTGCCTCCATGGATAATCATTACACGGCAGCTCCGCAAAATGGACGCAACTATATGGAACTGACACACAGTAAGACAGGCGCTACTCTCGTATACGATGTAGGCACGGCCTATAAGCATTGGATGATCTGGAATAACAAAGCGAACAAGGAATTCATCTGTCCTGAGCCGCAAATGAACATGATCAATGCACCGAATCGTCCGGACTTGCCTGCAGAGGAGATCGGGTTGATTGCACTTGCTCCAGGCCATATTTTTGAAGCAACCAGCCGTTTATATTGTGTCATACCTGCACAATCGAAATCCTAGTCTTAGTCTATATTTTATCGGAATAAGCCTGTATCGTGTCCAACGGTGCGGGCTTTATTTTGTTGATAGGAGAGGTGGAGAAGACAAGTATTACAGGCAGAAGCCTAATGAGGTGAGGAAGGGAACATATGAAAAACAGGTTGCAGGATGGCAAGCCGCTATAGTATGATACGAAACAGGAGATGATCAGATGAATCAGGAAATGGTGCCTTTTCAAGCCGTCAAACGCAAGCAAATCGCCGATGAAGTGGCTGAACAGCTGCAACGAAAAATAGCTACTAATGAATGGGATGTGGGTACAAAAATTCCGACAGAGCCTGAGCTGATGAAGCTTTTTGGAGTAGGGCGTTCCACGGTGCGTGAAGCGGTCAGCGTTCTCGTACATGCCGGTCTATTAGAGAAAAAACAAGGACACGGAACCTTTGTCTGCCAACCGACGACTTCCCAGGAGCCTCTGGATTACCGACTGAGTCGCGCTGAAATAATTGAAGTCTATGAGGTGCGGAGTGTGTTGGAGCTGGAAATTGCCAGACTGGCTGCTTTACGACGTAAGGATGAAGATTTACGCTTGATGCGCGAGGCACTGGACCGTCGTGCCGTGACATTGGCCGCTGGAGATTTGAACAGGTATCTGGATGCGGATATCACTTTTCACTTGGCTGTTGCAGGGGCTACACGTAATAAAGTGCTTACAGATGTGTATCGCAGCTTTGTAGAGGCGATTCGGAAGGCGCTGAAAAATCTCGTAACCGACCCGGCGATGCAAAATCCTTTTACACTTCAGCATGAGAAAATATATGAAGCGATCCGGGATCAGGATGCCAAAGCTGCCGAGCTGTACAGTATTCAGCATTTGGATGGCACCAAGCTGGAGCTGCAAAAGCACATGGGAAATTCATAATTTTTTTTAATCTCAAACATCAGATGATCATATGAATAAAATGATTCGTAAATCTTTTATATCGAGCATCTCCTAAAATAAAACCAAAGGTGGGTTCTGTATGCGCAAAATATGGGTGTTGGACACAACGTTAAGAGATGGAGAACAAGCACCAGGAGTAAGCCTGACCAGCACAGAAAAGGTGGAAATTGCCCTTCAACTGCAAAAATTGGGCGTAGATCGGATTGAAACTGGTTTTCCGGCTACCTCGCCAGGTGAGATATTCAGCATGCAGGAGATTGCCAAACAGGTTACTAATTCAACCTTGGTTGGTTTTGCTCGGTCGAAAGAGCAGGATATAGATGCGGTTAGAGATGCGCTGAGGGGAGCGGAGGACGCTTGTCTTCATCTTTTTCTGGCTACCTCACCCATTCACCGCCAGCACAAGCTGCGAATGGACAAGACGAAGGTACTGGAGACCGCAGCCGCAGCTATTCGTTATGGGCGCAAGTATTTTGACAAGGTAGAATTTTCGGCAGAGGATGCCAGCCGTACCGAGCTGGACTTTATTTGCGAGGTCGTGGATATGGCGATCCGCGCTGGAGCAACAGTCGTCAATCTGCCGGACACAGTGGGTTATGCTTCGCCGGATCAGTTCGGTGAAATGTTCAGAATCGTAAAAGCCCAAGTGCCCGGCATCGAAAAAATACAGCTCAGCACCCACTGTCATGATGATCTCGGCATGGCAACAGCTAACACACTCGCGGCCATCCGTAATGGTGTAGACCAATTTGAAGGCACAATCAATGGCATCGGGGAACGTGCCGGAAATACACCAGTGGAGGAGGTCGCGTTGGCTCTTGATACCAGAACCGAGCTTTATGATGCGCAAACCAGTCTGGTTCTGGAGGAATTGTATGCCACCAGTCGCTTGGTGAGCAAACGCACAGGGATGCCAGTACCGGGGAACAAGGCTATAGTTGGAGCCAATGCTTTTGCCCACGAGTCCGGTATACACCAGGACGGGATGCTAAAGGAGCGTACAACGTATGAGATCGTGCTCCCCGAGCGCATCGGCTTGAAGACAAGTAAGCTTGTACTTGGCAAGCATTCGGGTCGGCATGCGTTCAAGGAAAAGCTGGCGGACATGGGGTTTGATGCTTTGACAGAGGAGCAGCTTCAGGAGGCGTTCCGAAAATTCAAAGCCTTGACGGACAAGAAAAAACAGGTGCTGGATGAAGATCTGCTCGTCCTGATGGATGAGAGTCGCAGTGCCTTGCCTCAAATTTACACGCTGGATTCCATCCAGGTATCCTATGGCAATCAGTCGGTTCCGGTAGCGTCTATTCGACTGATTAAACAGGGTGGAACAGCTATTGATGAAGTGGCGATGGGAAACGGCTCCATCGATGCAATTTTTCATGCTATAGACAAGGCCAGTAGTGAAGAAGTGGAATTGGAGGATTATTCGATCCAATCTGTAACGTACGGTAAGGATGCACTGGGTGAAGTGCATGCTGTTCTGAGACAAGGAGAGTACACCGCCCGCGGAAGAGGCGCGAGTACAGATATTTTGGAAGCCAGCGCCAAAGCTTACATCGACGCGCTGAATAAACTACTCGGCAGAAAAGAAGTTCGCACTAAAGGCAATATCACCATTAGCTGAACCGACCTCCCCGGTTTGTAGCTGACGATACATTCCTCCTGCGGCCTAATCGTAAAAAAGCGCTTGCAATATATATGATAACCTTTGAAATTTAATGTATAATAGGCAAGGAAGTCACCATATTTTGTCTGAATTACATAGGCCAAGAGGAGGAAATGAATTGAACTACCGCATCGAAAAAGATACGTTGGGTGAAATCAAAGTACCGGCAGATCGTCTGTGGGGAGCGCAAACACAGCGCAGCAAGGAAAATTTCCCTATTGGCTCGGAGAAAATGCCATTAGAGGTTATTCAGGCTTTCGCCGTGCTCAAGAAGAGTGCAGCGATCAGCAATTATAAGTTGGGCAAGCTGTCACAGGAGAAGCAGGACGCCATTATTTATGCGGCGGACGAAATTCTTGCTGGACGGGTCGATGACCATTTCCCATTGGTCGTATGGCAGACAGGAAGCGGTACGCAATCCAATATGAATGTGAACGAAGTGATTGCTCATCTCGGAAGTCAATGGCTGCAAGAGCAGGGACAGGATGCAAAGCTGCATCCCAATGACGATGTGAACATGTCGCAAAGCTCGAATGATACATTTCCGACGGCGCTTCATGTAGCGGGTGTCATTGCAGTGGAGGATCACTTGCTGCCTGCTATTGATAAGCTGAAAGAAACCTTCCAGCAGAAGTCAGAGCAATTTAAGGATATTATTAAAATTGGACGTACCCACTTACAGGATGCCACGCCGCTTACACTGGGTCAGGAAATCAGCGGCTGGTATGCCATGCTGGAAAAAAGCAAGCGAATCATCATCGACACGGTGCAATATATGAAGGAGCTTGCGATTGGCGGTACAGCCGTGGGTACGGGTATTAACGCTCATCCGGAGTTCGGTGACCGAACCTCTGCGGAAATTTCCAGCTTCACTGATAAAACGTTCACGTCCGCACCAAACAAATTCCATGCGCTGACGAGTCATGATGAAGTGGTTGCCGTACACGGAGCCGTTAAAGCGCTTGCTGCTGATTTGATGAAAATCGCCAATGATGTTCGCTGGCTGGCAAGTGGCCCGCGTAGCGGCTTGGGTGAAATCACGATTCCTGCTAACGAGCCGGGCAGCTCGATCATGCCGGGTAAGGTCAACCCGACCCAGAGCGAGGCACTTACAATGGTCGTTACGCAGGTCATGGGTAATGATGCAGCTATCGGCTTTGCTGCGAGCCAGGGCAATTTTGAGCTGAACGTGTTCAAGCCGGTCATTATTTATAATTTCCTGCAATCCGTGAATCTGCTAGCGGATTCAATTGTAGCCTTTAATGACAACTGTGCGGTCGGCATTGAGCCGGATCTCACTAAAATTGAGCATAATTTGAACAATTCGCTGATGCTGGTGACAGCATTAAATCCGTATATCGGATATGAAAATGCGGCTAAAATCGCCAAACTCGCGCATGCCGAAGGGCTGTCTCTTAAAGAAGCGGCTCTCCGTAGCGGACTGCTGACTGAAGAGCAGTTCGACCAATATGTCGTACCGGCGAATATGATTCAGCCCAAAGCATAAAGCGCGGAGCTTTCGCAGCCCAAGCTATATAATCAAAAAACCAGCTCATGGAGTGCCGATTAGCACAGTTCATGAGCTGGTTTTTTTGATTATATATATTTTTTTTACCTAAGATTAGTATTCTGTGTGATTTGAGGGTATATAGATAAAAGGCGAAAAAATGAACATCTATTTTCAAGATAGGAGAAGCCGTCGTATGGAACAGACAACTGTTATTAATTTTATTGTGCTTTTGCTGTCTGGCTTGCTACTGGTTGGCGTACTGACTACCAAATTTTCCAGTCGTTTCGGCATGCCTGCGCTCGTATTGTTTATTGCCGTCGGCATGGTGCTCAGTCAGTTTATTTATTTTGATAATGCGTTTATTACGCAGTTGGTGGGCATTCTCGCGCTCATCGTTATTTTGTTTGAAGGCGGGATGCAAACGAAATTTGCAGATGTTAAGCCTGTCATTCGGCCTGCGATGTCACTATCGACGCTTGGCGTCATTATTACAACTGTGGTCATTGGCGTTTGCGCCAAGTTTATTTTAGGCGTGAGTTGGATGGAATCCATGCTGTTCGGAGCTATTGTAGGATCGACGGATGCGGCAGCAGTGTTTTCCGTTTTAGGTGGTAAAAATATCAAGAAACGAATTACGTCCACGCTGGAAGCGGAATCTGGAAGTAATGATCCGATGGCCGTTTTTCTCACAGTAACGTTGATTGAGCTGATACATCATCCTGAGCAATCCATTTGGGTACATATTTTGCTTTTTTTATGGGAAATGGGTTTTGGTCTGGTCGTTGGTTTTGTGCTCGGACGCATAGCTGTATTTGCCATTAATAAAATGAATTTTGATTCATCCGGTCTGTATCCTGTGATGGCGCTGGCATTTGCGGTCTTAACGTATGCGGCCGCATCCTTACTGGAGGCAAGCGGCTTGCTGGCGGTATATGTCATGGCCATCGTGCTGGGTAATTCGGACCTGACCTACAAGCGGTCTATTATTCATTTTAACAACGGCTTCGCCTGGATGGTGCAGATCATGATGTTCGTCCTGCTCGGACTGTTGGTTTTTCCCGATCAGCTGCTCGGCATTGTGTGGCAAAGCTTGGCGCTTTCCTTCATCCTGATGCTCGTAGCCCGTCCGATTGGCGTGTTCCTGAGCCTGCTTTTTTCCAGGTACTCTATACGCGAAAAGACACTGTTATCCTGGGCAGGATTAAGGGGAGCGGTACCGATTGTACTGGCTACCTATCCACTGCTGGATGAAATGGATGTGGGGCCGCTGTTTTTCAATGTCGTATTCTTCGTCGTGCTTACCTCGGCCATTATACAAGGTACGACCATTTCGTGGCTGGCGGTGAAACTCGGCTTAATGGACCCTAACGAAACGTCATCACCCTCGCTTTTGGAATTGGTATCTCTAGGGAAAACCACCTCGGAGATCAATCACATTCAGGTGCAGGAGGGGATGTCTATTGTGGACAAAGCGATTCAGGATATGCAGCTTCCCGATGACATTTTGTTCACCGCTATTATTCGAGAGGAGCAGATTATAGCTCCGAGAGGCACGACGGTGATTAAGCCGGGGGATACCTTGTATGTGCTTAGTCCGAAGCTCAAGCGCCAGCAAATGAAAGAACTGTTCATGCTGCTTGAACCGGAGGCCGCACCGTAAAAGGGATTGCAACGGCAACTAAACGGGTTCCGAGCAAGCGTGAAATTTAACGTAATTTTCCAAGCAGTCCTTCACATTAATGTTGAGGGCTGTTTTATTGTGTTCTTTTTCGGTATGATGAATCTGTTAAAAAATTGACACTATCATTCTACAAAATTAGTTTATGATATTGTCGTTAGATGTCGCTGCCGATATGTTACCCTCTGAGGATCAGAATCAGCAGCATGGCTGTCCTGAACAACAAACCCTATCAGCCTCATAGAGAACGGGGTTATATTCAAGACAGAAGTCAGCATACAGGAGAGATGACGAATGAAACCGGAAGTCTTGCCACAGCGTGCAACAGCCCGCAGGCAGAATAACAAAAAAAGAAACGAAAAGGAAAATTCGGTCGCTTTATGGCGCGGCTTTTTATTGTACTACTGCTAGCAGGAGTCGGGGGCGGTGCGTGGCTGTTTTTAACGCCATCTGGCAAGGACTTGCGCTACTTGGCGGCGGATACGCTGATCACAACACAACATCGTCACTGGGCAAAATATTTTATTGGTGAGGCGGAGGCGCAGAAGCGAGTGGCCGAATATTCGGCCCGTTTCGAGCAGATGGGCGAGGAGAAGGACAGACATACGATCAAGCTGCCTGATCTGACACCGACCAAGGTGCAGCAAACGCCGCTGGTTGAGGTAGAAGAGGTATCCGGTCGTAATTATCACGGCTATGTGATGACGGTGCATGACCCAACTAAAATCAGACTCGGTATTCCTGCCAAGGTAGGCAAAGGAGAAAGAGTATCCAGTATGGTAGAGCGTCTGGGAGCTGTTGCAGGCGTAAATGGCGGCGGCTTTGCCGATCCCAACTGGAATGGGAATGGATTTAAGCCGATCGGCGTTGTTATTTCACAGGGTCAGCTATACTACAATGATATGGGGAAAAACGCTTCTGCCCAAATCGTAGGGATTGATAAGCAGGGGAAAATGGTGGCCGGGCATTATTCACTGTCCGAGTTATCCAAAATGAACGTGCAAGAAGCGGTTACCTTCCAGCCACGCTTGATCGTGAATGGTAAAGGTCTTATTCGCAATGCAAGCGAAGGATGGGGAATTGCTCCCCGTACGGCAATGGGGCAAAGAGCAGACGGCGCGATTATTTTTGTGACCATCGACGGTCGTCAGCCGGGTTACAGCATCGGTGCCAATTTGTATGATATGCAAAACATTTTACTTAAACACGGAGCGGTTATCGGTGCTAATCTGGATGGTGGATCATCGACCGTGCTCGTCAAGGATCGTGCCATTGTAAATAAACCTTCTTCTGAATACGGGGAGCGGTATTTACCGACAGCATTCCTCGTATTTGAGCATCCAGAGAACATAAGTATCCCTAACATTTGGGAAGGTATGAATCCTGGAGACATTGACGCAGCCAAGAAAAGATAGAGTTGGAATATAAAAAGCGCGTACCGCGGAAGTGAAAAATGACTTCCCGGTACGCGCTTTTTTTGATTCTATTAAGCGTCATTCTCTGCTTCGAGAAATACGGAGATCAGAATACGTGCATTGTTTTCTCCAATGTTTTTGGCATAATGCGGAATGGCTGCTCTCCAGCTAAAGGAATCTCCTGCTTCGAGGGTAGCCGAATCCTCGCCTTGCTCCACATATACTGTGCCTTCCATAACAAAATGAATCTCATCGCCCGCATGAGCATGCTCTTCTTCCGTGGATGAGCCTGGCGGCATGTCCACCAGCATCATTTTGACGTTACCTTGGCCCCCCAAATGGTCCACCTGAAGCTTATTTTTGCCATAAACCGTTTTGCGGCGCTCGTCCTTTCGAATCACTTGCATTCGTTCCTCTTCTTTGAGCAGCAGAAAAGCGAGGGGCACCTTAAGTGCATTAGCGATGCTGTCCAGTGTAGCAATGGAAGGGGAGGTTTTATTGTTTTCCACTTGACTCATAAAGCCTTGAGATAATCCGGTTCGTTCGCATATTTGCTGGATGGATAAATTTTTACGTTTACGCGCGGCGCGTATGTTGCATCCTATACCCATGGAGTGTTCCTCCTTCAAGGAAATATAATGTATACTAATTTATTATTTATTATACCAAATATTTTGTTGACAGACTATAGTTTCTTATGATAAATTCACATTACAAAATAATTATTCCTATTACTAATAATTTGAGTTTGACTCGTACTTATATAAGTTACAACTTAGAGCAAGATCATTTTATTTTTTTAACCAAATTATTAGTAATATAAAATAATTATTATTATGTGCTCATACGAGTGCAAAAAAATATTCAGAATGGAGAGATAAATATGAGTTCAGCAAGCAGAAACATTTCAACAATTATGCGGGTGGCGTTGGGTATCTTGTTTTTGGCGCACGGAATTGCTAAATTTCAAATGGGGCTGGGTAATGTAGCTGGCTGGTTTTCCAGTATTGGTGTTCCGGGATTTTTAGGTTATGCCGTTGCAGTAATTGAGTTAGTCGGAGGAATTGCTTTAATTCTTGGATTGCTTACCCGTTATGTCTCTGGACTTTTTGTTATTGTATTAATCGGAGCGATTTTCACAGCAAAATTGTCCGGTGGTTTGATGGGTAATGGTCAGGGAGCAGGGTATGAGCTGGATATTGCCTTTATTCTGGTAGCATTGCATTTGGTATTTGCGCCGACGACTCGTTTGTCTCTGGATTCTTTGTTTAGACGTCGTACTTCAATTGAAGAGTAATTTATAATTAGCGTAGTCCTCCAATCCATGTAGAAAGAGGGAAATCTCATGACAGCACATATTCATGACAACACCAGAATCGGGCAGGTTTCATTAAAGGTTAGTAATTTGGAGCGCTCTATTCAATTTTATACCGAGGTCGTTGGTTTTCAACTGCTGCGTCAAACGGCGGATACCGCTGAATTGACAGTCGATGGAAAGCAACCGCTGCTAACCCTTAAGTTTATTGAAAATGCAGTTATTCTTCCACGCCAATCCGCAGCCGGATTGTATCACTTTGCTATTCTTGTACCGAACCGAGTGGCTCTGGGCCTGTCACTGCGTAATCTGCTTGCTCATGAGATTGAAATCGGACAGGGGGACCATGATGTAAGTGAAGCTCTGTATATCCATGATCCGGATAATAACGGGATAGAGATCTATGCGGATCGTCTTCGTGATCAGTGGAAGAAAGATGCTAACGGATATTACATTATGGGAACAGATCCTGTGGATGCAGAAGGCTTGGTCGCTATTTCCGAGAACCTACCTTGGCAAGGGTTGCCCGAAGGAACGGTAATTGGGCATGTTCACTTCCATGTGTCTAATTTGCTCAAGGCGCAGCAATTTTATTGCGATGTGCTCGGTTTTGATATTACATGTCGCTATGGCTCGTCTGCTTTGTTCGTATCCGCAGGTGGTTACCATCACCACATGGGCTTGAATATATGGGCAGGGGAAGGGGCGCTCCCAGCTCCCGAGCATGCTGCAGGCCTGGATTATTTTGAACTGATTGTGCCGAATCAAAAGGAACTGGAGGCCGTTGTCGTCCGTTTGACTGCGGCAGGATATGGAGTGGAGGAACGCGATGGTGCCAAATACGTAGCTGATCCGTTCCGCATTCATATCAAACTGGTTACCGACGGCCAAACCGTTTAACATATCAGGAAAGTAAAGGAAGAGGGTATTCCCGTAAGCCACATAGGCTGGGAGTACCCTTTTATTCGTTAACTAAAACAAGCTCCAATCCAAATCCCGCGACATGGTCTCCAGCAAGTGTACACCCGCTGTACTGTTGCCCATACGGTTCAGAGAAGGCCCGACCAGTCCAATGCCATATCGTCCGGGCACCATCGTCATAATGCTGCCAGACACGCCACTCTTGGCGGGCAGCCCGACCTGAATGGCAAATTCTCCGGATGCGTCATACATGCCGCATGTGGTCATAAAGGTTTTGGCGATCTGTACATAGCGGCGGGGAATCAGTGGTACACCCGTGACCGGATCACGTCCATTATAGGCTAATACGAGCCCCATACGCGCCAAATCCGTACAGTTCAATTTTACAGCGCAATGCCTGAAGTAAACCTCCAGCACATCCTCAACATGTCCGCGCAGAATTCCCTTTTCCATCAAGAAATAGGCAAGGGAACGGTTCAAATGGCCTGTAGCAGATTCCGAATCGTAGACATCCTGGTCATATTCCAGCTTGTCATTACGGGTAAGCAGACGGAAAAATTGCAGGACACGGGCAAACTTCTCTTCAGGACTGTTTCCGCGAATCAAAGAGGACACGGCGATGGCTCCGGCATTAATAAGCGGGTTAAACGGGATGCCCGGCTCGACCAGCTCCAGCTTCAGCATGGAATTAAAACGGTCTCCGGTAGGCTCCATACCGACCTTGGAGAAGACAACATCCTCACCATTATCCATCAAGGCCAAAATAAGCGTGAATACCTTCGAGATGCTTTGCATCGTAAAGCTTATTTCGGTATCTCCGGCTACCACGGTCTCGCCGGTTCCGTTCATCACAACAACACCCAGCGCGTCGGCAGGGGCTTTGGACAATTCGGGAATATACGCTGCCACCTTGCCATGGATATACTGATGACGGCTTTGTTCCACCCATTCCGGCAGTTTGGTCTGTATTCTCTGCCACTCCGATGTCATTTCTTTTCCTCCAGTCGAGTAACCATCCTGTGGTATTGTTATTGTGGAGCAAGATGTGATAGCTATACGCCTATTCTAAAGATATTTCTGGTCGAAAGACAAGATATTATTGAACACAGTGAAAGGAGGCAGTTGACTTGTCATCTAACAATGTACACCTGCTGTTCTCTCAGTCCGCTGCTGGCTCGATGAAGGTAGGCCTTTCGGGAGCAGGATTGCGTTATGAGAGTGAAGTACTGTCTTTTAATGACCTATTTTCCATAGGGCCGTTGTGGAAGCTGGAAACACCAGAAGGACAAGAGAACCGTCACAACTGGTTGGCTGAACGGATCGTGGATTATGAATTTTTCCATTACGCAAATTGGGAGCACCGCATTGAACAGATGACGGCTACTCTTACTGCAATTTCTGATGATAAGTCGATCACGATCTGGTGCGGCTCTAATGCTCACGAGCAGATCGGATTACGTTTTGCATTATACCTTTTGCGGAACAGAACTGCTCCTATCGGGGTCGTAAATGTAACAGATTCCATGGAACGGGAACCGAGTGATCCTCTATTCATGGAAAGTAAGTTTCCTCTATCCATGAACGTGGTGTATTCGAAAGAAATTGCACGGTTCATAACGCAAAATAAAGATAAAATTCATGCTTTAAGCATGGAAGATCGACAGCGACATGAACAAGATTGGCTGGAGCTTAGTGAACAGGAAAGTGTGCTGAGATTATGGGAAAATGACCATATCGATCATGTGCCAGAAGATTACTTTGATCAGGCTTTACTGGATTTGATCGGTCAACTGAGGGTAGAGGATAATCGGCAATATGTACACGCGGGAAAAATAATAGGTGAGGCTTTAACACAATGGCCACAGCTGAGAAGCGACACCTTTTTAGAGTATCGGATTCAATATTTAATTGCTCATGACAGACTTGAATTTCTGGAAATGCCGGAAATGTCGGGAATGCAATATCGCTATGCTGTGAAACTAAAGGCGTAAAATGAAGGGAAAAGTATACTATTCTGTAACCTGATGTCATTTATTCATCTCCAGCTAAATTCCCATTTTAATGTAAAGTTGTGATTATAGTTTATCCATAAACGACTTCTACGTTCCATACATACTCTTTTTTTGGTATAAGCTTATACAAAATCTTCTAATTTTTCGCTGCATTCCCTATCAGGTAGCTTCGAAAAAGATGCTTGTAGAGCAAACCTTAAATCGTATGAACGTTAATGGGAGAAGGAGATGAGGCAGAGCATGTTAAACAGTACGTTAGCGGATTACCCGCGGGATACAACGATTCATCAGTTGTTTGAGGGGGAGGCTGAGCGCACACCGGAGCAAGTGGCCGTTGTATTGGGAGACAAGCACTTGACGTATGCTGATCTAAACAAACAGGCTAATCAGCTTGCCCGGGTTCTGCGGAACAAAGGCGTAAATAAAGGCGACCCCGTCGGGATTATGGCCGAATGCTCATTGGAAATGATCGTCGGTATTTTCGGAATTTTAAAAGCCGGGGGAGCCTATGTGCCGATTGACCCGGAATACCCCAAGGAACGTATACGCTATATGCTGAAAGATTCTGGCGCAAAGCTCCTGCTAACCCGGTTACCAATTGAGCAACAAGTGGAGCTCAACGTTCCTGTACTGGATTTGTCGGACAAGCGAAATAACAGGGAAGAAACAGGGAATCTCACCTCCATTCATGGCTCAGATGCACTAGCCTGCATTATGTATACGTCAGGCTCTACGGGCGAACCGAAGGGAAACCTGACGATGCACTACAATATTACACGTGTTGTCAAAGAGACAAATTACATCCGATTCGCGGCAAAAGATCGAATCTTGCAATTGGCCAGTTTTTCGTTCGATGGTTCTACATTTGGCATTTTCGGGGCACTGCTCAACGGAGCCACCCTCGTTTTGACCCCACAAGCCCAAATCATGAATGCACGTGAGCTATCGAGTGTACTGCGCACACAACAGATTACAAAATGCTTCATCACGACAGCACTTTTTAATGCATTGGTGGATATTGATCCGGATTGCTTTGCCACACTTGAAACCTTGCTATTCGGTGGTGAAAAGGTGTCGGTCAGCCATGTGCGCAAAGCATTTGCCCGTCTGGGCTCTGGCCATTTAATTCATGTCTACGGACCGACAGAGAGTACGGTATTTGCAACGTTTTACCGGATTGATCATTTGGATGAAGCTGCAAATACCGTACCGATCGGTAAACCCATCAGCAATACATCGGTTTACATCATGGATCATGACCAGCATCCTTTGCCACAAGGAGTTGCAGGTGAACTGTACATCGCCGGCGATGGATTAGTGAAAGGTTATTTGAACCGTCCAGAGCTGACAGAGGAAAGGTTTATTCCGTTTCCAGGGGTACCGGGGGGCAGGTTGTACCGAACCGGAGATTGGGTAAAAGAGCAAGCGGACGGAAACATTGAATATATCGGCCGGATTGACGATCAAGTGAAAATACGGGGCTACCGAATTGAGCCAGGGGGAAATTGAGGCACAGCTATTGAAAATAAAGGATATACAAGCAGCCGTTGTTATCGTGCGTGAAGCTGGGAACGGACAGAAGCAGCTGGGAGCGTACTTTAGGGCAAGCCAAAGGCTGACGACAGATGAAATTAAAAACACGCTTTCTGCAAAGCTGCCGAATTACATGATTCCCTCTTTTTTTATGCAATTAGAGCAGATGCCACTGACACGGAATGGAAAGCTGGATCGCAAGATACTGTTGTCCTTTGAAGACAATGGACATACCGTGGCAGCAGCATACGTATCCCCTGAGTCAGGGCTGGAAGCCAGGCTGATGGAAATCTGGCAGGATGTATTAGGGATTCAGCAGTTCAGTGTTGTAGACAGCTTCTTCGACCTTGGCGGACATTCTATTCATGCGCTTACGTTAATGTCACGGATGGAGGTGGCTGGATATCATACCACTTTGACAGATATTTACCACTATAAGACGATCCGTGCGCTCGCTGCTTATCTTCAATCGGCTCAAGATAGTGAAAGAGCCTTGAAGCAGCAGGGCACCATAGAAACCAAGCAAGAGTTGATTTCCTGGCTGCACCAAGAAACAGATGGTGTGTATGAGCTGGTGAAGTATCAAGTGCGGGATTTTCTTCACGAAGTGAGAGATACTCGAGTACTTTACTTCAACTCTGTGGACGACGTTAATCCTGTCATGCGGATCATGAACGGGAAAGTCGCTAAAGAACTGCAGCCGCATTATATTGTACCACTGCATCAAAAAGTAAAAATGGATAATCAATACCAGGTCATCGATGAAGAGGAGTTTGTCCAGCGTCTGGGCTTGAAAACTATGGACACGGATCAGGCGGCGAGGTTACGCGAGCAACTGGAAGACGATTATTTAAAAAGAGATCAGTGGGTTAAAACGGGGCAAGTGGCACAAGAATATCCGCTAAGTGGAATTCAACAAATGCAAATTTCATTTCATACACCGCCGAGTATTGGCCTATTTAGGCTGGACGAGTATGTGAATTATGATTTCTTGAATCAGGCTTATGCTCAATTTGTACAAAGTCAAGGATTACTGAGAAGCATTCCTGTGCAAAGAGATGAATGGACGTATTGGAGGGAATACGTACTTCCCGACGCCGATTTGCCAACACTCACCATCCTCGACGTAACGGACTGCAATCCATATGGCCCCTTTATGGAAATGATAAACGATTACATGACAAATACCCGATACACGGGAGAGCGTACTTTGTTTCAGATGTTTGTGCTAAAACGAAATCTGCGCGAGCATGTTGTTATAACGCTTTACCATCATGCGATATGCGATCGGGTGACCTCTGAAGTGGCAGAACGACAGGTGCTTGCTTCCTATAGAAATCTGCTTCAAAACCACTCCCTTCCTACGGATAAAGTGAAGCCCTATATGGATTATGTAGAACAAATCCAAAGCGGACCCAGCGGAATCACTGAACAGGCATTGATATCCGACTTTCATCTGGAAGCGTTCCAGCAAAGCAAGCAGGACCTGTTACAAACTCCGAAGCTAAGAACGAGCACAGAAGCCTATCTGTTTAGCGTGAGCATCCCGGCTGAAAACCCATCCTTGGAATTTGCGCTCTCTGTCTTTACAAGGGGCTTGCAAATCTATTTAGGTATGGACCAGTTGCCATTGTTATTTTTATATGATGGAAGAAGGTACGATGAGGCGACGTATTATAACACGGTCGGTGAGTTTATTGATTTTGTGCCTATGCTGATGGATATGAAGCAGAACCCGGATGAAATGCTGCTGTCTGTCAGAAGCAGGCTAGATTTATTAAAACGCCACACGATTAATTTTATGAACCTGCTTACAGGACCTGCCTACAAAAACAGGTGGGAACGCGCCAGAACACTTGTACAGTTTGGGAAGCAGTATGAGCAGCTAGATGTATTCATGTTTAACTATTTGGCCAATAGCGCAAAGGAAGGGTTGAAGTGTAGCCAATTTTACGATGATACTGTCATAAAGCAACCGAATCCGCTGCCGATCTATTCGCTGTTCAACTGCATCGCTTCCTCCTACACAGACGGTCTTATTTTTTCAATGCGGTGCAGTTACGAGATTGGGGTTGAGGAAGTCAGGGCTGCTTTTTATCAGGCTGCCAGTATAGCATCTCAGAAAGGGGAGGTTCAATAAGTGATCCAACCTTACTTGCCTTTATTTTCCCATCGCAGAGGGGATGCCGGACAGACTGAAGACAAAGATCAAGTCCTTTACCATATTCGTTTGGAAACAAGACAGGTCAAAACGATCATGGAGTTTGTACAGCAGCATCAGTTGGGTATGCCTTCTTTTATCGCAGCCATATGGTCTGTGCTTTTATCCCATTACGCCAATCAATATACAGTACCTGTTTTATATTCCATGTTATCAGACAGAGAGGGGACACAACGTCGTCAGGACTATCCGCTTTTTATCCATATTCAGAAGGAAGATCATCTTCTCTCCTTGATGCAAAGAATAAAGGCAAAATGGGATAAGCGAGATAGCAGCAGTGAGTGGAGTGAGGATCTTTCGCAGTACATGAAAGTGGATTCCCCACCAGAAATAGATGGAGATTTTTTCAATGTGGGCATCGTAGAGACTTGTGGTGATCTCTCGCATTCAAGTTCGAGCACAAAAGCATTGGCTTCTCTATGCGGTATAAATCAGCCTGAGATTGCGCTCTGCTACCGTCATGGTTCGGAAAGATTAGAGTGCGCAATACACTATGATAGCAGGCATTTTGGTAAAAAGCAGATCGCTAATCTCGCAGGCCACTTTCAGATACTGCTGGCTAATGCACTCCATCTTCCGGAGAAAGCGGTACTCCTTCACCCCATACTGACAACGAAAGAATACGAGCAGATACAACAATGGAATGATACGGAACAAGCATATCCTTTGGATAAAACCGTGGTTCAATTGATTGAGGAGCAGGCTGCCAGAACTCCCGATGCAATCGCATTGGAGTTTGAAGGGCAGAAGCTGACCTATTCGCAGTTAAATCAGCGGGCTAATCAAATCGGCCGCGTGATTCTAGAGTCGGTTTCCACAGGAGAGGATGGCGCTTTACAACCCGGCACGCTGATTGCCATCTTTATGGACAGAAGCGCAGATGTAATCCCGGCAATGCTAGGAGTTATGAAGGCAGGGGCCGCTTATCTTCCGGTCGATCCCCAATATCCTGGAGAACGGGTTCGATTTATTTTAGAAGATGCTCAGGCCAAAATGATTATCACGCACAGCCAACTGGTAAATAAGCTAAATCCATCTATGAATCAAATGAATATGAAAGCGCATTCGCTTATTTGTGTAGATGAATGCCTGGTGCAGCAGTATGATCATCCCGACGAGAATTTGAATATTCAGGTTAAACAGAACGACCTGGCCTATGTCATCTACACATCCGGCTCCACTGGAAATCCGAAGGGGACGCTTATTGAGCACGCCGGACTGGTTACGTTAATCCCTTACCTTGTTGAAAAGTTTCGTATTACCCCTGGCTCCAGAGTTATGCAATTCGCTTCCATCAGTTTCGACGCTTCGGTCTACGAATGGATCGGAACGTTAACAGTAGGCGGGACACTTGTTGTGCTGTCGAATGAGGAGCTGCCTCCTTATGCGGATATTTCAGATGTACTCGAAGAGAAAAATATCCACATTGCCATGCTGACGCCGTCTGTGCTGCGAACCATGAAACCAAGAGAACTGCCTGAACTGCATACAATCGTATCCGCGGGAGAACCCTGTACGCCTGATATTGTGAATTATTGGGGAAGAGGACGACTGTTTGTGAACGCTTACGGACCGACCGAAGTGACGATTTTATGTTCCACCTCGGTATGCAAACCAGAGGCAGAAATCACGATTGGCAAACCCACCTATAACAAACGATTGTTTGTATTCAATCCATTTGGTAATTCTGTGCCGGTCGGTGTTCCCGGTGAATTATGGGTGGGTGGCGTAGGGCTTGCCAGAGGATACCTGAATCGTGAGGAGCTGACCCAGGAGCGTTTCGTTCACAAAGAGATGATCATCGGACAGCGAGAGCGGTTATATCGAACCGGAGACGTCGTGAAATGGACGCCAGATGGTGAACTGGTATTTATCGGCCGTAGTGATGAACAGATTAAAATCAGAGGCTACCGTATCGAACTGGGTGAAATAGAGCATCAGCTTCGCCAGCACCCTGACATCCGTCAATGTGTCGTTCGAGCCTGGAAGGATGAGTCCTTCCATAAACTGGTGGCTTACTATACTGCCTTAAAAAGGCTGACTGAGGCTGAATTGGCCCAGTATGCAGGCTCTATTTTACCTGCTTATATGGTTCCTGCTTATTTTTGTCAGTTGGATTCAATCCCCGTAAATACAAACGGGAAAGTTGATCGTCAAGCTCTTCCCGATCCGACCACATTATTTGTCTCTGCTGACAATGCTGTGGAAGCAGGAGAGGGCAGTTTCGAAAAGCGACTGCTTTGCATTTGGCGACAAATTTTAAAAAGAGGCGATATCGGTGTAAACGATCATTTTTACGCGGCCGGGGGAGATTCAATCCTGGCCATTCAGGTCGTCTCTATGGCCAGAGATCACGGTATGATGCTGACCCCAAGACAAGTTGCAGAGCATCCAACTATCAAGGAATTAGCTGCTGTGGTTACTTGGACAGAACGTGAGAAGAAGGAAGATAGTATGGTTGATTTGACAGGCGAATTTGGTCTGACGCCGATCCAGCACTGGTTTTTCGAGCAGCAGTTCAAAGAACCGCATTATTTCAATCAATCCCAGCTGTTTCTACTCCGTGATTGTGATCCCGTAAAGCTGGAAACGGCCATCCAACAATTGATCAGACTTCATCCAGAGCTCTCGATGCAGCTCGTAGCTGGCAAGCATGGATATTCGCAGCGCTACCGAACGGATACCACCATTCAACTTGCCAGTCATACCATTCAGCAAATCGCTGATCCCGAATCTGAAATTTCAAGCATATGTGATGCATGGAACAGACAACTGAATTACGCGACAGGCCAGATGGTTTATGCAGGCGTAATCCAGGGTCACCCTGACGGTCAAGTCCGCTTATTTATAACGATTCATCATTTGGTTATTGATGGCGTGTCCTGGAGAATATTGGTTCAGGAATTGGATCAATTGTATCAAGGTACCGAGTTGTCTCCTGTTTCAAATCCGTACAAAAAGTGGCAGTCCGTAATGATGAATTATGCCAAAAATGAAGTTACTTTAAGTCATATAGATTACTGGAAAAAAGTGCAGCTCCAAAATGCAGCATTTGTGCTGCCGGTAGACCATTACGCGGATTATAAAATGAGCAGTGAGTCTTCGGAATTGGTTACAATGCTTACTACCAACGATACGCAGCTACTCTTGTACCATTGCTCCCAGGCATATCATACCGAGATCAACGACCTGCTGCTTACGGCCTGGTCGCTGGCGCTCTCCGTTTGGTCCGGACAGGAGACGGTTGTGTTTCGGCTGGAGGGGCATGGACGTGAACACTCTGTATCCGATATGGATCTGACAAGAACCATCGGTTGGTTCACCTCGATGTTTCCGGTATGCATCCGGGTTACGGACACTCACTCCTTGGGAGTTACGATCAAATCCGTTAAAGAGCAGTTACGTTCTATTCCTCATCGCGGCATGTCATACGGTGCTTTGAGATACTGCCATCCGAACGAAGAAGTCCGTTCCGAGCTAACAACTTCCGAGCCTCAGGCTCTATTCAATTATTTGGGTCAATTCGATCAGACAACTACGAGCGGGCTAGACCAGTGGTTAAGTTTTACACGTGACGCAGCACAGGACCATAGCTCACCGCTTAATCATGGAACAAGCCTGTTGGAACTTAACTGTTCCATCGTTCATGGACAACTGCATTTGTTCATGAAATATAGCAAACGCCACTATGAAGAAACGACCATTACTCAGTTGATAAATACTTTCATATCACGTTTGCTTTCTATCATCGAGCATTGCAGCCAAGCTAATTACGAAGAGTTTACACCAAGTGATTTTCAATCGGTGTCACTGGAGCAGCATTCGCTGGATCAGATCGTAAAGACCTATTCTAAGCAATATGGTCTCAATAAAATGATGCATTTAAGTCCGTTGCAGGAAGGTCTGCTATTCCATTATTTAGATCATCCATCTTCCGATCAATACTTCGTACAGGTTAGCTGGAAATATCACGGCAGGCTGGAGGTAAATCGTTACCAGGAAGCATGGAGCCACGTCATTGCTGAAAATGATTGCTTGCGGACATGTTACGTTTGGGATGAATTGGACAAGCCCATACAATGTGTCCTTCGAAAAGTAGAATTGGATTGGACTTTTTGGATTTTAGAACAGAGTCTCCAGATCGGCAACAGAAGTATATCGAACAATGGGCAACGTCGGATCGTAATCGGCGTTTCGATCTGCATCAGCCTGCGTACCGTATAACACTGATTCAGACTACCCCAGAGGAATGGACAATGATCTGGAGTTACCACCATATTTTGCTGGACGGTTGGAGCCTGCCGCTGCTGCTGAATCGGGTTCATGAAATCTATGCTTGCAGCTTAAAAGGCATGGTGCCGCAGCATAGCCTGTCCCGCTCTTTTGAGACTTACATTCGTTGGCTGAACAATAAAGATCGAACAGAAGCTGAGTCATTCTGGAAAGATTATTTGTCCGACCTAACGGAGCCGACCCTCCTGCCGATGGGGAAGAGAGGCATGCTTTCTGATGTGCATCAACCGATTGAGAAGCAACAGATTGAGACCATTCATATCGATTCAAGCATGACCAAGCGCATGGCGGCATTTGTACAACAAGCGCAAATTTCACTAAACACCTTGGTGCAGTTCGCTTGGGGGAAAGTGCTGCAAGTCTATCATGATGCAGATGTAACCGTATTCGGCATGATCGTGTCCGGTAGAGGATCCGATCTGTCAAAAGCGGACCACATCACGGGCCTGTTGATCAATACGCTTCCTCTGGTTATGCATTGGAATGTGGAACAGACCATTACCGAATATGTTAAGGAGCTTCACCAAACGATTCAAAAGCTGAACGATTACTGCTATGTGAGCCTGAACGAACTGAAGGGCTGGAGTGCCATCCAAGGACATACATTTTTTCACAGCATCGTGGCCTTCGAGAATTATATGAACGACTACCGTCAGCCTGAACATGGGTTGGAGATGTCAGCTATGAAGGAACGAGAGAAAACCAATTACCCGATGACTATCACCATTGCCAATGACGGGGAACAGATCACTCTCAAGTTGATTTACGATGCAGATCGCTTGAAGCAAGCAACGGTTTGTCGCCTAGCTGAGCATCTGCTAAATACATTGCAATATGCACTGCAATATCCGGATCGCGCGGTTGGAGACGTTTGTTTAATAGATAAGAACGAATATGATCGAGTCGTCTACGATTGGAACAATACGTATACAGAGTACCCTAGGGAGAGTTCCATTGTTGACTTGTTCCATGAACAAGCGAAGCTACGGCCTTCACAGCCCGCTGTAATTGAGCACAACCAGGTAATGTCTTACCACGCCCTCAACCAAATGTCCCAGTACATGGCCAATAAGCTAACGGATGATACCGACAGTCATGGGAAGTTTATCGGGGTTTACTTGCCGCGCTCTCTCGAATTCATTGTCTCCATCCTGGCGATCATGAAAGCGGGATGTGCCTATGTTCCCATAGATCTCGATTTTCCGGCAGAAAGAACGCGCGAATTGATCAAGGATGCCAGACTGGACACCATCATCACCTCACAGAAAGGGGCAGAAAGTATCTCGGAAGCCTGTAAGGGAATCCGTTTAAAACTGATTTATACGGAGCATATTGACCAGTCTGGAGTTGTACCACAAGAAGAGAAGGAGAACATGAATGCTCCAAGCGACCTTGCTTACCTGATGTATACATCAGGCTCGACGGGAAAACCCAAAGGCGTGATGGTAGAACATCGCAATGTCGTCCGCTTGGTCAAAAACACCAGCTACTTCCCGTTTTCCTCTGACATCAGGTTGCTCTATACGGGTTCGCCTGTTTTTGACGCTTCTACGTTTGAAATTTGGGGAACATTGCTGAATGGAGGCCATCTGTATGTAGTTTCAAAAGATGATCTTCTAAATATCTATATGCTGGAGCATCGAATGAAGGAGTGGAAAATTAATACACTATGGCTAAGTTCCGCATTGTGCAATCAATGGATTGAAGAAAATGAAAAGATGTTTGCTGGGCTCAAATGGCTGGCTGTAGGTGGGGAAGCTTTATCGGTTAAACATATAAACCGTATCCGGCTTGCCTATCCAGAGCTTTCGATTCTCAATGTATATGGTCCAACGGAGAACACCACGTTTTCGACGAGCTACCGGATCGAAGAGCCTTTTGAGCAGGATATACCCATTGGCAGGCCCATTAGTAATTCAACTTGTTATATTCTGGACAAACGGGGCTGTGTCCAGCCTGTCGGAGCAGTCGGGGAATTATATGTGGGAGGAGACGGGGTTGCAAGGGGATATTGGCTGCAAAACCAGCTGACACAGCAAGCGTTTACTCCAAATCCATATACTTCTGCCAAAGATCGCGAAAGAGGAGTAAATCCAGTTCTCTACCGCACAGGAGATCGGGCGAGATGGTTGCCGGACGGTAATATCGAATATATTGGACGGGTTGACGATCAGGTGAAGCTTCGCGGCTATCGAATCGAACCCGGAGAAGTCGAGTTCCGTCTTGGCGGCTACCCTGTCGTAAAAGATTGTCTGGTCGTTGCCCGCGAGATTTACGGGGATATGCGGCTGATCGCTTACTATACAGCGGAAGAGGAAGAGCGGGAGGAACAGCTTCATACTTTTATGGCTGACGGTCTTCCATCTTATATGCTACCCTCTCGTTACGTTTGGCTGAAGACGTTCCCATTAACGGTCAACGGGAAAATCGATCGTAAAAAGCTTCCTTTGCCAGAAATCCATAGGGGCGATAAAGAATCAAATTCTGGACCAAAAACTGAATTGGAACAAATAATAGAAGAGATTTGGGGCAGGGTTCTGAAGCTTGATCACATCCGCAAGGATGAAGACTTTCACGCGTTGGGAGGACATTCGCTTTCTGCGCTGCGTATAGCGAGTCTACTGCAAAAAAATGGTTATCCGGTTACAGTCAACCAGATATTTCGCGAGCAGACCATCGAACGCTTGGCCCTTTCATTGAGCAGGGGAGTGACGGATACAGCCACTGTTCTTAGTCCGAATATGGATATCCCAACTATTCAGTCTACAACAAAAGTATACCCGGATGATGGATTTCCGCTGTCTGCCGTACAAAAACGTTTTTTTCAAAGAGATCTGGCGAATCGCAACATGTTTAATGTGCCTTACCTGGCTCTGCTCAAGAAATATATTCCCAGAGAATTGCTGAATGCTTCGCTGGAGGTACTATTGAACAAACATGCGGCCCTACGGCTGTCATTTGCTCAACTGGATCATGATGAATGGTACCAGTATGAGCAAAAAATGAGTGTGGAACAGGTTGTTTCTTACGTGCAGTTGCAAGCGATCCCAGGGTCACATGATACCTACATTTCGGAATACTGCGCGAAGGTTCAGCATGAATTTGATATCGAGGAGGGCCCTTTATGGAAGGTCGTGCTGTTTGATCACTATTGCGAAGAGAGACGGCAGGTGATATTGCTCCTGTTCCATCATTTAATTTTTGACGGCATATCCATAAACATTTTTTTAGAGGATTTGAAGCATCTTCTCTTGCCGGGAATGGGGAGTGATTTGGCGTTACATGGTGAGGAGGAAAGCAGTTATCGGGATTGGTGCATGGCGTTGACACAATATGCGGCGAAAGACGTTTCTTCTAAAGCATCAATCTACTGGAGAAAGGTTGTAGAAGGTGGTGAGTCTTTTCAGGTCGACAGGGATTCGGAGATCCAGCCTCTCCACCGCCACATGACAACAATAACGCAAGATTTGCTTGAAGGAGAGGAACATATTAGTCTTTTAAAAGAATTGGCTGTGAAGCAGCATACTACACCGCTTAGCATGATACTAACAGCATTGTCACAGGCTTGCTACCAATTGAAAAAGCAATCCGATTTGCTGCTGCATGTGATGTCTTATCAACGCGAGTCTTTTTTATCGGGGGTTGTGATTGATCGTACGATTGGTTTTTTTGCCGGAGCTTATCCCATTCTAATCCAGATTCCCGAAGAGGAGTCGTCAAAGAATTGGGAAATACTTCCTGAACATGTCAAACACACGTTGCAGTATATTCCATCTGAAGGACTGGATTACTTTATTTTACGATATATGATACAGGATACTTATCCCAATATGGAGCCACTAAAAGACGAAATACACATGCTTTTCCATTACCAATCAGAGGAAATAAATGGGCTAGCCGACGATTTTTATGAGCCTTTGGCTATTCCCTTCGGAAATACCAATGCGGCCGACAATCCCTCCGCCTACTGGTTAAATATGACGGCAAGCTTAAAACACGACAGATTAAGTTTAACCTGCTATTACAGTTCACTGCACTATGAAGACCAGACCATCGCCGAGCTTGTACGTTTAATTTCCGGGCATCTTTGTCGCAGCATCAATGTTCATCCGTACACTACGATAGTAGAGGGGAGCTTCCGGTTATGAAAATATACGAATTTTGTCCTTTTTTTAATGAAAATCGGATTGCAGATATTAAAATAAGAGAAAATGACCGCTGGATTGACGAGCTGCATGTGGTCGAAGCTAACAAGACTTTCAGTTATTTAGATAAGCCACGCAACTTCAATTCAAATTATCTTGGCCCGAAGGTGATTCATCATCCATTTCATGCTGATGATCTGTTTCGTGAACCCGTGAAGCATCAATTGTATTTTGATGTGGCTACCTGTGGTGCGGATCACTTTGACCGCTGGTATTGGCGTCTGCTCAGCTACAACAGCGCATTTCATAATGAGGCTTGTCAAAGAAACAGGAGTACCTCTATCTTGCGGGATAGGGTCGAGGATGATGATGTGATCATTCTGGCTGACTTCGATGAGATCATTGATAGTCGGATGGCGGATCGGATTGTTTCGGAAGTGAAGAAACACCAGATTATTACAATTAAAATACACTATTCCGTATTCTTTCTGAACCTTTTTTGCCAATCTAATCACGGTGCTCCTCATTGGAGCTATCGTGTGTTCGCGATGACGGGTCGTTACTTCAAAAGTATGCCTTTCTCATCGGACTATCTCAGGAAGAAGGGAATTGCCGAAGCCCTGTATCATGACATCTATTGCTTGGACGAACCAGCCGGATTCCATCATTCATGGCTTGAATATCAGAAAACCGCGCTTCCCAAGTTGCAGGCATTTGCCGCCAATGTAGAGGATAAAAGTATATTGAATGCAGATTATATTGATCAATGCTTAAACGATAAAAAACTGTACTATATCGACACTGAACTTTATGTTGACAACTCAAAATCGTTTTTGAGCAGTCTTCAAGAAGTTGAAACGAATGATCTTTGGTATGAATAAAGAAGGCTTTACTTAGCTTGTCGAGAAACCCAGTCTATTCAAGACAAGGGTTTCTCTTTTGGTTTTTTGAGACATAGGATTGCTGTTGACGAAGCTGGAATTATATATTACTGTATTGATATTAACATTTTGTTTTTATCATTGAGTTAAAATAAAAGAATGTTACATAAGCTGTTTTCGCTGCTTGATTTAGAAAGCAACTATTACCCATATATGAACAGGTAGGTGACGCAAGTGACAAATACATCGAAGCACAATCATGACGGTTTGACGGAGGAACAATTTTTGGCTGTATATGATGCCAATCAGTATGAGCGTCCATCGGTAACGGTGGATATGCTGCTTTTTACCGTGATGGATCAGCTCCAGCACAATTACCGCAAGCTGCCGGAGAAGACACTCCAGCTACTTCTGATCCAGAGGGGAGAGCATCCGTTTCTGGGTCAATGGGCATTGCCAGGCGGCTTTGTAGGGATGGATGAAAGCCTGGAAGAGGCTGCACGACGTGAGCTTAAGACTGAAACGAATGTAGACCGGATTTATATGGAGCAGCTATATACATGGGGAGATGTGGCACGTGATCCACGAACGCGGGTCATCAGCTGCGCTTACATGGCACTGGTAGATCATGATTCACTGGAGATACACGCCGGAGATGATGCTGCGGATGCCCAATGGTTTGAGCTGGACTACAGTGTGGCTCAGGAGACACGGACGAATCAGCCGGACGGTTACAGATGGGAACAAAACATTGACATTACATTGAAGCATGGGGACATTCACCTGTCAGCCAAAGTAAAAGTGACTGAAATTCTCAAGGGAAAGACCATTGAGGTCAAGCGAGAAGTGCTGGAATCACAGGGGATTGCTTTTGACCATGCCCAAATTATTGTGTACGGCATCGAGCGTTTGCGCAGCAAAATAGAATATACAGATATTGCTTTTCACCTGATGCCATCCCTGTTTACATTGAGTGAGCTTCAACAGGTATATGAAATAATTCTGGGTAAGGAACTGTTGGCGGCAGCCTTCCGTCGCAAAATAGCTGAACTTGTGGAAGAGACGAATGAATATAGAAAGGCGGCCGGACATCGTCCGTCCAAGTTATACCGCTTCAAGCCCCGGTCGCGTTTTATGTAGCATGAAGTAATATGAAATGAGGAATTAACGTGGAAAAGTTTACATTTTTTTATCGCAGTCAGTCGCCATTTTCACAATGGTACCCCTCTGTGTTTATCGTGGATGGATTGGAATTCAACTGTGCGGAGCAATATATGATGTTTAAAAAAGCTGAGCTTTTTGGAGATGAAGAGGCGGGCAGTAAAATTATGCAAGCCCCTACCCCTCGGGAGCAAAAAGCACGTGGCCGTAGTGTGCGCGGATTTGATCAATCCTTGTGGGAGGCGAATTGCCGACAATTTGTGTATGACGGTAACTACGCCAAATTTACACAAAATCCGAATTTACTTAAGCATCTGCTCAAAACGAAAGGAACTACACTGGTCGAGGCCAGCCCGACGGACACGATTTGGGGTGTAGGATTGGCTGAAAATGATGCCCGCATACGGAACCGCAAATCATGGCGAGGCACCAATTGGCTTGGAGAAATATTGACGAAACTACGTGAGGATGTACTGCAAAAGGAGGAATAGCCATGATGAAACATACCATGAACCCCCGGAGCAACCGGGATATTCGATCACATATGGCGCAGGAAACGTTATCTATTTTGGAGAATGGATATTATACGAATACCAAACAGGCACAAGTGAATATTGCACAAGAGGTAAGCAACGCCATCACAGGTTCGAAGCTATATGCACCGTCCCAGCTTGTGGCTGTAAAACAGGAGGCGGAGGAAAAGATTTTTCTATTAAAAGGCGCATTAGAGTCTTCTCGGCTGACGCAACAGACGATTCATGAGAAGATGGAAGTTACGGGAGAAAGCACATTGGAGGCGGCGTATAGGCTCCAGGTTTCGGAGAAGCTGGAGCACGTGGCGTGTCTGAATTTTGCATCAGCCAAAAATCCGGGTGGCGGATTTCTCGGAGGCAGTCAGGAACAAGAGGAAAGCCTGGCTCGATCGTCAGCATTGTATCCTTGTATTTTACAAATGGAAGAAATGTACCAGCACAATCGGAAGCTGCGAAGCTGTTTTTATTCGGATTATATGATTTATTCGCCTGATGTGCCGGTATTTCGGGATGATCAGGGAATGCAGCTGGAGAAGCCGTACCTAGTCGCTTTTCTGACCGCACCTGCTGTTAATGCTGGAGTCGTGCGAGAACGGGAGCCAGAGCAGGTAAATCGGATTGGCGAAGTGATGCTGGAGCGAATTCGTTACATACTCAGTTTGGCTGCGCAAAACGGGGTAGAGCATCTTGTACTGGGAGCCTATGGCTGTGGGGTATTCCGCAATAAGCCAGAAGAGGTTGCCGTCTGGTTCAAGCAAGTGCTTGTAGATGAAGGATATGGATTGTTGTTTGACCGGATTGTTTTTGCGGTGCTGGATCATACAGCAGGACAGCGTACCTTGAACGCCTTTAAATACGGCCTTTCCTAAAACTGGGGGACGTGTTTCAAAAACCATATACAGTGATAAGTTATGAAAAAGGAGAGTGCTGAATGAATCCAAATGAGAACGTCACCTGGCATGCGTCAGACGTTGACAAGCAAGCGCGCCAGCTTCTGAATGGGCATAAAAGCCCGGTACTTTGGTTTACGGGGCTGTCTGGCTCGGGAAAATCAACGGTATCCTCCACACTGGAAAAAGCACTATTTGCACGAGGCATACACACGTTTATTTTGGATGGGGATAATGTTCGGCATGGTCTAAATCGCAATCTGGGTTTCCTGCCCGCTGACCGCAAAGAAAACATTCGTCGTATTGCTGAAGTAGCGAAGCTGATGTCACATGCGGGAGTGCTGACGATTTGTGCTACGATCTCTCCTTATCGTGAGGATCGTGAAATGGTAAAGGATATCTTGCAGCAGGAAGGCTGTTATGAAATCTATATCCAGTGCAGTTTGGAGGAATGCGAGCGACGTGATCCCAAAGGCATGTACAAGAAGGCAAGAGCCGGAGAAATACGCCATTTTACTGGTATTGATGCGCCTTACGAGGCACCTTTGGAGCCTGAGCTCATCGTATCCACTGAAGGCCGGGAGATTGGCCAGTCGGTTCAGGATATACTGGATTTTCTCGATAGGGAATCATTGTTGCTCTAATCTTCGCCAAACCTTTTTCAAATCTTCCTGAAATCTTCATTATCTAAAATGGAATTCATGTTTAAATAGAATAGACCTCTCGATCTTGAAGCCGTCTGAAATTTCCCCCTAGTTTTTTCAGATGTTCGGCGCTAGAGGCGGGAGGTTTTTTGTTTACAGCACATAACCAACCAATTCATTCAAGAGGTGATTTCAATGATGAATAAACAACCAACCAACCTGACTACCAGCTGGGGCGCTCCTGTCGGTGATAATCAAAATTCTATAACGGCTGGATCACGCGGACCTATATTGATTCAGGATGTGCATCTACTGGAAAAGCTTGCGCATTTTAACCGGGAACGTGTGCCAGAGCGTGTGGTTCATGCCAAGGGCGCAGGAGCGCACGGCTATTTTGAAGTCACTAAGGATTTATCTGCCTATACAAAAGCAAGCTTTTTATCTGAGGTAGGCAAGCGCACACCGATGTTTATCCGTTTTTCTACGGTTGCCGGTGAGCAAGGCTCGTCTGATACGGTACGCGACCCGCGTGGTTTTGCGGTGAAGTTTTATACCGAGGAAGGCAACTACGATCTCGTAGGTAACAACACACCCGTATTTTTCATCCGGGATGCTATCAAATTTCCGGACTTTATTCATACGCAAAAACGTCACCCGCAAACGCATCTGAAAAACCCTAATGCTGTTTGGGATTTCTGGTCCTTATCTCCTGAATCGCTGCATCAAGTAAGTATTCTGATGTCCGATCGCGGCATTCCCGCTACACTCAGACATATGCATGGATTCGGTAGCCACACGTTCAAGTGGGTCAATGCCGAAGGGCAGGCGGTATGGGTGAAATATCATTTTAAAACAGAGCAAGGCGTTCAAAATCTCGATGTAGAACTGGCTGCCAAAATTGCCGGTGAACACCCGGATTATCATACCGAAGATCTGTTTAATGCCATTGACAAGGGTGATTTCCCTGCATGGAGGCTTCATGTGCAAATTATGCCTGTGGAGGATGCGGACACATACCGCTTTGATCCATTTGATGTGACGAAAGTATGGTCGCAAAAGGATTACCCGCTGATCGAGCTGGGACGCATGGTATTAAATCGCAATCCTGAGAACTATTTTGCAGAAGTAGAGCAAGCAACGTTCTCTCCGGGTTCGTTCGTTCCAGGTATTGAAGCATCTCCGGATAAAATGCTGCAAGGACGCCTGTTTGCCTACGGAGACGCACATCGCTACCGCGTAGGTGCAAATCACAATTCATTACCGATCAATCGACCACATGCGGAAGTACACAACTATCAACGTGATGGTGCATTGCGTAGTGACGACAATGGTGGTGGATCGGTCTATTATGAGCCCAATAGCCTTGGTGGACCCAAAGAGTCACCAGCGCACAATATCGCTCCTTTTGAAGTGAGTGGAGAAGCACAAAGTGTGGGTTATGATCATCATGATCACTATACTCAACCGGGCGATCTGTACCGCTTACTCAGCGAAGAAGAACGGGCGCGTCTGGTACAAAACATCGTGGGTGCGATGAAGCCGGTGGAAAGTGATGAAATCAAGCTGCGTCAGATTGGACATTTCTACAAGGCTGATCCTGAGTACGGACGCCGTGTAGCCGAAGGTTTGGGCTTGACCGTTCCTCAAGGCGAGTAGAGGTGTCCGCAACTCCCACACACAAATAACCTTAATTAATTAAAAAGGATGTCCCAACGCCATCATATAGATGGTTGATGGGACATCCTTTGCTTTTGAGTACGATGTAAAGCGGGTGTTTGTGGTGGACGCTCCGCGAACGGAACGTTGCTCCAAACGCTGTTGTCTCCAGATTTATTGAATTACACTCAGCGGTGTAAATCTGGAGACAAAGGCGACCGCTGCCGCTTTTCCGCAATCGTTCCATCCTCTCCGCTGCTTTTAGTGTGGCCAGTTTATAAGCCGAAGGACAAGAATCAAAAATCAGAAAAGTCGCAAGCCTTCAATAATCACGAGGTTTTGTGACTTATTTAGGTGTGTTTTGTGTTTGAAAATATAATTGATGCAAGCAGCATAAAGCCAGCGGAGAGGACGGAATCGTTCTGTAGAAGCGCCAGCGATCGTAAGAATGATCCGTTCTCGTAGCGGTCATAGATCCACGAATGTACACATCCTCCAGCACTATAAATTGCTATATCTTCTGCAACCGAGGCAAATAGATCACAAGAAACAGCGACCGCCCTAAAGCAAATACGATGAACGAGAGCCAAAGCCCATGATTCCTATAGTGGGGAACGCACCAGAACAGCGCAATCAAAAAGAAGACCAGTGAAATGAGCATTGAATTACGGATTGGGTACGTCACCGTCATGCCTGTAAATACACCGTAGAAGACCAGACCCAGTCCAGCGGCCAGTGGAAAGGCGACTAGCCAAGCGTTATATGGATCCGTAAGGCTGATCACGGTAGCGTTATCGGTAAACAGACGGATAAGCGGCTCCTTCAGTGCAAAATACAGCCCACCCGTCAGCACGCTGGTTACAATCGTCCAGAACCAGGATAAATGAATAACTCTTTGCAGCATTTTTGGATCCCTTGCACCTCGGGCTTGACCCGTCATGATACTGCTGGCGTTGGCAAAACCGTCAAAAAAGTAAGCCATAAGGTAGTGGATTTGCAGCAAAATAGCGTTTGCTGCCAGTTGATCGGTTCCAAAACTCGCGCTGTTCGATGTAAACAGATTAAACATCGTCAGCAGACAGGCTGTCCGAATCATAAGGTCAAGGTTCGTTGCCATGACGCTTTTCAGCTCCGCAGCTCCAAACCATCCCCGCCAATCCCTCGGTCCACTGCGCTTCCATTCCCTCCAGACCGACGAACGAAGCACTAGCACAAAACCAAGCACACATGCGAGGACCTCAGCAATCAGAGTAGCGCCAGCCACACCAGCTACATCCCATTGCATGATTTGTGTGAATACAATAGCCAGCACCATATTGATAACATTCATGGAAATTTGCAAAAACAATGTAGCCTTTACGCGAGACAATCCCATTAGCCAGCCGAGCAGTACATAGTTCACCAGCGTGAGGGGAGCTCCCCAAATACGAATGTTAAAATAAATCGATGCCTGCGCCGCCACATCCTCAGCAGGATGGATAAGCTGGAGGGAGGCTAGCAGGATCGGCTTTTGCAGCAGAATGAACAACGCACCGATCACCAAAGCAATCCCCATCGGACGCATGAGGGCGGCTATACCCTGGTCGTTATTTTTAGCCCCGGCCGCCTGTGCCGTAAAAGCCGATGTGCTGACTCGCAGAAAGCCGAACAGCCAATATAAAGTATTAAAAATAAGAGTGCCTACTGCCACACCGCCCAAATAGGCAGAGTGGCTCAAATGACCGATTACCGCTGTATCCACCGCACCGAGTAGCGGGGTTGTAATCGTCGAGATAATTAAAGGAATGGCTAAAGCAAGATAGGCTCGGTGGGAAGGCAACATGTTGAAAAAACCTCCAGTAGCGATTGTGTATAGGAATGGCGATCTGAGTGAAATAAAGCTTCCTTGGAAAAATGCTCAAGGACACTGCCATCTTTCATAACCATGATCCGATCACTCATAAAGTGAACGGCTGCCAGGTCATGGGAAATAAATAGATATGCCAATCCCAGTTTATCCTGCAAATCCTTTAGCAGATTTAAAACGGTGGCCTGTGTGGTCACATCCAGACTGGCCCGTCGGCTCATCCAGCACGATAAAATCCGGCTCGGTGCTGATGGCACGCGCAATGGTTACGCGTTGCTTTTCCCCGCCGCTGAGCTGATGGGGATACTTATCCAGATAGCTGGAGGGAAGCTTCACCATACCGAGCAAGTGCTCGGCAATGTCCCTACGTCCCGAAGGCATACCCGTCATATAGGAGGGAACATAGCCTTTGAGCTGATCCAGCGGTTCCATCAACGATTGCAGGATGGTCAGTCTGGAGTTCAAAGCCGCAGCGGGATGCTGAAACACGGCGCCAAGTCTGCTACGAATACGCTTTAATTCACTTCGCTTTAATCCCCGGACTGCACGCCCATCTAGCACCAGCTCGCCTTGATCCAACGGGTCCAGCGTCAAAATACAGCGAGCGAGCGTACTTTTTCCGCTGCCGCTTTCCCCGACGACACCCAGACATTCTCCGGTGGAAATCGACAGAGAGATATCTTGCAGCACAGTTTTGCCCCCTGCGTAAGCCTTCGTCAAACCAGAAACAGTGACAACAGGCTTGGAAATGCCAAGCCGCTGAGGAGGTAATGCTTCATTATCCAAGTGATCCGCTCCTATCTGGTGTGGTCTGTTCTTCGGTGCTGTAGGGCAAACGTGCGGGAGCGCCTGGAGACAATGGCGGAATGGCCGCCAGCAACCGACGTGTATACGGATGCGAAGGATGATCCAGCACGGCTTGCGTCTCTCCAGTCTCCACAAGTGAACCTGTACGCATCACCGCGATTCGGTCCGCATACTTGCGGACATGCCGTAGGTCGTGAGTGATCCACAATACGGAAATCCCTGTTTCCATCCGTATCCGGTTGATGAGTTGGAGAACCCGGTGGGCTGTCAGTGTATCGAGCGCGGTTGTTGGCTCGTCGGCAATAAGCAGCTTTGGTTCCAGCAGCAGTGCAGCAGCAATAGCGGCTCGTTGCAACTGTCCGCCGCTGAGCTGGAACGGATAACTGCGATACACACGCTCCGCAGGAAGCTGTACCCGCTCCAGCACCTCCATACAGCGTTGTTTGCGCGCTTTACGATCCTGTCTGCCATGGGCACGTATCAGCTCGTCCAACTGGCTTCCAATACGAAGGAAGGGGGTGAATGCCCCGTGATAGTCTTGAAAAATATAAGAGATTTCATTGCCTAGCAAGGAACGCATTTGTTTGGCTGATAGGGCAAGTAAATTATTCTCCTTCCACGCAATGATCCCTTTGGCTGTAACGGAAGAGGGAAGAAGACCGCCGATGGCAGACGCGGTCATGCTTTTTCCGCTACCACTTTCTCCGGCGAGAGCAAACCATTCCCCCGGACGAACGGCAAGCTCAAGCCGGTTTACGATCGTTTTTGCTTTGGTCTGAATCGTTAGGTCTTTAATAGACAGCATAACCGGTTCACACCTCCGTCCGGGTTTTGACATCATATTGGTCACGAAGCTTGTCTCCCAGGACATTCGCCAGGAGTACCGTAAGTGAGACAGCAACCCCGGGAACTAGCATCAGGTGGGGAGCTATTTGAAAATATGCTCGCCCTTCATTCAGCATTGCGCCCCATTCGGGAATCGGTGGCTGTGGACCCAAGCCCAAAAAGGACAGAGAGGCAATCATCAAAATGATTTTGCCAATATCCAGCGTAGCCAGTACCAGTACATTCCCGATCGTGTGGGGCAGAATATGTCGCATGACAATTCGCAGGGAGGATGTACCCGCCAGTATAGATAATGAAATGTAATCCTTTTGCTTCTCAGCCAGAACGATACTGCGAACGAGCCGTGCATAACTAACCCATTTTACTGCGGTCACAGCGAAAATAAGATTCATTAAGCCCGGCCCGAGCAGGCCACTCAGTACAATGGCAAAGATATAATCAGGTAATGTCATAAAAGCATCAACCACCCGCTTGAACACGCGATCAATCCAGCCTCCAACAAACCCGGACAGTAGTCCGAGTGGAACCCCAACAACCAGTGAAACGGTCAATATTAATAAACTGGTTCCGACAGTCGTCCGAAGTCCTGACATCACCCTTGACAGCATATCTCTGCCTAAATGGTCAGTTCCCAGCCAATGCATAGCACTGATCGGTTGGAGTCGATTCCCCATCTGGACACGGTACGGATCTTGCGGGGCAAGAAGGGGAAGCACTACAATTGCTGCAAGAATGAACAGGATGGAGAGCGTTACGCTCCACGGTTTGGACAGTCGCATCTTGATGAGCTGCCTGTTTTCGGCATGTATGGATTTTATCATGATAATCGTTTCTCCTTCAAAGCAATTTCAGGATTAACCCAACGGTAGGACAGTTCTACCAAAATATTGATGCATACGATAAACACAGCCATAAATAGCGTATAGCCCTGAATAATCGGGTAATCCCTCGCAGCAATGGCATCGACAATCCATTTGCCCAGCCCCGGATAGGCAAACAGCACCTCAATCACCACAGTACCTCCCATTAGGCTGCCTATGCTCTCACTGAACACCGTAATGAGTGGCACAAGACTGTGACGGAACATATGCCTGAAAAAGATGCGCACCGGACCGATTCCACGTGCTTGTGCCGCCTTAATAAAGTCCTGTCCCGAGCTTTCGATCAGACTAGCACGAATCATCCGTACATAGACAGCAGACATTGCCAACCCCAAGGTAAGGGAAGGGAGCACCAGATGAAAAACGGTTCCCTCTCCCATGGACGGTAAAATTCGCAGTTTAACCGCAAACCACTCCATAAACAAGAGACCCATCCAGAAGCTGGGGATCGAGGAGCCGATTAAGGCAAATACGCGACTGACGCTGTCAAACCAGCGATTTCGATACAACGCCGACAGGGTTCCCAATGGAAGAGCAATCAGCAGCATGATGAACAGGGAGGCTCCGGTAAGGAGGAGTGTATAAGGCAGCTTTTCCATGAACTCTGTGAATACCGGACGATGGGTTAAATAAGACTGTCCAAAATCAAACTGAAGTAATTGAATCAGCCACTTGCCATATTGCACAGGTAACGGTTGATCCAGTCCCAGTTGACTGCGCATATCCGCAATTTGCTGATTGGACACCGCGACATCATCTACCCGGAGAATACTCCGGACGGGATCGCCCGGAACAAGCTTGAGCAGACAGAAGCTGACAAAGGAGAGAATAAGAAAGAACAATACAAGTTCGAAAAGCTTTTTGCCAATGGATTTGAGCATCTTAGTTCACATCCAGATCCTGAGTCAGCAGATAGTATTCACTTTGACTTGTCACCCAGTTATGTACGTAATTTCGATAGGCCACTACGTTATTCGGATGAACAAGGAAGGATTGCAGGTTTTCTTGATCAATTAGTACAACGGCTTCCAGCGCTAGCTTGTTACGTTGTTCCTCGTTCACCGTCATGTTCAGCTTCGTGATCAGAGCTTCCATTTCCGGTAAATGCACACGTCCATAATTCAACGCGCCCTCAGGCATGTAAGTCGCATTCAGGAAGTAACTTGCATCGCCACGCGGGGCTGTAATACTGCTATAAGTCGCCAAATCCCAATCCTGATTAGCCGCAAGGTATTCGTCGATATTATCAACCTGGCGGATATCAATCGTTATGCCCAGCTCCTTGGCGTTAGCCTGAATCAGCTGTGAAATGAGTGGGAGTTCTGCTCTCGACTGGTAAGTCAGTAATGTAAGATGAAGCGACTTGCCCTCGGGCGTTGTAACTTTACCATCCTGCACTTTGTATCCAGCCTGCTTGAAGCCTTCTCGCGCAGCAGTCAAATCAAACTTTTTCTTAGTATACTTTGGTGAAAAAGGAAAGTCAGACAAGAATGGACCTTGAGCAGGGGTTCCTTGACTGGACATAATACCGCTGGCAATCTCATCCCGATTAATCAGGCTATCGAATGCTTTACGCACCGCCGTTTTTTTCAGATCGTTGTTATTCATATTGTAAATGAGCTGATGCGTCCGCAGGCTGGGAAGAGAGTCAACCTTAACGGTGGGATCGGCTTTCAGCAAATCAAGACTTTCAATCGGCGGGCGGTACACAATATCGGCATCCTTGGCTTGAAAGGCAAGCTGACGTGCATTGGCGTCTTCGTTAAACATGAATTTGGCATGCTTCAGCTTCACTTCGCCATTCCAGTATTGCTCATTACGATCCAGATTCAGTTCACTTCCGGCGCGGAAGCTGGCGGCCTTGAACGGGCCTGTCCCTGATGGAAGATCACCTGTAGAAGTGGTATCTATCACCGCCGTATTCGGATGAACCAGCTCAGATACAAATTCCGGAAAAGGCTTGTTTGTCGTGATGTTTAAAATCTGACCATCTGCTTGAATATCACGGATATGCAGCGCATTTTTAACCGATGGATTGAGTTTTTGTGCTCTTTCCAGAGAGTCTTTGACAGCAGCGGCATCGACAGCTTTACCGCTATGGAAGGTCACGCCTGAACGGATGTTGAAGGTCCAGTGTTGTCCGTCCTTACTGTCCCATTTCTCTGCAAGCCAAGCCTCCAGCTTGAGATCCTTGCTCACCTTGACAAGCGTTTCACTCACTCCCGCACGAACGGCTGTGTAATTCACATCCGTATGAGGATCTACAGAAGGGCTTTGCACATTGAACAATAGGGTAACACTTTTATCTACTGGTGCATTTGCAACAGATGAAGAGAGTGAAGCTGATGGTGCTGAAGAGCACGCTGCCATCATCCCTGCCAGTACTGACAGTATGAAGAGTTTAAAATACTGATTCTTAAACAACAGATATTCCTCCTTGATCGTAATCGTAATTTTTACACTTTAGCTCATGAAGCATATCGTAACCAAATGAGGAAGGTTTGTAAATATGTAATTATATAAATATGTATATAGGATTATAAAGAAAAAGCTGCTTGACCATGGAGATAGGTCAGCAGCCTTTTCACTTTTAGGATATTTTTGAACATAGATAGCTATAAAATTATCTATTAATGCATGGGAGCTTGAGCAGCCCCTTTTTCTACATGAACTCTGCGAATGAAGAACGCAAGAATTAATCCAATTACACTGACGATCATGGCAAAGAAGAAAGAATTCTGTGATCCAAACGCCATAGCATTCGCCAATTCTTCTACAGATTTCGGCATGCTGGATTGACTCAAATAGCTTTCCATGCCCTTGGAGAGAATGCTGACCGCCACGGCTGTACCGATTGCACCGGCAACTTGCTGGAGCGTACTCATAATGGCTGTACCATCCGGGTACAGATCCATCGGCAACTGATTCAGACCGTTCGTCTGAGCAGGCATCATGATCATGGAAATGCCGATCATCAGGCAGCTATGCAGCACAATAATGAGTACGATAGCTGATGTCGTCGTAATGCCGGATAGGAAAAACAAGACAGCGGCAACGATCACAAGTCCCGGAATAACGAGCCATTTTGGACCGAATTTATCGAACAGGGAACCCATGATGGGTGACAACAGACCATTGATAATTCCGCCGGGCAGAAGCACCAATCCTGCGGACAGCGCGGACAGGGCCAGCCCTTTTTGCAAAAAGAGTGGGAGAATCAGCATTGTAGAAAGGATCGTCATCATACACAGGAAGACCATCACAACTCCGATAACAAACATCGGATATTTAAAGACGCGCAAATTCAACATAGGCTGCTTCATTTTTAACTGGCGTACAGAGAACAGAATCAAAGATACCAATCCGATGATCAGAGGGAGCAAAACAACCGGGCTAGCCCAGCCTTCGCCGCCTTCTCCGGATTTACTGAAACCGAACACAACACCACCGAAGCCAATGGAAGATAACAGGATAGATGGAATGTCAATTTTCGGCTTTGTAATCTCCGAAACATTTTGCATAAACAGGATACCGCAAATCAGCGAAAGAATCAGAAACGGAAGGGAAATCCAGAAAATCCAGTGCCAGGACAGATTTTGCAGCACCAGACCCGCAATCGTAGGTCCCACCGCAGGAGCAAACATAATAACCAATCCGATGATCCCCATAGCTGCGCCTCTCTTTTCAGCCGGGAAGATGATCAAGATGGTGTTAAACATCAACGGTAATAACAGCGCCGTACCGACGGCTTGAAGAATGCGTGCGATCAATAGCATTGAAAAGGTTGGTGCTAACGCAGCAACGAGACAGCCTGCAATAGAGAACAGCAGTGATGTGACGAAAAGCTGTCTTGTCGTAAAGGTTTGAAGCAGCAAACCCGATACAGGTACCAAAATACCGAGTGTCAGCAGAAAGGCCGTGGTCAGCCATTGGGCTGTTGCTGTTGTAATGTGCAAAATCTGCATCAAATCATTCAGCGCAATGTTCAACGCCGTTTCACTGAACATTCCGATAAAGCCGCTAAGCAGCAGGGCAATCATAATAGGCAGCACCTTGAACGTCTTGGGATCAGACGGAGGGCTTGTTTGACTCATTGTACTCATGTTGTTTTTGTTCCTCCAATAAAATTGATGGGTATTGAATTATAGTGATCGGTCTATATATAATAAACGTGAAGTTATTTTTTTGTCAAAAAAAATTTAAATATTATAAGGATGCTGTATATGGCTGCTAAACCCGAATCATATGAAAATATTGTACAAACCGCTTCTAAGCTCTTTTTTCATCAGGGCTACCATGCTACCGGACTAAATCAGATTCTTGCGGAGAGTGGCTCACCGAAGGGCTCGCTTTATTATTATTTTCCGCGTGGCAAAGAGGAATTGGCTTTGGAGTGCATCAGAAGAGGGAATGAGTTTATTAAGAAAAAGTTGAAAGAAACGCTATCAGGGAAAGAGGACCCTGTGCTCGCCATACAGGATTTCATCCGCAATGCAGCTGAGGAAGCGGACCAAACGAACTTTAATGGCTTTATGCCTATGGGATTTTGGGCTGCTGCGGAAACTTCCTGCATCAGCGAATCTTTGCGGCGTGCCTGCGTGAATACGTTTACAGATTGGCAACATATCTATATGGAACGTCTTCAGACAGCGGGATGGACAGAGGAAAAGGCACATAGTCTGGCGGTACTTATTATTTCAATGCTGGAAGGTGCCTTAATTCTAGCTCTTACTCAGCAGAGCAGCGCACCTATTTATAATGTAGCGGATTACATTCCACAGCTGATCAAATAAAAAGGATATGGAATTGCTTCCTGGCTGACCAGCTTTGAGAGCCGATTTTATTGTTCGTGAGAAATCGGCTCTTTTTTTATACGCAAGTGCCACGAATTAACTCAGATTACCAGCACCAAATGATGAAAAGTATGGTAAAATGGAATGAATTTGATTTTGCAGTAAAGGAAGGGTGAAAGCAAGTGGCAAAGGCGAAGGTGGCCAAACGGCCTACCCGGGATGAACTTGTGCTGGAGGAAATTGGGAACCAGCTTGCAGAAGCGCAGCAAGAGCAATCCGAAGTTGTGTTGACCGTATGGGGGCGCCAGGAGACAACCCGCGGGCAGATCGTTAAAATGGACCCGAGAACGGGCAGGGTGCATGTAGAGAGTAATGGTGAAACGGACAAAGTTCCTTTTATGGATATCATGAGTGTGAATTACCCAAGAGATTAAGCAGGGTTTATATACCATTTTACATAATAGGAAGCAATGAAATTGTCTGAAGCGATATATTATTGGCGCTGCTTCTTTGTTTGTTAACGTGAGCAAAAACACGGCCGTTCCGGGGTTATGTAACCTCGAAAAAGCCGTGTTTTTTGTGCTATAGAATCCTTATGTCAACAGAGTCTTTTCTTTGACTTCCCTATGTAGCTTTTACCGGAGTAGCACCATTATCGCGCGCTTCGGCTTTCTTCAGTACCTTACGGTCAAAAATGAAAGGCCCGAATGGCAGCAATGAGGCAATCAGGGCCACAAGCCCTTGCAGTACCGAAAGCTTTCGCAAAATCAGCATGACCACAATCGCAACTACATAAATCACGAACAGTATACCATGGATCATACCGACCCATCTTACCATTTGCGGCATCCCGGCTGCGTATTTAAGCGGCATAGCGATACATACGAGCAACAGATATGAAATCGCTTCAATATTACCAATGACGCCAAATGTCTTAAAAGCATTTTTGAACATGAATAAACCTCCCTTGTTACTATTACTTAAAATTTAATATAGCCTATAAAATGATTTTGTTAAACGGTAGAAAGTTACGATTTATTGAATATTACAGCTTTTTCTTCGTTTTTAAGGAAAAGGACTTGATCAAATGTGCAAGCTGTTCGACAGGGATGTGAGCGAAGGACGGATTGAGCGTGTACACTTCGGCTTCAAAAGAACAGGCCGGGAGGCAGGCACTGGAATAAAAACATGACTCGATCCATAGAATGAAACTATGATTCAGAACATAAAATAGCATTAGAATTTATAGATCAGATGATATAAAATCAAGTCATAAGGAACGGTCGTACTCAAAAGTACCTCCACGTTCCTAAAAGTGAAAAAAATCACATATGAGAATGCTTTGATGAAAACTTGAACATGAAATCTGCAAACTCGCAAGGAGGAAGAACAATGAACCACTATCCTGCTATTTTTGAACCTCTGACAATACGTCGTATGACGTTAAAAAACCGGATTGTTATGCCGCCGATGGGCACTAACTTTGCGGCTATGGATGGAAGCTTCGTTCAGGATCATATTGACTATTACGTGCAACGGGCCAAAGGTGGTACCGGCCTGATAACCGTAGAAAATGTTTGTCTGGATTTCCCAATGGGTACGAACGGAACGACCCAGTTGCGTATGGATAATGATCAATTTATTCCCGGATTGTTTAGATTAACAGAAGCCCTGCACTCTTATGGAGCTTGCGTCTCTGTCCAAATTAACCACGCAGGTGCTTCCGCTTATGCTGGGAGATTGAATGGAGTTCAGCCTGTATCTTCTTCGAATATTCCTTCTAAAAAGGGTGGAGCGATTCCAAGACCTTTGCAAAAAGAAGAAATTTACGCCATTGTACGCAAATACGGAGAGGCAGCGGGAAGAGCGCAACGGGCCGGCTTTGACTGCGTGGAAATACATGCGGGTCATTCCTACTTGCTGAGTCAGTTCCTGTCCCCTATGTATAATAAACGTACGGATGAATTTGGTGGCAGCGCAGAAAACCGCACACGCTTTGCCAGATTGGTGATTGATGAAATTCGTTCGGTGGTTGGCCCATTCTTCCCGATCTGCTTACGCTTTAGTGCGGAAGAGTTCACAGAAGGCGGCAACACACTGGAAGATACCTTGGTATTGCTGGAGTATTTGAATGATGAGGTAGATATTCTGAACGTGTCTGCTGCTCTGAATGATTCCATCCAGTTCCAGATTGATGGAATGAACCTGCCGGATGGCTGGCGCTCTTATATGGCCAAAGCGGTAAAAGACAAATTCGGTAAGGTCACCATGACCTCAGGTAATATTCGGAGTCCGCAAGCTGCGCAGGATATTTTGGAGAGAGGCGACGCTGATCTTCTGGCTATGGGAAGAGGACTGATCGCAGAACCGAACTGGGTACTTAAAGTGCAGAATGGCCATGAAGAATTGCTTAGAAAATGTATTTCTTGCAACATCGGCTGTGCCGATCACCGTATTTCCAAGAGCAAACCGATTTGCTGTACGGTAAATCCTGACCTGTTCAGAGAAGCTGAATACCGGAAACAACACGTTAAGAATAACGTTCAAGTTGTTGTGATTGGTGGGGGTACCGCAGGGCTAGAAGCGGCATGTACAGCGGCAGAAGTAGGCTGCAAAGTAACCCTTTTTGAAGAAAAACCAGAATTGGGTGGCTTGGCTCGTGATATTGCACGATTGCCGGACAAAACGCGTATTAATGATTTCCCAGATTATCTGATTCAACGCACCAAACAACTGACCAATCTGGATATTATCACAGGAACCCAAGCGGATCTGCCGATGATTACGGCTTTAAATCCCGATATTATTGTAAATGCAACAGGTGCCAAACCACTGCTTCCGCCGATTGCGGGATTGCATGATCAATTGGGTAAACCGGGTGCCAAAGTATTCTCTATCTTTGATCTTTTGCACAATATGGAGAACTTCCAAGAGTTTGAAGGCAAACGTATTGCTGTAGTAGGTGGCGGAGCCGTGGGATTGGACGTTGTCGAATATTACGCAGAACGTGGTGCTCAAGAAGTTTCCATTATTGAAATGATGCCGTTACTGGGCAAAGACCTGGATATGATTACTCGTATTTCCATGATGAAAATGGTTGAGGAGCGGGAAGTGAACGTTCATACGGAAACTGCTTTGACAGAAGTATGCAGCGACCGTTTCAAAGTAAAACACGGAGAACAGGAGTTTGAGATTCCTTTTGATCTCGGTTTCGTATGCTTGGGAATGCGCTCATTCAGTCCGCTTATGGACAGCTTGCTCGAATACGGTAAGGAACATCAAGTGGAAGTCGTGAATATCGGGGACAGTAAACAAGCTCGTCGTATTATTGATGGTACCCGCGAAGGCCGGAATATTCTGCATATCATCCAACGGGTGGATGAATTCAAAAATGAGTTTTCTTATTCTTACTAAGTATTGACCTCCTTTGCTACTGACTTGGGCTTGAAATAAGCCTATCAGCGTAGCAGAGGGGGATTTTCTTTTTTTAGTGGCATTATCAGGGAAAGATTAGTAAACTATAAGGGCAAAATCATACATACTATAACCCTATTGCTTCAAGAGCCTATTGTCCCACAGGTGGTGTAACGAAATGATTAACATGTTTAGCGAAATACCGGATGCCTATACATGGAATACAGTAGAAGAAGTCCTTAAAGGCTGGTCCAAAGATAAAAAATACGATATCAAAACAAAAGATAACAGGGAGCTACTACTTCGAGTGTCGGATGTATCCCAATATGAAAAGAAAAAATGGGAGTATGAATCTGTTAAAAAACTGGACTATCTAAAGGGCATTTTAATGTCCCGACCGCTTGATTTCGGGATTTGCAATCATGGCGAGTCTGTATATTCCTTATTTACCTGGATTGAGGGAGAAGATGCAGAGAAGATTATTCCCGCCTTAAATGCTAACGATCAGTATCAATTCGGTGTCCAGGCAGGTGAAATCCATTCACTGGGCCATTCCATTTGGTCAGGAAGAGGTTGACGATATGGTGCATCGCGCTGAGGTGGTGTTGGATGCCTATGATGAATTTCAAACGTACATACCCAAATGGTACTTTTCCAGCTACCCCCAATGACTTAAAGAAGCTATTGATATAAAATCCCTTATCCATAAGACAGATTGAAGAACATTACGGCCTGACTGAATAAAGTTATGCGTTGACTAATAAAGATTACAGGTTCTTTGTAAAAGCTAAGACCGCCGCTCTTAGAGTGACGGTCTGTTTTTAATTCTATTATTGCTTTTTGATCTTGTACGTGAATTCCCAAACCGCCTGATTACCCGAATAGCGTCCGCGGTTTTCGGTTACGATGACTCTTAGTCTGACAGTAGAACCTTTGGCGGAAATGGTGGAGACTTTTACATTTTTGCTGGCTTCGCCTTCGTCAGGGATTTTATCCGGCTCATCGGCATAAGCGTACAGCTTAATGCTGCCGCTCGGGCTGACCTTAACCTTCACGCTGCTGCCTTCATCAACTGATTTGCCCCCCTACCTCGGCTGCAATGGCCCAATCGTTGCCTACATGGTCATTCGATACCAAGGTTGCTTGCTGGAACGTAACTACATAAGTTGATGCTGAAGCTGCGAGCGCGTACGTTCCGTTGAATAACAGGGATACCACTACCAATAGAATAGCCGATGCTTTCGTCCATACTCTATTCAATCTCCTGTTCCAAACTATTTTTCAGGAGCTTCCTCGTCTGTTTCTTCACTTTCACAATTCAACTGCCACTCAATTCCGAATTTGTCTTTAAGACTGCCATAGCATTTACTCCAAAATGTTTCTTGAAGCTCCATGCCTACTTCTCCACCTTTTTTCAGTTTATCAAATAGTGATTTAATTTTATCAATGTCCTTATTGACGAAGGAGAGGCTTATATTGTTCCCGACAACAAAAGGCATGCCAGGAAAAACATCAGAAAACATAACATTACTCCCATCGATATCAAGGCGTGTATGCATGACTAAATCTTTTGCTTCTTCTGGCAGCTGATATTCAGGGTTAGGCGGCGTTTGACCAAAGGTCATGATTTCTGGTTTATCCGTTTCAAATACTTCTGCGTAAAATTCCGCTGCTTCACGGCAGTTCCCATTAAAATTAAGGTAAACATCAATGGACATACGAATCACTCCTTCGGGTTAATTAGTTGAACAGACTATGGTTTCAACATTTATTATTTACCTGTACATAAACAAAAATACTAACTTCGATAATAAGGAACAACATCTAAAATATACGAAAAGTATCCGAATGGAATTGGTATCTATCATGGATAATGCGTTTCGTGAGATCGGCGGAATCTATCCATCGATTTTCGATATATGAAGTATCTGACCTGGGTAGATATTGCTACGAATAAATTATTCATTGTATATCCGTTCGAAGGACAGTGCATCGGCATAGAGGGAAGAATCACGCTGACCCAAAAAAAGGGTACTTAGAAAACACGTTGCCCTTAAAAGGTAGCCTGTTTTGTTCTGCTTTACGTTCAAATGTTGAGCAAACTTATGCAAGAAACGGCAGATATGTTTATTGGATGATCAAAAACAGGACATATGTATTTTGTGATACAAAAGTAACAAATTCGAAGAAAGGGTTGACAAGTAGCAAGGAGAAATTTACAATTTTATATTAGTGATAATGATTATCAATATCACTAATTTTAAGTAAAGCTACAATGACTATATACTAAAGGGGTTTTAAAGAATGAATAGCAAGATGAACAAGAGGTTTTACATGTTTTTATGTGTATTTACTGTTTGGATCTTGGTTCTTTCGGGCTGCGGCAACGTTGGAGGTACCTCCGAGTCCTCTACCAAGCAGTCTGCGACCGACACGAAAAAGGAGGCAAGCACGGACTCTGGTACCCGTACCGTATCCACAGTCATGGGAGATGTTGAGGTACCTGCCAATCCTCAACGTGTGGTGGTCAACTGGTATATTGGGGACGTATTTACATTGGGCCTGACACCGGCTGCGGTATCAGGCTGGTCGCAAAAAACCATGCCTTTTTTCGATAAGCTAAATGGAGTTCCAAATATTGAAAAGTGGGAATCCGAGGAAATCATGAAGTATGATCCTGACTTGATCATTACATATGACACAAAGGATTATGACAAGCTGTCCAAAATTGCGCCCGTCTTGGTAATGCCTGAAAATAAAATGACAGCACTTGAACGGGTCAAATTTTTGGGACAGGCCACAGGTCATGAGGCAGAAGCTGACAAGGCGATTGCTACCTTTGAAAGCAAGCTCAATGACGCTAAGGAAAAATTAAAATCCGACATTTTCAAAGACAAAACCTTTAGTATATTCGAGGATTGGGGTAGCGACTCCTACGGAGTATATTATGAAACAGGCTCACGCGGCGGAACGTTGCTGTATGACTATATCGGACTTCACAAACCGAAAAAACTCGAAAAGTTAGTAAAAGATTCAGGAGAGAGCAGAGGATCTTTATCCTATGAAGTGGCTGCTGAATATTTTGGCGACTATGTCCTCTGGTTCAAGCAGGAAGGCAAGGAATCTCAGTTTGCCAAAACGAAAATATGGAGCAGTATCCCGGCCGTAAAAAATGGGAATATCATCGAGATTCCAGCGGATTATGCAGGCCTGTTTTACTACTCTGACGTTTTGAGCATGACGGGGCAATTGGACTATATCACAAACAGATTGCTGGAAAAGACGAAGTAAGCAGAGCATAATTGACCCATTAAGGATGTAATATATGTCTACTCACAAAGAGCAAAACAAAAAAGGAACACTTCATTTTATAGGATACATGATCTTAGGTCTGATCCTACTGCTGCTGGTAACCGCAGCTTCTATTACCTTTGGAGCCGCGGAAATGAGCCTGAAATTAGCATGGGGCGCTGTGTTTCAGTTTGATCCTGGTATTACAGAGCATCAGATTATTCACACTCTGCGTTTCCCGCGTACGGTGGCTGACATCATTGTAGGGTGCAGTCTGGCGGTTTGCGGGGCCATTATGCAGGGAACTACCCGTAACCCGCTGGCAGACTCTGGGCTCATTGGTATTAGCTCAGGATCGACATTTGCTATCGCGTTATGTATGGCCTTTTTACCCGGTCGCACCTATGCAGAAACGATGCTGTATTCCTGTCTGGGTGCGGCAGTGACTACTGGAATTACGTATTATATTGCATCTATAGGTAAACGGGGGATGACCCCTCAGCGTCTGGTGTTAGCTGGAATGTCCATCTCCATGCTTTTTGGTGCGTTTAGTTCTTTTATTGCTATTAAATATAAGATCGGCCAAGCACTTGATTATTGGACGGCAGGTGGTACAGCCAGTGCCCAGTGGAACGAATTGGCTATCATTGCGCCCTTATTCATATTGGGTGTGATCTGTGCCATTATTCTTTCTCCCTCCATCACGATCTTAAGCTTCGGAGAGGATGTAGCATCAGGCTTGGGTATTCATGCCAATAGAATCAAAGGCTTTTCGACCTTAATTGTCTTGGTGCTCACAGGGCTTTCTGTCATTGTGGTGGGTCCCATTGGTTTTGTGGGTCTGATTGTACCGCACATCATGCGTCATCTGATCGGAACGGATTATCGGTATATCATTCCGGCTTCAGCACTGTACGGTGGAGTTTTTTTAGTAGCAGCGGATTTGCTGGGAAGACTTATTAACCGCCCCCATGAAACACCGCTGGGTATTATCTTTGCATTGGTGGGTGTACCTTATTTTCTCTACCTTGTGCGTAAGCAAAGGAGGGAGTTTAGTTGAACCAGCCTCGCAATGCAACTGCCAGAAGTATAGGGATTATTGTATTGTTAGTTGTGCTGACGATCCTGGTGGCGGTACTCAGTATGAATGTGGGCAAGATGAATCTGTCCCCTATGGAAGTATTCAAGGTTATCATTGGTGAAGGGACTCGCAAGCAGAATCTGATTGTATTTGATTTTCGCCTGCCGCGTATCGTTCTAGGTATATTGGTCGGCATTGGTATGGCTATTTCGGGTTGTATTATGCAAAGCTTACTTAAAAACGACATGGCCAGTCCTGGTACGCTGGGAATCAGTTCCGGCTCTGGCTTGTTCGTACTTTTGTATGTTACTGTATTCGCCAGTGAGGGATTGTTTTCGCCCATCGTCCTGCCGGGACTGGCCTTTGCAGGGGGCATTGTAGCCGCGATTCTTATTTTCTTGTTCGCCTATAGGCGGAGGAAAGAAATTTCGCCAACCGGCTTGATTTTAACAGGCGTTGCTATGGGCAGTGGTTACTCCGCATTGTCATTAATGATTACACTGAAGCTGGACGAGAAGCAATATGATTTTGCTTTGCGCTGGCAGGCTGGAAGCCTGTGGGGAGATGACTGGAGCTACATTATGGTACTGCTTCCTTGGGTGCTCATCATTAGTTTTTACGTCTTTTATAAGTCGTACACTCTTAATGCGTTGAACTTGGGGAACCAGACAGCATCGGGACTCGGTGTAGCGATCAAAGGGGAATTTATTGGTCTTACTATTGCTGCGGTGGCACTCGCCTCTGGTAGCGTAGCCCTTGGCGGGAACTTCTTTTTTGTAGGGATGGTTAGTCCACATCTGGCGCGCAAGCTGGTAGGGCCTAATCATAAGCTATTGCTGCCTACCACGGCATTGGTAGGGGCGCTGGTCATTCTGATCGCGGATACGATCACCCGCACGATCAGTTTTGGAGCAGATATCCCGACAGGCATCATTATCACGATCCTGGTGACTCCTTATTTCCTTTATTTGTTGTCGAAGGCCAGCTGATCCATATATAACCCAAAGGGCGTTAACCGATATGAGCTGTGAGCTTGCTTCGAGTTAACGCCTTTTTAATTTGAATGATAGAATAGTGAAATATCGGGAATACATATGCTGCTAAGATGACATATTTATTTGAGCATTTTGCAACAATCCCAAGAGCGATTTCAAATCAGCAATATATAGATCGAAACGGTTTAGCTCGTCTATCTATTGTACTTCCAAGCGTTGGGAATCGAATGATGCAACATGCTGATATTATTAACGCCGGTTTTGCTAGAACTTTTTTGATTCACAGAGATATATTTTAAAAAACAAGCAGGCATTATATCCGAAGTAATGGTATGATAGCTTAGTTAAATCTGAACGACTACTATTGGAGTGATCACATGGGTGCAAAAAGTAAGGGCGGCGGAACCGGCAGAGGTACAGGTAGTAAGGGCTGGACACGTTGGAACAAAACAGCGAAGCCCACAAGGGTAAAAAACGCTTCTACAGGTGCGCCGGGAAGTAAAGCCGCAGGCAGCGCAAAAGGCGGCAGTACCAAACCAAGTGGTAATAAAAGCGGCGGCAGAAGTAAGTAAGCCGGGCAAGTATATCGTAGTTCAAAAAGGTGAACACCTGATTTGGCAAAAGCAATCAGGTGTTTTTAATTCGAAGTAAGCAGGTGAATAGTGCGAATTAATAAGTACATAAGCGGAACGGGGTTCTGCTCACGCAGGGAAACGAATAGATTGATTGCAGCCGGGCGAATCACGATTAATGGCACGGTTTGCGAAGCTGGAGCGAATGTAGAGCCGCAGGATTCCGTACTGATTGATGGGGAAACGATTCCGGTTAATAATAGCGAGCCTGTATATTTGGCCCTGAATAAGCCCATCGGCATTGTGTGTACGGCGGCGGAACAGGTTGCTGGCAATATTATTAGTTATGTAAACTTCCCTTCACGGATTTTTGCCATTGGCAGGCTGGATAAGGCATCGGAGGGGTTGATTTTACTAACGAATGACGGAGATATCGTTAATAAAATGATGCGTTCTGAGCATGGTCATGAGAAAGAATATGTGGTGACCGTGGACAAACCTGTTACAAGCGAGTTTACGCAGGCTATGTCCCGCGGTGTTGAAATATTAAACGTCATCACTAAACCATGTGACGTTTACCAGCAAGGTGAATATGAGTTTCGCATTATTTTGACCCAGGGCCTGAATCTGCAAATCCGCAGAATGTGCAAGGCTTTGGGGTTCAGGGTGCTGAAGCTGGAGCGTATCCGGATCATGAATATTTCCTTGAACGAGCTGGAACGGGGAGAATGGAGACATCTGGATGGGGAGGAGCTAAAGGTGCTTCTTTCTACGTTGAGATAACAATCAATGCTGTGGAAGGAATATCAGGAGAAGTTTGCGTTCAATTTATCGGTGAGGCTATGCAACTCCCTGAAAATTTTGACCGATTATTTACAAAGGGACTAAAGCCGCTGATTGGAATGAGGAACCGCCCAAACTTGAGGTACTACTTGAGATACTCGTAGAGCAACCCAAACACATTCAGGGTTCTTTGCAAAATCGCCTGGATCAATCCAGAAAAGCCTACAAAATCACATGTGAGTGGTTTTGTAGGCTCTTCTTATTTCAAAATTCAACACGGTCTGTCTCATTTGTATTTGTAAGGTACGGCACATATGTTTTCCCATTTTCCCAATAAACAAAAAGAGGAGTTTTGCAGCTTACTGCAGTTGAACAGAACATTCTTCCTAATTGTCTACATGACGTCATATTGTACTTGGCGATGATGTAGAACATAGTACAGAATAAGAGAAACGATCGCAATACCAGCAGCAGACATATACATTAAACTGTAGCTTGAGTAAGAAGCGATGATCCCCATAACATAGGTGCCCACGCCATACCCAAGATCAAATAGCAAAAAGAATGTACCGTTTGCAACCCCTGTGCGATCAGATGGAGATAGCTTTAGTATAGTAGCTTGTAGGCAAGAAAACAGCGCTCCATATCCTATACCGGAGAAAACACTTGCAATCATGACCCAAGAGCCCGTATGGGCCTGACTTAACAGAAATAATCCAAGTGCAAAGAAGATCATGCCCGGATAAAATAAAATATGCTCATTATACCTCTTACGAATGGAGAGTCCAACTTGACCTATCTGTTTACAGCCAAGGATGACGCTAAACAGGAGAAAGTTCAAAGTTCTATTACAGACATTTGATTAAAATACGGATTTTGTGCATATGTCTAAGAAAAACCGCATAGTACCGCGGGTTTATCGATCCATGTTATTTACAGCATTACGCATCTCTTCGTCTGTTAAGTGAGTATAAATCATTGTTGTTTGAATAGATGAATGTCCTAATTGATTCTTTAATCTTGGTACATCGTTATTTTCGAGATGATATCGAGTTGCAAAGGAGTGTCTAAGCGAATGCACTGTTAAAGAGGGTTTTCCAAACCCAGTCGCATATTTTTCAATCAGCTTTTCAATTGAGCGTTGTGTTAAACGCCGGCTTTTTCCTTTACGGCCTACAGGAGCTGCAATGAATAAATAGTTTTCGTGTTTTTCTGGTATATATCTTGATTCTCTGACCTGCAAATAACTTTCCAGATCCATTAAAGCTTGTTTGCTAAAGTACACGTATTGTTCTTTATCACCTTTGCGTATCACTCGGACTAAAGCTTTATTCATATCTAGGTCATCCATATTAATGCCTGCAACCTCGGATAATCTAAGCCCAGAACCCAATATCAACGAAACAATCGCAGTGTCACGTTCACGGTTAAATTGATGAAACGTAAAGATCCGTTTATTGTCTTTATGCTTTTCGCCAAAATCATAGGCTACAAATTGTCTGAACAATTCAAAATCATCATCTCTAAGGATCTTTCCTTCAATACGGTTTGCAATGGTTTCTTGGCTTTCTTTTACGGCATTCAAATCCATTTTGGCCATAACATTTCGTTGAATATAAGGCTTCAGGTCACTGGTTTCAGCCTTGTTCTGAAGGTAATCAAACAAAGATTTTAGCGAGGATAATTTACGATTAATCGTAAGCTTCTTGTTTCCAAGCTGATAATCCAGGAATGACAAAAAGTTTTCCGCTTCACGAATGGTTAATCGCTCCAGTGTTTCTAAGTGTATTTCTTTCCGAATTGATGAAGTTATATTCTCAGCGATAAGCCAATCAAAAAAGATAATGTAATCATGGCAATAATTAAGAAGTGTCGTTGGAGATAATTTGCGTTTTTTGCTATCTATATATTCTGTAACATACCAAGGTAAATCAGACAGTTTCTCATCAATTCGTTGCATGTAGTGAATTTTCATCTGTTTATCCATATATGTACGAACCTCCGTGAATCCAATATATCTCATTATTATTTATTCGTCAAATTATTATTTTACGTAATTATTATATCCAATTTCGTAGGATAACAGGAATATGTTCTTACAATTTAAACATTTCTCAATCAGGTAGAATAGATCATCTCAGTGCTTACAGAAAGAACATCGTCAACAATGACATATACGCGCTCTTAGATCAGTGGAAGCAACAAAAAGGAGATCCTCTTCTCTTTGGTTACGATTAACTCTGTTTGGACTAAAACTTAAGTATGCCTTGATGCCAGCCAAATAAAATTCCTGGAGTGCTAATTTCTCTGACTCACTTAGTCTGTTCCATTTAAGATTGGCTACCTTTGCTGATTTTTTATATCGTACTGTTTGGTTGCAATGAATTTGCCAACAATATTTTGCTCTATCCATTCAAGTCGTTGAAGTCCAATGGCCACCTGAAAATTTCTTTTCCGTTCACAACTACCTTTTTTGGTCTATCCACAGCTGGATATTCATTTCTGATGTCTCATATTTCACGGATTTCTCCTGCTGCAGCCACTGAACGTCAGCTCCCAACTGGGTTCCAATAAACCGGAGCGGTTGTTGCCTATTGATTTAGGTGCTGTAGCCAGCACGATTTCTGTGCCATTGATCTTAACCGAAGGATCGCCAGCCCGCAGAACGATCTCCTTCTGGTCAGCACCCTCTGCTTCCACATGATTCCATCCGAAGGTTAATGGAGAAGCCAGCAATAGAATTGTAACTACATAAGGTCTCCAATTTTCACGCATCATCTATCCCGCCTTTCGATTATTATTTACCGGAGTGCTCCGGATTAGTTCACACATCCATCCCGATTTCACGCAGCCACGCGGATACAGCTTCTTCTGCGTTTGAGACTTCAGTGCGCTCTATATCAAAGCCATCAAGAACAGTTGCCCCAGGAACAAGCGCTCTTATGGCTGAAACAGTCTGCCCCGGCCCATACCCCGCATGCGTGCAAAAGGGGATGATGGTTTTGCCCGAAAAATCATATTCCGATAAGAAAGAAACAATTGGCGCAGGGAGGCTCATTCCCCAGATGGGATGTCCCAGGTACACGACATCGTAGTCATCCATATTTTCCACTTTGGTTTTTAGCGGCGGCTTGTACCCTGCCGTTCTTTCACCGTTGCTTCATAATCTTCTGGATAAGGCGTTACTGTCTCAATCCGGAAAAGATCGCCGTCCACTGCTGCCTGCACCATACCAGCAATCACTTCTGTAGTTCCAGCTGTACTTGAATCACCGACTCTCAGACTTGCCGAGGATACCGCATCTGCATCTTCAGTTGAGGAGATAGTTCCTACTTTAGTGAAATAAACTACGAGAGCTTTACCGTGTCCACTGTCAGCCTGTCCCTCAGCAAACTTGCTTTCTGTTGGAACAGGGAGTGGCTTTGGCTGGATGCAATATTCGGCAGTTCTTCGGCGCTGTTGTCAGTACATGCTGCAAGCAGTGTCATCGATAACGCAAGAACCAAAAGTAAGGAAATCGTTCTGCATTTTGTCAAATCGGTCGCTTCCTTCACTGTTTTCTCTTTGGGAAATTATCCTTGCGATTTTACAAATGAACGGCCCCGGCTTAGCGATAGAACTGCGATAGCGGCAGCAATTACTACCGAAATGGCACTGATCCAAGGGATATTCAATATTGAAAAGCTTCCAATTGCTATACCGCCTATTCCCGCTCCTGCAGCAAAGCCCAGCTGTACGAACGAGCTGTTTAAACTTAGAACAATACTGGAAGCCTCAGGAGCAAGCAATACGAGATTGAAATTCTGGGTTGGGCCGAACGTCCAGACGGCGATTTCCCAAACCATAAGGAACACTATGGTTGCGATTATCCATCCAGAGAAGGCGGATTGCAGCACCAAGGCAAGAGCCTGTACCGCCATCGAACAGAAAAGCGTACGAATAATGCCAATGCGATCCGCCAGGAAGCCGCCTAATCTGGATCCCATTAAGCTTCCTATCCCTAAGGTTAGCAGGATGACACTCATCTTACTTTCCATCGTTGGCATCACTGCAGCGAGAAAAGGTGTAATATAGGTATCTACCACTGAAAAGCCAACAAATACAAAGAAAGTCACACCCAGTGTGATGGCAATCCGCGGCTGCTTCAGGAAAGAGAGCCTCCGCGATAACGGCACAGAAGCTTCTCCTTCCATCGCCGGAATAAATTTTGCCACTAAAAAGACCGCCACCAGGCATAATAAGCCTATGCCCCAGAATATGGTCTTCCAATCAAAGGAGGCTGCGATGATACGGCCGATTGGAACTCCAAACACAAGTGAGGAGCTGAATCCCATAGCCACATTGGACATCGCAGAGCCCTGTTGTCCGGGAGAAGCCAGCTTTGAGGCCAGCGAATACGCTGTAACTACGAAAATTCCGGTCCCGAGTCCAAGGACAACACGAGATGCTATCAATAAAAAAAAACCTGAAAGAGAAAGGGTTGAAGCGATTCCGAGCAAGATGATTATAAGCGCCATTAATAATTGCTTGCGCTGGTTCATCTTCGCTGTAGCTATCATTACGATAGGTGTTCCTATTGCATTCCCGAGCGCGAATACAGTGATCAGCTGACCTGCAGTCGATACGGATACTCCGGCTGATGACGCTATTTTATCAAGAATGGTCTGCTTTCCTCTTCATTCAGCGACCATGGAGCGATTCCGCGTTCGGGTACCCCATAACTCATACAGCCAAGGCATAATCTTGAAACTTCCAAGCCGGTACGTCCAAGTTTGACATAGTCCATTATTCAACGCACTCCTTTTTTGTTAGTGGTCGGTACCTTTTACCGGTTACCGAAAGTCATAGTTCACAAATACAAATCGTTACCTATAATTCTGCTTTTCCAACCTAGCGAATTTTATCATGCTTCTCCACGTTAACTATAATTAAACATTAATACGCTATTGAACATTTGTTTATAATTATAAGTGAAAACAGGATACATGCAATTGTTAAAAGGATGAGATATGTTCATTAGTAAACCAATTATTTTAAAGTGTTAATTATTTTTCTGAAAATTTTGGTGTTCTTTACAATGTCTAATCGGACATACCTGTGGATTTTAGGTTCATGTATGAAACTCTTTGATTTTAATTTGACATCATATCTTATCCAATCATAAGTTAATTATTAGGAACAGGTAGTTTATATTTAAGATTATCTTATAGATGGAGTCAGATGTAATATCTCAATTGTGCTAATTTATTGCCTATTTCTCTTAAGCACGTTGCATTTGATCGTTAATGTCCCATACTGGCACTTGTCTGCCCTATTTTTGCATTTTGCTTGAAGTCCACATTATTCAGACCTAATGCTTCAAATCGGCATAGTACTATGTTCATGTCCTTTGCAACAAAGGGCTCAAGTTCTTTTCCTCAATTCGGGATAAGAACTTGAGCCCTTACAACATAAAAGCCGCTAAATTTATAAATCAGTACAAATTAAGCTCGCTTGCGATCTTGTCTCGAAGTATTTATTAAGGTCTAATTAATACTTTGAGTGCTTCACGGTTGTTCATGGCGCGATAACCCTCCGGAACACCGTCCAGATCAACCGTTACGTCAAATACACGGCCAGGTTTAACTGCTCCGTCAAGAATGTCCGGTAATAATTCTTCCATATATGCACGTGTTGGCGCAGGACCTCCCGTAAGCGTAATATTACGCCCGAAAAGACTTTCAAAACCAACGGCAGCTTCATCATACTGCGGAACCCCAACACGACTGATAACTCCGCCGGCCCGGACAATGCCAACACTCATATCGTAAGCAGGCTTTAGCCCGACACATTCAAGAACGACATGTGTTCCTTCACCATTTGTCAGGTCTCGGACTTTCGTTACGCCTTCTTCTCCGCGTTCAGAAATAACATCTGTGGCGCCGAATTCAATACCTAGATCTGTCCGCTCTTTATGACGGCCCATAAGAATGATTTTCTTCGCGCCGAGTTTCTTTGCTGACAGAATAGCAAGAAGGCCAACAGCTCCATCACCAATAACTGTTACAGTCGTATTCTCATTCACGCGACCCATTACCGCCGCATGATAACCAGTGCCGTAGACGTCAGATAATGTTAACAGGGATGGCAATAAAGGGGAGTCTTCATCAATTTCGTCAGGCAACTTGAACATGCTTCCTTGTGCTTGAGGAACTCGAACAAATTCCGCTTGGCAGCCAGTCATAAAGCCCCCATGCTCACAAGAAGTCATCAATCCTTCTTGACAAAACGGACATGTGTTATCTCCATAAGCAAAAGGAACGACGACCAAATCGCCTTTCTTGAAACCAGAAACGTCTGAACCCATTTCTTCAATTTTTCCAATCACTTCATGCCCCATTGCTTCACCTTCGCCATGCTCATGAGGATGCATGCTGCGATAAGGATGCAGATCGCTTCCGCAAACGCAGGCAGCGACCACCTTCAAAATGACATCCGTTTGTTCTTGCAATCTCGGAACGGGCAATTCTTCTACGCGCACATCACCTGCAGCGTACATAATATTTGCTTTCATACCAATTCTCCACCTTTTATTAAAAAATTGCTTTACAGCGATCTTTTCTATTTCGTAATAGCTTGTTTATTTAGTGCGCCCGCCAAGGTATTCACCAGTTATCGTGAGTTGAGATAATGCCCCATTTATTCTGTTTAATTCCTCTGCAGAAAGGACGACTTCCGCTGCACCCGCGTTCTCGACCAAGCGTTCCGGTTTTCGGGTCCCTGGAATCGGCACAAGGTACGGCTTTTGAGCAAGCATCCATGCTAGCGAGATTTGTGCTGCGGTTGCTTCCTTTTCCTTCGCAAAGCGATTAATCAAATCGATCAGAGCTTGATTTGCATCCATGTTCTCTGGTTTAAACTGCGGTAAGAAACTTCTATAGTCGAGCCCTTTCTCTTCGCTGCTTTCAAAACGAGAGTTCTTATCATATTTTCCGGACAAATAACCGTTTGCCAATGGGCTAAAAGCAACAAAGCCAATTCCCAGTTCTTCTACCGTCGGGAAAGTATCCTCTTCCTTCTGGCGGCTCATCATGGAATATCTGCTTTGAACAGCGGTTACCGGGCATACAGCATGGGCTTTTCTAATTTCATCGGAATTCGCCTCCGACATTCCCCAATGTGTAATTTTTCCTTCCTTAATGAGCTCATCCATTATACCTGAAACTTCCTCCACAGGTACTTTTTTATCAACACGATGCTGGTAGTACAGATCAATATGATCTGTTCTCAACCGTCTGAGGGAACCTTCCACTGCTTTGCGGATGGTAGCTGGTCTGCTGTCCGTTAAGAGTGCACCACTCTGGCCATGTTCAAAGTGAACTCCAAACTTGGTGGCAATCAATACTTCATTCTGAACCTCTTTTAATGCTTCACCCACCAGTTCCTCATTTTCATAGGGACCATACACTTCTGCGGTATCGAAAAATGTGATACCGAGATCCAAAGCTTGGTGAATCAGTTTGATCATTTCGGTTTTATCAGCTGCCGGACCGTAAGCGTGACTCATACCCATGCAGCCGAGGCCGATGGCTGAAACCTCCAAGTCTTTACCAAGAATTCTTTTTTTCATGCCAAGTTCCTCCTCTCTTCCTGAAACAGCCTTCTTTCGGTTATGAAACCTTATACTTATTCCAAACCTTTTTTTCCGTAATCGGTTAAAAACTCTACAGTTTGCGGATCATAGTGGGAGAAAAATGCACTTTCTCCTGTATCCAGTACAGCTATTTTTTCCATATCCTCTGCCGTCAGTTTAAAATCAAATACGTTGAAGTTTTCTTCCATTCTATTTTTATTCACCGTTTTTGGAATCACCACCACGCCTCTCTGAATCAAGAAACGTAAAGCAACTTGGGCAATAGATTTGTTATATTGATCGCCCACTTCCTGTAAGGTTGCGTTGGAAAACAAATCGTTTTTTCCTTCTGCAAATGGACCCCAGGATTCGATCTGCGTGTTATATTTCTGCATAATTTCATGTGCTTTTACCTGCTGGTTGAAGACATGTGTTTCCACTTGGTTGACAGCCGGAACCACTTCACTAAACTGAACAAGGTCGATATATCTGTCCGGGTAGAAGTTGCTTACCCCGATCGCTTTGATTTTACCTACCTTATAGAGTTCTTCCATTGCACGATACGTACCATAATAATCATTAAATGGCTGATGGATGAGAAGTAAATCCAGATAATCCAGTTGAAGTTTTCTCAGTGATTCCTCAATAGAGGCTTTGGCTTTTTCATATCCTGCATTGGAAATCCAAACTTTAGTAGTGATGAATAACTCTTCTCTGGCTACTCCACTTTTCTTGATGGCACGACCTACAGCTTCTTCATTTTGGTAAGCCTGTGCAGTATCGATGGAACGATAGCCTGTATTTATAGCATCAAGTACGCATCTTTCGCATTCATCTTGATCGGAAATTTGGTAAACGCCATAGCCTAAAATAGGCATCTTTACTCCGTTATTTAAAGTTACATATTCCATTTCAATTCCTCCTCATTTTTAACTGCAGCAGATCTCCAATATTGGAAAGATGCCACCTCTATTCATCAAAAGTCAAAATTAATGGATTTCATTCCATTAATATTCCACTGATAAAAATTATATCCTAATTCATAAAATATGAAATTGTCAAAAATACATAATTTGTATAATAATGAACAAACTCAGATGAATATTCTATTATTCATCCCTTACTCAAAAAACAAACAGTCCGTTGTTAGGGACATTTGCAGTCAAAACTGCGTTTGAGAAAAATGGAAAAATTAATACCGAATTCAAGCACTCTTTAAATGATTAGGGATTCAATGGTTAATTAAGATTGATTTGTTTTGTATAGTAATCATCAGCGACCGCTTCAAACCATTCGGTTTCTCCTGGAGCCATGGCCAGATGTACAAACCAACTGTCTTTAGTCGCACCATGCCAATGTTTCACGTTAGGTGGAATATTGACCACATCACCCGTTTTGAGTAATCGGGCAAGTTTGCCTTCTTCCTGATACCAGCCTTTGCCGCCGGTAACTAACAGAACTTGCCCAACCTGATGAGCGTGCCAGTTATTGCGGGCCCCTGGAGCAAAGGTAACATTTCCGATCGCCGTATTAAGAGGCGCCGGATCTGTAAACACCATTTGCAGGTAGGCGTCACCCATAAAGTTTGCTTGTACCTTTTCTCCTAACGGAAAAATGGTACTGTTGCTAAGTTGTCTATTTTCCATCATCGATTCCTTCTTTCTGTTCAAAGAGTCTAGAACCTTTTATTCTCCCACAGGAAAATCAGTAGAAGCTGCCAGTTCAGTCTGCGTCTCGTAGTCGGCAACGCGGGCTTTAAGGGTCGAAATGGTATTTGTCAGCGCTTGAGAGCCGAGTACCATTCGCATCGGCGCTGGTTCTTGTTCGACACTCTCTATGATTCGGGACGCCATACGTACAGGGTCACCTGGAGCTAGTCCATTAGAAGCGTCCAGCATTTTCAAAAAGCCATGCGCCGGATTACCGTCGTACTCTGACATTAGATTCGCTACCTGTGCACTGCCATAGCGGAACTCGGTACGAGCACCGCCCGGCTCCACCAATGTAATACCGATGTTAAAAGGTGCGACCTCCTGAGCGACCGACTCACAAAATCCCTCCATGCCAAACTTGGTGGCATGGTACTAGGAGGATATCTGAATAATGCGGCCACCACCCTGCTTTCGCAGATGCGGCAGAGATGACCGGATAAGCTGGATAGATCCTGTTAGATTCGTAGCGATGATGTGACCAACCTCGGCGTCAGAGAGTTCCTCGGCGGCCCCAAAAAGGCCATAGCCAGCGTTGCTTACAATAACGTCGATCCGTCCAAATTGCTCAAAAGAGCCGTCAACCAGCTTATGAATAGCGGGAACATCAGTTACATCCAGAATTTCGCAAATGAAGGTAACTGGATACTTCTCAAGGAGCTCGGCGACTTTGTTTTTGTTACGTACTGTGCCGATAACCTTGTCCCCCTTCTCAAGTAGCTGTTTGGTCATCTCATAACCAAAGCCACTACTGACACCTGTAATAAGCCATGTACGATTACTCATCATAAATTCCTCCAAAAAGTATATTGGTTTAATGTGCAGGAGCGCGTTGTTCGCGTATTCGCGTATAAGAATAATTAGATCGCTTTTTTATTCCGATTTGGCCGCGGCTTCATTCACACACCGGAGAGCATTCAGGCTGCGCGGATAACCTATGAAAGGCAGGCATTGAGAGATAACCTTAATCAGAAACAACTTATCATTTCCAAGCCTCATATTGGCGGAAGCATGGCTGGTCAACTGAGGTTCACATCCACCCTGGGCCAAAAGAAAACAGAAGGTAATCATCTCTCTTTGTTTGTAGTCGAGCCCTTTTCGGGTATAGTAATCCCCAAAGCAGTTATCTGCCAGCCAGTGATTGATGTGCCGGCTCTCTTCCGGTCCTGATTTCCAAAAATCCCGCATGCTTTCTCCAAAAATGTTCACCTGCGCTTGAATCCCTGCTTCCAAACGGGTATCCGTGGTTGTAGTTGCCTGGCTCGGTAAAGGTAGTTCAACACCTCGTGAAGTCAATACTTCATTCACTGCATGCAGAAAAGGAAATACCCTTCCAATGCCAAGATAAGGTACGGACTGATAGACAATTTCCTTTGCTTCCACAGGCGTAACGCCAAAATTCAGTGCTGCTGGAAGCATTGCTTTAAACTCGTCAATTCCTTGACATCCAATTAAAACGGACAAAATCGCCATCATACGTGTCCGATCATCCAAATCGTCCTGATTCACTACTTCATCAAACGCAAAGTTATCGAATAATTCAATAAACTCCGGATCTGTTTCCAAAAACTTAGATTCATAGCCTGGAAACATTCTTTCATGATACTTTTGTGCTGCTTCCGTAATTCTCATGGTTTACTCCTCCTATTGCATCTAATAAAAAGCTGGTTTATCGCGTGCTGTATTTGGTTTGCTAACCCCCCAACTGCGACGAATCCCCCACTCTTTTGATTCCGCTAATTTAACAACCAAGGCAGCAATACTTTTCCGAGAAATCTCCGTACCTTTCAAAGGTTCCCCCTTTTCGGTTAACTCGTAGTCAACTTCATTTTTGTTGGTGAACCAGGTACATCTTAATATCGTATAATCAAGATCGGATTCTTCAATCAATCTTGCTGATTTCCGCCAAGCATCCATGCCGCTACCCACCATCCGCTTATTCCATTCTCCAAATTTTCCAGGCACTTCATCATAAATTCCTAGAATATTGATAAATATTCCTCTTTTAACCTTCAAGGCGTTCATCGCCTCGATCATGTTCTGAGTTTTCTGAACAATATCAGAGCCACCCAAGTTAGCATATACAACATCTTGATCCTGACGGTAATGATTATGCAAAAGGAGCACTTTTAAAAATGGTTAAATAACACCATAAGTGCTAAAGAGTATCTAAGTAGATGTATTCCTTCATCAAAATAAACGATTACAATGTTGACATATCGATGACAAACCGATAACGCACATCACTGCTGAGGACACGTTCATATGCCTCGTCAACTTGGTCAGCCCGAATGACCTCGATCATAGGAGCGATACTGTGCTCAGCCGAAAAGTCGAGCATCTCTTGTGTTTCTCTGATACCGCCAACGTTGGATGCCGTAATACTCCGACGCCCAGCAAATAAGGAGAAAACATTATATTGATCTGGCTTGTTTGGCAGACCAAGATTTACTAGTGCCCCGTCCACATTAAGGATGGATAGAAAGGCATCAACGTCGATATTTGCAGACACTGTGTTTAAAATCAGATCAAATTGACCAGCCAACTCAGTGAACGTGGTGGGATCAGTGGTTACATAGTAGTGATTCGCGCCAAACGCAAGAGCTTCATCTTTTTTGTTCATACTTTGGCTCAGGACAGTTACTTCAGCACCCATCGTATGGGCAAACTGAACAGCCAGATGACCAAGTCCCCCCATTCCCAAAATAGCTACCTTCTTACCTGGTCCGGCGTTCCAGTGTTTCAGAGGCGAGTATGTCGTAATACCTGCACACAACAGCGGGCTTGCTACATCCAGTTCCAAGCCGTCCGGAATACGTACAACAAACTTATCCTTTACAACGATTTTCTGGCTATATCCACCGTATGTTAGGTCCCCGTCGTAACCAATTGAGTTAAATACGACGACCACACCTTTCCGACAAAACTGCTCTTCACCTCTACGGCAGAAGTCACATTCACCGCATGAGTCAACAAAGCAGCCTACGCCGACACGATCACCAACAGCGAATGTTGTCACATCCCTGCCTACAGCGGTAACAACACCTGCAATTTCATGCCCTGGAACCATCGGAAAAACTCCGCTGCCAAAATCATTATGAGCATTGTGAATATCAGAATGGCAGATACCGCAATATTTAATGTCGATTAAGACATCATCTGGCCGCAAATCTCTCCGTTCTATGGTAGTTTGTTCAAATGGTGCTTTCGCACTTGGAACACTTAGCACTTGAGTAGTTATGTTTTTATGATGGTTACACATGTTATACAACATCCCTTTCCTATAGAGTGAATGATTCGGATACGATTTTAGTCTCATCCTATTTGAAAATTAATATGCACAATTACTTTATTGTGCATATGTCTATTATTATAATCTTCTTAAAATTATTTCCTATTGTTAATTTGAAGCGATTTGTACATTAATGAATAGAAATATAAAAAACGGGCTCTACACTAAAGTTAGTGCTTGACTTACACTAACCATAGCGAGATTGGTTACATTCAACAAGAAGTCCTTGTACGTAACGTTTTCTGTTGCGAGTGAAATAATGCCGCCGTTGAAAAGCCTTCATTCGGTTGTTTCTGCCATCAACCGCTGCATTCGTCCATCGGCAACGGTGGTAGTTGACGACCTCTGTCCGCCAGTTTCGAATGGTCTTTACGCAGGCGTCAATAGCCGGATGCTGCATTTGCTCCCCTTGAACAAACCAGGTCTCAAGCCAACGATTCGCGGTGTTGACATCCGGCGAACAGTCGTACCATTCATTGAACGATTCTTTCCAGGCATGGGCTTGCCCAAGCAAGGACGAGTAATCTAAAATCTCTTTCAGTTCTTTATGCCTTTCAACGGACAAGGACTCCTCTTTGGGGTTTAGCAACCGATGCTTGGCTTTCAAATTCGCTTTCGCTCGAGAAGAAAGCGTCGTTTGGGTCGTTTTTCGGACGGCTTGAAGCGCCTCGATCACATACCGATGAACATGAAAGCGATCCGCAATACGAATCGCCTTCGGAAAGCATTCCTGAATCCAGGTATGGTAATACGGAGCCAGATCCATCACCACCGCAATGGGACGAAGCTCCAAAAAGAATGAATGCTGCTTCGCATAGGCTCGAAGTTCCTCCAATTTTCGGCCAGGAAGAATATCTAGTAACGCTTCGCCCCTCAAGTTATGAATGCCCGTGTTGTAGGTATGGCCTTTTCGGATGGCAAAATCGTCTACACCCAGCACAAGCTTGGAAGTACAAGCAGCGTCTTGCCACACGCGTTCCTGAAGGCGTTCGCTTGCCAACGCTAACCAGTGTTGGTACTTCGTTTGGAGCGTACTGGCGGGCATGGCATGCAGATCGGCACTGTGCTTAACCGTAGCTGCGGTTGCCGTACGAATCGCTTGCTTTTCAAAGGCGTGGCTGTAACGTTTCCCCCGAATCGACGAAGGTGTATTGCCAGACGAATCCACACTGACACTGCTTACAAAACAGTCGGATCGCAGGAACCCGTACATAAATGGATTTACCAAAAGCCTCACCATGGCGAATGGTACGCGCTGGATTGCTCCCTTTCCGAATCACAAAATCAAGTGATCGGCATTGTGGACAAGCTTGCTTATGAGCAACTGGAGAGACCTCCACATGAAGCGTTTGCTCACCCACTTCCAAGACTTTTTCTGTTTTCACCTCTGGCAAGTCAAGCAAAAGATCGGTATACTGATTGTGCATCTGTCATTCCTCGAAGTTGGATTGGTCGCACAACCATCTTACGGAATGTTCAGATGTTTTTCTATTTTTCCAGCATAATTTCTATGTTTTTTCAAGCACTATGTTTTGTGTAGAGCCAAAAAACGTTCATTATCTATTGCGTTTTCCGGATATTAGCCTCTAGTTAAGTCGGTTTGACTCCATTTCGTTTATACATTGTGTTGATAAAATAATAAACATCTGTTTATAATTAAAAAAAAGTTCAGAAAATAAATCGTTATCCGTTGTTATGAGCGTGTTAATTTACGAACCCTTATTATATTTAGATAATAAAAGAAAGTTCGGTGAGCCAAATGTCTAAAGTCGATAGAAGAATCCTTAAAACACAGGAAGCATTAAAAACAGCAGTAATTGAACTAATGACTGAGAAAAATTTTGATGATATTACCATTCAAGATCTCTCAGATCAAGCAAATGTCAGCCGCGGAACGATTTATCTTCACTACATGGATAAATACGATTTGCTGGATAAACTAATTGAAACTCATATTAATGAACTCCGGGAAAGATGTGAAGCAGCTGCCGATTTGGATTTTGTTACAGGGTCCGTGATTTGGACAGAATATTTTGAGCGTAATTACGCATTTTTCTCCATGATGCTGGCAAGTAAAGGAGCACCTTTTTTTCCGCAATCGATTCTTGAAATTTCTTATTGAAGAGTTTCAGGATGAAGTGGATAATACTAAGGGAATAAACGAAGGGTTAAATAAAGATCTTGTTGTTTATTTTCTGGCTTCTTCGTATGTTGGAGTAGTCGAATGGTGGTTTACGAACGACCGACCTGTAACCCATCTAGAATTAGCAGAACAGTTGGGAGCTTTGTTGGAAAGAGTTTGTGAGTAGGGATTAAACTTATAACTTCAATTTTTATAATGAAAAGCCACCTTTACTAGGTGGCTTCAGATTGCAGACAAACCTCCTTTGTTCCGAACGGAACTCCGGGGTTTGTCTTGTTATTTGGGCTATGAAATGCTGTAAAATGGAAAATCCTTGCTTTGAACCACCTGGGCGCCATAGCCAGGTGGCTAGTTTTTTGAGATTCATGCAAGCGAAAACGAGCATCGCCTGCATGGTCACCTTCTCTAGCCCTCGCAAGGTGGCCCACCGCATGCCATGCTTTTCTTTCATATCTGCAAACATCCCTAACAGTTCGGCTTGGAATTTCTCCATCTCATCGTTAAACATCCGGTTTTCCGTCGGGTTCACGTTAATATTGATGGATAAGGAATCATCGGTGAAAATAAGCTTGGTCCGACGCTCAAAAGGATATTTCATTGAGGCAAAGGACTCCGGCATTTCTACAAAAGACGAAGGAATACGAAGGCTTACGTTCTCGGGAATGACCTCCGTTTCGGTAAATACCAATTCTTCATGAGCAATTGTCCAGTTACACTATAATTAGATGATTATCTAATCATATGTGAATACAAGTTCTTGTCCTTCGACATCTTCACATGTCAGGTCCCGTTAAAACAAAAAAGCTGAGAATATCGCTGCTTTTCATGCGTATACTTCATTGTCCTGCGGCAGATCCCAAAATAGACGTTATCATGATTTATGACAAAGTCTTATGAGAGGATAACTTATATGTCCCTCCTTCTCCAGATGAGTTGTTTGCCGTTGGACTTCATACTCAATCTTACACGGCTCGCAGAATCTACGAAACGCAGATGTTTCCGTCGAGACCCTGTCGCCTATCTGAAACAGGTAGAAAATAAATTTGTTAGTTGATTAGACATCTGTAGAAAAAAAGCCGGAGCCCTCCCTAAGGAAGATCCAGCCTTGAGTTACCAGTTGTGCAAATCTGCACCGTTGCTTTCAATAATCTGTTTGTACCAATAAAAGCTGTCTTTTGGATAACGATTTAGTGTTCCTTTGCCCTCATCATCTTTGTCCACATAAATAAAACCGTATCGTTTGGACATTTCGGAAGTCCCGGATGAAATAATATCCAGAGCAGACCAAGGCGTATATCCAATTAGCTCCACACCATCGATAATAGCTTCTTTCATTTGCTTGATGTGCTCTTTCAAGTAGCTTATGCGGTACGCATCATGAATCTTGTGATCATCTTCCAGAATATCCTCGGCACCCAACCCATTCTCTACAATAAACAATGGCTTCTGATAACGATCATAGATCGTATTTAAAGAATATCTAAGCCCTACAGGGTCAATCTGCCATCCCCAATCAGAAGCTATCAGATAAGGATTTTTTAATCCTCTGGTCAGATTCCCCTCTGTTTGCTGCAAGCTCTTCAATCTTTCCTTATCATTCGTAGTAATCGATGATACATAATAGCTCAAGCTGATGAAATCCACGATATTATTTCTTAGAATCGCATCATCTTCTTCGCCTTTAATAATCTCAATACTGTTCTCCAGGAAATAACGGTTCATATATGAAGGATAATAACCTCTAACCATCACATCCATATAGAAGAAGTTTCCATATTGGTCATCCAAGGTAGCCTGCATAATATCGTCGGGATGACAGGTGGCAGGATATGTCGTCAGACGGGCAATCATACAGCCAATCTTGCTCTCCGGAGCAATGTCATGACATAACTTTACCGCCAGAGCACTCGCTACAAATTGATGGTGAACGGCCTGATAGATATCCTGTAAGTAATTCTCCGTTCGATCCTCCACGATTCCGGTGGATTTAAAGGTAGCAAATCTGCCCGCATTAATCTCATTAAATGTTATCCAGTAGCGAACCCGATGTTTGTAACGGTTAAAAAGAACAGCAGCAAAGTTGGTGAACATCTCAATGACTTTACGATCCTTCCAGCCTCCATACTGATTGACAATATGAAGCGGAAGCTCAAAATGGGAGAGTGTAACCAGCGGCTCTATATGATGCTTCTCCAGCTCATCGAACACCCGGTCATAGAACTCTAGCCCTTTCAGATTCGGCTCTTGTTCATCTCCGTTAGGGAAGATCCGACTCCAAGCAATGGAGAAGCGGAACACTTTAAAGCCCATTTCCGCACATAAAGCAATATCTTCTGCATACCGATGATAGAAATCTACACCGTCTCTTTTAGGATAACCTTTCGTACTGTCAGCATTAAGCGCCTGTTCTATCAATTCCGAAGTGATATTGCTGTGCTTTGACAAATCTACACGGTCGGAGTGAGGATCATAAAATGATATATCGGATACAGACATGCCTTTATGATCCTCACCAAAACCACCCTCGGCCTGACAAGCTGCAATTGCCCCTCCCCACAAAAAATTCACCGGAAATCCTTGATGCCCTGAATTATACTGTGACATTGTCAGCCCCCTGAGTAATCGCGTTTTGTTCGTCTTCAATTGATTTTTTGTCGATAATTCTGAAGAAAGGATAGTAAATGATCACCTGCAATGCAATACACATTAATTGAAGTACAACTAACCTAATACCGCCATTGACAAATGAATTCAAGATAATCGGCGTTCCAGCCGGGAAATGAGTCCCGTTCGCTATTGGGAAAATACCTAAGTTCATCGACCAGTAAGCAAAGCTTGATACGATAATTGGTCCAAACACAAACGGTATGAACATGAATGGGTTGAGTACCAGCGGAATCCCGAAAATTATAGGTTCATTAATACTAAAGATGGATGCCGGAAAAGCAAGCCGCCCCAGAGTCTTGTATCTTTTGCTTTTCGCAAAGAAGGCCAGTAAAATGGCTAATCCAAGCGTAGCACCTGATCCGCCGATGACTACAAACGAGTTGTAAAAACCTCCGCTAAGAATATTGGTATGTGCTTCTCCTCTACTGATCGCATCAAGGTTGGCCAATCCCAACGGCAACCATACACTGTAAAATATCGGGCTGACAACCATAAATCCATGAATCCCGAAAAACCACAATAGCTGAACAACAAATACAAAGATCACAAGCGACCAGTAACCTCCGCCAATATTCTGCAGTGGTGCCTGTATGGAAGTGTAAATCATCTGATGTAAACTCCCAAAATCCGTTAAGGAAGACAGATAGCTGATCATTGTAAAAACAATAACTATTATCGTACCTGGAATGAGGTTGGCGAACGTTTTGGCTACAGTCGGTGGTACCCCTTTAGGCATTTTAATAATCAAGTTTCTATTGATAATCATGACATATAATTTACCTACAACAAGTCCTACTATAATTGCTACAAATAAGCCTTGTGCTCCCAAATAATTGAAGGTGAACGCATTGACCTCATCTACTTTAGTAATCGGTGTCAAAATGAAAAAGGACATCAACCCGATGAGACCTGCACCTGCATTATCCGCCTTGGGATTCAAATTACTGACCAACCGATAAGCGATAAAAAACACTGCATAAATGGACAAAAGCGTGATTAATACACTGCCAGGGATTTGAAAAACCTGTTTCAGACCTGTACGTTGAATAAAGTTTTGGTAACTATCAATATTAAGATTAGCAAATAACGTAGCAAACGAGCCCAGCATCAAAACGGGCATGACAGAGGTTAATGCTTCGGATATTGAAGAAAGATATTTATTTTTACTTATTTTACTTGCTGTTGAAATGACCTTCTTTTTTATCACTTCTACGTTTAAGCCCACAGAGTAAGCCTCCTTATTTAAATATTACTCAAGGCCGTATTTAACACTTTTTCTCCATCCATCATGCCGTAATCCATCATATTAATGGTCAGTACCGGCATCGGAAGAATTGCTCTTAACTCATCCTCCATATGCCCGATTTGTGGTCCTAATAGGACGATATCCACATCACCAAATTTCTCTACCTCACTTTCAGCCGTTGCATCAATGAGAACCTCTATGCCTTGGGAGATCGCTGACTCCTTCATCTTTTCAACCAGCATACTTGTAGACATACCCGACGAACATACCAGCAATATTTTTTTCAACATTAGCTCACCGATCCTTTCAATTGTTGTTCCAATGCTTTACGCTCCTTAATCTCTTCAATCAGTTCGACAATTAATTCTCTGACTGTCAGAGCATTCATCAAATGATCCTGAGCGTGAATCAAAAGAATCGTAATTTCCGTTTTCTCTCCCCGGCCCTCCGCCTGAATCAACTGAGTTTGGACCTTATGCGCCTTGGTCAGACTTTCCTTCGCTTGCTTGATCAGATCACTTGCTTCGTCCAGCTTTCCTTGTCTGGCGGTTCTCACTGCTTTTAAGCTAAGGCTTCTCGCCTCTCCACTGCTGGCAATAATTTGCATAATGGTTTGTTCGTAATCCATATTGATTCTCCGCTCCTATAATAGATTCTCTATTTCTTTTATAAATTGGTTGTAGCTGTTGACCGCGAGCAGTCTGCTGCGGCTGTCGTCTCTCTCCATCAGGGTCAGCAGAAGCTTGCTTATTTCTTTATGAAGAAATAACTGGCCTGCACGCAAGTTGATAATAAAAATGAGCTGCACCGGTTTTCCTGTATACACAGTTGGTTTCTTTAATAATGTAATGCTGATGCAGTCTTTCAGAGCACTCATTCTCATGGGATGCGGACCGGCAACGCCATTTTTATAGATGGTCGTAAATTTAGCTTCTCGTAGCAGGACCTGTTCCGGAAAATCCTCCAGCGCATACCCTTTGCGCACAACTTCGCGGCAGCGCTCTTTCAGCAGTTCGGTGTAATCCTCAGGTCCGCTCAGGTGAAAGAGCTCCTCATGAAATAATTCCTTGAAATCCATAAGCTTATAAGAGGGCCGGAAGTGATCCATTTGCAAGGAGATCGACTCCCTGATCCGCTGCACTTCCTGGTCATCCAGCAGCTTCTTGATGTGTATAACCGGCTTATCCTGTATTTCGATCCCGAGCGGTACGGTAGTTAGGATTAAATCTACCGGCCTTGTGCTGATCTCTTCAAGCTCGGAGATGGAGGCGGTAATAACCGAGGCTTTAGGAAATACGGCTTCCAATTTAAGTCGAATCAGATGGGCGCTTCCCGCTCCGGTGGAACAAATGACGGCAATCCGCTTGAATTGCTCCAGATTATGCTGCCTCTTCCGTTCCAGATGTGTCGCAAAATGGAGCGCTACATAACCGGCTTCATCCCGGGACATTTTAAACCCATACTGCTCTTCTATAATCTCGGCAAAGCGGAAAGAAATCACGAACACGTTGGCATACTCGCTGTAGACATCCTCCACTAACGGATTATCGAGCTGAAGATTGTAATAGAGACGATTGAGCAGAGGAAACATATGCAGCAGGAGCGATTCCCGCAATTCCTCATCCTGATTAAAGCTGGTTAGGAATTCCTTATCCAGACGCTGCAATATCGCGCTTATTCCTTCACGCAATTGTGATTTCATTTCTGTAGTGATATTCTCGACAATTGTTTTCCCTGAAATATGAAGCGCCAGGTAATCAACCTCATCGGGAGGCAGCGAGATTTGGTAATGCTCTTCGACCCATTCAGCAATCCTCCATGCAATGTCATAGTATAATGGCTCCGGTGTCTTTAACATCGCTTGGCCACTTACAATGAAATTGCTTTTGGATATCCGGTACAGAAGGATGAATAAATGCGTGACAATGTTGTCTAAAAAGACATCCGAGATCTTGAGCTCCTTCTCTTTGAGCACCTGCAGCAGATAAGCCTTCAGCTTCCCGGCATCCAGCTCGCGCCGGAAGGTATTGAAATCCTTGCTATGCTCAACAACCTGACTGTTCTGTAAAATGTAGTGGGAGAAGGCCTGGCGGATATTTTTCTCGTCACCTTCAATCTTCACCCCATAGTGGGAGCGGCGCTGTAATTTGAGCTGGAACGCTTTAAATTGCAACTCCACTTCCTTCATATCAGAAATCAGAGTCGAGCGGCTGATCCCTAGTTCATCCGCTAGCTCATCTATAGGCCGGAACGTATCGCTTTGCAGCAAATAGTAAATGAGATGTTGCTGTCTGGCAGCTATATTATCCGAACCTACAATATCCCGTTTCAAAGATAAATGTTCCATATAGGCCAAAAATCGTGATTCATCTTCGGTTTCAAGCAGATATCCTTGATTACGGATCATCCGGATACAGAAGCCTTGCTTCTCCCCCGCTTTCTCCAAAGAGCGAACAACTCCCCTTACGGTTCTTTCGGACAACTCAACTTCAGCAACTAATTCACTCATTTTTACAGGAAGCTTCTTGGTGAATAAAATATTTAGAATTGTGTATTCTCGCATGCGATCCCTCATTTTTGATACTAGTATCGGTCAAGCAACTCAGCTGGTTATGAATACATGATACTTGGAAGCGCTATCTAAAGAACAGGTTATATTTTGCTATTTGAAACGGCAAAAAGAAACAGGTGCCCACTGATGATCTCCCCTTCTATATAGTTAAAATAATTTTAATTGTGATATTATCACTTCATCGGGAACGTCTGGAATACAGGTGAGCTCGGATGAAATTAAATCGGCAGTACAATTAACCTGTGAGAAATTTAACCCAGGTAAAACCAAACGAACAGATACGGAATCGCTATCCCCAGAAGATGTAGCAAAGGCGGCTGTTTCCACTTTTAGTTGATAGGGTATTTTTTGTTTTATAGAAAACTCAAAATCGACAATAGTTGCTGATTCACAATCTTTTTGCTCTAAAATAGTTGGAACTACTCTCAAAAAAAGTTATATTAGGATATATATATTATCTTTAGTATGAGAAAAAAAGGAGGAATATCCTAGATGGATGTACGAAGCTGTTTGCAACAAGGATGGAAGGCGGGCTTATGTATGTTGTTGTTGTGGGTATGGATGATGGGTGCTGTAACAGTTGGTCAAGCCGAAGCCCAAGCGGTGTTCCCGGGAGCCGTGGGATACGGGACTGACACTCCAGCAGGCCGGGGCGGAAAGGTAATCAAGGTGACCAATCTGAACAATGACGGCCCAGGCTCATTTCGTGCGGCATTAGAAACCAAGGGACCGCGGATTATTGTATTTGAAGTCGGTGGTGTCATAAATCTAGAAAAGGAGCGTCTTGAGCTGAGAGAGCCCTACGTGACCATCGCAGGTCAGACAGCCCCCTCCCCTGGCATTACATTCATCCGGGGAGGTTTGCAGATCAGAACGCATGATGTGTTAATGCAGCATGTCCGGTTTCGGATGGGCAACGGTGACAGCACTAAAGGTGCAGGATTTGAACCAGATGTATCCACTTACGGAGCCTCCGCTTATAACATTGTCATTGACCATTGCTCCTTTTCTTGGGGAGTGGATGAGAACATGTCCTTCTCAGGCCCTCGTACCAGTGGAACCAAGGCGACTACTCACCGTGTAACACTCAGCAATAGTATTATCGCCGAGGGCCTGTATAATTCCGTTCATGAGAAGGGTCCTCATTCCATGGGTACGCTCGTTCATGATTACGTGCAGGACGTGGCAGTCATCGGAAACCTTTATGCCCATAACATGGAACGTAATCCGTGGTTCAAAGCATTCTCGACGGGCGTAATTGTTAACAATGCCATTTATAATCCGGGAAAATGGGCTATTCGGCTCGGATTTGTGGAGAATGAATGGGCGGATACGGGGATCAAACCGGAAGGCCCTAGAGTCAGTATCGTCGGTAATTACATGCGGCATGGAGTAGATACGATTAAAGGGCTAGGAATTGTCGGAACGAACAGTAAAAGCGGCTGGGCTTATCTCAAAGATAATCTTGCTTATGACCGTAATGGCAAGTCAGTCCCACTGACTTTTGGCGGAATTAAGGAACTTGACAATCCACCTGTTTGGGTTGAAGGACTTGAAGCACTAGCAGCCTCGGCAGTAGTAAAGGAGGTCACTGAGCATGCAGGAGCAAGACCGGAGGACCGGGATGCTACAGATCAACGAATTATCTCCGATTTTCTGACTGGTCGAGGAAAGATAATTGATAGTCAGGAAGACGTAGGGGGATACCCGGATGTTCCAGCTACCTACCGTGCTTTAAATGTACCTGACAACAGCATTGATGAATGGTTGTATCAATTTTCAGTTGAGTTGGAGTAGTCCTTAATGCTGCTATTTTAAGACATTTCGTAAAAGTAATTAAGACATAACTCTGATGTCAATCGATTTATCACCCAGTTCTAGTTTAGTGTTGACAATCCACTCTTTCGGCAATAACGACTTGCATGACTACACTTTTAAATAAAAAAAGCACACGGATGCTATACCTACATCCGTGTGCTTCTCTGAAAATTTCATTTTCGTTTAGTTCAGTTGATCATATTATGGCTGAATCAAAAAAATAGTATGTTTTTATTCCCACAGTTTTATGTTTATAAGCACTATGGCCTGTACTACTTCTTTCTGCCCATAAACGATTTTGGTCTTGTTCTTTCACGCCTTTTCAACTTTATCTACTATTCCCGTGCTACCCTTCCTTTAAGCAGTATTTACAAATATCATCTTGGCCGTCGTGATCTTCCAAGCCTCGATACATACTTTTATTCATTCACTTATTTTAGATATATTAGAAGATTATTTCCTAATGTCTCTAAAACTTTCCATCAAGCATCCCAACTCCAAAAGCCTATTAAATCGTGTGATCGCCCTGCTGCTACCGACAGTCCGCAAAGTTGAAAATGTCCCCTAGTAGGTCCTCCAATCCTCCTTATTTATTTCTTCTAATACAGCAAGAAGATCTTCATCGGTGTAATCAGATATAACGAGACATAGAGTGTTTAGAGCCAGCGATAACAGTACTTGAATATTGCTGTCTGGTTCTTCTCCTGACAAACTAGAGTCTGCTTGTTCCACATCCGAATCTTTGGCAAAACCTGACTTAATCGCGCCCTCAATAAAACGTGGTTGAATTTCCTCCCAGTATGCAGCACCCTTTGGTGTCGCTATTAATTCTCCAATCGTAGATAGTTCGGTCAGCTTTCCAGAAAATAATTTCACGCCATTTACGACTGTAGTTTGTTTGAGTACTTCGTCACGCGCATTTTTGCCTATTACGATATCATACTTTCCACTTTCGACATGCCATCCGTTTAATTGGATATTCCAATATGCAAAAGAACGTTTATCCAGAACAAAGGTAGTGGTTTTAGTCTCCCCTGGGTTTAAGCTTATTTTGGCAAACCCCTTAAGCTCTTTCACCGGGCGGATGATGACCCCCTTGTGAGGCGCAACATATAGCTGTACAACTTCCTTGCCTTCAACTTTACCTGTGTTGGTCACGTCCACACTAACAGTAAGTGTCTCCGTTTCGGAATCCAGTGTAGTATGACTCAGCTTAAGATTGGAGTACTCAAATGTGGTATAGGACAATCCGTAACCGAACGGGAACAGCACATCGCACTTTTTGGTCTCATAATAACGGTATCCAACAAACACACCTTCACGATATTCTACATTATCATTTTCACCGAAATAGAACAGAAAGGACGGATTATCTTCCAGCTTCTTAGGAAACGTCTCTGCTAATCTACCTGAAGGATTGACTTTACCATATAAGATATTAACTGTAGCGGCACCTACAGCATCGCCGCCAAGATAGGTTTCCACGATTCCCTTCACTTGATCTGCCCATGGCATTTCTACAGGTGATCCGTTTTGAAGAACTACAATGGTATTGGGATTAACCGCCGCAACCGCTTCGATGAGCTCATTTTGACAAGTCGGCATTCTCATATGATTACGATCATAGCCTTCTGATTCAAAGGATTCTGGGAGGCCTGCAAACACAACTGCTATGTCAGCACTTTTCGCCGCTTCAACAGCTTCCGCTTGAAGGACTTCGTTTGTCCGTTCCTGATTATCTTCATAACCTTGGGCATAGGTGACCTCTGTTATTTCTGTAACAGCATCAAGTGCCGATATGATTTTGTATGAATTGATATGTGAAGAACCTCCCCCTTGATAGCGAGGGAATTTAGAAAATTTCCCAATAAATGCAACCTTGCTTTCTTTGGAAATAGGTAGTACACCTTCATTTTTCAACAGTACAATAGACTGCTCCGCTGCTTTTTGAGCTCGGGCAAGACTTGTTTCCAAGTCGCGTTCTTGCTTCACTTTCCCCTCTTTAGCACGGTACGTGACCTCAATAATACGCTCACAGAGATTATCAAGCTGCTTTTCATCGAGATCGCCAGACTTGACTGCTTCTACTAGCTTATAATCATTTTTGGAGTCTGCGGGCATCGTAAGTGCAGTTCCTCCCTTGGCTGCTTCAATCCGGTTGTGAACAGCCCCCCAATCCGAAACAACAAAACCATTAAATTCCCATTCCTTATATAGCATATCCTCAATATACTTGGTATGCTCTGCAGCAAAAGTACCGTTAATTTTGTTGAATGAAGTCATGACGGTCCAAGGCTGAGACTTTTTAATGGCGATTTCAAAATTAGTTAGGTATAACTCTCGTAGAGTGCGTTCATCAACGTTCGAGGACGAGGTCACACGTCTGTGTTCCTGTGAATTAGCGAAAAAGTGTTTTACGCTCGTTCCTACTCCCTTACTTTGAACGCCGTTTATATAAGCTGCTCCCATCTCTCCGGCCAGTAGCGGGTCCTCTGACATGTATTCAAAATTCCTACCGCAAAGCGGAGACCTTTTGGTATTAAGCGAAGGACCGAGAATAATGTCAACGTCTTCTGCCAGACACTCATCTGCAAGTCCTTCCCCTACCTCTTCAGCTAATGTAGTGTCAAAACTTGAAGCGAGAAGGGAACCTGTTGGAAAGCAAATTGCGGGTTTAGAGTTAAATAGATTCGTATCCTCACTCTTTATAGGCTCGATCCTTAAACCATGAGGACCGTCGGCTAATTGAAGTTTCGGTACGCCGAGACGGTCAACTCCTTTCGTGAACCAATTGTCCAAGCCCGAAGTAAGTGCCGCTTTTTCCTCAAGCGTCATTCGGGATACGATCTCTTTTATTTTTTTCTTTTCCAAGATAAATCCTCCTCTTACAAATCATACGTTGCGAGCCTATCTCCCTTATTCACATCCATCAGCTCCGCTGTTGATGCGAACAGTATGCGGAGTACAGCCTTCAGCAGTGATCGTTACGGTGATTGTACCTTTTGCGGTCGGACGCACAACTGCTAATACCTTGCCGTCAAAAGTTGTATGCTCATCATCGAAAAAATCTTCCTCAGAAGCTGGGTTTGCGCTGCCCAATCCCTGAAGCAAGCCTGGTCCGTTAACCTTGACCTTAACCTTGCGATCGGCGGTGTTATACAGGTTCCCATAGTCGTCTACAAGGCTGATCATCACGAAAGCCAGATCGCTGTCGGAAGCTGTAATTTCCGTTCGGTCAGCGTCTGCTTCCAACATGACGCCACCACTTGCCGAATGAAGCGTCATCCGCCCAATTTCTTGTCCACCAATGTAGGCTACCGCTGTAACGTCTCCCGGCTCATAGACGGTATCAAATTCTGCTTTGAAGCGGTTCGCTTCACCTGTAACAGCTTTCCCTACCGATTTGCCATTGACCAGCAGTTCGACTTCTTCGGCATCGGCATACACTTCCACTTTGATCGGTTTACCCTCGTATCCGTTCCACGACCAGCTAGAAATGGAATCACTCCAGCCCCAACTCGACAGAGTAGCCTTTTTGAAATAATGCTGAGGTCTCTGAACTGCGATGTATGGGGCCTTACGAAGACCAAACACGATTTCGCGGTAATACGATACCGATCTCCGATTACCGATAATATCAATGTCACCGACCCAAGCTGTAATCCAAGGATACGTGCTTTGAATATAGTGTGTAACTTCTTCCATATCATACTGAACTCTTCCGACGCCGGCTTCACCCAAGTAATCCCATCCCGCCCAGGCAAAGTCGCCGATCAGATGGTTATTCTTCTTTATAAGATTCCAGCTCTTATCAATCCTGTTTGAAAAAGTTTCACTTCCAACGATAATACGATTAGGGAATAAATCCTTATCCATTAGATATCTTGCATCTCCATAATTGTAGCCTGCAATATCCACGCTGGCGAAAGCCTCGGCTGTTTTCGTTGTACATAATTCACTGGCTACGATATTCGCCATAAGATCACCTAAATCATTCATCATCGTGTTAATGCCACCAGCTTCGTCGGCTTCGGGTTCCATTAATTCCTTCTGCTGAGCCAAATCGCTCATTACAGCAAGCATAAAATTCACAGAATTCGTTACAAATCGCGTAGAGTCCAAGGATCGAATTTTCTCCGACAGCTTACGGCCCCATATCGAACCGATCGGGCTACCGATCTCCGGAATTTCGTTACCAATCGAATACATGATGACGCTTGGGTGATTATAGTCCTTATTAACCATGGCTTCGATGTCTTTTTCCCACCAAACAGGGAAATGCAATGCGTAATCGTTCTCGGATTTGGAACTGGTCCACATATCGAAGCTCTCGTCCATAACCAGCATACCAAGACGGTCACATGCATAAAGAAGGGATTTACTCATGGGATGATGCGAACTGCGCAGTGCATTAAAGCCTGCTTTTTTCAGAATTTCGACCCGTCTCTCTTCCGCCCTGTCGATCGTCACTGCACCGATTACACCGTTATCATGATGGATGCAAGCTCCGCGCAGCTTGATGGTATCTCCGTTGATGCATAGCCCTCGCTCAGAATCCAGTGTAAGCGAACGAATCCCGAAGGACGTCGTCTCTTCATCCAACAACTCATCTCCGGCTGTTACTGTTGTTCTGCACATATACAAATTCGGTTGATCCACGCTCCAGAGCTTTGCATCCCTCACAAGCATACGCTGATGGAGTGTGGCCGATTCTCCTGCAAAAGTCGTAATTGGCGACCGATCGGACGCAACTACAGTGCCATTCGCATCGACAATTTCGCTTAATATATGCGTAGTTACGGTGTGTAAACCTTCATTTTCAATTACGGTTGCTACGCTTACTACAGCACGATCATCATGGATATCAGGTGTATCAATTTTCACACCGTCAAAGGCAATGTGAACCAGATTACCAACAATCAGCTTGGTATTGCGATAGATGCCGGCACCCGAGTACCAGCGGGAATCTTTATGTGTCGTGGCAATAACCTTGATTTCATTCTCTGTCCCGTACTTGAGGAAACGGTCGGCCTTTACATAAAAATGGCTATAACCAAACGGTTGCTGGCAAGCAAAGTCCCCGTTAATGTACACCATCGCTTGGTTGTATACGCCTTCAAATTCAATCGCAACCCGTTTGCTACGATACTCGGAGGGAACGAAAAAACGTTTCTTGTATTCGTATTCCCCGTCAGGATAACAAGCAATATTGCTACTACCGTCTTTCAATCTTTCATTTCCCCACATGGCATCATGTGGAAGCGTAACCAATTTTGTGGATGATTGGTCTTTGGCAAGCTCGGAAAAATAAGTCGTTCTCGGTCCAACCGTCCAGTCGGCATTAAATGATGTTCTAATCATAAAGTGTGTCACCATCTTTTCTTAAAAATTTTTAATTGTATGTCCTTTATGAAATAATAGTATCACCGAACCGCATAAGTACCTGGAACGTGCACGTATTGACGTTCGTCGTACTGAATAAGCCTAAGGTTCATATGAATACTTTGGTTCGTTGTATCATCGGTAAAACTATCAATTCTAAGCCCATTTTATTGGATCTGCCACTATATCCTCTACCATTTCACCGACTTCCGATTAGCACTTTGCCGACCATCCTATTAAAAAAACGGGCACGCAATTGCATGCCCGAATAAGATACAATATAAATGTTATTTACGTGCCTTTGCCCATTCGTTGAGTTGTCTTTGCTTCTCTGCGATGACTTTGTCCATTCCCGCCGATTTCAACTTTGCAATAAACTCCGGCAGAACTCTATCAGGTTCAACGCTCCCTGTTTCAAGTGGAACAGCATATTGGGAGATAACATTCCCCACAGATGCAAACTCGGTCTTAACAGGAGTAGAGTCGAAGGAGAAACCAAGCGCTTTGGATTTATATGCCGACTTGTTAAATTCTTTGATTTTTTCCCATGAGTCAGGGTCTTGCCCATTAAAAACATAAGATAAAAATTGGTTACCGAACAACCATCCTGTATTTAAATAATAACCTGAATTTTGACTGTTTACACCTTTGGGAAAATCAATGACCTTTTCGGATTTGACTACATAATGTCTTCCCTCAATTCCCCAAATCAACAAGTTTGCAATCTCTTTATCTGTGTACATTAGATTAAGGAATTCCATTGCTTTCTCAGGAGTTTTCGAGTTAACCGGGATTCCCCACATTACATTGGTTATCGTTGATGTTGTGGATACTGGATGTGAGAATGCTACGACTTCCATAGGAACGCTGCTGGTTTGCGTTTCACCTTCATATGTTTGAGGTTGGACACGGAGCAAGTATGCAAAAGCCTGTTTTGATCTGATTAAATCATATTTGGGCGTTCTATTAGTTGCGGCATCCTTAAGGATTAATCCTTCTTCATACCATTTTCTAACCATTTGAAGCTGACTGGCATATTCTTCTGTTTCGTAAAGATTAACCAGCTTCAAATTATTATCATAACCAGGCAAAACACCAATTTGGTCAGCAAGAGAGTCATACGTCTGATAGGTTGCGAGTATAGAAGCACCTATAGCTCCCGGAACCAATGGAGCAATATCCGGTTCACCAGCTTTAACCGTTTTTAATACACTCTCTATATCCTGTATAGTCCGAATTCCTGCACCATCAATTTTATACTTATCAACTAAGTCCTTTCGCATCGCAATACCATAAGTGGTGACCATGTCACGTAAGGTAGGAACGCCATAAATAGAGCCCTTAACTTTTGTAGCATCCAAATAGATTGGATCCAACACTTGGGTAATTCCTTTTCCCTGTTTTGTCAGAAGTTCATCTAGAGGAATAAGTTGACCTTTTGATACTAATGAACTGTAGTTGTAAATTGTGGGAATTAAATCAAGCTTTTCATTACTGGAAAACATCAAATTCGTTTGCTGCTGCCAATCCCCAAAGCCGATCGGCAATAGTTTAACCGTAACATTAATTTTCTTCTGGGCGATTTTGTTGATGGCATCTTGAACGAGAGAGATATCCTTCGGTGCAGCACCGAAAATTGGAAATGCGACAGTTAACTCCACTGTTCCATCTGCCTTAGTATCGGCTGATTTTGCCTTTTCAACATCATTACCGCTACAAGCGGATAATATCAGCATTAAGACAAGAAGAGCACTTACTAAGCTCATTCTTTTTTTCATTGTTATCCCCCACAATGTTTTTTTCCACTTCATGAAAGCGCCATCTTAACATGCGGTATTCAATGTAGGTATGTACAGTTTACATTGGTTTTATTCTTAATTTTTTGTCATATTTTTACTCATGTGGACACCTAGAATGAATCCGATTTTGTTCTCGTATTCTTTCTAGGTGTCCACTTTTTAGTCTAGCATCACTTACACATCATAACTAACTAAAAGTTTTTATCACTCCACTGTTTTGTTTACTGTTACCTTTGATGAAAACACCTTTCTTTTTATAATCATTTTCTCACCAACAATACAAAAGTCACCTTTTAATCGAATATCCTGAGATGAAGCTCCAATAAACACTTCTATCTTCCCGGGTTCCACGATCTGATCCATGTTTAAATCATGGAAGGCCAGTTGTTTCATATTTACCTTAAAAGTAACTTCTTTTGTTTCTTGAACATCCAGGCTAACACGAGTAAACCCGACAAGTTGCTTAACAGGCCTTACAACACTGCTGACAGAATCCCTCATATACACCTGTACAACTTCATCACCACTAAATGTTCCTACATTTTTCACCTTAAATCTCAGGCTCAATTCTCCATCGGACTGAACCGTACTGTCCAGACTCAAATCACTATATTCAAACTGTGTGTAGCTTAATCCATGACCAAATGGGTATAGCGGTGTGTTTTTGCTGTGATCAATAAATTCAGCCCAGTCATCTATTTCGACATAGAACGGCAATCTGCTGTTATACATCGGAATTTGACTTGTTTCTTTTACAATAGTTACGGGCAACTTTCCGCTAGGATTGCTTTTTCCTGTCAGAATGTTGATGATTGCTTCTGCCCCGGACTGTGAAGGAAGCCATGAATACAATACTGCTTTACTTTGTTCGCTTATAGAAGGGGTTGCTAATGGTCTGCCATCAATAATAATGGATATAACCGGTTTATTTAGCTTGAATACTTCTTTCATCATTTCCAACTGTGGTTTCTCAAGATGAATATTGCTATTATCTTTATTTTCTCCACAGGTCGCCTCAGGATCAATCATACTTTCTTTTCCACCTAATACAGCAATCACAATATCCGCCTGTAGGACAGCTTCTTTAACTTTATTTATCCCACCATCAATAGGTTGGAGAATATTACACCCTTGTGCATGTAGTACATTATCTTTTCCAAACTCTTCTTCCAAAAAGTCTTTAACGGATTTACAATTCGGATAGAATATTTGCGTGAATTCTTCCGTCGTTTCATACACTTTATTGGATGGAGTATGCTCTCTTCGACCTTGCTTTATTAAATTCATGATAATTTCTTTTTGTTCCGGTGTGGGTTGATCTTCAAATTCGATTCCCAACGGTTTGAACGCATCTTTATGTTCAGTAATGGCGCCAGCATAAGCTATTTTTAAATAGTGATCTTCTTCGGATTTATCGAAATCACTACTTTGGGTACTTGCAGAACCCACCGACGAATATCCTCCGAAAAAGTTTGTTTTGTTGTCTGAAGACGGGCCAATAACTGCGATTTTCAATTCCTTTTTTAATGGCAAAATATGATCTTCATTTTTGACCATTACAATGGATTTCTTCGCTATTTCTTGAGATAAAGCCTCATTCTCTACCTTGTTAATCTCTTCAAAGAAGTCTCCAACTGCATAAGGATTTTCGAAAAGGCCTAGCTTAAATTTGGTTTCAAGAACCCTTCTTACGGAACGATCAACATAAGACTCTTCAATTTCTCCTGAGTTCACCGCTTCAACTAAGTGCTTATAACAATAGTTATTAGGCTGTTCCACGTCCATTCCAGCCTGAAGCGCCAGAATAGCTGTATCTTTCGGGCTTTGTGCCACCCGATACCGTGAATTAGCATGACTGATACTGCCATAATCCGCAACAACTAGTCCATTAAATCCTAATTTATCTCTGAGGACGTCTGTCAGCAACCATTTTGACGTAGACACTGCTTGGTCATTCAAGATGCCATAACTATTCATGACACCCATCAGATTGGATTCATGTATTGCCGCTTCAAACGGGAAACAATACGTGTCCAGCAGTCTTCTTTCTGCGATTTGCTGTTCTCCACCGTTCCTGCCACCTTCGGCATTTCCATAACCGACAAAGTGTTTGGCTGCAGACATCACTTCATTGTCTCCTTGGATGCCGCTAACAAAGCCCACCCCCATTTGAGCAACTAGATAAGGATCTTCTCCATAGGTTTCGCCGATTCTTCCCCACCTTGGATCTCTACCCAAGTCAAAAAGAGGAGAGTGTACGGCCCTAAAACCATAGGACAGCAGCTGCCTTTTTACGACCTCACCCATTTTCCGAGCCAATTCAGGCTCCCAAGTTGAAGCCAGATTAAGAGATTGCGGAAAAGTCGTCGCTCCCGGTATCTGGGCTCCTGCTATCCCCTCATTATGAATGAGCACTGGAATGCCTAATCTTGTTTCTTCCATAAGATATTTTTGTATGCTTCTTAGTTTATTAATATCTTTCTTATTATCGCCAGTTAAGGAGACGTTAAGACAGCTTAGAGTGCCGATTCCGTCCTTCATACTTTCTTTCAGCTTAGCCAGACTGTCCTCTCCATCTTCTACAGTTGCACAAAATAACTGGGCTACTTTTTCCTCTAATGTCATCCTTTCAAGTAAGTTGGTGACCCTGTCATGAATCGACTTACTTGCATCTTTATAGATCATTTAAAAGCCTCCTACTATATTCTAACATTCGATTGATGTACATTCGTTAATTCAGCAACACCATAATTACTCTATTGGACTCCGTCTTTTGGATAAATCATCTAATATTCGCGTATATTGCTTCTCCAAGGAATAAAAGCAAAGCAAAACGGCCATAATTATATACAATACAAGCGGAACATAGATACCCATAACTATAATTATAGAATTTGCTGACTCCGTTTGCACAGCTGCTCCTTCTTGAAAATGTCCCCAGGCTAGAAGCCAGCCGATAAGCGCAGTTCCAAGGGCCGTACCTACCTTATTGCCCAGAGAATTAATACTATTGGTTAATCCAACGATCCGTTGACCATGCTTCCATTCTCCATATTCAATCGTACTGGTTATAAGCGGCATCATGACGACCATCAAGGGAATCATGGCGAACGATTGCAACGCAGATCCAATGACACCAATCGTAATGCTGTGTGGATCAATGATACGAACTACGCTACCTACAATACCTACAATTAATCCGACGACAGCTGTATTCCGTTGACCCCAACGTTTAATAATAGGGACGGAAATGGCAAACACAAAAAGATTTAGGAGAAGCGTTATTGCACCCAGGATTCCCACTAAATTCACATTACCCCAGATGTATTTGGCATAGTACATACCAGATGAGCTAGCCATGCCAAATGAGATATTAGTGAAGAATCCTACCAAAAAAGTGACCAGCCAATATTTGTTTGAAAAAAGTAATTTTGCACCTGTCAGTAGAGAAAGGGTCTTCTTGATCTCCCCTTCTTCCTTTAATTGTTCCGTGTTATATTTTTCCCTCGTAGATTTATAGGCAATAAAAATTCCGACAGATGAAATTAATGCTATTACCGAAGCTAAAAAGATCCATTCTTTTTGCCCTCCACCTAACATATTAACTACAGGAATAAAGGCAATTGTGACAACACCACCCGAAACAAATGAGGCGACGGCCCGAAATAAGCCCATTATAGAGCGATCCTCATTGCTTCTCGTTGTTAATGCCATTAAACTTGCATAAGGGATTGAAGTCGGAGTAATCACACAAATATAGAATAATAGATTCGTTATAACGATGTATGCTATTTTCCCGCCGTCGCTTATATTAGGTACAATGAACACCAGTACAGTCAATACGAACATCGGAATGGTCATCCATAATAGCCAAGGACGTGCTTGACCATGCTTGGAGCGAGTTCTGTCCACGATGTAACCCATACCGATATCGGCTGCGGAGTCAATGACCTTGGTTAATAACAGTATTGTCCCGATAAGACCTGCCGAAACACCTACAACTTCCGTGTAAAAGAACATCAATAATGACATCAACATCGTCACAGCATTTAATGAAAATTGTCCTAAAGCATCTCCAATCAACTGTCTGGTTGTTAGCTCTCGTTCCATTTGTTATTCAGCCTTTCTGCTTAGATGCCTGGTTTATTGTAAAAGCCTTGAGATCAAGAGAGTTCAAAATCGGCTTGTTTCACGTCACGGGAATTCGATCCGATATAAACCTTGAAATCCCCTGGTTCAGCTGCAAGCTCCTTGTCCACGTTCCAATACGCCAAATCTGCTTCAGTAATATGGAAGTGAATTTCTTGTGTTTCCCCTGCTGCTAAGGTCACCTTCTTAAACCCCTTGAGTTCTTTTACAGGACGAACCACGCTACCGTATACATCCTGAATGTACATCTGGACGATTTCCTCACCTGATACCGCTCCAGTATTTGTGACCTTAACACTGGCGACAATCGTCTCCAAAGTAGTCATCTGCTTTTGGGATAAGCGAATCTCAGAATACTCAAATGTTGTATAGCTTAGACCATAGCCAAAAGGGTAAAGAGGTTCATTGGAACCATCAATATATCTTGAAAAAAACTTGTCACTTTTATTTTTTTCTGTGACAGGTCTTCCTGTACTAAAATGGTTGTAGTACATCGGGACTTGCCCTAAATGAGTTGGAAAGCTCATCGTCAATTTGCCGGATGGATTGTATTTCCCAAAGAGTACATCGGCGATTGCATGCCCGGCTTGAGAACCCAGGAACCAAGTTTCGACAATGGCATCCATATGACGCTCGAACCAATCCAGCACAAGGGGACGCCCGTTAGTCAACACAAGTACGGTGGGCTTACCTATCCGCACAATAGCCTCTGCCAGCTCTTGCTGCACCTTCGGCAATGATATGTCCATGCGAGACGCGGCTTCACCGGACATTTCACTACTCTCGCCAAGTGCAAGGATAACGATGTCTGCTTGTTCTGCGGCTGTAATGGCCCGCTCCAATCCTCCATCCATCGCTTCTTCTACATAGCATCCTGCTTCAATCAGCAGATTAGACCCGGAGATTCCTTGTTGTTCGATTCCTTGACGAAGTGTAACAGTCTCTTCTGTGTAGCGTGAATACTGCCACGGTCCAAGCAGGTCTGAAGTATCACCGAAAGGACCAATTATGGCTACCTTCTGATCTGTGCTTGCAATCGGGAGAACATCGTTATTTTTTAACAATACGATGGATTGCTCTGCCAAACGCCGACTTTCTTCCAAATGCTTCGCACTAAAGTGATATTCCTGTTCCTTCTCTGGACGAATGTAGCCAAACGGGTTATCCATAATTCCAATCTTATACTTCAAGGTCAGGATACGTCGTACCGCCTCATTCAATTGTTCTTCTAAAACGACATTCTGTTCAATTAAATCCGCCAACTGGTCATAAGAACGAGTTACCATCTCAATATCCAATGAAGCATCAAGAGCTTTCTTCGCCGCTTCTTTACTGTCCTTAGCGTTACCATGTGCGACAATCTCGTCAATGGCACCATAGTCGGAAAGTAATACGCCTTCAAAACCAAGCTCTTTGCGAAGCAGATCATTAAGGAGGTAGCGGTTTCCAGCTACGGGAACGCCTTGATAAATATTAAAGGAATTCATCACTGATCCGGCTCCGGCTTCTATCCCTGCTTGGAACGGAGGTAAATAGACGTTACGCAAGGTTCCTTCCGAAATGTCTACCGTATTGTAATCCCGTCCTGCCTCAGCAGCTCCGTAAGCGATGAAATGCTTTAAACAAGCGATAATTGTGTCTGGATCAGATAAATCGTTCCCTTGATAGCCTTCAACTTGTGCTTGTGCAATCAATTTCCCCAGGTAAGGGTCCTCCCCTGCGCCTTCTACGACCCGACCCCATCGTGGGTCTCTCGTAACGTCCACCATAGGACCGTGATTGTAGTTAATACCACTGGCACTAGCTTCTTTGGCACTGATGGCACAGGCTCCTCTTATAGCTTCCATATTCCAACTGCAAGACCAGGCAAGTGGCACTGGAAAGATAGTCTGAAACCCGTGTATTACATCAAAGTTAAAAAACAATGGTATCCCATTCGGGGATTGCTCTACGGCGATTTTTTGCAGATCAAACGCACGACTGCTTCCCAGAGCTCCAAGCACAGAGCCAACTCGACCATCTGTAATCAATTTTTCCGGTGGATCGGATTCAATCTCAGACCCCAAGGAAATATTGGAGGCCATACATTGGCTCATCTGACCGATTTTTTCAGTGACAGACATTTTGCCAAGAAGCTCCTCTACAGCCTGACGTATCTCGGCATCATTCCGTTGCTTCACACCCTGCTTACGATAAGTAGCCAACTCGGCAATTAGATCGTCCGCAAGGGAGGGACCCGGTCCTTTAGCTCCTTTTATGGAGAATGCCTCCTGATAGGGAAGTTTGATTTTGCCGTAGAACTCCTGATCTTCGAAGGTAAGTTCAAATTCAATGGGTTCATCAGGTACAAGAGGGGAAGTACCATTAGCTGTTAGAACGTTTTCTTTGACTGTAATTGTATTAATTTCAATCGGCAGTGGAACAGGCTCCACTACTACAGATAATTTATAGGTCGGCTGCTTCTCAATAATAAACTGCATTTTCAATTTTGCTTCTGGTGTTTTGAGTAAAAAATGCCAAGTACCAATCATGTCAATCATCCTTTTTTTACGAATTAGCTTTTAATCAAGCCGAGTGTTGTACCTTAACGAAATACACAGCTTTGTGTAAGCGTTATCAAAATATACATAAATTAAACGGAACATCTCGCCACATCTCACTAAAACACAATTCAGGTTTGCCAGAGAATTATAAATATTCCCCTTCCACCTCTAGCCATGTAAATCATAATATAATCTTATTTTAGTAGTATGGAGTTGTTGCCTCTACTGTTTCGCCGACTTTGGAGTTGCACATTACCGACCACATCTTCTCCTTTGCCAATTATAAAACCGGTCCAATTATCTTGACCGGTTTTATACATCAGCTATAGACTTTTTCGCTCATTTCAGCTAGTTGTTTTGCTCAGCACAAAGATGAAGTTTTAAGCTTTCTTTAATTTTCACACATTATTGGCTATTCATTTAATGGCTTGGCTTATTCCGAGGTTTGATGATACAAATGACGAAATTCATTGGGATTTAAATTCGTATGTTTTTTGAACATTCGCGAGAAATGGGAAAAATTAGAGTAACCGATATGGGATGCAACGACGCTTATAGGCATATCGGTCTTTGTGAGAAGCTTTTGAGCAAGACTCATCCGTTCTTGAAACATATATTCCGATACGGACATTCCAGTTTCCTTTTTAAAAACTCGGGTCAAATAATCAGGATTTAGAAAAACATGATTGGCAATCTCTTCACGGAGAGATCCTCTGAGATATGAAGCTTGATGAATTGAATTACTTTTTGCACCACGCTCTGGCTCTGCTCAAGAGAACGTACATATTCCTTTGCCATATTTACTATATGTTTCAACCATTCAAGCAAATTGGTCACGGAGCGGGATGCATTTGTAGCTAACTCCTGAGAGTGGGAATCTACAAAAAGTTGATGCGCTTGGATTCCTTTTGAATGAAGGACAAAATGCAACATCTGTTGAAAATCCAAATATAATCGATTCAAAAGATCAGCATTTAAACTTTCCTTCTCGAATCCGTTTATATACTGCAATGCTTCAATCAGCACTTCATCAAACGCGCCCTCCATTAACATAACCGACCACAGATCTATATTGGCAGACTTATAAATGGAGGGATGGGCTTGAGGGCTTGAGAGCAAGAAAACTTTATTGTTGTATGCAACATTGTTTTTTTCCATTTCATTGAGTTTATTTACCATTTCTAACATCTCATGACCATAAACTTTATCTCCAACATAACAGGAAATATCACAATAAAAATATTGCCTGCATTCCTCAATATAATGCTGGCCTGCTTCTTCCACATCCAATAAATGATTTGGCTTGGCTTCCGCTGATAATATGGCAAGCATCCTTCTGTTATTCAACTCAATGATCAAACCATCATGGCTAGGTCCAAGCAGGATTTCTTCCGCAGAATTTCTGAGTCCATACTCCAGTATTTTTTCCTCTCGCTGACTTAAAGGCTTGTGCCATCTTTGAATGCTTATAAGAATCGGTATAAGAAGCTTCTCTTCAATATAAGGAATATTTCGATCTGTCGCAGCGCTTCTTACGGATTTCGAATTTGATGGAACTGTTTGATTCAGTATATCCTGCCAGAAACGTTCGATTAGCATCGGTTGATGCTGAAACCAAACTCGTCCGAACTGGCTGTATTGAGCAATTTCTGACTCCTTATTGATCTTACTTTTCGCTTTTTCTATCACTTTTTCAAGCTCCTCAAAAGGCACTGGCTTTAGAATATAATCTAGACTTCCTAACTGAAGGGCTTGCTTAGCGTATTTAAAATCGGCATGACAAGTCAGGAAAATCGTTTCTGTTTTCGGATATCGTTCTCTTACCCACTCTGTCAACTCAAGTCCTGATGCCTGTGGCATTTCAATATCACAGAGCATAATATCAATGTGCTCTCTCTCAAACAGTTCCTTTGCTTGTTTGACGGTATAAGCAGTGAAGACAGCTGTAATTCCTAATTTATCCCAATCAATGCCTGAACGAATTCCTTCTACTGCATGGATTTCATCATCCACAATTAATATTTGATACATAAGTCACTTGACCCACTTTCTAACCTTCCTCCTCATAAGGAAGCTTGATTTCCACTACTGCTCCGTTCGGGTATCCGTTATAACACGATATTGAAGCTTCCTCACCGTATAAAAGTAACAATCTCTTCTTAACATTCCAGATCCCGATATGTTCTCCTTTCTCGTCTATCACTCGATTTCCCGAGCGAATCTCAGCTAATACATCATTTGAAAATCCTTTCCCTGTATCGCGAATAATGATTTCGACATAAGGACTTAAACCCGTTTCCTTTAAGTCCAGACTTACAGATAAATGCAAAGGTTCCTCTAATGTAACACTATGTTTAATCGAATTTTCAAGAAAGGTTTGAATCAACAACGGAGGGATCTGTAAACTTTTCAAAAAGTCTGGACAATCTATTCTACATGTCAACTGATCAGGAAATCGCATTTCCTGAATCCGAATGTAATTTATCACATGCTGTAATTCTTCCTGCAAAGTAACAAAGGAAAGGTTGCTGCGAAACATGAAACGGAAATAATTAACTAAACACAAAGTCATTTCTTGAATAAGCTCATAATTCCTCACTTGTGCCAGGTTAAACAATATGTTTAATGAATTCATAAAAAAATGAGGATTAACCTGAAGTTGAAGGTGCTGCAGCTCCGCCTTCTGCTTGCTCAATTGTTCTTCATAGACATTGATTTTCAATTCCTCTATTTGCGATATCATTTTATCAAAGGTTTGATTTACCATGACAAACTCATCTGCAGCATTGTAGTCATCTATTCTAACATTAACATGCCCTTTATTAATTTTGTTCATGACTGAAACCAAACGTTTAAGTGGCACTAATAATTCACGATGCAGAAATAATAAACTAAGTGGTAATAAAGCTATGGATGCAAATGATATCCATTCTATCAATTGAGTTATCTTTGGCAAGTTTTGCAGAATCTGCTCATTTGGAATAATGGCGACCAGACTAAATTTACCCACCTGAGAAGGTTTACCCACAACCAACCAATTATTCTTGCTTCCGGTTAAATAATATTGTTGAAATCCTCTTGAAAGGTCAACCTGATTATTCTGAAGGAAATTGGCATTAACCAAAGGGTTCCCTTGAGAATCAACGAGCAGTGCATGACCATCAGCTCCTAAATTAATCAAATTCATAGGACCTAGGAGGGTCTGCGCATTTACCCAAGTTCCTATATAGAGGTTACCTGATTTTATGGTACGAAGAATATAGTTCGTGTTCCCAATTTTTTTAACATACCAATCATGAGATGCCTGCTCAGATGAATTTGCAAGCTGATTTAAATGCTGAACGAGATTTTTTTCAACCTGCATTCTTTCTGAGTAGGCAACAGAAGACTGGAAGACATCAAGCAAATCTTGGCGATCATGATTAAATACAAAAAAAGCATCAATTGATTTATTAAAAAGAATATTGTTTGATAAATACAATGAAACATTGTATTTCGCAAGCTGATACTCATCTTCAGAGTTAGGCATACCCATGGACTGAATATCATAATTGGTTGTAGCCAGACCGAGTATATTTTTCTCCACAACTTCCAATCGAGTGTCAATCTCCCCCATATACAAAGAAATCAAGTTTTTATTGGAAATTGCCACTTGGTTATGCACAACATTTATACTGTAATGATGGTTGTATATAAGCAGTGCTAGAAGTGGTACTGTAACGACAAATAATCCTACAACCAGCTTTAAACGAATAGAGTTCCAAGAAATATGTGGGAATCGTACGCCCATATGAAGTCCTCCTGTAATGTGAAAAACGCCAGTCAATTCTATTTATTATAGTTATTATTTTTTTTATATGACGGAATGTCAAGCCAAGTGCGACAGTTCTTCTGAAAAAGATTCGTGAGCAGTCTTCCATCCCAAACATTTTCGTGGTCTGTGGTTGATGTACAATCCGTCACATAAAAAAAACCAGAGGCACATCGCTTGCTGCGATGTGCCTCTGCTGAAGCCTTACAACCGACATAAATCCACTCAAGTGTGAAACATGCGACATCTATTTTATTTTGTTGCTATCTCGAATCAGAGCGTAAGACCGCCGTCGGCCACTATGATGGACCCCGTCATATAACTTGAGCCATCCGAGGCCATGAAAGCAACCAGTTCAGCCAGTTCTTCAGGCTCTGCATAACGCCCAATCCGCATATTCGGGAATTCTTCTGGTACATAACCGCTTTCTTGCAGTGATTGAGGAACAGCCGCTGTTAAGGTTGTAGCCACTCCCCCAGGACAGATGGCATTTATGCGAATTCCTTTTCTCACATACTCGATTGCAGCTGCTTTTGTTAAACCTGCAACTCCGTGCTTGCTTGCAGTGTAGGCAGCCAAACTGTGCTCGGCACGTATTGCAGTCGTAGATGCGGTATTGATGATATGACCGTAGCCTTGTTTCTCCATCACTTGCAGGGCATACTTCATTCCAAAGAATATCCCTTTCAGATTAACACCAATCACCCGCGAAAATTCTTCTTCTGAGATTTCATGAAAGGGTTGGAATTTTTGCAAAATACCAGCATTGTTAAATGCCACATCAATTTTTCCATAAGTTTCAATTGCTTTCTGTATATAGTTCTGAACATCCTCACTTCGGGATACGTCAGCTTGAACAAAAACGGCCTCCCCACCATTTTTACGAACAAGCTCCAGCGTTTCTTCTCCTGTAGCAGTATTGAAGTCAACCAGCACCAGCTTGGCCTTTCTTGATGCCATCAGCACTGCGCTTGCCCGGCCAATTCCGCTTCCTGCACCTGTGATGGTGATGACTTTACCCTCAAGCGTAGCATCGTTTTTTCTGGAAGAAGGAGCAGCGTGGGTTTGTGGAGTTTCTTCTGCTACAAACACAATTGGAGCCAAATCATTCTTAATTGCTTCTAGTGTAGAAAGGGGAATGTTCACTTGAGGAAGGGCCACCAGCTGATCCAAAGTGAAATTGGAAGCCATCTTAAATGTTGGTTCTTTTACAAATTCAGGCAAATGTTTTTGCAGTACAGCAAACGCTTCCTCATGGTTTAATAAATTACCAATTTTAATATTTTCATTGTATGCCATTGGGCTCATCCTCCAGTAAAGTTAATATGTTTTTTTAAATGATATTATAGCTATCATCATGATAGTAATGATATCATTTTGAGAATGTGGGTGCAACTATACCCAAAGTTATGGCCACGCAGAACACTTCCATATTGAAGAGATACTTAGATTGGAAAAGCTTCGTATCTTGCTGCAGGTCCAACTTTGCTTCGTGAGCCAGGTAAAAGTTAATCTGTGTGCTTCGCTATGTTTAACAAGCATGTTCATTGACAAGCAAGAGGCATCTTTGCTAGCATAATTGAAGCTGAATCCTGTAAGGAGGTCTTCCTCATTCAACCTAGTCAAAGACTTGAACATGAGCGCAGCAATCTGAGATTAACGCGACGCAGAAATATTATTGAAGCAGCCCAGATCGTTTTTACCAATAAAGGGTTTGAACAAGCTACGATGCAGGAAATCGCCAAGGAGGCGAGTTTGGGCGTAGCTACCATCTTCCGTTATTTCCCTAAAAAGGAGCAATTGATTGTGTCCGTAGCTTCCAGGATTGTCCAATCCGAATTTGAGGTGTTATCGGAAATTGTTAGGGGCAAAGGCAACTGTTACGACAAGCTGGACAGAATTTTCGGTGTGCTCATCTTTTTTCAGAACACAGAGCATCAACGAAACTCTAAACTTATTGAAGCATTTGAATGTTACGTTGCGATGTCAAAAGAACCTCTGGAAGATATAGAAATCTATCAGGCACAATACAACAAACTGATCGCGCTTTTCAGCGAGCTTGCCTTACTTGGAGAGCAAGACGGCTCCGTAAGGACGGACCATATGACTACCGATACCATCATTACCATGATGAACGTTTTTGGGAATTTTTCCAAGAAAATGGCTATGCTGAATGGCATTGCGGCATTTCATACCCAGGTAGAAGAGGCAAAACAGTTCAAGATCCTGAAGAAATTGTTCCTGGACCAATTAAGAGCGTAAACATCGCCTTTGGGCTTTAGATTGGCTTCAGGATATCGCGGATTCCCAGATTATGAGGACCGATGTGAGCACATATTGAACAGGACAAGTGTACTTTCTCCTTTTGAGTTCATTTTTGTGCGACCGAGCTGCTGATCGGCCTCATTTGTCTGATGGTGTATTGATCGCTCCAGGTCCTTCCCAACTCATGCGAAAAAGGCCAGCCAGTATTCATACTAGCTAACCTCATGAAGTAAAATTAAATTTTTTCCTCACGCCTATTAAGAGAGCATAGTAGTTCCGCCATCAACGCCAATGGTTTGTCCTGTAACAAACTGTGCATCGTCAGATACCAAGAACATGACTACAGGAGCAATATCTTTTTTGGGATCACCTAATCGTTTAATCGGTTGAGGTGCCACTGCTGCGGCATATTCATCAGGGAAAGCCTCTTTCCACATCTTGGATGCCTCAGTTAAATGCACCTGGACAGATCACATTACACGTTATTCCAAATGCCCCTAGTTCAGTGGCACATACACGTGTCAATCCACGAATAGCTTCTTTTTGAGAACCATAAGCAGCAAAAGTCTCCATACCTTTAACGCCGGTTGCACTCGCAGTATTTACGATCCTGCCATATTTTTGTTTCTTCATGTAGGGACTATGTATTTTGTACAGAAGAAAGTGCCTAGCGCCCCAGTAGTCCAACACAATTTCATTAGTTCAACAGTAGTATCTTCAACCAATGTCGGTAATGCACTTTTATCTGTTGCTTGAGCGTTATTGATTAATATATCAATTGTCCCATACTTTGAGACGGTTTCTTCAACCATAGACTTAACGCTTTTTTCATCCGCTACATTCGTTTTGATAAAAGTTACATCATAAAAAGCTATAGTGAAAAAATGATAGTCAAAGAATGGATAGTAAATGCTTTGCTGAATTTGATGAAGAACGCTTCGGATCAAGAAATAACGATTACCCAGATCACAATAAAAGCAGGTTTCTCCAGAACGACATATTATAGATAGCTTTATAATAAGGATGACATATTGGAAAGCTATACGGAATATTCGACAGAGGAATTTGCCTCGCTATTAAGACTGCACAAGAAGACTGATAGTAAGCAGTATTTCAACGTTTGTAAACATTTATTACAATAAATACTATGCAGATGCTATTTTTAATATCTTGATCAATTGGTTGCAAAGCGGTGCAATAGAATCCAGCCATGAGATGGGAGAAATATTGGAGAGGGTATTAAACAATAATGCAATCGAACCAACCATTTCTTCATTCGGTGTCTACTCAAACCTTCCACGTGTTCATATGGTCATGCTGGGAGCTGACAAATCTCTCCAGCATGACTTTGCAGTAGCATCTTTGCTTTGTGCTACCAATGCTTTTACTCCAATTTCCATTGCTCCTTTTCTCGCCTAAATCGCCCGTGCAATTTCGTTTGCCTCGGCTACGGCATTCAGCGCTCTGCGAGCTTGAACCGCATCTCCGATAACATGACATGGAATGTGATGCTCTCTGCAAAACGCATTTATATTCTCAAAATTTCGTGATTTGGCACCAATAGCAACCACAACCGAATCACATGGATATTCTTGAAGCTGTCCCTTGCTTTCAATTACAACTGCGTTGTCCTTAATTTCCACACATTTGGCATCCGTTAAGGTTTTCACTCCAGAAGCATAAAGATTTTCCATGACGCATATCGAACGCAGCTGCCCCAAATCCTTGGCTACTTGATCCATCATTTCTACCACTGTTATTTCGGAGGCTTGATCGTGTAAATATTCAGCCACCTCTAAGCCCACCAGGCCGCCCCCGACAACGACAACCTTGCCGGAAATCGTCAGCTTGCCAGCAAGAACATCATGAGAGTTTGTTACCAATGGCAAGTGGCTGCCGGGAACTTTCAATTCCATCGGAGTAGAACCAACGGCAATGATCACTTCGTCGGGCTGAAGCTCCGCAATAAGAGAAGCGGTAACAGGCGTTCCAAGCTTCACATCTACACCTTCTCTGATGGCCTGCTCCCCCATAGCCAAAGCTGCTGTCTTCATCTCTTCTTTTCTCGGTGCTTCGCCGGCAAGTGCAAACTGTCCGCCTAACGCGTCAGAAGCTTCGCATACTATCGGATGATGGCCTCTGCGCTTCAAAATTATAGCTGCCTCAAGACCTGCTATCCCGCCGCCCGCAACCAAAACTTTTTTGGGGTACTCGGTAGTCGTTAACTTGTATTCGATTTCTCTGCCCAGTGCCGGATTTCTCAAGCAAGTGATAAATGGTATTTCCGTTGAGACAAATCCGTCATAGCAACCTTGATTGCATCCGACACACCGGACAATACCCTCTGCTTTTCCCGCTTGTGCCTTATTGCAGAATTCAGGATCGGCAAGCTGAGCACGCCCAATTACAACCATATCCGCCTTATCACTTGAAAGAATCTCATCCGCCTGAGCAGGATCATTAATTCGGCCTACAGCTACAGTAATCATGCCAGTATCCTTCCTGATTCTGGCCGCATTATCGACGTTGAAGCCTCTGGGCAGATCGATGGGAGGAACCTCGTAAATAATGCCCGAAGAGGAAAAGTTGCCTCTGGATACATCCAATATGTCTACTCCGGCTTGCTTGGGCCAGCTTGCAAAATTGGATAACCTCTTCAATGGTCAGGCCGTCTTCCAAATAATCGTCATGCGCGTCAATTCGCATGAACAGCGGCATGTCAGCGGGCATATTCTGACGAATAGCCTCAATGCATTCAATCAGGAACCTTGCCCGATGATCCAAATCCCCACCGTATTCATCCGTTCTCCGATTAAAATGGGAGCTGAGAAAGGAATGAGGAGTGTAATTATGACCAGCGTGAAATTCGATGGTGTCGAAGCCAGCTTCTACTGCCCTTTTGGAAGCTTCTCCAAATGCTTTGACCACTTCTTGAATAGTCTCTAGGCTTGCTCCGGGGATGGTGTGCTCTGTTCCCGGCACCAGTATGGGACTTGGAATGATGATCATTTGCTCAGGATCGCTTCCGACAGCCAGGCCTCCGAGCCAGAGTTGAGCTCCTGCCTTCCCCCCCCCGCTTCGTGAATCGCATCCGTAAGTTTCTTCAAACCAGGAATGTATTTGTCCTCCGAAATCGCAAGATATTTCTTCGGGGAAGCAAGCTTGTAGACAGAGCATACTTCTGTAATATTTAAACCGCAGCCACCTTCAACCCTTGCTACATGATAATCAATCAACTGCTGCGTTACAAAACGGTCCTCGCTTGCCATCTTTGTTCCCATTGCCGGAAACATAACCCGATTCTTTAGTTCCAACCCTTTAATTTTGATAGGACTAAAAAGAGTGTCGTATACCATATAAATTCTCCTCCTCGATACTACTAAAACCTTTAGTTTGTGATGTTTTTCACAACTTTGTTTATAAACATACCAACTTGTAATTCACAATTTAAATATAAGCTGAACAGATAATTAAATCAATGCGTTTAGAACATTTTGTTTGAATTTTTTTCATAAAAAATAGACTATCCCAGCATAGTCTATTGGTCTCACGCTTCCTGCACTCCTTAAGTTGATATCAGAGTCCTGATCAGCAGCTTGAGATATGTCATTCTATCCTTTCTTTCGACTAATAGCGTTCCTCCCAAGTCCTCATTGCCATCATACTCAGTCGGATAATTAATAGAAGCGGTAAAAATTAAGTATTTATAATTCAAGTATGTTTCATCACCCAGAATAAGCTGGCGAATTAGCTCTTTCAACCGTTTCTCTATTTCCGCAGATATGTCGATAATTTTTCTTGAGACCTCGTCGATGTCGGCACGCTTTTTTGAATCTCTCAAAATTACCATATTTCCTGGGAATCTCAACGAATATTCCATGATTTCATTGGCCGTCAACACCAACATTTCTTCTACCTTATAATTCTTGTTGTTCAATATAGCTAAAACGGTCAAGGTGTTCTCAATGTAAAACTCCTTGACCAACCTCAGCATTTCTTCTTTTGACCGAAAATAATAGTTAATCGCACTGACGTTTACATTAGCTTCCTTAGCTATAGTCCTAATGGGTATATCGCAGGTTTTGTTAATTCCCATTAGGTATAGAGCCCGATCGAGAATCCGTTCTTCTATGCTCTTAAGCTTTCTCATTTGCCACCTCTGTAAATTGTTAATCTTTAACGTATTATATCAAATCAGCTAATATTAACAATGGAACAACAAAATTAAAGCGAAGTATTAATGATGCTATCCAAAAACATTTCCTCTCCGTTTCAAACAAAAAAGCTGCTGATTGATCAGCAGTTTAAGATATTCATTTTTTGCAGCATCTTCTTCTCTACAATTCATATTTGAAGTAAGCTTTCAGCATGAAGCTGTGTGCAAATGTCGCTAGATTTTCGAATGCTACATCTTTTAAACCGAATTCAGTCGCCTTTTCTTCTCTCACGGTCCAATAGCGGTCGACAGTTAAATTAACGTAAATATATTTTAAGTAAACTTTGGGAGATTCATGAGATAAGTAGAGTAAGATTATCCTCATATGAAGGTTGTTCAAAGTATGTAAAAGTTCTTTCATTTTCTGGTGTTTTTGGAGTAGCAAAGGACTACCTTTAACTGCATCTAACCCAGATGTTCGATATTGCGGTGACGGCGATATCGTCATCACCGCACTGCTCCCCGGCTGAGGCAAAGAATGCAGTCCGCGAAGATCCGACGATTATTTCGCGGAATAGCCGCCGTCGATTGGCAGTTCCACGCCTGTAATGTAGGAAAACTCGTCCGACGCCAAGAATAGGACGCCGTTGGCGATATCCTCCGGCTTACCCAAACGTGGAAGCGGCGTCTGCGATAGGAACCATTGATTCATATTCTCGTCCTTGAACAAATCGACCATCATCGGCTTTTCAATATATCCGGGATGGATGGAGTTTTTAGTATACTCGTCAACATTTTGTATTGCAAATCCGTTCCGTGTATCTTTGCAAATGATATTAATTCACTATAATAGAAAAAGTATCTACTAGACATCGTAGTTAAGAGCTGTATCGAAGCGGAATCAACCTGTAAAACGTGTTCAATATGAATGTAAATAGTTGTTATACCTTTATCATTTGTCTTTGTAGTAATAGATCGTACGCCCCATCAGCTAGAGTTTATTTCAAATTAACTTTAAAGAACTCAAGACCAGCAGCCATAACCTCTTCTCTCTTATGGAAATTATAATTGCGGATGTTTGAACTGGGCATGCACGGGCAGATTCTTACGCCTTTCAACACTGCAAAGCAATAGCTCTTACTCACTTTTAATGAGATTGCTCCGTGGTCGTCTTTTGAGTTCCACTAATTTTCCAATGATACGAAAACACCCGATACGGTTGTGAACCGATCGGGTGTTATGTGTCTTGGTAGAAAAATGCTACTCAACGAGTTCTGTCGTGAGATAATTTTAATTTGAATGATAACGGTAACTAAAGTCTAAACAGTCTCATTTCCCCAAATGCTTACTAGATCATTGATTTGAAGCGATACGACCCTTAGGTCTCCGTCAATGGTATAGAGCTCTAGCCCTCTACTTTCCGAATCAGGGAAAATCATGTCTGAAATGATTGTTTTTCCATGATTTCCGAAGACCTCGACACTTGACCAATCCACATAAATGCTCAACTGTATCCGTTCATGCTCTGGCTTCATAGGGGCCTTGTGTATCGCTGTGAAATCGGAATGAAAATCAATGGCGCTCGACTTCGTCCGATCGACGGACAACTCCCCATTCGAGATATTATATCCGATGATCGTCTCCTGATTGGAAGACTTCCGCACTTTGAACCCGAATTCCACGGCCGTACTGATTTCAAATTCTGCAATAATTTCTGCCTTTGCAGCAGAAATATCAGACAACACGTTCATACCTGGCTTAATCGTCAAGTCTTGCAGAGACAAAATCGGTTCTCTTAGCTGACTTAATTCACTTATGGGTGCTTGGATTAAGTGAAGTCCTTCCGGACAAGTCCTAAGCTGTAGCTCACGGGGAATTGACATCTTGCCACGCCATTCCTCTGAAGGTAGCGTGGTAGCATAACGCCAATTGTTCATCCAGCCGACCCAAATCTTTCGTCCGTCCTCGTTTGGAATGCCATTCCAGGTCACGGCCGCGTAAAAGTCTGATCCGTAGTCTACCCATTTAATAGCATCGAAAGTTTCCAGCGCTTCATCCAGAGTAAATGTCTTACCGTCAAAGTTGCCAATGAAATACATCATGCCAGAACCCCCTGCCGGTGGTTCCGGATCGTCTGGATTCACACCATTTCTATCCCCCACACTTAGCATTAGTATCCACTTCGTGGTATTCTCATCCCCATCTACTCGGATTCGAAATACATCAGGACATTCAAATATCCCTCGGTGTATACACGGAATGTCGGAACCGAACTCGCTTGCAAACGACCATTCTTTGAGGTTTGGAGATGTGTAAAATTCTACACGTTCTCTTACGGCAAGAACCATGATCCACATTGACGATTCATCATGCCAAAACACCTTCGGGTCACGAAAGTCTAGCGTTTCCGTTGGGAATAAAACCGGGTTACCTTCATATTTTATCCAGGTTCGACCTTTGTCCTTGCTGTAAGCAATGCTTTGCACCTGCGGCTTGCCGGGCTGAGCCTTGTTGCCCTCATTCGTATAAATGGCAATCAAGCCTGATCCTTCCTCGTCGAAAAATCCGCTGGTATTGTTCTTATCCACCACCGCACTTCCCGAGAAGATCGCTCCGTCCTCTCCAGGCGGAATTGCCGGTGGGAGTTCTTCCCAATTCACCAGATCCTTGCTTACCGCATGTCCCCAATGCATGCGACCAAAGTCAGGACGCGTATCATGGGGCGTATGCTGGTAGAACAGGTGGTACTCTCCCTCATAGTAAACCAAGCCGTTGGGATCGTTCATCCAATTTTTCTCCGGTGAATAATGAAATTGAGGCCTGTATGTCTCCTTATAATTACTGTTTCGTGATCCTTTTCTGCTGCTACTGTCGTCCGTTAGGTGCATGTCTTTAATGGTATCCACTCTCCTATTGATTGTTGATAAGGTGTTAACAGCCCCAACCACCTTTTATATGTTTCAGCCTTGATCTTTAAGATATCTGTCATAGCCTTTCTGTTTGATTTCCAGCCATTTGTCCAGTCCCAGTCTGGAAAGCTCGGCTTTATAATCCGCCCATTCTTCTTCCACTTTGCCTGTTTTGATCCATTCCGCCCGTTTGCGGTTAACGTAGGCAAATAAGTCTGTTTCCAAGGTAGAGATCTGCTTCTGATCCTCCAGCGAGAAGAAGACTTTCGGGAAATTGTGGTCAGCCTTCATATAAGGAACAAGTCTTTCTTTCATGAGCTTGAGCCGCCCTACTGCATCATCGGGCTTGGTCGTTACTTTTCCGTAATACTCGTCAAGAATTGCCAATGGACCACCGATATTCGTTTTTTGCCGCAGCTCGACAGGAGCCGTTCCCTTAAGCGGAAGATGCTTCAGCATATGACTCGCTTCATCGTATTCAAAAATGTTCTGCTGAGTTTTGTCGCCGTAGGTGCCCCAGTTGTCCTGTACGGACTGGATAGGATCATACAGTTGGTCAATCCATTTTGCCGTAAGCTCAAGATTTTTGTTGTCACTGGTAATCACCATTCTCCCCCGGTCAAAGCCGAGATTGTTCGTGCGGGTCACATTGACTTTACCGCTTGGCCCCGCGAGCGGATTCATCAATTCATATTTATCGTTGTCTCCTGAAATATTCGCCTTATCCCATTGAAAGTAGAGACCGTATTTTTCATTCTGGCCTTTGGCCAGATACGTATTGTAATCCTGCTCGAATGACTCTTCGTCGATCAGGTTCAGCTTATACAGCTCATTAAGATATTTGATCCCCTCTTTATAACCGTCCTGATCGGCAGTGAAGACCACTTTCCCCTCATTGGTCACTACAGTATGATCACCATTGTCCCCAAGACCGAATGATCCGAACAGAAAATTCAGGTCCTCATTGCCGTTATTGAGTATAAAAGACAGCGGGATTTCATCCGCTTGGCCATTTCCGTTAGGGTCGCCATTTTTAAATGCGAGCAGCACATTTTTTAAATCCTCAGTAGTTTTCGGCATTTTAAGACCCAGTTTTTTCAGCCACTCCACATTGATCCATGGCATGTCGTTTACAGAATGAATGCTCTCCTTCCCGGCCCCCAGCTCCTCAATCCAGGGAAAAGCATAAATATGCCCGTCCTGTGCGGTTATCATGGATTTGTACTCAGGTGCTTCCTTCAATACCTTTTGCAGATTTGGCATATATTTTTGAATCAAATCCTCCAGAGGGATAATGGTTTCATCCTGTCCGAGGTTCAACAAATCATAGTCGGAATATCCGGCATCCAGTATGGCATCTGGAAGATCTCCACTGGCAACAGCCAGGTTTCTTTTTTCAATGAAGGAATCAGAGGTGAAGTTGGTAAAATCGATATGCACACCTGTTTTTTCTTCCAGCCTTTTATAAATCAGCTTTTCATTTGGATCGGAAGGTGCCAGTGGCGAGCTTTGAGTCATAAAATGCAAGGTAACTTTCTCTTTAAGCGGCAGAGTGACATTTTCCAGCTTGTAATCTTCGGATGCCGCAGAATTATTGCCTGAACCGCCACATCCGGCAAGCAGTGAAGTGGAAAGTACCAGCACAGACAAGGTTAGTAATGTTTTGTTCATCTCTATTCCCCCGGTTTGTTATTTGATCGAACCTACCATGACACCTTTTTCAAAATACTTCTGGAAGAATGGATACATGACAATCAAAGGCAAACTTGATATGACAATGGCAGAGTATTTAATCATTTCGGACAATTTCTTAAGCTCCGCTTGCGCCAGCGCATCGGCAATCATACCGGGCTGAACCTGATTCTGTATCAAAATGGAGCGCAACACCAGTTGAAGCGGAAACAGCTTCGGATCATCCAGATAAATCATGGCGTCGAAATAAGAATTCCATTGTCCGACAAAAGCGTATAAAGCTAGAACAAAAATAATAGGCTTCGACAACGGCAGGACGATTTTAAAGAAAATACTGAGCTCGGAAGCTCCGTCTATGCTCGCCGCCTGAAACAGCTCTTTGGGAAGCCCTTGGAAATAAGTCTTTGCCAGAATAATATTGAATACGCTGATCGAGCCGGGCAGAATAATGGCCCACACCGTATTTAACATGCCTAAATCCTTAATCACCAGATAGGTTGGAATCAGACCGCCACCGAAAAACATCGTTATCAGGAAAAAGATCATAATGGACCGTTTCCCTGCCAGCCCTTCAATCGCAAGCGGGTAAGCCGCGAAGACGGAAAACAATACGGTTGCGAACGCAAAGGCTGCTGAATAAAAAATGGCATTAAAAAAACCGCGGATCATGGCACCGTTGCTTAGGATTTTGGCATATCCCGTGAGTGTCCAGTCGGATGATGTAATGGCAAACCCTTTGCTAATCAGGGTATTGGGAGTCAAAAAGGACGAAAGCACCACATAAACCAGCGGTAACAGAATAGCGAGAACAAACAAACCAAGCAGAATATAATTGATGATGATCAGAATCCGGTCCTTCCCGGTGTAATGAATATCCATAAATACCTCCTTCTTTAATACAGCCCTTCCCCTTCGTTCAGCTTCTTGACGACGGTATTTACGAAAATCAGCAGGACCACATTAATCACGGAATTGAATAACCCGATTGCCGTAGAATAAGCATAATCGCCAGATTGCAACCCCACCTTGTATACATAAGTCGCGATGATTTCCGAGGTTGGCGTGTTCAGAGCCGTCTGCATCAGGTAAGCCTTTTCATAGCCGATCGACATGATGCCTCCTGCAGCGAGAATGAATAGGACGGCCATGACGGGTTTGAGAGCTGGCAGATCAATGTGGAAGATTCTCTTCATCAAAGAAGCGCCATCAATTGTTGCAGCGTCATGTAGCTGCGGGTCCACGTTAGCTAAGGTGGCCACATAAATGATAGAGGACCAGCCCGCTGTTTGCCATATACCGGACAATATATATACCGTTCGGAAATAGGCGGGATCAGTCATAAAAGAAATCGGCTTGCCGGTGAAGGTTGTTACCAAAGCGTTCACTATTCCAGTCGGCGATAGAAAAACAAACAGCATACCGGCAACAACAACAACCGAGATGAAGTTAGGTGCGTAAACAATAAGCTGAATATTCTTCTTGAGCTTCGCTCCTCTGATCAGATTTAGCATTAAGGCCAGAATGATGGGTACTGGGAAACCGAGAATAAGACCGTAAGCGCTTAATTTAAGCGTATTCATTAAAATGTCATAAAAATTTGGTGATGAAAGAAACCGCTGAAAATGTTCAAATCCAACCCATTCGCTGCCCATGATGCCTTTTCTTGGACTGAAATTTTTAAACGCAATGATCGAGCCGTACATGGGAACATACTTGAAAATGACGGTAAGAACTATGGACGGAAGCAGAAACAAATACAATATATAATTTCGAACCATGTAACTTAGCCAATGGTTTCTTTTTTTGTTTCTGAAGCCTTAACTCCCCTTTTTTGAGCGATCGAGTTTGCCAATCTTTTCCCCCTACTGTTCACGGCTTGTTATTAAAGACAGTTCTAAGCCATGTTACGTCATCTCTCTGACATAATTACGCAAGATGTTTTGCAAATGCCTTACTGGTAATTCACCCACCTCCAACATGACTAGAAATTTACACTTCCCCAAGATGAATGGGTTTACATTTTACATTTGAACATTTTTTCTATTACAATTTAACAGGTGCACATTGAATAAGTCAATACATTTCGGCAACTAAATTCATTAAAAACACATGATTCAAGAGGAATATAATATTTTTAGCACCAATTCCCTTAAAAATGCATCAAATAAACATACAAATGTAAACTTATTTTGTTCATTTGAATAATTTCATTGTTAAAAGCATGAAAATACTATATATTTAGAAATATGAAGAATCTTAATTCGGGAGAATAAGGTGGAACAATATGACGAGAAAGTCAAAGGTTACTATTCAAGACATCGCTGATGCCCTGGGAATTTCCAGAAACACTGCATCCAAGGCGCTTAATGGAGTAGAGAATATTCCTGCCGTAACGAGGGACAAGGTGATCAAAAAAGCAGTGGAGCTTAAATACAAACAATTTTCTTATATGGAAACAGCCTCTGAAAAACAGGGCAATATCGCACTTTTGACCTGTAATCTTCCCAATAGCTCACACTTTGGATCGCAGCTGATCAGCGGGCTGGAGAAGGAAATCAGCAACCAGGGCTATACTTTATCCATTTATTTTGTCCGTGAGAACGATATCAATACGATGACCCTACCCGGTAATTTCGAGCCTTCGAATGTGGCTGGCATCTTCTGCATCGAAATGTTCAGCAAGGAATACAGCAAGCTGATCACGGATCTTGGCATCCCAACCATTTTTATTGATTGTGCTGCAGATATGGTGTATCCGGAATTGAAGGCAGATCTGGTATTGATGGAAAATGAGCACAGCACATACTGTGTTACCCGGAAATTAATAGATCATGGCTACGAAAGCTTCGGTTTTGTAGGCGATTACAATCACTGCAAAAGCTTCAATGAACGCTGGACGGGATTCAATAAGGCCCTGGCAGAAGCCGGAATCACCTTGGACCCTGCCCATAGCATTGTAGCGCCGGACCGCAATTTCTTTATAGAGGAGAACTGGATGGAGCAGCAATTGGATGCCCTGAGGGAGTGCCCCTCCGTCTTTATTTGCGCCAATGATTTTATTGCCATCAGCGTGATAAAATCTTTGAAAAACAAGGGGATTAAAGTCCCGGAAGATGTTGCTGTCTGCGGGTTCGATGATGCTTCAGAATCCCGGGTAGTCGAGCCCCATCTGACTACCGTACATATTTACAGTAGTCAGATGGGTATTATTTCAGCCGAAATGTTATTATCCAGAATCAAAGATAATACCATGCCGTACCGAGTAACCCATGTTGCAACGGATATCGTATACCGGGACTCGACGCCTGTTTTAAACTAAATCTGCCAAGAGGTGAATCAAAGTGAAAAATGTCGGAACAGTTCTATGTGTGGGCGAGCTGCTCATTGATTTTTTCTGTACGGATATTGATGTCAATCTTGCCAAGGGTCAGCATTTCTCCAAGCAGGCCGGCGGTGCTCCGGCAAATGTGAGCGCAGCCGTAGCCAAGCTCGGAGGAAAAGCGTCATTCTTGGGAAAAGTCGGAGCCGATCCGTTCGGCATGTACCTGAAGCAAACTCTGGATGAGCAGCACGTGGATACATCCATGCTCCTTTTTGATCCGGCAACGCCGACTACACTGGCCTTTGTTTCCCTTGCCGCTAACGGCGAACGGGATTTCGTGTTCAACCGTGGAGCTGACCGTCAGTTGTCTCTGCAGGACATTGATAGGGAATGGACCCGACAGGCTGCCATTCTGCATTTTGGCTCGGCAACGGCCTTGCTCGCCGATCCTTTCCGGGAAGCGTATTTATCTTTATTGGACGAGGCGAAGGCCAATGGGCAATTCACCTCCTTTGATCCCAATTACCGGGGGGACCTCTGGAAAGACAGGCTGGAGGAATTTATCGCACTGTCCAGAAGAGGAATACACAATGCGGATTTGGTAAAGGTAAGCGAAGAGGAATTAAACATCATTACAGGGCTGGCTGACCGCAATGCTTCATTGGATCTTTTGCATGGGTTCGGAGCCAAGACGGTGGCAGTTACCTTGGGGAAAGAAGGAACCCTCATCTCAAGCGGTGTCTCCCGTTCGCTAATCGGCAGTATTGCTGTCAAATCAATCGACTCTACCGGTGCCGGCGATGCCTTCGTCGGAGCTATGCTGTATCAAATCAGTCAGCTGAGTCAGCCTAAGGCATTTACCACCAACCGGAAGCAGCAGCAGGAATTTGTAACACTTGCCAATCAAGTCGGCGCCATCGTGTGCACCAAAGTTGGAGCGATTGCAGCCTTGCCGTCGATGGAAGAAGTTAAGCGTTTCGTAGAGCAGGGTGAATCAAGGATTGAAGCGTAAGAACAGCAAAAGGTGTCCGACGATCCTAAGGTCGCTGGACACCTTTTTATGTAGAGATCCATTGCTGTTGTACAACGTTCAAACGGAAGGAATAACGGGAATTATTAAGTAAGAGTCGTATTCCTCCCCAGTATATATGGTGTGCGTTCCCTGATTAATATAGGGGCCACTTGACATTTCAGGAAATTCGGGGCGCTTTAAAAGTTCGACTCCGGTGATAAGCAATTCTAGTTGTTCCCCGGCATGCCATTTCATCCCCATTGGCCAGAATCCAATTTCTACAGGAATAATCTCTCCGGGTTTAAGTTTTTCTTGCGTTTTAAAGCTTTGTACTGGCTTTTCCAGTGTTGATTTCGTTGCATCAAGTTGGCGAAGAGATACTCTCATCCGCCCGCTAGCACCGGCATAATAACTGTCGTTAACCATTTTGATTGGGAGTTCCTTACCACTTGCATCTAGCTTCCTTACAAAAGCGAACACATCCATATCATTAGAATCTTCTGTGGATACCCATAAATGCAGCTTCATGTACCCAACAATTTCTATATCCTGTTCAAAGGATACCTTAAACGATACCCCTTTCTCATCAGCAGTATACTTTAATTGGGCCTTTTTCCCTGCAGTATCTTGGCTTAACGTGCCGAAACTGGCATCCAAGTATAGTTTCATTAATTGTTGTCGTTCTAGTGGGAAGTCCTCCTCCACCCGATTCAAAATATCTTGGTGACCTGGATTGAGCACAGCTAAACGGACCTTGGGGGTGTTGTTCCAGCCATTCTGCTCACCCTTGAGATAATAACCAAAGAATTTTCTTAGATCTTCGACATGTTGTGGATTGTAGTAATCGGGCCATTCGAAAGTGTTATGAATCCGAAGCCACTTTTCCTTAGATGATATTCGTTGCCAGCCCTCGAAGGTACCATAAGTGTGTAGAAGGTTCGTATAGCTAGCAACAATATAGGCAGGCACCTCTATGTTTTCCAAGGTTGGTGCTTTATCTTCCCAGTATTCATTCATTAGCGGATATTTCCGCATCATGGCAGGGATATCTTCATAACTTGTATTTCCGGTAAAGGAGCTAAAAATCGTTTCAGTAAAAGAGAAGTCGGGTACCCCGCCTTTGAAGCAGGTCTCCCTAAATATATCACAAGCGCCTTCCCAGGGGGCAATAGCCGAAAGATGAGGCGGACGGTAAGAAGCAACATTCCATTGTGAAATGGCTAGCCACGAATTTCCCGTTAATCCTACCTTACCATTGCTCCACTCACGTTCTGCAACCCACTCGATTACATCGTATTCATCCTCAGCCTCCTGTTTGCCCCAAGCATGAATGTTCCCTTCTGAGTTAAATACGCCACGTGGATCAGGATGAACGATGGCATATCCATGGTTTACCCAATATCCCGGATTAGGACCTTCAAATTTATTAAGACCATCTTCCTCTTCGGGAGCAACATCCATACGCCCCGGAAATAAATCGAGGGATAAGACACTGCCTCTCTTCCCATAAGGGCTCCATACGACAAGCGTCGGTACATTCTTTTCATCTACAGGACGAAATATATCAGTATAAATAGTCGTACCATCCCTTAATTTCACCGCAACATCACGTTCACAGAGAATATCGCATGGAATAGGCTGTCCATCTGTACGATGCACGGTTCCTTTCTTTATAATACTAGCGCTTGGTTCAAACCCGGGATATTCTGACTGTGAAACTGGTTTTGATTGCCGATATATAATTTCGACATTACTATTCTCTTTGTAAAACATTTCATAAACCTCCATTTATACGTGTGATTTCTTTTAGCATTACTAATTTTAATCTTAAAAATAGATGTATAAATTGAATGTGGTTTTGTAGAATTACTAATCATGAGCTCCTTTTCCACTGTCAATATATAGCGTATAAGGCGATGATTAATCTTTCGACCTTTTATTTACATTTTCAAGATAAGTATGATCTTCTAGACAAGCTCGGGAATCGCATAATAGATGAGTTTTCCAGTTGTATTGTTGATCAATCAGTGTTTTGAACAGGGAATGAATAATTCGTTTCGAATATAGAAATGGTTTACCGCTATATTATTTGTTTCATAGCTTTTAGAAAAATTAAGGCAACCGTCCCCTACAGAATTCTGAGGAACGGTTGCTAATTAATAGATTCTTTTTAGTTTTGTCTAGGTGACAATGGTATGACCATGTCGTCTGGTTTTATAGTTAAGATAGTGTAATTCCATTAACTTCTGTTTCTAAATTTCACCTTTGAATTTAAATATATAAACATCAAACTACAAACTTAGTTATCTTAGATATTGTTTCATAGTATCCTTCTAATACATCATTTATAATATCTTTTACACTCTTAATCTCGGTTATTAATGGTACTATTTGCCCCACCATAATAGCGCCCTTCTCTTTAACATCACCTTCGATCATTGCCCTTTTTAAAGAACTCTCAGAAACTTCTTTTAGTTTTTCTGCTGCCTCTTTTTTGCTGTAATTGTTTTCAATTTGAGTCATTTCCTCTGAAAGCTTGTTCTTCAATTGTCTGCATGGCTCATCAGTAGAATATCCTGTTATCACTGTCTCCATATCACCAGCTTTTAACATGGCATCTTTTACATTTGCATGTACTACTGTTTCATCTGCGCACATAAATATGGTTCCCATTTCAATACCATCAGCACCAAGGGCAATAGCAGCTGCCATTCCTCTTCCATCTGCAATTCCACCAGACGCTACAACAGGTATAGATAAGCAGTCTGCTGCTTGTGGAACAAGAACCGTTGTTGCTTCATAGGTAGTATGTCCGCCACCTTCCCAACCTTTTACAATAACTGCATCTGCACCGGCTTTCTCCGCAGTAATTGCATCTTGAATTGTACTTGCTTTTACGATTACTTTTATTCCTAATTCATGCCATATAGAAAAGTATTTTTGGGATAACTCTAGATCAAGGTCCAATAGTGTATCAGCATAAATCACTGGCGGTTTTTCCTCTGATGCAACTTTTGTTACATGATCTAATAATTCAGAAGTCATAATTACATTGATACCAAAGGGTTTACTCGTCATATTTCTTGTAGCAATAATCTGTTCCTTTATAAAATCTAAAGGAGCAAATCCCACTCCTAATACACCAAGACCTCCACTTTCAGAAACCGCTGCAACTAATGGTGCTGTTGAAACCCAAGCCATAGGTCCTTGGATAATTGGTTTTTCAATCCCCAAAACTTCACATAACCGATTGTTAGACATAAAAAATTCTCCTTTTTCATACTTATGTTTTCTTTTATGGGGTTAGAATGTCGATAGTAGCTTGTAATTAGAATTGATACATACAAAAAAACTCAATGTCAGTCGTTAAATAAGGTATCAGTCTTGCCCCAACACTCCAACCGTTTTATGATTTTAAACAAATATTTGTTTATATTAAGATTATAATAAAGAAAAAAGATCCAGAATATCAGTAAGTTTCCCCCTAACTGTTGCTTAAACAACAGTTTTGATAGCTTGTGTTGTTTTTTAAAAAAATCAAATTAATACTATGTAAAGTTATGAATTGGAGAGTGACATATATTGAATGAGATAACGGATTTACGTGTTGTGAAAACACTTGAAAATATAAAACATGGGTTTGCTAAATGCATTAGTCAAAAAACCTTTTCATCTATTTCCATAAAAGATATTACTACAGCGGCAAGAATTAATCGTTCTACATTCTACAAATATTATGAGAATAAATACCAACTAAGAGAATCACTAGTCAAATCAACATTAGAAGAACTTTCAAATAATATCAATCTAGCATCTTTTAATTTTGAGAAGAATAGAATGAATGAATCTTTGGATGCTTTAAGAAAACAACTCCAATTTATGTATGATAATAAAGATTGGTACCTTATATTGTGGAATAAAAATATTGAGTTATATATCTTTGAAGATATGGCACACACATTTGAAAGGAGAACCAGGGAATGTCTTCGTAAAAATAGCAATGGAACAGAAATTACGAAGAAGGAACTTTCAGAAAAGCAGGAGTTATTAACTCGCTTGTTTGCATCATCTGCAATGACAACGGTTAAATGGTGGTTTGAATATTCGCCCAATATGACTCCAAAGGATGTAGCAAATATTATTATGGATAATATCAAATTTGGAATGCATCATACTTTTTTTCAAGTTCCATGAACTGTTAATAATCGTTAGCCGAACTTCCTCGCTTTCTACATAACAAAAATTGACATTTTACATGAAAATAAGTAATATAATTAGAAACATTTATACTGTAAAAGAGGCTTTTCTCATTCCCATCTATTCAAATTCCTGATCCTACCTAATTTAAGGAGTGAAAATGCTATGTGCGCACGAACGCTAAAAGCGAGTACAAGGAATGTAATCGGTAACTATTGCAAATGGATCGCAGTTGGTATGATTTTAACTTTCACGGGATGCCCGCTTGCATCCGCCGCTCCTTCACCCTCATCCTCAAGTAAAACTAGTGAACCCGCCTCCTCCCTAGTTACATTTCAATTGCAAGAGGCTACGATTGCTCAAATGCAGGAAGCGATGAAGTCAGGCGCACTGTCAAGTGTCGAGCTCACCGCCCTGTACCTTAACCGTGTATATGCCTATGATTCTAGTGGCATTCGGCTGAATTCCATCCCTGTTCTGAACCCCGATGTACTAAAAGAAGCCGCTCAGGCTGATCAACTAAGGGCACAGGGTATTAAAACCGGGCCTCTGCAAGGCATCCCCTACACGGTTAAAGACAGCTACAAGGTTAAGGGACTCACTGTCGCTTCTGGATCTCCGGCTTTCAAAAACCTGATGGCAAAGGACGATGCCTTTACAGTAGAGAAGATACGCAAATCCGGTGGGGTGCTAATTGGTAAAACCAACATGCCGCCAATGGCAGCAGGGGGAATGCAAAGAGGCATTTATGGCCGTGCTGAAAGTCCGTACAATCCAGATTATTTGGCTGCAGCCTGGTACTCTGGCTCCTCTAACGGATCTGGCGTATCAACAGCCGCCAACCTCGCTGCCTTCGGTATGGGGGAAGAAACGGTATCCTCTGGAAGATCACCAGCATCTAACAATGGTTTAATTGCCTATACGCCATCGCGGGGCCTAATCTCCATTCGAGGGAATTGGCCGCTCTTCCCTATACGGGATGTCGTTGTCCCACATACGAGGACTGTTGAGGACATGCTCCGCTTGCTTGACGTGATCGTTGTAGAGGATAAGATCACCAAGGGCGATTTCTGGCGAGAACAGAAAGCCGTTCGGCTCCCTTCTGTCAATAGTGTCCGTCCCAAATCCTATTTAGAGCTGCGAGACATTCAAGCTTTGAAAGGCAAACGCATTGGCGTTCCGAAAATCTATATCGGTAAGGACCATGAAACCTCAACTCCGATCAAATTCAGACCTTCGATACAGGCATTATGGGAAAAAGCTGTAAAGGATTTCACTGCTCTTGGAGCAGAGGTTGTGGAAGTTGACTTCCCCTTGCAGGCGAACAGCGAGAAGGACCGGGCAACAGCGAAAACACCTGAAGAACGTGGTTTGATGCCGGCAAAGTGGGTTGAAAAGGAATTCGGGCTGCTTAATCCTTATGCAGCTGAGGAATTCCTTAAAAGTGTGGGCGATCCGAATTTCCCGTCATGGGCTAATATCGACCCTGCAACCGTCTTCCCGAATCCGCCCGGTTCGGTAGATGCCAAACGTGGCAGAGACCTTGGCCACTATGACGTATTCATTGAAACCATAAAGAAAGGCGTCACCCCTTACGAACAAATTCCTCAGTTTCATGAAGGGCTACGGGGGCTTGAAAATGTACGAAAGATTGATTTTGAAAATTGGATGAAGCAAAACAACCTTGATTTTATTGCATTCCCGGCAAATTCGAATATCGGCAAAGCTGACTCCGATGTGAATGAAACGTCCTATGAGGAGGCTTGGGAGAATGGCAACTATTTCTCCAATACGAACTTCATTCTACGCGAGTACGGGATCCCAAGTGTGTCTGTGAGTATGGGCGCTATGAAGGATACCGGTATGCCCGTTAATCTGACGATGGCAGGTGCCGCATACAGCGATAATGACCTGCTTCGTTACGCTTATTCCTATGAGCAGGCGACCAAAAACCGTCCTATTGCAGCACGCACGCCAGCGCTTGAGGATGAAACCTTTTCCTATAATCCGCAAACTGCTCTCCCACCCTCTAAACGCAAGGAAACAGGAGCCCCTGCACTTAAGTTGAGTGCTTCGATCAAGGACGATGTTCTCTCTTTGGAAGGTTCAGTCACAGATCAAAGCGATATTGCGCAGCTTAAAGTTTATGTCAATGGCATTCGTGTTGTTATTACAGAAGATAAATCCAATTGGTCAGCAACGCTTCCAACTACTAAATACAAACAGGGTGGTGCCTCCCAAGCCGATACGCTGCATATTCTCGTGCTGGCCAAGGATATTTACGGAAATACCTCTGCTCAAGTCAAGTCTGTCACTTTATCCCAATGACAAAGGACATCATAGAACTCACTATAATTGTGGGTTCCCTGACCGTGAGGTTCTCATTAGGGAAGCTATCGCTGCAGCTGGTCTGAGCGACGGGATAGTTGAGCTTGGCGGGCTGGAGGTTGGTCAGATGAAGCTGTAACTTCCAGCTCTTTAAATTCTAATGCAACTTGGCATGCTGTAGCCTTGCTGTCTTGTTCATCGAACTATCGTTTCTCGATAGCTCAATCACTATTTGGATATTTTTAATCAAAAAGAATATTCATGTATTAGTGACTAACTTCATACAGCCTTGCATTTACCGCAAATATCGTAGGAAATACGCTTCTATCTCAAGAAAAGGGGCGTAACGACAGATTAACGATTAACGGCCGCATCCAATCTCATAATCAGGGAAATAAAGGAGTGACCCAATGTATCATGCAGTTTTTTTCTGATGATAGGCATTCGCTACGAAGCTTACCCATATCCCGATAAAACAAAATAACAGGTTGTCCATCCCCATACTCCAGCTCTGTTTCATGGCGTATCCTTCGTAGGCTTGGAAGATGAGCGGCATCAAAGACACCACGGGAATAATCCAAAATGTCTGCCTGGTCAATAAATAACCCATCATAAGACTGGGAAGCAAGTAATCGGCTTGGACATGAGTTCGGGATGGATAACCAAATTCACATAATATGACCCGCCGAGTAAAATCTCAGCAATACAAAACCACGTTTTGTTCATCTGCCATTGCGGAAACCAAAAAAACATAGGAACAAGAAAGGCTGCCGACAGCCAGATGACCTCCCATTGAACTTGGCCCAAATCTCTAGGTACAGTCAAGATTTGAAAGACCAGTAACAGATAATGATAAGAACATTTTCCACACCCAGCATACGAAATTTAATGAGCTGTCTCCCGCCACAAGAAAATTTTAAGACATTTTGAAACGAAAATATAGGCCTGTTTTGTACGGGAAAATAGGCTTCCAATCCTTCCTATGCAGCTTTGTTGATGGCTCTCCTTATTAAATCAATAGTCCGACTGAGTTTATTAATGATGACATAGCATTGGCTACTGGCCAAGGAAACTGATTAATTCATAGACTTTACTATCATCTAACTCCGAACGCCATCAAAGTTTTGCCTGGATTATATTTTTTCTTGGCTGAAACTCGCGAGGAAGCGCATGAATTACATAAGTCAGCACATGCGCATTTGAGTATGGAGCGCAGACATGCACTGCTCAAGTCAGTGCTTAGCCTTGATTTAAGCAGCTTTGCTTTGGATCATCGCGTAACTGCCGATATGCTTCCCGATCCGAATCAGCCAGTCCGCAGCCGGACACATGCTGAGCTTTTGCGCCAGTATATTATAAACCATCAGCCTACAGTGGAAGATGTGTTGGCAAGGCCCGAGGTCGTCGGATCTGCTCATTGGGTTTCCGTTGGAACGGTTGAGGACGTATTGAACGATATTATTGAGCGGTTTGAGGCTGGGGCTATTGACCGATTTATAGCTCTTCCGGGCGGTTCAGAAGCGAATATGCAGGTTCGACTCTGAGGGCACATTTGGGTATTTAACACCTGATACTGTCGAGGGACAAGAACTTGTACCTATTGCCGTAAAGGACAAGAGATTTAGATCGGATCAGCTATGTATAAATCATTGTGTTGTTTTGAGAATAATATTATTATGCTTCAATGAACAACATAGAATCGCAGCAAGGGAAACCGTCGAATAGTAATTAAAGAGTCCATCAAAGGATCAAACCCAGAATACATTCCATAACCGTTAATCTTCCTTTCATAACTCCTAAAGGCTCCTGATTATTGTTACACATTAAATAATGTGTTTTTTCGATCATCAAATAAATAAGTTCTTAAAGTACACCCCCAAAATTAAAATCATTTGATTTTTTTGGGGTGCTTTGTGTCATAATTGCTTTCGACGTGGTGGTCTGCGTCATTGAACTAACACCTCCATTACTGCAATAGATTTACTGCCAATTACCCAACTAAGATGGGTAGATAAAAGGACGAACAGGGTAACCGCCCTTTTATCCATGACAGGTTGCATTTAATGCTGTCCATTATGACAGAGGCTATTACTTGACGTATTCAGCCATTACAATATTTCGATATACCCTTCTGTTCCATGCACGCGAATTCGTTGCCCATCTTTTATCAGTTTGGTAGCATTCTCCACTCCGACAACTGCTGGTAAGCCATATTCACGTGCGATAACGGCTCCATGGGTCATCAGTCCACCAACTTCGGTGACTAGGCCTTTTATGGATACAAACAATGTTGTCCAGCTAGGGTCAGTAAAGGAGGTGACTAAGATATCTCCATCTTCCAGATCAGCATCTTCCATGTTTAAGATGACACGTGCTCGTCCCTCTATAACTCCGGAAGAAACAGGTAGACCTACAATAGCTTCGACTGGGAGATTTTCTCGTTTGTACTCACCTGTAATGATTTCACCATCTGACGTGATAACACGTGGTGGAGTTAGTTTTTCATAAAACTTGTATTCGTCTTTTCGTTTGCTGATGATCTGGTAATCCAGTTTATTTGTGCGTACGACTTCGCGAAGTTCTTCAAAAGTGAGATAGTATATATCTTCTTTTTCATGAATAATGTCCGCTTGTACGAGTTGTCCAGCTTCTTTCAGTAAAGCCTGCTTATAAACAAAGTAGCGATTAATCATGCCGTATTTTGGATATTCCCGATAACCGCTGAAATTCCGGATTAAGTCGATCATTCGTTTGGTTTCTTTGGTTTTTTGTTCACCATCCGGTAATTGCTTCAATCTATCTAATAATTCTTGTTCTTTTTTCATGGCTTCCTGTCGCCCTTGCTCAAATTTCCGATGGCTGGCATTAGGCTCAAAGTTTTTGATATTACTGAGAATCATGGGGACCAGTGTAGTTAGCTTTTCACTCCAGCGGGTTTTAGTAAGATCGATTTCTCCGCTGCATCGCATTCCGTATTTATTGAGATAAGCATAGATAGCGTCTTGAGTTTCCTGTCCACCATCAAACTTAACCAGTTCATCCAAAAAGTTACCATCTTTTACATGTTGTAAATAATCAATCACTTCTGGATAAGGACGAATCACATCTGCGACATCCAATAGCGCCAGACCCATTTCCGAAGTAATATTGTTTGGTACAGATTGAGAAAGCGTGTCTGCTACGTTTTTTTCACCTAACCACATGTTCATCTTTTCATTGATCCATGTTGAAGCATCCATAGCAGCCATAGTCACACCCAAACTCTGAGGGTCAAATAAAATCTTCTTTAATTGCTGGATATCCTCTAGAATAAAATCAAATAAATCTGATCCTGATTTCGTTTGGATGTTTTGTTTTAACTCTGCTATCGATGTTTGACTACTCTTAATCAAATCAGAAACGATTGTCGGATTGTTTTCGGTTTGTGCTTGAAAACCCGCAGACGGCAACCCTTTATTGCTTTTACTGGGACTCAGTTCTTTTTTGTTATGTGGTAACGTCTTTATAAAATCTCCTCGCTCTATTATGGTCATAAGTGCGTCTTTTATGAGCGGATCGGATTTCCCCAAGGAATCTATTACCATTTTTCTGCTGACAGGCGAAGCCAGATTTTGTGTAACATCAACAAACAACCTCCCGCCAGCTTTTCGCATGGGTGCTGGGGTCGTTAACAGGTAAAAAGACAATCCTAGTGGTTTCATGGGATCCGTCATCATTTGTTGGTGACCGACAGATACGTAAACGTGATTTTCTTGATCTTTCGCTTCAGGGATCGGGTATAAAGTCGTGATTGGACGACTCTGGACAATATAAAAAGTATCATCAACCAAACACCATTCGATATCTTGTAGGCAACCAAAATAAGCTTCGATCTGTCTTCCGATGCGTGCCAGTTGTAAAATTTGTTGTTCAGTAAGTGTTTGAGTCTTTTGCTGATCAGGATCGATCTGTTGTGTCTCTGTTCCGCCCTCTTTCCGTCCATAGATAGCCAATTTTTTGGTTGCTATCCTCTTATCGACGATTTCCCCTTCCTGTACTTTATAACAATCGGCAGATACCAAGCCAGAGACCAGTGCTTCTCCAAGTCCAAAACTGGCATCGATTGATAGCAGCTTCCGGTTGGATGTAATCGGATCAGCGGTAAATAAAATTCCTGAAGCCTGTGGGAAAACCATCCTTTGAACGATAACGGATAAATAAACTTGACTGTGGTCAAATCCATTTTGCATACGGTAGATAACCGCGCGATCCGTAAATAGGGAAGCCCAACATTTGCTGATATGCTGCAAGATTGCTTCTTTGCCGATGATATTTAAATAGGTGTCTTGTTGACCAGCAAAAGAGGCATGTGGCAAATCTTCAGCAGTCGCACTTGAACGCACTGCATAAGCATGTTCCTCGCCAAACTGGGAGAGATAGTGAGTAACTGCTTTCACAACATCGGAAGAAATTTCCACTTTCATAATGATTTGTCGAATCTTCCTACTGATTTCACCAATTTGATCTCGATCTTCTACTTTTAGTATTGTTAGTCGATCCAACAAAGCATGATATGTTTCGTTTTGTTCAATGGCTTTTTGATAACCCACTGTTGTAATACAAAAACCTTCTGGTACTTGTACTCCTTCAATTTTTGATAACTCCCCTAAATTTAACCCTTTTCCGCCAACGAGAAAAAGCTGCGTTTTTTCCATTTCTTGAAAACCGAGAACCAAAGAACTCATTCAGCATTTCTCCTAACCATTAAATTGAGAAAAATCATTTGACAAGAGTTTACCGGCATGGTAAAGTTGAAATATAAGATGTATTAATTATGTCCATGAAAATTATAAAAGTCGTAATCCGATTATATCATCGTGTCTGTTTTATATGCAATATAAAAGAACCTGATAAAACTATCCAGGTTCTTTTTTGGTTTCCTGCTATCATTAGTCACATCAAAAACCATGGTTCGAGCCGAACTCAGTCACTGCATAGTTCCCTAGCGGTCCTATGCAACCTAAGGAAATCCTGAAGTTGCGTCGGGTTCTTATTGAGCTAACCTGCCCGTTAGTTCAGCGAACGAAGCGCGGCTACCTCACTGAATTTTTCTCCTACAGTTCTTCATTTATTGGAACTTTTCAAACTCATCCTGAGCACCTACGATTTCTTATATCTCCATTTTCACTTCATAAAAATCCGTCGGGAATGAGATAATGTTCTTATCACCCGACAACTCTTGGACTTCGGGAAACAAGCAGGATATCGGCCTACTGGATGCTCCTGCTTGGTCACGAGTCCGCTGCTCTTTCGCGAGTTTCTTATAACATTATAAAGACACTAAAAAAGTGTCCCCTTACGGAGGCACCACAACTAAGCCCGAAATACTCGGATCTTTGTTTTTCCGATGGCATAATAAATTTATTGAACCATCCTTAGCAGTCTTATAGTCATTAATCCTATTTCCAATGCTTCTAGTAAATATCATATTATTGTTATAGCATAACAGCGACGTTAACTTTAATGGTTTTCTAAAACCTTAGAGTACAAGATTCTGGCTAACCTGATAATACGAAAAGCCGCCATCGTGGCGACTTCTATGCGATATACCAGATAAAGAAATCTCCATCGATGGTTACAGTGCTTTCAGCTCCTTTTACTGTCAAAACCTGCGAGTACATAAAATCGGGTTTGGATGCGAAGTAACGTTTACATTCTTCCAAGGGTATCGCTCGGATTGGCGGCTTAGAAATTTAATTTTTTACATATTCCTCAACATGCTTTTGAATCAGTTTTTATTCAGTAGTTGGATTATAAAGTACGAACATCGCTATCCTCTGAGATGCGAATGAAATGCTATAGTTAGCGTCGTCCATTTGCACTGACTTATTATAGAATTCAATACGTTACTGAAGCTTATCTAGCAATTCATTCATAATGCGTTGTCTGCCTAAAGGTGTCCAGCTCATCACGAACCAATTGGGAATACGCTGTACTTTTTCATGCCTCACCGCCGGAATCTGTGGCCACACGGACGTTCTCGTCAACTCGTGATAGAGTTTTTCGCTGCCAGCAAGAACATGATGTTGATGGATAAAAAGATGCTCTGTCTCCAATACAGGCATAGATTTCGGTTGCAGCTCCATTCGCCACAGTTCTGCAGGAGCCTGGTTGCCTGGGCGCAGGCCGAGTTCCCCGTATACCAGCTCATTCAGCGGGTGGTTTACCCTCCCCTGAATTCCAATCGTCCGGTGGCTGACTTGCATAATAGTGATGCGCTCCTGGCCCAAAACACGGCGCAGCGTCTGTCCTGTTGTCTCAATCTGCACATCCAGACGTGTCAGCATCTCAGAGGCCTCCCGTTCCCGGTTGACCAACTCAACAATTTTCTCGAAGTTACGTTTCCAGTCCCATACAGAGAAATCCAGAAATACTGGTGCAGCCGTTTGTTTGAACTGCTCCCTGAACTCTGTGTGGTAATGGTCGGCAATGATCATATCTGGATTGGACTGCTCCAATTCCAGCAGCTGGCTATGCAATCGTTCTGCATACTGTTCATTGCTCTGACCTGGATACTGGAAGAGATCCACCACACAGACAGGCTCTATTCCAACCGATTTCAGATGGTCGTCGAATCCCAGCGAGGAAGCTACAGCAACCTTTAATCTGCCCCGCTTCATATATAATGTTGGTGACACTCCCACCATGCGCTGAAACATGCGACTGAAATAAAATTCACTACGAAAACCGACCGCAGCCGCCACTTCCTTCACCCGACTGTTCTTCACATTAAGCATCTGCTTCGCCCGGGTCATACGCACATTGCTCAGATACTCGACTGGGGGCAATCCTGTTTCGTTTCGGAACAAACGTGAAAAAGCAACCCGCGGCATACCACCTGCTGCTTTAGCCAGCTGTTCAATGCTTACTTTGTCCGTATAGTGCTGCTCCATATAAAGGATGCTCCGTTCAACCCGTTCATCCATTAAAGTAGCAAGCTGTTCCGGTTCATTCTGCACGATATCTTGGATCAATTCCTCCAACTGAATCCTCTGCCCCAAGGAATCCCGGCTTCGTTCCTGCCTGCTGTGTTGATACAGCTGAACGATCTGCTGAAGGATCTGTTGAGGGTGATGCACTGCAATATACCCTGGCGAGAGTGCACCGGATAATGATAAGGAAGGTATGGCATCATATCTTCCTTTGGTCTTCGTAAGCCTGATTGGTTCAAACCAAATTCCATAATATTCATACGTACTGCCTTGTTCAGGGAATTCCACGATCATACCTGGTACGAGCAAGTATAACTGAAGGGGACGAACCTTCTGTAGTGTACCATCAAGCACAATAACACCTTCGCCCTCTGTAATGAAGCATAATATGAATACAGAAACCCGAACATGTTTGGCTTTTCGGGTCATTGGAAACTTCCTTTTACGTACTGAAGATAAAAGATAGATTAGATTGGCTTCGTTCACATAGGACGGCATTAAAAGATGCACCAGCCTTTCTTACATTCTGAATCCTTTTCTTCATTATATAGCTCTGCGCCGTAACAGCAAATAGATCATATAAGGTGCTCCGATGAAAGCAGTAATTAATCCGGCTGGAATCTCATACGGAGCGAACAATTTTCGTCCTGCGAGATCTGCAAGCATTACGATCAGCCCGCCCAGCAACGCTGCTACCGGCAAGCGGATCAAACTACGGCTGCCTACCATATGCTTCGCCATGTGTGGTGCCATTAATCCAACAAATCCAATGGTTCCTGCCATCGACACCGCAGATCCGGCCAGTCCTACACTTATTAGAATGAATAGAACTCGCATCATTTCCACCCGAAGACCCAACCCTGCGGCCGACTGCACATCCAGCAGAAACATATCCAGAACTCTGCACATCCATATTAATAGAAGTAACAGAATGAGTAACCAGGGTAACAAAGGCCAGAAGTGTTCCCACGTTCGTCCATATAGACTGCCTGCCATCCACACAGAGGCCTGGGAGACCCGAAATATTTTGCCCACGGTCAGCAAATAAGTGATTAACGCACCCGCCATCGCGGATATGCCTACACCAATTAGCAGCATGCGAACAGTAGAACTCGCCTCTCCTTTTCTCCATGACAATCCGTAGATTACAGCGGCAGCAAGAAAGGCTCCAGTGAAGGCGATCCAAGGCATATCACGCATCGGAAAAGAAGGAACCAGTACCATGATGGCAACTACCGCCGCTGCTGCACCCGAATTCAGTCCGATAACTCCCGGTGAAGCGAGCGGGTTCCTCGTAATCACCTGCAAGATCGTTCCCGCCATTGCGAGACTGCACCCAACCAGGAAACCAGTGAGCACCCGGGGGAGTCTTAACTGATGAATAGTGAAGTGATATTCCTGATCTCCCCTACCCATCAAGCTCCGCAATACTTCTCCCGAAGGGATAGAACGATCTCCTAAAATAACATTAAGAACAAGTGTTCCTGCATTCAACAGAATCAGAATCAGAATGATTGCGATTGCGCGTCGCTTTATAATAGAAGAAATCACATCGATCTTTCCTTTCTTTGGGCTAGATAAATGAGGAAAGGAGCACCGAAGAAGGCTGTGACCACTCCAACGGGAATTTCCTGCCCAGGCAGTACAAATCGCGCCCCAATATCAGCCGTGAGCAGCAACAACGCCCCCAGAACAGCGGAGTAAGGCATTACCCAACGATAGTTACTGCCCGTTATCAGCCTTGCAATGTGTGGAACGGCCAACCCAACAAATCCAATCGGTCCTGCAAGTGCCACTGCACTTCCAGCCAGCAGAACAATGGCGATAATACAGATCATTCTGATCATCATCATCTGCTGCCCCAATCCTTGGGCAACTTCATCTCCCAGACCCAAAATGTTCAACTGGCTGCTTAGTGCAAACGCACAGATCATTCCAATGATCAGATAAGGCAGTACCTGAATGAATAGATCCAGACCCCTGCCTGTCAACGAACCTGCCAACCAAAATCGCATCGTATCCAGGGATTGCTCATTCAGTATGAGAATACCCTGGGTCAATGAAGCAAAAAGTAAATTCAACGTAGCTCCCGCCAGTACCAGCTTTACTGAAGTTAAGGGTTGTCTGCCCGTGGAACTGAGAAGGAATACCAGTATTCCTGCAACCGCTGCTCCCAACAGAGCAGACCATGCAAATAATTGCAGGGATGTGGTTCCCAGCCAAAAGGAAGCAAGTACCGCGGTAAGTGCTGCGCCATAATTGATACCGAACAGTTCAGGTCCTGCCAGGGCGTTGCGGCTGATCGCCTGCATTAAACATCCAGCTACAGCCAGTGAGCTGCCAACCCCTGCAGCGATAATTGCTCTTGGCAGCCTAACGGTTCGAATGATTAGGTGTTCACGGGAACCATCGAACGAATAGAATGCATCAACGACAGCACGCAATGGAATCTGTACGATGCCGAACATGATGCTGAATAGAAACGTGAGAAGTGTTAACAAGATTATAGTCGCTAAACCAGTGAATTTAATACCGGTGTTCGTGTTCATTGTTCGGCCTCCACCCTGCTTGTTGCTTGATTATGTAGTTATAAAAAAACGGATACGTAAATTTTTTCCCTCTATTATAATAGGAGATGAGTATAATGAGAGACGAGCAGTATGCAGAAAAATTGGATCGTCACATTCGACGACCCAATTCTACGGTTAACCTATGACCATGTTAAAGCATGAGCGAAGGGATAACGTGCTGCTTCAGAAATTCATTTTTAAGAAGTGTCTCAGAACGCTTAGCTCTTAATTGGCCACAAACGTATTCAAGTCATCGACTACTTTGTTCACGGCTTGAATACCCAGTCCGCTCATCCAGTACTCCCAGTCAACAGGGTGCACAGCTTGATTCTGAACCCCTTTCAATGTTGCCCACAGCGGACTTTTCTCCAGCTTGGCGAAGGCATCAGGCTCACGGTTGAACCAGAAGATGACGTCACCATCAAGATCGGCAATCTGTTCTTCAGTGATATCTTTGGAGAAGCCTGCATCCTGCTGTACTGCGGGACGAACAATTCCGACGTCTTCCATAATTGTACCTGCAAAGGTTTCTTTCAGATAGACCTGAATTTTGTCTTCACGTGGACGGAACAACGATACTTCCTTGACATCCTTGCCCGCAAGTGCGGACTTCAATTCCTTAATGCGATGCTGATATGTATCCAACAGTTTCTTACCGTCCTCCAGCTTGTTTACAGCATCGGCATGAAGCTGCAGATTTTCCTTCCACGTTACACCCAATGTCTCAACAAACACGGTAGGGGCGATTTGTTTTAACTGGTCATGGATGGCATCATGTGTATCTTTATTACCAATGATCAAATCTGGCTTCAGTGCATCAATGGCTTCCAGGTTCGGTTCATTCACAGATCCGATGTTCTCGATGCCATCAGTACCTTTTAGATATACCGGGTAAGGATCTCCTGCCGTCAAGATTGAAGGTGCGCCTACAGGCTTGATGCCCATTTCCAGCAGATTATCCAGAGCTCCAATGTCCAGTACAACAATTCGACTGGCTTTCGCAGGGACCTGAACATCCCCATAAGCATCCTTAATCGTACGTGTATCACCAGTATTGGCTACTGTTTCTTCCTGTTTGGTGTCCGTCGGTGCCGTTTCCGCCGCAGTACCCGAACCGAAATTTCCGCAGCCCGCGAGTAGCAGCATAAGTACAGCCAGCATAACCGAATGGACCCACGGTTTAATCCCCATTTCCTGTCTCTCTGCTTGCATTGCAATTCAACCCCTTGATTCTATTTAATAACCCAATTAATAATGATTATCATTATTAAAACAATATCTCATAATTCCAGTTTCTGTCCATGCAATATTCTTTTGATCTCATATACTATTTTTTAAATTCATCCTTATTCAATCCATATTTATACATAAACGTATGTACTAATGGATTCGGAATCTGATGAATGCGCAATTCATCATCTGGAAACAAACGGCGCTTCGTCAATTGCTCTACCCCGATCTTTGGATCAAACAAGGAATACAGCTCGTACCGTTCGTTATATTCAAGGAATCGCAGCTGATAGTCACCAATGATCCCGCGAACCCTGTTCCAGAAGTGATGTTCTGTGACCTGATAATGCTCTTGCATCATGTATAAAATCTTGTACTTCTACCGGTTTATCCGTCTCAAGGAATGAATTGCGGTTCAAACGACGGTGATATTCCAGTACTTCAACAAGGATTGGACAAGAATCCGGATCCGCAAGTGACTTTTTCATAAACCGGATGTCATCGTGAAAATCCTTGAGGGCAATGCGTGAGGGCTTGCCTTTCCTGTGAATGAGCAGCATATTTTGTGCATGCGACTCCAGTGCAATACCTTGAGCGAACAACCAGTGAATCAGCGGTTGTACAGAGGTCTGTAGCAGATCAGACAGCCATTCATCAGTTCCATACTTTTTCACCCAAGGATCAATCACCACCGGGTGTCCATCATGGTCCAGCGTAACCAGCGCATTGAAAGGAATCGCCGACTCGTCAGGTTCAAGCAGAGGATACATACTTTTCCTCTAGATACAGGAAAACACACCATGCGAGAGATGTTTTAAAACACCGGGTATATGGCTAATAAAGATAACCAACCGAAGCTACTTTATAAAGGTTACGAGCATGGCACTTTCGCTTATACGAGTTTTGAGTTCTAAGTGTTACGTAACAGTAAAGCCATCAAGAATTTATTGATGGCTTTTGTTATAACTCACCTACAGCATGTCTTCAAACTCAAGCAAGCCACACCACGATGATGCGATTCTAAAAGGGTTCCTAGCGACAAGTCTACTCTTCTGAACTATCTGGAGCTTCCTGAGATTCCGTTATAAATAAATCGATATTTTCAAATAGCTTTATAACCTTGAATATCGCTTTTCATCACATTTATGAAATAGTAATTTTTCGTTCCCTCTTTTACAACTTCAATCATGTTTGCATCTTTCAAAACCTTTACATGGTGAGATACAACTGGACGAGATAAGTTGGTTTTTTGTAAGTTCGCCAGGTTTTAAGTTCACCTGATAACTTCATCTGCCCATATATTTAATCTGATCTCCACGTAAAGCGGTATGCCAGCCTGTATCAATTAGAACAAGCCCTTTGGGATGTTCAATCAAATAGCAAGAAACTGGAAGTGTGATTTGGTGTTTTTTTAAGCGGAAAATGCCTGTGGCTGCGAGAGGGTTCCATGGTTTCTGCCTGAATGGAACCGCGATATCAACCTGTACTTGTCCGCAATGTAATATGTGAACCTTAATCGAATCGGACATCTTGCGTCTCTCCTTTAAGGCAATAGAGATGGATTGACGTGTTTCACTCCCAATGCTGTTAGGCTTTCGTACAATCGCTAAATTTTTCTACCATGCGTTTAGAGCCTTCTGATTTGTGTATATTGTTCCTTAAGGTTTTTGTCCCTCTACTGCTCCTTTCGAACTCATCTCCAAATGAAGTGTTTTTTATTGCGTATGCTGTACTATTCCTCTTACCTGACGTTATGTGGTGATATTTATGTCAATAACTCATGATGTAGGAACATTTGTTCATTTTTTACGTGACAAAAATTTACCTACATTGAAAAATAAAAAACCTGCTATTAAGGGCTTTTGGTGTTAAAGATATGTAGGGGATTTTGAGTCATTCGACCTTAATCCCCATATTCCCCCATCTAATTATTAATATTACTTTTATCCCAAAGTGACTTAATATAACCGTTAGCTCCTTTTCAGTACTGTGCAGCCGGCTTTGCTAATATAATCTAAAGACATAATATCACGATGGCTTCTTTATTTTCAGGAAAGGAAGATAAGTATATGCCGATACGTCCGCCAATATTGCAGAGAGGTGATACCGTTGGAATCGTTACCTTGGGTAGCCCGCTGGATGCAAATATAATTAATGCACGGATCGAATCTTTGAGAGGAATGGAGTTCAATGTCGTATTGGGTCAATATGTATATACGCAAAACGGGTTTCTAGCCGGCACAGACGAGCAGCGGGCATCCGATTTGATGATGATGTTTCAAAACAAGCAGGTTAAAATGATACTTCCCACCAGAGGCGGTACAGGAGTGGCAGGAATTCTTCCATATCTTGATTATAATGTGATCCGGAATAATCCAAAAATTGTTACAGGCTACAGTGACATAACGGTAATGTTAAACGTACTGCATCAATATGTGGATTTAATAACATTCCATAGTCTGCTGCTTATTGACTTCAAATCCGAAACGCCCGCCTATAATTTCGACCAGTTTTTTTTCCGCTACAACCTTATATTCATTAACCCGGCCGATCCTGAATCCTCCGGGAATTCCGCTGATAAGCCGGGTTCCGGGCAACGTTACGGGTCCGCTTGTGGGCGGTAATCTGACATCGTTTGTCGATACGTTGGGTACGCCTTTCGAAATCGATACACGGGGTAAAATTCTGGTTCTTGAAGAAACACATGAACCTACCAATACCGTCTACAGGTACTTGAATGATTTGAAGCTGGCCGGAAAATTTCGTGACTGCATCGGCATTATTATGGGGGAATGCACAGGTTGTCAGGCGGCATACGGCACATCCTATGAGGATTTAATAAAAGAATTCGTTATACCTCTTGGTAAGCCCCTGATAACGAACCTTGCAACAGGTCATGGTCTTTATAAAGCGGCTTTGCCGATTGGCGCAACGGTTAATCTCAATACAGTCAATAATTCAATAACTGTGGTTGGACCCACCGTCAGTGTATAACCATCGATTCATAGGGGCAGACGAACTGCTTCACAATACGTTAATATTGCCAATATTAGCAACTGTACTAACGAGATAACAGCAAAAGAAATAGTCTATTAACGGCGTTAAAATTGTATTTGAATTCGGGAGACCAATCATTCGAAAAGGTCTTCAATCAAACCCGCAGATACATTCTTTTACCCGTTTTTACATAAACCTCTGAATTGAGCTTTACCTGTTTGTTTGCCGTTCATTTGCAATCAAGCAATGCACTGCAGCCCCCGATTTTCCGACGTCATCCCGCCTTCCGGCAAACTTGCAATCTCCGGGGAAAACAGCATGATCCCCTGAAGAAAGGCTTCTTTATCTTAATAGAACCACTAAGGGGCTAACCATCGCTTCTTGCCATCCCATTTCAATCGCTCAGTGGATGAAAAAGGTAATTGACAAGAAGGTAATCCGTGTTAAATGTAGGGATAGCGAAGTTGTTTGTTCCCCTTTGCCAACATGGCAAGGGATATGGCGGACTCTGCTTCAATTCGTGAAAGAACGCAGCCCAGGAACAAAACTAGGGCTGGTGGTACCTGTTAGACCGGTAGCTCTAGTTCGACCGCCGCTTCGGTCCAACTAGAGAAATGGGAGTCACTAACGTATATTCTCTGTGTCATCTGAATCACCAACTTACGTTGCTTACAAGTCTCTTTGTACATTTTTTCGTATTCCTTAACACGTCATTAGAACGTAGGCTATTCATTTCGATTCCTGATTTTCTGTGTGGATCACTTTTTCGTTATTGGTTATCGCCAAACCAAATGTTTTCAGTTCCTGTCCGTGTGTCTGTCCAAACGGTAACAAGACGGCCTGTTTGAGGGACAATGGCATTACCAATGTAGTCTCCGATTAGGGGAAGGCCTGCGACGCTAAACGAAGTCGTCGTGATACGGGTATTTGTAAACGTTATTCCACCGTCCCTCGATGTAGCAAGAAAAACGTCAATATCAGGCGGATTTAATCGATTGGTATAATAGGAAACGAACACCGCTCCATCCGTTGGGGAGACGGTGATGGCCGGGAAAAAGCTCTGGGACCCTACCGGACTGTTTGTAATAGGCGTCGGCGCACCCCAATCTACGCCAAAGTTTGTGGAAGTTGTTATAAATATATCGGAATAACCTTGCCGAAAGTCTTGCCACACTGCATAAACATTTCCTTGGGACGTTGGTGCGTTTGAAATGTCCGCTGACAAGGAGGGATACGTTAAGCACCTGAATTGGTATCCCGGTAGTGGCGAAGGTGGAACAACCACCGGAGCAACCATGGTTTCCGTCTTGAATGTTGTTCCTCCGTCTAGTGATGTACGCGTATTAAATTCGGAATTGCCTGGAGGTTGGGTAATCCAACCTACGATAAGAATTCCATCTAATGTGATTGCGATTCCCGGAAATTCTTCAAACTCGGTAATTGAAGATATGAGGCTTGGGCTAGAGTAAGTGTTTCCCCCATCTAGGGAACGATTGAAGAATATTGTATTTCCCGGTATAAATTGCGTGTTGTAATCGTGAGTATAACCCGTGTAAATATTTCCGAAAAACGGGCTGGACCCTGCCTTATCGGCGATAACAACCACCTGATCGTCATTGACAAACTGTCCAAATCCCTGGTTCACAATAACTGGCGGTCCGAACGAAGTTGCATTGTCGTTAGAGGCATAGGACACAATCGTTCCACTGAGACCGTCCGAATCAAAGGCGTGAGCTGCCACTACGAACGAATTGGGGAAAAAATAATCAATATGAGGCGCCTCTATGCCAGCAAACCCGGTCGGTAAAGGGAGTAACGTCGTGCTCCATGTTGCGCCTGCATCAATTGACTTGTATAAGCCAATATTCGGCGGTCCTGCACTGAGATCTACAGCCACCGCCACCATAACGGAGGGATTTAGCCAGTTTACCGCGATGGTTGGCTCAAACTGAGCGCTAGTACTTGGCGAGATTTGGACGTTTACCATAGTTACTCTCCCCTTCTATATTAATGAAACTGCGGTTACTTTAATTTATGGGTTAAGTTGGGCAATTTGAGTGAGTTCTTCTTGCAGCACTTTTTGATGAGGAATTACGTTTCCGGATGAATCCGTTCCGAATACAGTGATGACAGTATCTGTTGGAACAGTGCCTGTAACAAGAAATTGAACTTCGTAAGAAGTATTACCTGCGATGTTGAAACTAAGAATTTGATTAGTATTCGCATTGATCGTCAGGGAATTGGAATAAACCAGTGATTTACTCACCAAGCTATTCCATACGTAGATGTGATAAACAACGTTAGATGAAAAACTAAGATTATCATTACTAATGTTGATTACAAGGTTCGATGCAGGGGTCGTTCCCGTATTTGTAATTATTCCAGTTGTTAAAGCCATGAAATCACTACCTTTCAATCCGTTTTTATTACCATATGAACTCCGGGTCCAAGTGTGTGGACAATGTTACAGGGCTTTCTACCTTTTTTATCTGTTAAGGTTTCCATTGATGCTACGAGCAATCCATTTACAAAAGCTATATTGAGCAGATACACTACTCTAATTGAGTCTTGAACTTTAGCCGAGTCATACAACCAAAATCTGTACCTGTACAATTGAATAGAAGGCTGGAAATGTTGCTTGCTCAAGTATACTTTTCCACTTCTGGTCTGGATGAAATAGGGAATATAGTTAATGAACTGAAAGTTTTGTCACACTCCTGGGCGAAGCGCTGGCGGACCGGTTCGGCCGTCAGAAGTTCATCTGGTTCTCGATTCTGCACACCTCCCCATCCTCCCTTCTGCTGCTTTATGTCGGACCAGTCGGCTCGGTAGTCGTGTGTGGCAATCGGATTAATGAAGGGATAGCAATTTTATGATACACTAGTGTTAATTTCGACTTGGATTAGAATCTCCTGAGAAGTGGTAAGAAAGGCGGAATTCGTCAATGACATATACATTTATAATTGAACCGAAGACATATACAGCATTTCACAACGAGGATGTGCTAATTGAGCAGTGCAGGACATGGGGCCTTCTATCGGAGAAGGCGACCAAGATCAAGACTTTTTATTATAAAGGCAACGACCTGAACGTCCCCTGCACCATAGTGGGGTGTGTTGATTACATGACTACGGTTATTGAGTTCGACAACGGCCAGAAGCACTGCATTCATCCCTCCTATCTGAAAGAGATGCAGGCTTCCAGCTTCGGGGTACGCAATACCAGCGCTGCCGGAACAGACAAGAGCGACGATTCAGTATTCCTATCCACGGCAGCTGCGACGAATACAAGCGAAGCTGGCACTGCCTCCCCTGCAGATGCTGGTTCCATGGACAAGGCGGGAATGGATACATATTCGGCAGCTATGGATGGAGAAGCACCCGAATTGGACCAGCAAGTTGCGAGTGAAACCGACGGCGTGGACCCGTTCTTGGGCGCAAACGCAGGTGACATGGAAGACAGTATGGATGACGGCATAGAGACTGGTGCCGAGCGTTCTGGTTCCGGTTTCAAGGGTGACCCAGATGGTCTGGTGGAAGAATATGTCGGCCCTAGCAGCAAGCCGCTTCTGGAAGCCGCACCTCCAGCCAAAACCACCCGGGCCAAGGCGGCCAAGCTGGAGCTGCCGGAAGGCAAGGTGAAAATGACTGCTGTTGTGAAAGAGTTCACGACAGTACCGAACCATTTTGCAGATAGTGATGACGAAGTGATTATCTATGAAGCGGTATCCATCTTGGAACCGGATGTGCTGGTGGTAGGCGAGGCCTGGTCAAGCCACAGCACCACAATGAAGAAGCAGGAGCTGGAAATAGGCGACACCCTCACTTTCGAGGCTAAAATGATCAAGAAAAAACTTGCCAAGCACCCAGTCGCTATTAAGATTAACAACCCTTCGAAGATCCAGAAAAATGCTTGATCAAGTTCCTGCCATCTGAACATGGCTATGAAGATAGGAAAAGTCAGCACCTTAAGGGTCAATGCCAAAGTGGACTCAGTAGGCGTACTAAAGGATGAACGGCTATTCACAGCCTGAAGCCGATAATTTTCTGATTACGGAATAACATGAGAAAACCTCCAGCCGGTAAAGGGTTTGGAGGTTTTGACGTGTATCCACAGTTGGTATGGAACATGACACCGAATTTATCGGTTAACATGCCTTGGACCGGCTCCAGAAGGTCTTCTGCTGAGGCCCTATAATTAAATATATGTATTTTTATTTAATCATCCAAACGCGTACCAACAAAGCGATGAACATCAAGTCATCCGTGCTCTATCACTTATACCAAAGTTTAAATTTTTCCTCTGCTCGTTTTTGAACTCTCTGTTTAACGTGTTACAAAAAAACACTGATCTGAATGAGCTTTCCATCAGATCAGTGCATAAAAAAATACGAATGATATTCAAGAAATCCAGAAAGTATTATTTATCAGGTCCGAATACAAGATTTGCGGATTGCTTGGCCATCTCAATAACGTTCATAACCTTCTCGCTATGCTCAAGCATGACTGCGACTTTTTCCAAATCATGTTCTTTGATGATACGGTCAAATTCAACGAATTCGTCATACATGCGATGCGGATGCTCTTTCAGATCTACCCGAATTGACTTTTCCTTATTGAGGACATAATCAAAGCATTCGATGACATTCGCTGAACTTGCCATGTGTATATATCCTTTATTGCCTTGAATGTTCACTGCATTGGGGGCTGTACTGTCCTTGGAACCTATGCAGACACACTTAAAATCACCGTAATCCAGCAGCAACATACCTGAAGTATCAATACCACGTTCCATATTTGCCCAATACTCCACCTTCTCAGGGCTCCCGAAGAAACCAACAACCAAATGAATATTATATAAATTAATATCCATCAAGGCTCCACCAGACATTTCCGGGTTAAAGGCAGGTAGGATTTCTCCCGCTTTGAAAGCTGCATATCGTGATGAATATTGGGAATAATTACATTCCACTATTTTGATCTCACCCAGCTTAGGCAGATACTCCTTCATGGACAAATAGTTTTTTAGATATTGAGTTGTAATGGCTTCCACTAATACCAGTTCTTTTTGTTGAGCAATCTCTTTAAGCTCTATGAATTCTTGTAAATTGGAAGTGAACGGCTTCTCACAAATGACATGCTTTCCGCTCATTAATGCTTCTTTGGCATATGAATAATGAAGATGATTTGGCAGCCCGATGTAGATTGTATCTACATCATCATTCTCAAACATTTTGTTGTAATCCGAATAGATCTGGGAAATCCCATACTTTTTCTGCAGAGACAGCAATTTTTCCTGGTCACTAGGTCTTGAGCTGATTGCCTGTAAGGTAATTGTAGGGATTTCCTGAATAAAGCTTAATAAATCTCCCACAATCATTCCTGCTCCAACGATTCCCAATTTCATTTTAGCTGCACTCCTCTATGCCTTTTTCAAGTATTTCCATAGCAGTTATTGTTTCTTCGTCTTTAATCACTTTTTCTTTGCCATGTACGATTGCTTGATAGATATCGTCATACACTCGAGCATAATCGCCCTTTTCAGAGACCACTTTATCTTCATGATACTTGCCTTCATCATCCAGGTACGTTAGAATTCCATAATGCTGAGGTAAATCAATACCAAAATCGGCGTGCCCCTTGGGAAGGTAAAATAATTTTAGGTGTTCCTCCTGGCGGTCCTCGGTTTGTTTCACGAAAACACCCTTTTTACCATATACAACAAAACTTGGCCGCGCTTTTAAGCGGAAAAAGCTCGATTTGATGGATACTTTGAGTGAAGGATAATAAAAGTCTAGATCAAAGTAATCATTCATTCTCCCGGAGCCCAGCAATTGACGAACATCGTAATGAATCGTGTCAGGCTTCCCGAAATAGGATAGCACTTGGTCAATGGTGTGAACTCCATGCCCATATAAATAACTGTTATATTTGGAAAAATGGGAGGTGGCGTTCGGGATCTCCGGTCGATAATAATCGTAATGCATTTCCATCTCCAGCAGATCTCCAAGTTTTCCTGATTCAATCACTTTCTTTGTAGTGAGGAAATCCGAATCATATCGTCTGTTCTGATAGCATTGGATGACCAAATTTTTCTCTTTGGCGTATTGGAAGATGGACACCGCTTCATCTTTTGTTAACATGAAAGGTTTCTCAACAAGCACATTCTTTCCGTGGTCGAGCGCCATTTTCGCATAAGAATAATGGGACTCTGTATGTGTACAGACAACAATCAACTGAATCTCCTTATCATTCATTAAGGCTGCAATATCATCTGTGTAAAGAACGCCAGGCGTTTTCTCCCACTCCGCTTTATCTGGATTACGGGCGTATATCGTCTTTACTTTCAAGTGATCTCGGTTCAATGAAAAAGGAAGATGATAACGGTTGGTGCTTTTGCCATTCCCAATGTATCCGATGGTCAACATATTCATTCCCCCTCAGGCTCTTTTTCATTTATTATAGAAGAAGAAAGTCGTGCGTAAAGGATTTGCCGCCATAACGGTACATTCGACCAATGATTTGTATCAATGACGGTTTATTTTTAAACAAAATGTTTATTTGATGTTCTTGATCCACGTTATTTCAATTAAGCTGGGGTGAACCTGTTGAAAATACTGACGCAATTATCAGACATGCATAACTTTACACCAAATGAAAAAAGCATCGCTTCCTATATTTTGACTCATAAGGAACGTATCCTTCACTTAACTGTTCAAGAACTTGCGAAAGTTACGTATACCTCGCATTCCGCGATTAACCGTTTAACTCATAAACTTGGACTATCTGGCTTCAAGGAGTTCATTATCAAACTTGCTCTGGAATTCCAGCAAAACACCCAGAACATTTCCAATGTGGACCCCAATTACCCTTTCAGTTTGGGTGAGTCTTCACTTCAGGTGGCAAAAGAGATTGCGGAATTAATGAAGGAAACCATTGAAAAAAACTTTGCATTTATGGATGATGACTTGCTGTCACAAACAGCTCAGTTGCTGGATCGAGCAGAAAGAATTTTCATCTATGCCTTAGGCGATTCACAAATCCGAGCGAAAAGTTTTCAGAATAAATTGTTTAAAATCAACAAATATGTAGTCATTGCCACCGAGCTATCCGAATGGGCTCACCATACCATCAATCTTACACCACGAGATTGCGCCATTTTCTTAACCTACCATGGAAAGTCGCCGAGTTATATAAAAGTTGCTCAACATTTCAGACGCGAGAACATCCCTTTTATAACGATCACAGCGACCAATCAAAGTGAATTGGCAAATCTCAGTACGATCTGTATACAGGTTCCTAATGACGAAGTGAAACTTGCCAAGATTGGTACATTTTCTTCGCAAATCGCCTTTGACTACGTGTTAAACGTTATATACTCCTGTATCTATAAAATCGACTACTTGAAAAACATGCAAACCGCAACAGAATCGTTTAAAAAGTTCTATGCCAATGACATGATGAATGATGTATAGAATGAATTGAATCCTCTCCTTCGTCTTCATAGATAAAGAAGTGGCTAAAAGGAGGCTGACGTAACCATTAGAACGGATCCTAAGACTGCAGAGGTTTTCACGCGAAGGCTACTACAAATGGCTTAAAAAGATATCTGCTAACGATGTAATTTTGAATGAGCGATGATCACCAGTGTTTTCATGCAAAAACCGAGAACCTTAAAACAAGAAAGCCGCCAATGTGGCGACTGTGTGTATCAATGGTTAAATCCATTGTCAATATAATGCCCGTACTAGCGTTACGTTTAGGGCGTGTATTCAAACCTAAGCAAGCCAGATCATAATCGAAGCCAACGTCAAAAAAGCCTTGAAGGTACATGTCAATTTATCAAAGCGATTAGCATTTCGTAGCCCATGACGGAGTCGTGACGCTGTCCCGCCGTCAACTCTAAGCGCAGCGGATTACCTAAAGCATCCACAACGGCGTGAATTTTAGTGATCAGTCCGCCTCGGGACCTTCCTATAGCCTGAAAATACGGCCCCCTTTTGCTCCGGCTCCGTGCTGATGGACACGAACAATGGTCGCATCAATCCTTACACTTTCGAAGTCGGGTAACAAATTTGTTAGAATACACTCTTATTGAATTCTAAAATTTAACTAATATTTGCTCAGACCTCTTTATTTCTAAGGAATTTGAACGCTTAGATGCCACTATGATAACTCTTTGGGCCTTCTCCATATCGTGACAGAACATACCATCCCTTCTTGTCCCTTGTCTTCTTAGCTTAAGGCCGAGTGACATTAGTGGTTAAATATAATTTCCGGCATTCAAATTTTTTACGAAAGACGAAAATGTAACTTCCTATAAACCGCTTAAGCCATTTGCAGCCCTCTCCCCATTTTCTTGGCCAAGGATGCAAATATGGATAACTTTTTGACGTATCGGATATCTCCCCGTAAGTAACCTGCACCTTTATCCAGTAGAATGAGCAGGCCATCGGTACTTGAAGTGTTTTGCTATCTCTTCTTTAAACCTCTTTGTCTGCGATCGAACGGTAATGATCCGTTATCACTACCAATCGGCTCCCTTCTATATAAAAATCGTCTCCCGCTCTCCACGTATGGCTCTTTTTGTTCTGTCTCCGCTGGTATACATAATTGAAAGGAGATGTAGCATACGTTTTGAATCCCTTTTTTCTGCATTGCCTCAAAAAGGTTACATCCTCCCCGATTGAGCGGTCGGTGAAACGAACCTTTTTTAATACTTCCTTTTTAAATAGAATGGTACCACCTTGTACAAATTCTACATGTTTATTCGCTTCTTTAGGTGATCTGATCAAAAGCTTCTTGGAAGCACTCAAATAAACAAGACAAGAATGCTTGCCCACAATATCACTCTTGGTGCGCTTCAGCTCTTTAACCTGCTCTTTCAAGTAAAACGGCGAGTAGTAGTCATCATCATCAAATTTAGCGACCAACGAGAGTCGGGCCCTCGTCATTCCAGCATTTAAACATTGCCCTAATGATATGTTTTCAGGAACTTGATATACGGTAACATGGGCAGAGCCCCTAACGCGGTTTCGGTATAACTGCAGGTTCATGCTGTCATTATTCAGAATGATAATAAGCTCTTTACTTTTATAACGCTGTCTTCTGTAATTTTGCAGAATGTTGTCAAAAAATTGCGGACGATTGGTACATGCAATAATGGAAACACCATTTCTGGTCTCTTTTTTATTCAAGGGTCGCCCTCTTTTCTACTTGTTTGTCTTTCATCATATGAACAAGAATAGAATAGGGTGTAGGCTAATAGAGAAGTATAAAAAACAACACCTATACAATTCTCTCCTTTGGTACCATCTAAAATCTGTTTATACTGCTTTTGATGAATAAGACTACTCTTACTATTCGTTGTATCGTTATTTGTTTACATTTCCTTCTTATGCTTCCGTTTCAGCTTCAGATTAGCTACAACCATATAAAAGAGTAGGTACCACAAAAAGTGTTAGAATGGTTGAAAAGATCAGGCCGAATATAATAGTCGCTGCCCAACAGTTTGAATAGAATTTCTCCCAACGTAGCAATGGGGGATCATCCCGACAATCGCAGTTCGAGGTAAGCAAAATCGGACGGAAACGGGCAGAGCTGCTGCTAAGTTCGCAACAGTATAGATGGCTTCTTACGGTATGCTGAGAGACCTTAAGAGGAATATTGAAAGGATATCATTTGAAAATATAAATATTATTGTTATTATAGATAGAGAGATTCAGTGAAAACTGAGGTCTCTAACGATGCGTAAAGGAGTGATGATGAATGCTACACATATTAATGGTTAACTTTCCGGCAGAAGGACATGTGAACCCTACGATAGGGATTACGCAGGCCTTTGCAGCACGGGGAGATCAGGTACATTACATTACAACTGAGAAATACAAGGACAGACTCGAAGCAGTTGGAGCAACGGTTCACCTGCACCCCGATCTGATCAGGACTGCTTCCATCAACACTGCATCTCCGGCCGGATTGAACGCATTTTTGAACATTCATATTCAGACTTCGCTGGACATATTGGCAATTACTCAGAAGTTATCCGAAAATATTGATTTTGACTTTGTATTCTATGATAGATTCGGAGCTGGTGAGTTAGTTAGAGATTATTTGAATATCCCAGGTATTGCTTCATCACCATCCTTTTTAATTTCAAATAATCGGATGGCTAGCAATCTCTTTAGCTCCGAAGCAAAAGTGCCATTTCAGCTTGATGAACATGCCACGGCTTCACTGCATCTCATGAAAGAAAGATTCGGGGTTGCTCCTGAGGATATGGTTCAGTTTATGAACAATTCAGGGGAGCTGAATGTGGTATATACCAGCCGATATTTCCAACCGGACGGTGACCGTTTTGGTGAGGAGAACCTTTTTATCGGTCCGAGCTTCCCTGAGCGCAAAGGGGAACATTCTTTTCCTTTGGATGTATTACAAAATAACAAGGTTCTGTATATTTCGATGGGAACAGTTTTGGATCATGTTGAAGACTTTTTTAACACCTGTATTGAAGCTTTTTCCGATTTTGAAGGCATGGTTGTGATTGCAGCTGGTGAGAAGGCTGACTTTACGAAAATCAATCCGGCCCCTGAGCACTTTATTATTTCTCCTTATGTTCCCCAATTGGAGGTATTACGTCATGCAGATGTATTTATTACTCATGGTGGAATGAACAGCGTGAATGAAGGGATTCACTTCAATGTTCCCTTGGTCGTACTGCCCCAGGACAAGGATCAGCCGATGGTCGCGCAGCGGTTAACGGAACTTCAAGCTGGCTATCGAATAACCAAAGAGCATATCAATGCACATTCGTTAAGAGAGGCTGTACATGAAGTGATATCGAACGCAGCGTATAAAAAAGGAATACAAAAAATAAATGATAGCTTCCAGCAATCCGGCGGGACAGAAAAAGCCCTCGCAAAAATTGATGCTTATCTTGAAAAAGAACTCGCGTAAATCGCGGGCTTTCATACAAAAAAAGAGAAACCCTACGTCATGGAAATGACCGGGTTTCTCGACAAGCTGAGTTCCAAACTATTACTTTGAAATTGTTTTTACAGAAGCAGTTATTTTGTAATCGTGATTTGTTTGGATACAGCGTTATAGTTCACCTGATAGCCCGAAAGCTCACTAATGACTCGTAATGGAACCAGCGTGTGCCCGTTAATAATAACCGGAGCTGTGATGTTCGTCGAGTAATTCCGAGAATTGTTTAACTCGTACACTGCAAGGGTCGAATTCTTGACTTGAAGCACCACTTGTTTGCCATCGGTAAGGCGATTCATGATAATCTTTTTGGTCGCTTTATCATAGTTCACTTGGTAGCCCACACGTTCACCGATAAAGCGCAGCGGGACCATCGTTACCCCATTTATCACTCGTGGTGCCTGAGCCATCGTCGTAGTACGCCCATCGACATAAGCTGATGTAGATCCTGGTGTCAGGGTGAATGAAGTTGAATATGAGGAAAACGCATTGTTAGAGTATGAAGACGCTGTGCCAGAAGTCGATGTAGCTGAGCTTGTCCCGGTCGATGAGCTACTGGTACCAATCGCTCTATTGCGAATAGCTTCCAGCCGATCCAGAAGGTCGCTTTTACGTGTCCCGCTCGGCAGATCACTGATTGCGTCTCTGGCAGACCGCCAGTCGGAGGCGTTCAAACTGTTTTCCGCAATTCGCATCAAATCTCTTGCTTTCTCATAGTTGGATGAACTAGATGAAGACGAGGAATAGCTATAACTATCTGCACGTTCTGAGATCTTTACACCGCTAGATTCCCTTCCACTGCTATTTACGCTTGTGACCTTAATCTCATACCAGCGTCCTTCACGTAAATCCGTAATTTTGTAGGATTCAGAGGATGTAGTGCCCCTATAATCACCATCAACATATATTTTCACTTTTTCGGCCTGACTCGGCATATCGTAAGTAATTTTGATCCAGGTATCACTCTTGCTATCTACTTCAAGATTGGATACTTCCGACGAATTGGAGGACGTGCTGTTCGTTGTGGCAGTCAGCCTCACACCGGAGGACAATGCACCTGTGCTTCGCTTGGACCTGATCATAAACGTGTATGTCTGGCTTGCCGACAGATTGTTGAATGTATAGGATGTTCCTGTTGAATCGGTTACCAGTTGTCCGTCCTTATACAGACTGACCGTACTAATTCCGCTGGGCCTCGTCCAGGAAACAGTAACGCTATAGTTATTAACTGATGTCACTGAAGCTCCTGTTACTTCTGGCACTGTATCGACGGTGAGCGCTGTTGTCGTAACCGGAATATTGACCCCTCCAGATATGTTGCCGGATTTGTCCACTGTCTTAACTGTTACCTTATAGTTTGTCGAAGCAATCAATCCACTGAACGTATAGGACGTCCCTGTAGTTCGCTGCACCTCTTTGTCATTTAAATAGATAATGGCTTGGTTCAGGTCAGCATCCTTCGGCAATATATAATTCACAGTAAAAGCGTTGTAACCCACATTCGTCGCTGTCAGCCCGCTTACCTCTCCTGGTGGTGTCTTATCTACAGGAGCATCAACGGAAGCTGTTTTAGTCTGTACTGTAGTACCTTGAGATTCATTACCACTCTTACCCACCGTCTTCACTCGGAAGGTATATGTCGTATTCGGCTGTAAGCCGCTCAGCGTATAAGAGTTACTTAGGATGTTATCTACATACACGTCGGTGCTGACACCGATCACCTTTACATGGTCAAAATTGATGTCCGACGGGTTGGTCCAAGACAAATTCACCCTTGTTGTATCTAACGGAACCGCTGTCAGATTGCTCACCTCTGCTGGTGCAATACTCAGAGCAGCGGATTGGCTCGCCACCGCATCCGTCCCTCCCCAGATACCATATCCCGTATTTAAAATCAGTGTAGCCGTTGCGAACGGAGCCATCCATTGGCGCAAGCGCTTCTTATTCATGATCTATGCTCTCCTTGATAACAATATGTATTTGTCTAACCAGTAAGCAAGCTTACAAAAATCCACTGCTGCAATACATAATTGGCAATATTTGGCATGAGCAGTAGGTGCCCATTTAATAGTTATCGGAATATTTATAGGAAATGTTTAGACTGATCGACTCCATTGAGTTGTACTTCCGTTCCCAGACTATCAGTACAAGCTCTTGCCCCAATAGAAGAACAAGGACTTGCATACATAAAAAACCGCGCCCAGCGCGGATACCAAAGATAATCGTATGATTTATGCTTGATTTCAGAATATCCGATCTAGCGGGCGCACCCTACCGTACTGGCGTACATCGTCCGGCGTTATAGCGAACAGCATATTAAGCAGCTCGATCTGAAAGCTTCCTGGTCCTTCCGTGCCTTTTCGTTCCGCTGCCATTTCAGCAGCAACACCATATACAGCAAGCGCTGCCATACCAGCAGTAAGCCTGTCGTTTTCGACAGCAGTGAAAGCGCCCAGTACCGAAGTTAATAGGCAACCAGCCCCGGTAACTTTGGTAAGCAGGCTATGGCCATTTTCAATGATCCACCCTATACGGCCGTCGGTAATGACGTCTTCTTTGCCGGTGATTGCAACAATGGTATTCAGTTGATGGGCTGCTTTGACTGCAAGTTGTGAAATATTCAAATCACCTGTTTCTCCAGCATCGACACCTTTAATCTGCATGTCTTCGCCAATGATTTGTGCAACTTCAGCAGCGTTACCACGAACAATATCCACCTTGACCCGATCCAGAATACGGAGGGCGGAGGCTGTGCGGAATGGAGTCGCTCCCGCACCCACGGGATCTAACAGCACGGGTACCCCATGTTCATTAGCCGATAAACCAGCCACAATCATAGACTCTACGAGTTCTTCATTTAACGTACCGATGTTAAGTACAAGCGCCCCTGCAATTCGGGCCATATCTGCGACTTCCTCTTTGGCGTATGCCATAACTGGTGAAGCGCCGAGCGCGAGCAGTCCGTTCGCCGTGAAATTGGTGACGACCACATTGGTTATATTGTGAATGAGCGGATTCGTATCCCGCATATTTTGTAGCAACAAAGCCATATTATCTAACACAAAAAACAACCTTCTTTCTTCAGGAACCTGTGAAAGGCTGTTGGCTTATACATATGTATACACTTATATCCCTACGCTGGCATTATCCAACAGGTTCACACGGTCTACGACGGCTTAGTCGTACTCTCAGCTTGCTTCCACAGGCTCCCGTTATATTTTTTTCTAATGTTACGGGTTCGTCGTACAAAAATCAACAGGTAATTGCCATAAAGACATGGATCGCAATATGTAGAAAACGTTTGGAGGTTTACTTTTTGGACAAATCTATCGCCTCCTCCCCGTCTGCTGTTGTAGCCGCTGATGGATCGGGTGACTACCTTTCTCTAATTGAAGCCTTAGCATCCAATGAAACAAATATTTTTGTGAAAAACGGTATTTACAATGTTTCTTCTACTGTGCTGATTCAAAATCATGCTACAAAAATACAGGGTGAATCCGTTGAACATACGATACTCCGTCAAACCGATCCTTCAAAGGACTTAATTACAATTAACGCCAATGATGTTTCAATTACCCGTTTAACCCTAGATTCATTAACTCACTCTGCTCAAGCAGCTCTTGTTATTGCATCCTCTAACCGTACCCGCATTGAAGGAAATAAAATTTTAGGTACTGCAAGTATTTTTGCCGTATACTTTGCTGGTCCAAAGGTGGCAGCAGGCGCAGAAACGATTGCAGCAGTAGAAGAAAATCATCTCGATAATGAAAATGTGTTTGAAAATAACACCGTATATTCTGATTTTATAGGGGATGGCATATCCTTTTCTCTTCAGAAAAATGGTAAAGTGCGCTATAACAATGTATTTGGCTCCTCGATCTCTTTTTATATGTGCCGTGATTCCGAAGTATTGGGCAATCTCATTAAGGATTCTCCTCTCTCCGGTATCTCTTACTCATTGCCCGCTTATAACAATCGCATTGAAAGGAACATCATCCTTCGTTCGATCAATTCAGGTATTCGTGTTTCCCGCAATTTAGAGCACCCTATTTCATTAAGCAGTCGATACCATGGATTAGAGATTGTTTATAATATTATCTTGGACACTCGCTTTTTTGGCATTGAACTGGATCAGCTCTCTGGCGGTATTAACGTGATGTTCAACACGATTGATCATCCTGATTTCTCGGGCATCCAGGTTTTGCGATGTTCTAAAATCAATATTTCCAGTAATAACATTTCTAATTTTGGAGCATGGAAAGGGCGTGGTAAAATTCGTGATTGGACGAGTGATTCGAACGGTATTTATCTGGAAACGGATGTTCAACAATCCAGCATTCATTTAAATGAAATCATATCCAATGGAAATGGGGATTTTGGCATTCGGGTTACGAAGGAAACTTCTCAAAATCGTGTTTATTTCAATCAAAATTTAGGCACTTATGTTCAGTATTCCTTATGTATAGAGGGCAATAATTTTTTGAAATAATATTGCCCTAAGAAAAATTTTATGCTTATACCGTTGTATCTGTCCACTCATTCATGCCACCGATCATATTAACCGCATGAAAACCTTTTTCGCCAAGTAATTCACATGCCAGCCCGCTGCGGTTTCCGCTTCTGCATACCATAATCTTTTCTTACTTCGGATCAAGCTCGTGTTGTCTTTCCAGCAATTGACCGAAAATGACCTCCTTAACGGCTTTTTACTAGAAGCTGAATCGCTTCCTTAACAAGTTTATCTGTATCTCCACCAGCTTCTTGCTCTTCCAATATACAACGTTGCAGATTCTCTGCTACGATTTGGGCAATCGCTTTATCTGATGCGTTGCGTACGGCAGATAACTGGCTTACTACGTCCTTGCAGGACTGTCCTTCATCCATTAAACGAAGTACCCCACGCACCTGACCCTCAATTCTTCTCAGGCGCGTTTTCAGTTCATCACTATAATTGTAATCCATAAGGTATAGACTCCTTTTTGATTTAATCATATACATGTATAGGTATATTATAAACCAAAAAAATAATTAGGACACCCTAAATGAATAGATTTACCTTGCCTTGCGAAGCATCCCCCAGGTAGGCAGCTACTCCGGCATATTCCAAACCGTCCATCATCTCTTCCTGTTGCAGCCCTAGCAGATCCATGGTCATGGTGCAGGCCACCAGCTTGATTCCCTGCTCTTGTGCCAGCTCAATAAGCTGCGGAAGGGAAAGCGCATTATGCTTTTTCATGACATGCTTGATTATCTGCGGGCCGAGTCCTGCAAAATTCATTTTGGACAATGCAAGCTTTTGGGGTCCACGCGGCATCATCCAGCCAAAGGCTTTTTCGAGTAGCCCCTTATTTGTGCGTACGAGTTCCTCCTTACGCAGCGTGTTTAGCCCCCAAAACGTAAAGAAGATGGTCACTTCATGGTCGTAAGCTGCCGCACCATTCGCGATAATAAATGCAGCGATAGCCTTATCCAGCTCCCCGCTAAATAATACGATGGTTGTTTTTTGCTGAGTATATTCCTGATTCATCCTGTAAGCTCCTTTTTCACTACAACTTTCTTATTTAAACTCCTAATATGGAACTCCAAATTTTAATGGCAGTAAGAAGGATCAATACCACTAAACTGTATCGCAAAATAACTGGATTGATTTTCGCACTCCATTTGGATCCCAGAGATGCGCCGATCAAACTCCCCAATATCGTAAAAGCAGTTACGATAATCGGAATATGGCCCGTTGATATTTTACCAATCACACCGCCAATGGCGGAAATGAACACAATAGCGAGTGAGGATGCAATGGTCGTTCGGGTAGGAATCTTGAGCACGGTTAACATAATGGGAATAAAATGAATGCCCCTCCTGCACCTACGACGCCTGATATGATACCGACCAAAAAGGCAGACCCCACCGCAATCCATTTGTTAAACGTAATTTCGCTTGTGGATTGTTCGAGTTTCCCTTTATTTGGTATAAACATCAGCACGACGGCGATCATCGCCAGCATCCCGTAAATGATATTGATCACTTGTTCGTCCAGAAAATGAGATACCATTCCGCCGATCAGACCCAGGAGCACCATAATTCCATACAGAAGAATATCCATCATGCACCCACTTTAGTTGTCATGTATGGCACAGCGGTTAGGTCCTATTTCCATGTCTCGCTGTTCTTCTTCCGTTGGTGCTTTTTTTCCCATGTTGGTCTGCCGAATTTCTTGATAGGCATTAGGGTGTTCTGGTAAGTTAGCAGTCACTCTATTTCTAAATTCAGTCTCACTTTGCAGGCTTAAACCCGGATTCGTCTGGTAAATGTCTGCTAATCGTGCCGAAACTTTACCCCCTTTACCCAGCTTCGTGATGCTGCCAAAATGCGCAAGAAGTACGATCAATCTTCCGGCAAATCCTTGTAACGGGTATAAAGTGTGGTGTGCAGGTCGCCAACCCAATCCTCCACTTTCCCCGCCAAATCTGGACGGCCAATGGATTGAATGAACAAAATGTCTCCGGTCAGCAGATATTGCTGATCCACAATTAGGGATGTGCTGCCGATGGTGTGACCAGGAGAGTAAATCGGCTGGATGTTAATCGTTGTGTTACCAACCGTAATGGCATGACCATCTTCCAGCTTGGCATAATCAAAGGTCAGCTCTTCAGCGTCTTTGGATGGCAGCCAATAGGTTGCCCCTACGCTCTCCGCCAGCTTTTCATCCCTCCTTGAAGGTAAAATAGTTGGGCCCGCCCAGCTGCAACCAACTGTTCCGCGACAAATATAGAAGACCCTTCCTTGGCGCAGATGACTAACACGGGTTCATTATCGGGAATTTGCTCCAGTACATGGCCAACGCCATCCAGCAAATCGAAATACGGAAGGTTGATAATCTCAATCTGTTCGCCTTCCACCTTCCAATTGTTAAAATCACTCTCGTTGCGGACATCTACAATAAAGAGACGTTCTTGATTCAAAATAATTTTGGTCAATTCCTGCGCTGTCATGGCGTTGATTTTTGTTGTGGTATTCATAAGGATTCGCTCCCCTCAGTCGCACCTGTCCAGGCGGATATGCCTAAAGGCACATTTTTGACGTTTTGGGCGCCTTTGGCTGCTAATTGCTGGCAGGCCAGGTCACTACGGACTCCGGTGCGGCAAATCACTACGATTTCTTCATCTACATTTAGCTCATCGAGTCTGCTTTCCAGCTCTCCGAGAGGAATAGATTTTGAGCCGGGGATGCGTTTGAAAGCAAATTCTGCGGGCTCACGGACATCGAGCAACGTTATTTTCTCGTTTGCGGATAGTTTCGTCTGTAATTCTTCATGGCTTATCGTCCATGGAAAGGTCTGTTCTTCCTTCGTTTCATCGGGATTGGATTTACGTAAATAATGCTGCATCACATCTCCCGATTGAAGAGTGCCTAAATATTGATGTCCGGTGTTTTGGGCCCAGCTCTGTAAATCGGCTAGTGAACCTTTGTCCGTGGCTTGAATTTCGATAACCTGCCCGGCATTGAGTTCATTCATGGCTTTTTTCGTTTTGACAATGGGCATGGGACAAGCAAGTCCTATGCAATCCAGAATTTGATCTGCTTGGATGTTAGTTGATGACATTGTACATACCTCCGCTTATTTTTTGAGGGGAATGTAATCTAAAATTTTCATTATACATATACCCCTATGGGTATAAAAATAACGAATCGCACTCTCTTTGTCAACCTATTTGGCAGTTGGCGTTCACAGTTGCACGAATGAGTCCCCTTGATATAGCCTCATCATAGATATTATTGACATTTTTTCAATGCGAGTATGGTATCCGTTATACCTGTTTCAAAAGGTGTCTTGGGTATAGCCCCTACAACACGCTCGTATTTGCTACCATCCAGCACTACAGGTGTTTGGGTCAGATATAGCATCTCTACGATTTCACGAATCACCGGATTAAATAATCCGATCAGACGAAGTGCGGTTTTTCGCAGCGGAAAGACAGGTTTAATTTTACCACTCGCTTTTTGTGCAATCTGAACAAGCTTTTTGCCGGAAATCACACCCGCTCCCGGTATGTTCCAATTTTGACCGTAAGCTTCTTCCAGGCTGGCTAATTCCACGATCATCACTGCTGCATCGGGCAGATACACATATTCGCGTGGGACATTTAAGCCTCCTATGAAAATAGCCGGTTTTCCAGCAGCCACAGCCTCCATAGTCAATCCTAAATAAGAGGATTTGTTGGCGGTAGGTCCGTAATAATCAGGCAATCTTGCAATCATAGGCCGTGCATGATCCCAGCGGGAACTGAATATAAGATTTTCAAATTCCAGCTTGACTTTTCCCTTGCGGGTATGAGGGTTTTTGGGATGTTCCTCATTCACTAAAGGGGTCAATGCCTTGCCGTACGGATAAATTCCGTCTATGATGACTATTTTCTTCCCTAAACGGTTGACTGCCTCCATGACGGATTCCCCCAAAGGAAGCTGGCGTGCCTCCATTTCGTGGTATGGAACAGCCGCACATTGGAAAATGACATCTGCATCCTTAACCGCAGCACTAACCTGATGCGGATCGAATACATCGCCTTTATAAACAGACAGATGCTTTGGCTGACCTAATGATGCTTGTAATTGCTGGAGCCTGTCGGAAGAACGTCCGAAGGCGATGGTTTCAATGCCTCTGTTGAGAAGTTCATGTAGAATTGCCAACCCAGTTCCTCCGGTTGCACCTAATACGATTGCTTTTTTCATTGTGAACACTCCTTAAATAGAATAATTATTTAGTGATTGATCAATTACATAACATTAAAATAAACGAGGTTAATCGTTTATTTTCATCAACTCCGGCAAATCCAGCGACATTGAGATATTACAAAGCATGCCTCTGGCCAGAAAAAGCATCGTTCTTTCCAATGCCTGTTCAATACCTGCCTGGCGGAAGGCATCATATACCGCCGCATGAATTTCACGAAATCCCTGCTGCATCACGTTCACAACCACGTCCTCGTGGATTGTCTGCGCCTGCATTTGCAAAAGAATCTCATTGCGGTATTCCACCATAATTTGCGAATATGCTGCAATAAGCTCCTGCTCTAGCCGTTCAGACGAAACCGAATGAATAACTCGGTGAAAAGAGTCGATGATGCGTGCAAATGAAACCTTCAGCGCTTCAATCAGCAAAGCTTCCTTGGTAGCGAAAAAACGGAAAACATACGGCTGAGAAATGTTGGCCCGTTCAGCCACTTTGGCTGTTGTCGCACGATAGTAGCCCATCTCTGCAAATACTTCAATGGCGGCGGATATGATTTCCTTTTGGCGATTTATTGATGTTGACGTAGCTTTGGTCATGAAATCTCCATCCTTTTGTTCAACACAGATTCAGATTAGTGATTGATCAATTACTAAATCCAATATAAATGACACTACACGAAAATGCAATAGCAATCGCTCAGAAAAAATAAGTCGCCTCCGGGATGGCTACGGAAGCGACTCTTTTATTGTGTCTCAGATTATGGAGTCATGGAGTTAAAATACAATCTGACATAGTTGACCTTTTGTGTTTTTGTCTGATAGGAAAATACTAAATACTGATCAAGCCCGGAAGTATTTTTGATGGTATAACTGACTTCTGCTGTATCCGGTACGTCTTTGGAGGTGTCGTTCCTTTCGGTCGGCTTACCCAGTTCCTTAATGACTTCGTTGATAACCAGCTTTTTATAAGATGGATCGGATGATGTAATCTCTGTAACTTTATCGCTTCCATCCAGTACGATATCCGTATGATGCTTGGCGTAGCTCCGCAGATGACCGGTAGAGCCTGACTCGGATTTTCCCCACAGCTCGAACAAAAGATCGCTGCCCGTTCCCAAACCAAGACCCTTGGGCAAATTCGGAAGTGTCCCCTGCTTGGCTGCGCTGAGTATGCTTGCTGGATAACCGTGTGTGTTATTAGATGGCGCTGCACTGCTGGCAGGTGACTGACGGGCCGAGGTTGAGCCTTGCTCAGACACCTTTCCGGTATCCTGGGAACCTGCTGGACTCGGACTTTGCTGGTCTGTGTCCGAACCTTGCTTGTTCGCATCTGCACTCTTACTATTGTTGCCCGTTTGCTGAACCGTAGAATCGGTAGATGGTGCAACCGCGCCTTCCGTAATTGGAGCAGTTGATTTTGCTTCTCCGCTATTGCCGCATCCGGTGATGACAACGAAACTGATAGCCATCAAAGCAGTAGCCGTTATTAGCTTATAGGGTAGCTTTTTTGATTCATGTGGTTGATGTGAATGTTTTATCATGAGATCACTCTTTCCTTGTTTCAATGAGGTACAAACCAAGTGTAACCTAACCACATTTCCAGAATACCTCTACTTGTTTCCAACTTGTAAACAAGGACATTGAAGATCATCCAACATACACTATTTACGATAGTACGATCCTAACTGTTGTTGAGAAAAAGGATAGGGAGAATTGCTGTTTTTCAACCACATATTCCCTTTTATGATGAAGATATATACAGCAAAAGCAAAGTAGATTGTCCCCCAGATCCAGTCTGTTAGGGCCGGTGCATTGTACTCCACAATATCATGAATGTACCAGATTCCGACCGGAACATGCACGAGCACTGCCGTCAATAAACCAGGATTATATAAGGTTTTTGCTTTTATATTCACAACAATGCCATGCCAGACTACCTGGAAGAAGCCCATAAAAACAGGTGCGAGTCCAAGCCATACCACGCGTGGAAATAATATCGGGAGTAAATAAAACACATAGGCAATCAACACATTAATAATCATGGCTGATTGGGTGTTTAAGGGGTAGCGATCCGGGGTTTCACTTTTAAACATGACGTTGTTAAATAGACCGGCAAAATATCCAGGCCAGCGATACTCCTCAAATTGATGAAAAAGGATGGCTACAAAGCTTAACCATAAAATTCCCGTTATATCCGAAAAGATGGCCCTGTTCATAAGTAAACCAATACATACGATCACACCAATGATAGCCCCTGCGTCCTGCCAGTATTTTCTCAGAAAATTCATAGTATTCACTCCAGTCATTTATGATTTCAGCATTTTGCATCATTCGATTCCCAACGCTTAAAATTAGAATATATAGACAAACTAGACCGTTTTGATCTATATATTGCTAATTTGAAATCGCTCTTGGGATTGTTGCAAAATGCTCATTTATCAAAATATCTATCAAACAACAGGTTTAATTGTTCCTCGATTGAAGGCATTTCCACAGCCGCTCCGGATTCAAGAATCGGGCTCATCAATGCGGGAAGAAAAATAGCCCCAAATATTTGCAGCATCATTGCTAACAATCGCTCTGGCCGTTGCTCACCTGTCAGCTCCTTGATCGTACTTTGCACTTTGGGGAATCCCATCATGTTTAAAAACCTTCCGTATTCCTGTTGGGATGTGAAGGGCGTGCTGCCCATGACAATGACTCGTGAGAGCAGCTCCGGGTATTGCCGAATGACCTGTAAATAATCAAACAAAAATTGTTTCAGTCGATCTTGGGGTGGGATTGCTGTATCGTCCAAAATAGAAAAAGTGTGCTGAAAGCCAGTCAATATCACTTCAATGGCTTCACTGAGCAGATTTTCCTTAGAGCCAAAATAGTAATTAACCAGAGAAATATTGGTGGTCGACAGGTCGGCAATTTTCCTGATTGTAACGGCCTCGAAACCTTCCTTTTTAATGAATTCAAGCGCAGCGTGTAATATTTTTTCTTTGGTTTGCTGTTTTTTGTCTACGTGATTCATACTTCTCCTCCTCTTACCTGGTCCAATCAGAGCGGATTGAATAGACCAGAATTCTATAAATCAAACATAATTTAAAACAATGTTTAAATTTATGTTTGAACTCAGTTTAGCACTTTATATTTCGCAATACAAGCACAGTTTGATATTTAGCATATACAAAAACCCGCAAACGAATAAGATCGCTTGCGGGTTGCTTTAATCGAGATTGAGAAAAGGTTTAAATCGCCCAATTTCCTTTGCGGAACACAGCCTCTGTACTTCCGTCCTGCAGCTCGCCGTCAATATCCAGCTCAGCCGAGCCGATCATAAAGTCAACATGGGTCAGGCTGACATTGGCACCGTTCTGGAGCAGCTCTTCCCGGTTCATTTGTGTTCCTTTTTCGAGGTTAAACGGATACGCACTGCCGAGCGCCAAGTGACAGGAGGCATTTTCATCAATCCCTGTATTGTAAAAGATGCGATTGAGATTGGAAATCGGCGAATCGTGCGGCACCAGCGCGACTTCACCCAAATAGCTGGCCCCTTCATCCGTAGCCAGTAAATGAGTCAGATGTTGCTCGCCGGATTCCGCTGTATATTTGGTAACTTTGCCATCCTTAAAGGTAAATGTGATGCGATCCACCAGCTGTCCGTTCAAATTTAACGGCATCGTGCTGGTGACATAACCATTTACACCTGTACGTTTAGGCATTGTGAATACTTCTTCTGTCGGCATATTCGCCACAAAGTAGTCTCCACGCTCGTTTTCAGCACCACCGCTGCGCCAAATATGTCCGTCGGCCAGTTCGATTTTTAAATCTGTTCCGGGCGCGCGGTAGTGCAGGCTTTTATACTTTTTATGATTCAGCTTGTCTTGCAGCTGTTCGAGGTTTTTCAGATGATTCTGCCAATTCTGAACGGGATCGGAGCCATCCACACGGTTCATTTGGAAAATCGTTTCCCACATGACACGAATACGGTCCTCTTCCGCCACATCAGCAAACACTTTATCCGCCCAAGCCTTCGTGGGTGCTTTGATCAGACACCAGCTGATTTTATGATTTCGGGTATATTGGGAAAAGCCTTCTCTCGCCGTTACCGCCGCCTTCGTTGCACGCGATACTTTTTGCGGATCAATGCCTTGATACAGATCCGGGTTCGGCACCTTGATTGTTAGCGTGGCTCCACCCTCCTCGGCGAGTTTTTCCAGCATTTCTGCCTTCCAGGCCGGGTAGTAATCAAAGCTGGCTTCGTCACCATGCTCAAAACGGCTGCGCGTAATCTGATCGTCCTCGAACTCCACCTGCACATATTTGGCTCCTGCTTCATAGGCTTTGTTAACAATCAGCCGCGTAAATTCCACGGTTTCCAGTGGTGCAGTGACCAAAAACACCTGTCCGGGCTGGATGTTGACACCTACTTTTACGACCAGTTCTGCATATTGCTCCAGCAATGCTTCAAATGAACTCATTTCCCCACGCTCCTGTTCCGCATTTCATGATATTTACAATCTACAATTACAGTACAGACTGCTTCTCCAGTTCACGCAGCTCCACTCTTCTTATTTTACCCGAACTGGTTTTGGGAAGCTCCTGAATAAACTCTATTTTTCTTGGATACTTGTAAGGTGCTGTCGATGCTTTCACATGATGTTGCAGTTCCTTCACCAACTCAGGTGATCCTTCTACTCCGGCTTTGAGTACAACGTAGGCTTTTACAATATGTCCCCGGATTTCGTCAGGACTGGCTACGGCAGCACACTCCTGTACAGAGTCATGCTTCATGAGCGCTTCCTCCACTTCGAAGGGACCGATGGTATAACCGGAGCTAATAATGATATCGTCACCGCGTCCTTCAAACCAGAAGTATCCATCCTCGTCCTTGCGCGCCCGGTCTCCTGTAACAAAATAGTCTCCATGGACACTGACACCTTTGCGCTCTGGATCAAGGTAATACGTATGGAATAATGCCGGCAGATCAGCACGCACTGCAATATCGCCCACTTGACCCGGAGCCAGTGGAACACCGTCCTCGTCTACGATCTCAACCAGTCCCGGCGCAATGGATTTCCCCATTGAACCTGTGCGCAATGGCGCGTCCTTCAAATTACCGATAATCAAAGTGCTTTCTGTCTGGCCGTAACCGTCACGAATAGTAATGTTGAACTGCTCCTGAAACTTGTTAATGACCTCCTGATTAAGTGGCTCTCCCGCAGAAACTGCGCTGCGCAATTGGGACAGATCATATTGATCCAGACCATCCGTCTTCGCCATAATCCGGTATTCCGTTGGGGTACAGCACAACACTTGAATTCCGTGCTGCTGCATGAGCTGTAAATATCGACCCGGACGAAACGAACCATTATATACGAATCCGGTGGCTCCATTTCCCAATACGGATAGAAACGGACTCCAAATCCATTTTTGCCATCCTGGCGCAGCTGTAGCCCATACCGTATCCGAGGCCTGGATATCCAGCCAAGGGGATGTAATCCGCAGATGGGCAAATCCCCAGCCGTGGCTATGTACGACACCTTTAGGATTTCCCGTGGTACCGGAGGTATAGGCCAGAATTGCCATGTCATCCCGGTGCGTTTTCACAGCTTCAAAGGTATCTTCCTGTCCAACCATCAGCTCATTCAGCTCCAGCCAGCCGGGTTCAGCTACGGTGTCGTCGCTGGAAACCGAGATACGGTAATCCAGAGAAGGCAAATCCCCGTCTACTTTGTCCACTTCACCTGTTACTCCGGTCCAGGCAATCACTCCGCGCGCTTCCGAATGGCGAAGTCGATAGGCAATATCCTTGGCCCGAAGCATTTCGGAAGAAGGAATAACGGCAAGTCCCAGCTTTAAGCATGCTAGGTAAATCACATACGCAATAATGCGACGTGGTACTACGACCAGAACCCTGTCTCCTTTGTTAAATCCCAGTCCTGCGAGTCCTCCAGCGAGTCGATTAGCTTTTTTCAGCAGCTCCCCATAGGTGATTTCCTCGTAGTCTCCTGTTTCGCTTAACCACTTGAGTGCTGTTTTGCTAGCGTCATGGTGCTCCATTTCCGAAGTCATATTGTAATATTCAGGCGCAAGCCATTGCTGTTGATTTGTCAAATTGTACATTCCCCTTTATACATAAGATGAGAGCCACGATCTAAACTTATTATAACACGTCTTAGTACCAGGTTCTAATACCAGACTCATTTTTTTGAAAAAAATAAAGTCCGTAGAAGCGAACGACAAAAAGAAAGAGCCAGGTTTCAGACTCTTTCTCTCTGCTGCTATAAAGCTTTTAAAACTGGAGTTCCACTTCCGAAGATGCAGCTTCCTGTCCGTTCACAAGCAGTGTAATACGGTGTGCGCCTGGATAATGGCGGCGGGTCGTCAGGTCTGCGAAACGGTGTGTTCGCGTACCTGTAAGACGGGTTCCTCCGGGTACGTTTTTGTCGGAAAGCAAAAATAATTTACGCGAGACTTGTCCTCTTGCCTTCACAAAGTCGATGCCGTATTCGATGCGAACTCGCACTGGTTCACCTTCCCTAAGTTGAAGCGCATAGCTTAGCTCACAGCTATCACCGAGCTTTAACACAGCCGGATCGGCGGTAAAAGACGCTTCCGTAACTAACGGGGATCCGTTCGTTTCTTCGGCATAACCAAACAGCGCCATCGCCTCGGGGCTGGACTTGCGAATCAGGGTGCGGCAGCCGTGGCGTACAATCCAGTCGGTGTCGGGATGCGTACCTTTCCATCGTTGAGCTGTTGCAATGACTGCTTCGGGATGGTCCTTAGCGATGTCGTTCAGGTTGTTGGCTACACTTTTACGTACATACAGTGAGGGATCGGCTTTCAACAGTTCCAGCAAGGCCAATACAGGAGCGGGATCGCGCTTAAATATGGGCAACGCCTGCCCCCACGGCAGCCGTGGACGACAGCCTTCGCTGGAAAGACGGCGGACGTGCTCGCTCGGATGAACCGCCCAGACCGTCATCTGGCGCATCATCCGTTCCGGTTCGCGCAGCAGGAAGGGTCTCACGGCAAACTCCGCAGATGACTTCTGTGTGAAACGCTCCAGCGCTTCCATAGAGAGCGTCCAATGCTCCTCTCCCTGCCCATACACCTCCACAAAGTCAGGAAAAAATAAGTACGGGAAACCACTGCAATGCTCGTCTATAGCAAAAAGGACAGCCAAGGCTTCTTCATAACGACTGGGCAAGAACGTCCCCAATGTTAGTGAAATTCGCCGCATCCGTGCTTTTAGCTCCAGCTCATTCCACGATTCGTCCATGACCTGATGGATAAATCCCTGGGTATCAAACGAGCTATACGCCGTTTGTACTCTTTCACCGAAAAGGCGAAGAAAATCCTCTGTGTATATATTTTTTAAAGGTTCAGCCATCTTGTATCTCCTTTTGTATCCGAATGTAAACGATAGATTCATACCTTCGTCTATGATAACCATAAACAGCGCTCCAACACCAGCACCAAAATGATCTGTCTCGACGTGGAGAAGCCAGACATACTAAAAATGCCAGGCCCCATGATGAGGACCTGACATTTTGTATGCGTGGCTTATAAATTGCGGGGAAGCACTCCCAGGGTGAAAAGTTTCTCATTCAGTTCTTTGGTGATCTTATTCAATGAGAGTCACTTCGTTCCGAGACAGAGGCAAACCAGAGCTGCTTTTGATCCGGAGTCAGCGCAATAACGGTTTCTGAAACGCCCACTGCTTCAGCCTCTGGAGGTACGGTTACAGGTAAAGGTTGCTTGCCCGGACCCGGGCCGTTTCCATTCGGGGGTGGGTCCGGTAAAAATCCCCCTTTGCGCAGCTCGTTCACGCTATCCTTGACCGCTTGTACGATTTGCGCAATATCTTCCTCCGTATGGGCAGTGGACAAGAAACAGTTTCGTCCCTCCCAGATATAGATGCCTTTTTCCAGCATGTGATAAAAGAACAATTCCAGATCGCCTTTGAGCACAAAGCGGAACAGGGAGCCAAAGTGAACGACCTTCATAGGTACGTGTTCGTCCGTGAAATAGCTGTTTAGCTCCGCTGCTAACGCCGAGGTGCGGCTGTTCAGGCGATTTTGCAGCTGCTCGCCGTTGCTCTCCAAATGATCCAGCACCGCTAAGGATGCAGCCATTGCCAGCGGATGATGGCAGAAGGTTCCCGCGACAAAGGTTCGCTGTTGCTCATGTTGTGGATAGGAATCGTCCCCGAAGCTCCACGTACCTCCGTCGATCCCGTTCATAAAGGCGGCTTTCCCGGCTACGATGCCGATCGGCATCCCTCCGCCAATGATTTTACCGTATGTCACAAGGTCGGCTTGCACACCAAACCAGGCTTGTGCCCCTCCCGGCTGAATCCGGAAGCCTGTAATTACCTCATCAAAAATGAAGGCAGTACCTGACTGCTCCGTCATCTGGCGAATGTCCTGCAAAAAGGCTTGAGGCTGAAAATCTGGCCGGCGGCTTTGCACCGGCTCCACGACAACCGCTGCCAGCTCATGCACATGGGTGCGGATGTAATCCAGGGATTCGTCCGCTCCATAATGAAGCACGACGATATCGTCCACCATATGCTGCAGGATACCTGGAGCGAGAGGTGTCGAATGCTCCTTGTTGTCACTCGCGCTCCCCAGCGCCAGCACCCCGTCAAATGTACCGTGATACGAGCCAGCAAAAATGACGACTTTAGCCCGTCCCGTGGCAGCACGTGCCAAACGGAGCGCGACCATGACAGCCTCCGTGCCGGAATTGTACAGCGCAATCCGTTCCACGCCGGTCATCTTGCAAATTTTCTCGGCGACCTGTCCAGCCATGTTGGACATCGGGCCGACACACATGCCGTTCTTCAGCTCTTCCTCCATTTTTTCACGAATAAAGGCTGGATTGTGTCCGAACAGATTCACGCCAAAGCCCATCGTCAAATCGACATATTCATTACCATCCAGATCCCAAATTTTAGACCCGTCTGCATGCTGAGATACGATTTGATACACCATTTCCTTCAAAACAGGCCGGAAACCAGCCACATTACGGTTATTGGCGTAAACGGAGCGATACTGCTGGGTGTACTGTTTAGTGCTACGCGTACGGGCCGTGTAGCGTTCAATCAGCTCTTGCAGATGTTGTTCCTGACGGAGCGAAAGCAATTCACGTGCTTTGACATCCAGCTTTTTATAAGGCACAAACGGCTTGGCTTCATTGCATGTCTTCTTGGGAATAGCCTGTACTGATGGAGCGGGTGCTAATGTGGCCGCGACTTCCTGCTTGGATTCGGTACGGATAATCTCCGTGCCTCCTCTACTTGCTGATGGCAAAACGCCGGATTCCGGGCTAAATGGCTCGGAAGCTATTACGGATGCAGATGGCTGATGCCGGAGAACATCAAGCTGCTGTGACATCAGATGTAGCTGTTGCTCCAAAATTCGCTCTACACCCGCAGGAGCTGTAGCGATTGGGAAACTTTGAGCCCGTGTTTGCCCAGCCGTATCTATACCATAAACGGATGCGGCAGCCGGAACGCCGGATTCATGAGACAGTTGGGTTAACGGGGAAGCTGCATGAACAGCCTGATTCAGAGTTGTTTCCGAATGATTTTCCACAGACTGAATCGGGGCTTCAGCAGAAGTGGAAATGCTCACCCGTTCGGCTACGTAGCTGGCTAACAGCTCCAGCGTGGTCAACGATTCGAAAAATTCGTTCATCGGAACGTCCAGTCCGAAGGTATCCTTGATGCTATGGCGAACCTGGGACAAATTAATGGAATCCAGCCCAAGCTCCAGAAAATGTGTTTGTGGCTCCAGTTCCTCCAGACTGAGCTGGGACACGTTACCGATCATTTTCGCTAACTTTTGAAGGATAGATGATTTGTACTGATCGGTAGCCGATGCTGACACCGAATACTCGTTCCCCATAATTCCAGTCTCCCTTACTGTTGAGTTTTCATGAATGGGTGCCTTCTGTTCCGTTCGAACCTGTTCGGGCACGTTAATCCAGCATCTTTTCCGTTCGAATGGATACGTAGGCAGAGAAACCTTTTTGTAGTGCTTACCTGCATATAGGGCACTCCAATTGATCTGCGCTCCTTGCACATACTTGGCAGCCAGTTGCTCCAGTGATTGCAACGTGTCCAAGCTTCCAGTGACCGTCTCTGCGCCACCTGTGCTATCCGCTTTCCCGGTGTATACACCTTCGACGGCTCTGCCTTGTTCGTGCAACTGAAGCACCTTTGCTTTCAGCGCATCCGCTCCTGCGGCAGTCACCGCAATCCGGTGATTCAGGTGGCTTCTGCCAGTGTTAGCCGTATAGCATACATCCTTCATCACGAGTTCTTCCGGCCGTCTGAACCGTTCTGCGTACCGCCCGACTAGCTCGCGCAAAGCGGATTCACTCCGCGCTGACAGGGTCAGCAGCAGCGGTGATGATCCATTGTTGCTGCCCGTGGAGGATTTATCCGATTCCGTCTTTGCTATATATTCCTCCAGCACCACATGGCAGTTTGTCCCGCTGAATCCAAAGGAACTCAGCCCGCTTCTTCTCGGGAAGCCGTCCGTCTTCCATTCCCTCAGCTTCGTATTGGCATATACCGGAGATTCCTCGAAATGGATCTTCTGGTTTGGCGTGCGAAAATGAACGAGCGGCGCAATCTGTTGATGCTTCATGGACAGTACGGATTTGATCAAGCCCGCAATTCCGGCGGCTTCGTATAAATGGCCAATATTCGTTTTGACTGTGCTGATCGCCACAAATTGCTTGCGCTGTGTACGCTTGCGGAAAGCCTTGGTAATGCCGTCAATCTCGACCGGATCACCCAGCTTGGTCCCGGTGCCATGCGCTTCGATATAGCTCACCGTTTCGGGATCAATCTGTGCATCACGCCACGCCTGCGAAATCACTTCCGCTTGAGCCAGCGCATTCGGCGCTGAAATACCAATCGTACTGCCATCCTGATTGATTGCACTTCCCTTGATCACGGCTAAAATGTTGTCGCCATCTTGCTCCGCTTTGCGCAGAGACTTCAGGAAAACGGCTCCAACTCCTTCTCCCCAGCCCGTTCCGTCCGACTGGTCATCGAAGGCTCGTGCCCGATCATCGGAGGATTCCATGCCTATACCCGCTTTCAGCGGCAGCAAAATCGTCTTCACTCCACCTGCCAGTGCCATATCGCAGTCTCCATTGAGGATGGACTTGCAGGCCAGATGCACCGCCACGAGTGAGGAAGAGCATGCTGTATCAATCGTTAGCGCCGGGCCTTTTAGATCGAGCAAATATGCAATCCGACTGGAAATAATGGACGATAAATTACCAATGGCAAAGTTCGGCAGCGCGCCCGGTTCCACCTCGGACAACAAACGCTCATATTCGAAGCTGGTTTTGGAGAAGCCAACATACACGCCAACCTTTTGGCCTGCCAGCTGCTTGCCACCATACCCCGCATCCTCAATCGTGCTCCAGGCGGTTTGTAGAAATAACCGTTGATTCGGGTCCATTAGCGAGGCTTCCCGTGGTGTCAGCTTAAAGAAGGAGTAATCGAACTTGTCTACTTCGTCCAAATAGCCACCTTCTGCGATTTGCATATTCCGTCCTTCCGTATTCAGACGGGAAATGAAAGCTTCGGCATCTTTTCTTCTTTCATCGTTGTACGGACCGATATTGTCTGCCCCTGATGACACATTCGCCCAAAACTGCTCTAGTGTATCCGCTTGAGGAAACTTGCCGGACATGCCGATGATGGCGATATCCCGGTCATTCGCTTCCTCCTTGGCCTCGGGCTGTGTTGTTGCAGTCGCGTCGCTGCTTAGGCTTTGACTGGAGATATACGAAGCCAGCTTGGCGATGGTCGGATAGGAAAAGAAGTCCGTCACCTCAATATGAATCCCTAATTGGTCCTCCAACTGGTCCACAATTTGAACGAGCTGCAAGGAAGTCACTCCGATATCAAAGTAGCTGTCATCCGTTCCAATCGACTTTACATTTAAAATATCCTGGCAGATTCCAATCAGCTTTTGTTCTATTTCGCCTTGAGGCAGGACTATACGCTCAGCTGCTTGCGCGATTTGAGTAGCCTCGGCCAGTGATGTCAATATTTCATCAAATTCACCCTGTTCATAATTCTGGGCTAATATGAAGCGCTGAACCTTCCCGCTGGTTGTTTTAGGGATACGTCGAATCGGAACTACATCCTGAATATGCCAGCCTCCCCGGTAATTCAGATGGCTTTTCAGCTTTTGAACTAGCGGCACAAAATGCTCTATCTTTTTCGTGTGCATCACAAAAACAACAATACGATCCTGCCTGGTTTGCGCATCATGGACACCACACACCGCTACTTTTCCGAGATCCACGCCATCCAGCTCCTCGGCAGTTCTCTCGATGTCATGAGGATAAACGTTCTGTCCGTTCACGAAAATGATATCCTTGGCTCTACCAGTAATAACCAGGCGGCCATTTCTCATAAACCCTAAATCTCCGGTGATGAGCCAGCCATCCTCTGTTTTAACCTTCGCGGTAGCCTCGGGATTGTTGTAGTATCCAGCTGTCACATTTTTGCCGCGGATCTGTGTGTGTCCAATCACACCATCTTCCAACGCCCGATTTTGTTCATCGCAAATGCGGACAGAGGTACTGGCCATCGGATACCCTAAATCCACAAAAGTAAGACACCGCTTGTCGGACTTGTCTACTTCTTCAATGGGTTCACCTACGTGTAACTGCTGCCGATTCAAATAAAGCGGAATAAAGGTATCTTTGTCCAGAGGGGGAGTGGAAACACCCACGCTCGCCTCTGCCAATCCATAGACAGGAAACATCGCATTTTTATTCAAGCCGTGAACACTCATCGCATCCATAAACACATGGCAAAGCTCTACAGATATCGGCTCAGCCCCATTTAAAATCATACGTACACTTGACAAATCCCAGTTATCCGCTGTTTCAGGTTTGTACTGATCGAGAAAAAATTTATATCCGAAATTGGGAGAGCATATTTGAGTCACCTTATGCTCCGATACTTTTTTTAGCCATAAAGACGGGCGTCGGATAAAAAGTGCCGTCGGCATAATCAGCTGCTTGGCATTAGCGACCACACAGGTTAAATGAAAGGCGATCAATCCCAGATCATGCGTAAGCGGCATCCAACCCAAATAAGCATCCTTGGAGCTCATGCCCGTTTGATTTGCGACATCCCGAATATTGTAAACCAGATTTTCATGTGTCAGCATGACCCCTTTAGGATCACCTGTAGAGCCTGAGGAAAATTGGATAAAAGCCAAATCCTCCGGTTTGGATACATGAACTACACCTTTATTCAGACCGGAATAGTCGAATGTATGGCTTGAAAAAGTTGCTTTTTTAACAGGCTCAAAGGAATCCAGCAGTTCGTGCTGATGCGCGTACTTTTCCAGTTGTTCCAAAACCTTATCATCTGCAACCATATAAGGGCGGGAGAGCGTATTCCAGATTTTAAACAGTTTCATTTTATGTTCATCATTATTCCCGATACTTACAGGAACCGGAACGATTCCACCGAGCAGGCAGCCCCAAAATACATTCACAAAGGTATGATTGTCGTCGATCTGTATGATCAGCTCATCGCCAGGTTGTATCCCTTTTTCCTGTAATGCATGAAGCACCTGCGATGCTTGCTCCAGAAGTTTACTGTAGGACACATATTCCTCTTGCTTATCACCGGAAATAAAGGTGATCCCGTTCTCATCCCGGCTTGCACGGTCTTGAATGATTTCAATTAAAGTTTGAAACTGCTCCATCCTGATCCCTCCTTAATTGCTCTAGCATTACTTTCTGCTCTCCTTCGGAGACCCGTTTGGTTTGCAACACCAGGCGAATACACCCCAGTATTTCCTGTCTTTGCTCAGAAGCAGGTGGTGGACTGCTGCCTGATTCTGAGTTTCGCAATAATTCTTCCAGTCTCCGAACAGGTAAAATAACACCCTTTAGATACTCATCTTCATTCCAATTGGCATTGGGGGTAGACACCGCCAGTGACAGGGAACGGGCAACCCAATCACGGATCGAGAAACGGCGTTCCAGTTCAACGCGATCCAAGTCTCTGTCCAGAGACAGCACTTCGATGGTAGTGTTTATTTCCTTCGCTAAATTTTTCAACACCGTTCGCGGACCTAACTCGATGTTCTGCTTCACGCCATGATTCGCCATATACTGCATGGTTTGTATCCATCGAACCGGATGAGTCATTTGCAAAATCAATCCTTGACGGATGCTGTCTACATCAGGGTATGGCTGAGCGGTCACATTGGAGATCACGGGCCACTGCGGTTCATGGAAAGTGTATTTTTGCAGCTCGATGGTCAGCCTGTCCGCAGCATGCTGCATAAGCAGACTATGAAAAGGACCGCTGACCTGCAAGCGAGTAATTTGGGCCCCCCGCTGTTCTAACTTGCCAGCTACCACAGCTACCGACGTATGATGACCAGAGACGACATACTGATTGGGCGAATTGTAACAGGCAATGACAGCAGGCTGATCGACTGTGGAGTGCAGACGACAGAATTCTTCCACGACGTTCAATTCAGCTCCGCGAATGGCAATCATGCTGCCCAGACCGGCCTCTGCGGCTGCTTCCATGAAGCGTCCCCGCTCTTGTACCAGTCGTAAAGCGTCGCCAAAGGATAGAACACCGCTACTTACCAGAGCTGAATATTCACCCAGGCTATGACCTGCTGAAAATTTCGGAATAATCCCGATTTCGTGCATATAACGTCGGAATGCAATGACGCTGATTGTAAGAAGTGCGGGCTGAGTATAGAATGTCTTGGATAATTGTGTGATCGGACCTGCCATGCATAAAGCTTTCAGATCATATCCCAAAATATCAGCAGCCTCTTCAAACAAGTGATCCGCTTCTGTAAAATCGCTATGCCATGCGACTCCCATTCCTGCATACTGAGATCCTTGTCCCGGAAAAACCAAAGCCATTCGATTCAAATTCATACCAAACCCCTTTCCTCCCCACAAAGATGTGGCAAAACAAAAATGTTTTTACGATTCAGGTGTTAATGTATATATGTATGGAGATATGAAAATATGGAGATGGATACAGCAAACCATAACAAAGCAAAGTTGTAAGGTTGACAAAAAAAGCAATAAGCGACAATTTAAGATTTAATTTGGTGATTGAATTGCCAATCGTGGTATTATTGGAAATAAATTCAGGTGTGTGTGAAAAGCTTGGAAGTGTGAAAAGCTCGGAGTGGACTAAAGACTTAGGTTGGGACCTAAGAATCTAGTATCATAGATGAATGTGTCGAAAAAATACCGAAAACAACGCAATTTCATTCCAAAAGCAAGTATTAATTGTGAAATATTTTAATTATATAATAAATATGGACTCGAAAAAAGTCAATATTTTTTCAAATTCCTTTAATGGAAAAAAATAAATAAACAGAGATTAATATGGTTTTATAAACACAAAAGTAAATTAAAGTATGAATTTATAATGTGTAAGTATATTATACATACAAACAATACCCTCTTTTGTATGAAAATCAGGCATTGTTTGTAATTTTTTGATGAATTTTCGTAAAAATTTCTGTGTCGTAAGTGCAAGAAACAGATGACGTGTTATATCTGGTGCTTGACAAACCAATTTGTAATGCGTTGCAGTCGTTCCACACGAAGCTGCGGATGCCCTTTTCGTGAAAGCTCATGGCTTGAGCCTGGAAAACGAACAAATTGCGTGGATTTACCCAATCGCCGTAGTGCTGTAAATAGCTGCTCTCCCTGCTCAATGGGACAACGAAGATCCTGCTCCCCGTGCAAAATAAGCAGTGGTGTATTTATTTGCTTAACATATGCCAGTGGAGATTGTCTCCATAAGACCTCGAAATCGTCCCAAGGATTGCCGCCGACCTCGTCTTCTGTAAATGAGTAGCCAATGTCGCTCACGCCATACATGGATAGCCAGTTGGATATGGAGCGCTGGGTCACGGCTGCACGGAAACGGTCTGTGTGACCGACAATCCAGTTAGTCATAAAGCCTCCGTAGCTCCCCCCCGTAACACCTAGTCGTTCTGGATGAATGAATGGAAACTGTCGAATGGCCTCATCGACCGCACTCAGCAAGTCCGTGTAATCTCGTCCGCCGTACTCGCCAAGAACGACATTGGTAAAAGACTGGCCATACCCTCTGCTTCCCCCCGGATTTGTGTAAATGACCGCATATCCCTGCGCTGCTAGCAACTGAAACTCATGAAAAAAAGAGTGGGAATACATCGCATGGGGACCGCCATGGATTTCCAAAATGGCGGGATAGGTAACTCCCTTCGCAAAACCGACTGGCTTCATCACCCATCCCTGGACCCTCCGACCATCCTCGACCTCAGTCCAGAAGCTCTCAGGCACACTTAACCTGATCTCTTCCAGCAGCAAGTCATTCACCTGCGTCAGTCGTTCCTCTGTCCCGGAAGAGATCGCAATTCGAAACAAATCGCCTGGCAATGTCACGTGAGTTGAAGCTGCAATGATATGCTGCTCATCCGGGGTGAGCGTGAACTGATAAATTTCTCTGTCTCCCTGCGTCAAAACTGTAAAGCTTCCATCAAGTGCAAACTGATATACATGCACATTTCCTTCACGGGTTACAAGCGTATACAGGGATTGACCGTCCATACTAAAACGTGGTGGCCCTACATGAAGGTGTGAGCGCATATCGCTCATACCCGCGTTACCGAGGTGTGCGTCCAGCGTTTCACTAATGCATACTGCCGAGCCACCACTCGAAGGGAGGATGTATAATCGGGTCTGGGTCGCGCCTTTAGCATGTCGATCATGTCCGTAAAAGGCAATCGTTGAACCATCGGGAGAGTATTCAGCACTCTCGATTTGCAGCTCGGAGCAGGTTAGCTTCCGCGGTGCTTCCGCATTTCCTTTTGAAATAGCAGGAGCTATCGTAAACAAATCATTTTGCTTGCGTAAATCCGTATCCTCTTCTGAATGCTCCGCTATTCTGGCCACGAATAAAATAAGTTTGCCATCCGGCGACCAGACAGGTTCCGCGACGTCATACGCGCCGAACGTCAGTTGGACGGTGTCCCCTGAATTTACATCAGTCACATATAAGTGATTACGTGTATCATCCCATAGCCCGTAGCCATCTGACTTGGCTTTTGTTCGGTTAACGACCTGTCCTTTCGGCTGCACTGATGTCGGGGATGACAGACTCTCTGTGGTTTTTGCGACAAAGGATATGTAGAATCCGTCCGGTGACCAAGCCAATGAATGAACGCCTTTCTCTGCCCATGTAAGCTGCCGAGCCTCTCCTCCGCTAGCTGGAATGATCCATACCTGACGCTTACCTTCCAGCGTACGGAGAAAAGCAAGCTGTGATCCGTCAGGTGACCAGACAGGTGATTCGTCTTTCGGCCCATATGTGAAGGGCAACGGCTCGGAGTTTTCTGATGGCAAAAGCCAAATGTCAGAATTATAGTCTATCCGATCTTCATTAATATACTGCTCTACGTAAGCGACTGCACCGTTACCTGGATGGACAGCAGGATCGCTGATCCACCGAAGTTGATATAAATCCTCTGCTGTTATATGGCGTTTAGCTATACTGGATTGCGGGTCGCTCAAAACAATTCCTCCTCCAATCATCAGATCTCTATAAGATTCGAAATATATTAATCCGATGAAATTTGTAAGTTTTAAATGGTATTAAAATCACGTTACTCTTTCTACTTGTCTCTGTCAATTTACTTTTTCATGTATTTCCAATACAAAAACCCTATCTCTCTGGTCGCCACAGACCTGAAAGCCTCCTAAATCGGAGGCTTTTTATGAGATAAGGTGATTGAACAGTCACATCTATAGTTGAAAAATAGGAGATATGGGTGGCGCATCATTTTTTACAGGGATAATCGACCTGCTTCCGTCATCCAGATTCGGCCCATGCTGCCAAATCGTGCTCGGAATTTCCTGCCGCAGCACCGGTATGATATTCTCGCTAAACCGATGTAGCTGTTCGAGCTGCTCCTGCTCACCCAGCCCGTCCACGCTGATGCTGAGTACCTGGTGACCAAACGCGGTATGATAGTTCCGTATTTTTTCAAGAACGCTCTCCGCAGAGCCGATCAGAACAGGACCGTTACGAATATTATCCTCCAGACTCGTGAAGGGCGACTGATTGTGCTGAGCTGCCACTGTCGAGTGGTAGGCATCATAATAAGGACGATACCGTCGAATCGCTTCCTCATCCGTATCTGCCAGATACAGACTCCCTGCTCCGGCACCAATCACAGCCTGAGACGGATCATGCCCGTAATAAGCCAGCCGTTCCCGGTAATGATCAATGAGCGCTTTATACTTGGCCTGCGGGTGGAAAGAATTCGAGGAAAATATCGGCTCCCCGTATTGCGCAGCCAGCTCGGTCGATCGTGTACTGGAAGCACTGCCATGCCAGATGGGAATCTGCTGCTGATACGGCCGTGGCTGTGTCGTGACTTGATGCAACGGTGGACGATAGCTTCCTTCCCACGTCACCTCTTCTTCGCTCCACAGCCGTTTGAGCAGACGATAGCGCTCAGCAAGCGAGTCCCACTGTTCTTCCTCTGTAATTCCAAATAACGGATAATGGCGCGGATCATTGCCTTTCCCAATAATAATCTCTAATCTTCCACCCGATAAATGATCCAACGTCGCATAGTCTTCTGCCACGCGCACCGGGTCCAGCACGCTAAGCACCGTCACCATAGTCAGCAGACGAATCCGTTCGGTTCTCGCCGCAATAGCGGTCAGCACGAGCGGGGGTGAGGATGACAGAAAAGGCGCACCGTGCCGCTCCCCCACACCGTATGCATCAAAACCAAGCTCCTCTGCGAGAACAGCCTGATTGATTACATTTTGGAATTTTTGCTGCGAGCTCCAGGTTTCCCCGGTAATCGCATTAGGCAGATTAGCCATCAGACTGAATAACACAAACTTCATTTCAAGAAAGCCCCTTTCGGAGAATGAGTCGGCTTCGTCCTTTCCCAGGTATCGGCCCTAATTGCGGTTAGCGGTCTCGGCTTCGTTTTTTTCACGAATATACGTTTCAAATAATTCGGGATTCACAACTTTACGCAGCACATGCATCGTTCCATCTCCTGTTCCATGGTCAAACGCATGAATACGCTCATATCCCCAACGCTCATACATAGACAGCAGATAGGGATGCTTTTCGGCTGTTGCCAGCGTAACGGCAGGAGCTCCCACCTGATCACGGATTATAGTCTGCTCTACCCAGTTCAGCAGCTTGCGACCGTAACCTTTGCCCTGAGCAGCCGGATTGACGGCAAACCACATGACAAATGGTAGATCCGTTATAAAATTAAGAGCTCTATTTTTGAGATGACTAACTGTAGCCTGAATTACACCATCGACTTCCAGCACGTAGCAGTCATTATTTTTAATGTTTTCCTGAATGATAGGAATATCTGCCTGAGCGGCAGGCCATTTAAGCTCCAACTGCCGAATTGTTTCGTACGCCTCATAAGTCACGTACTGCAATCTCTCCGCATCTTCCCGTTGTGCCAAACGATAGATTTCGCTCATGTTAACCCGCCTCTCCTTTATAAAAATTATTAATCCTATCTACTTAATCAGGAATAAAAGATAAAATAACTGTAGCATGCTCACAATCCAGCGACAAATTAATTTTTTCTATAAGCATATTTAAAATAACGATAACCTAGCGAAAGTGACCCCGAATTGCAAAATCCTCCTCCGTCAAATCCATGTTAACGCACATACCGGTTCGGCTGCCGTCGGCTGCGGCAAAAATCAATTGGGAAAGCATGAAGTATGAAGAATCTCCGGCGGCGTATACCCCAGGTATAGAGGTTCTTCCTGATTCATCCGTCTTGATCCCGCCCGACTCCAGCTTTTCACAGCCCAAACGTTCTCCAAACGGTGTACTTTGCACAAATTTGGGAGCGATGAAACCACCAGCCCTCGAGACTTGAGTTCCATCCGTAAAGCGAACATGCTCAAGCTGTCCATTGTGGCCGATGAAAGCCGCAACAGGCTGCTCCATCACAACAATTCCCTTTGATTGAAGCCATTTTTTTTTGCTCGTCTGACAGGGTATCGTGGCCGTTCGTGCAGACGACCACATCCTTGCTCCAATTAAGGAGTAATTTGGCCGTATGATAGATGCCCGGAGATTCGGACACAACGACAAGCGGTTGATCCCGTAGCTCCCAGCCGTCGCAATAGGGGCAATTAAACAAGCTTTTTCCGTATAGTGGATAAAAGCCTTCGATCTCGGGAAATATCTCCTTTACGCCCGTCGCCAAAATCAGTTTTCGCGCTTGAACGCGAAGGCCTGACGAATCAAGCACCTCAAATCCGGATTCAGTTTTTTCAATCGAAACAACCTCGGTTTGCAGATGATCGACAGACGGATAGCGCAGTACTTCCTCATAAGCAACGCGACGGAACTCGGCCGGCGTTACGCCGTCTCTTGTAATAAAGCCGTGCGATGTATGCGTAACGGCATTTCTGGGCTGGTTGTTGTCGATCAAAGCCATACTTCGTCTTGCCCGGCCAAGCACAAGGGCTGCATTCAATCCGGCGGGTCCTCCGCCAATAATAGCACAATCGTAAATCATGATGCTCATCTCCTTTAAATAGATATTAAAGACTTATTATATCTATAATATTCTCGAATTCGCTAATGTGTCAAGCTGCACCTGATCATAAAAAACGAAAAAAAGCCCGAAAACCGGGCTTTTCTAATTCCTCGTCTCATACCATGCCAGCCATATCCTTAGCATTCAGACGAAATGTGCATGTTGCTTTATTCCGCAGGGGCTGTAAAGCTGCGTTGGGCAAATTCACTGTCCAGCATATAAAAAGCGTTGCTATCTCTTTCAATACGCTTGAGCTTCTGGATCACATTGTCGAACAGAGCTTCCTCTTCGACTTGTTCATCAATAAACCATTTCAGGAAATGGATCGTCGCATGCTCACGTCCGTCCAGAGCCAAGTCAGCCAAATGATAAAATTTCTGCGTATTTTGCTGCTCATGCTTGTAGCCGTGCTCAAATACGTCCAACATGGAATCGTAGCTATTTTTAGGCTCCGGTAATGCTGCCAAAGTAGCTCGCCCTCTGCGGTCATTAATATATTTGTATAGCTTCATCGCATGAAAACGTTCCTCTTCAGCTTGTACCAGGAAAAAGTTTGCGAACCCATCCAGACTTTCGCCAGAGCAATAAGCAGCCATCGCCAGATATACGTGAGCGGAGTAAAACTCAAAATTCATTTGCTCATTTAGAGCCTGTGCCAAATTGTCTTTCATGTATCAGGTCACCTCGGTCATGTATGTAATGATGTAGCGATCTTAGTGTACCACGAAACCAATCATAAAAACGAGCGCAATGTGAGTTTTAAACACCCTCGCATTGCGCCCGCATCATCCAAGATTATTTTACATTCAAGGCTCCAGCCCCCATACACGCTGGTCGTTCACATACAGAGGCGTTTTGTTCCAATCTGCATAAGACGTCTTGGTCGCATCATAGGAAAAATCATCACTTTCGTTATAATTGCTCCAGTCCGTCTTGTTCAAGCGAACCTGAATATCCCCCGTGTTGGCTCCTGCTGCCAGACTTCCCGCACCAGCTCCAAAGGAGATTTCCAGATAGTAATCTGCGCCCGTAACCGCCTTATCCAGTTTCACAAAGCGTCCCTGAACGTTGCCGCTACCGAGCTGTGCATAGTCACAATGGAATTCCTGCGGTTTATCGCCATCCACTGTAAAGTAATACCGCAGCTTGACAGTCTTTAGATCAACAGCCTCTTTCCCCTTGTTTACAACACGGAAAAGCGGACGAATCTGATTATCTCCCGGGTTCGTGTCGCCCACGCGGTATTGGGCAATTACATCTCCCGTTGCCGGAATCGGCGCTGCTGTCGGCTTGGCGCTGACCTCGGCAGAATCCGGGCTGGTTCCTAAAGAATTAGTTGCACTTGCTACATAATAATAAGTGGTTTCATTCACCACTCCTGTATCCTTGTAAGTGCTATCCGTTACCGTTGCTACCGTGGTATAAGGTCCTCCACTGGTTGTGGAGCGCTTGACGGTATAGCTGTCGGCCCCCGTCGCTTTGCTCCAGCTCAGTGTAACCTGAGCATCCCCGGCACTTGCTTTCACATTTGCCGGAGCTTTGGGAGCTGTCGGCTCAGTTGTTCCACTATTGTTGATGAGACGGTCATATTCGGCATAAGCTGTCGCCATATCGACTTGGGACCAAAAACGGTGATACGTAAATTCCGGAGCGCCTTTATCCCATTTTTTCGTTTGATTATTCCATGAAGTTGTGTATTTGTCCTTGAGATAAGACCACTGAGGATCTTTGGTGATGTTAGGCCGGATATCGGTGTAGCTGGAATACGTACCATTACCACCCTTGGACGGATCAGAGGCGGTAGCGTCTGCGCCAGGAATGGTGTTACCTTGCCCCGTTTTACCACTCCATCCGTTCGGGATATACGCTTCTTTCGTAAAATAACGATAATAATCCTCACGTGCTTCCTTCGTGGTAATGCCCACGCCGTCGTTGTAACCCCATGCAGCATCGAGCAAAGCTTTGGACAGATCCTTGGCTTCCTTGCCTAATGCGGTGTAATCTCCTTTTTCGGCCTTCGTTCCGGCAGCAAAAAAAGTAAGCGCTTTAACATAACTGCCCAGCACTCCCGCATCTTGCCCTGGATTCTTCGTTACTACATGCAGATTGGCATTCCCCTTATGATTGGCAAATCCGGTCCAGGTTTCTGGCTTCCCGCTCCATTCCAGATTACCTGGCACCCAGAACTCGCCTTTAGCTGCTGTAGTGGCAACCTTCGGATTTTTACCACCCAGAATGCGCTTGCCTTGAGCGTCCAAATAGTATCCCTGCGCGTCTGTCACAGGACGTTCGTTGGCAAATGCATAGCTCTTGGACCATGCTACCCAGTTTTCCGTCACTTGCTTAGCCATTTTAAACTGCTCGGAAGAAGTATCACCCTTCTTGGCTAAAATGTAGTACAGCTCGGCAACCCGCTCGACAGGCCAAGCCTGCATTCCGAACCAATTGTTGGACGGTGGATCTTGGTATACAGGAGCGCCTGTATAAGCCATTCCATAGAAGGTGCTTGTGCCAGACGGATACGCCTTGTAGGCACCATCCCAGCTATTCGTTGCTCCACCTGCAATGGCTCCCTCATCGGATTGCAGCCACGTATAAAATTCCAGTTGGCGCTTCAGCGAGGTAGCCCAATCCTGTCCCGCCGTTGGTGAATTTGGTATTAATCCGCCATCCTGATCGGATAACGCGTAAGCCGCAACGACATTTTGGTAGCCCTGATGCGCGTGGCTGGCGCCAATCCGCCAAGCCCAGTTTCCGCTTTGACCCAGTCCGCCACCCCATGCCGTATACCATGCCATCAGATAGTGGCTGGCATCCTTGCCGGAACCAGCGGTCGGAGTCCCATTGGAAGCGCTTCCTATTTTTTGGAAGTATTTATCGTACATACCGTAACGTAAGTAGTCTCCCATCTTTTTCGCTTTATCCAAATATACCGAGTTGTCATATCCCAGTTCTTTCGCCCAGTACATGGCTTGAACCGCCCGTGCGTCCGCATCGGTGGCATTCGTGTAGCGCCATTGCTGTGCAGGAGCATTATTTTCCTTGGTAAACAGGCTCATAAAGCCTTCATTTGCTTTACCAAATTTTTGATTATCCTGCGATGGATGCGGGACGGCTTCCCAAACCGATTCCTGCTCCCCGCGTTGGAAGGTGTTCACATAGGCCGCTGTATGAGACGGATTCAGCAGATTGCCAAAACCGTACCAATTATCCACGTCCAGCAGCCAATGCATCAGATAGGTCTGATTATTGCCATAGGTTGCTTTCAGCTCTGCATCCAGCGGGTCCTTGCCACCACTATACTGACCACTCAGACGGCTTGGATATTGATCCGGCTGCGGATACTCTGCTGCATAGGTGGCTGGGCTGTTGGGGTTGTAGTTACTCATAGTAGGCTGTTCTTCCTTGCCATCTCCTTCATTAACAGGAATGATGTATTTCTCCATGTTGTCCCAAGCGGATTCCAGCTTCCCCCAATCCCCGGTATAATGACCATACAGCACTTCCAGCCACATCCAGTAGCTATAGGCTTCCGAGGTCGTTAAGTGTCCGTAGTCCGGGGCCTCGCTCATCAGGGTTTCAACCGAATGGTAAGGTATACCTTCCTTGGAAAAATATCCGCTGGCCGGGTCCTTCAGTTGTTTGTACAATTGAAGAAAGCGTGTGGATTCCGGTGTTGCGGCTGAAGCACGGTCGGGTTCGGCTTGAAATATGCCCAAAGTTAGCGGAAGCACCAAAATGGCTGACATGACCATAGAGACAGATTTCCTGAACACGGATTTTCTGCTGATCACTTTTGCATTCATCCTCTCCATTATCAATTTTGGCTTTACACAAGATTTTATTTTGAAAAACAACAGCACAAAAAGACAGCACCATCACCTCACTTTCCCATAAAAAAGGTGGAGGACACGCTGTCCAATAGCTCCAAATGCTTCACATTGGCCCTGGAAAAAATATACCACACCCGCCGCGAAATGAGAGTCGAAAAAATCAATATGTTTAGAGTTTAATAATGAAAATTGACGAAATTGCATGAAATCGCTACGATTTCACAAGGAGGCGTTACAAAATGAAAATTTTACTGGTACTTGGTTGTACGATGATGTTTTTAGCCGTAGCCCTGGGAGCGTTCGGGGCACATGCTTTGAAAAAAAGACTTTCCGCAGACATGATGAGTATATTCCAGACGGGCATCCAATATCATATTGCCCACGGCTTGGGCCTGGTTCTGCTCGGAGCAGTTGCAGGAAATCTGGTCCATTCTTCTCTGGTCGTAACCGCAGGCTGGATTATGCTTATCGGTATTCTCCTGTTCTCCGGCAGTCTGTATGCTCTTAGCTTGTCCGGCGTGAAAAAGCTCGGAGCGATTACCCCGATTGGCGGGGTGGCTTTTTTGGTGAGCTGGGTGCTTGTGATTGTGGCGGTTGTACAAGATTAAACATAGCTAAAGAAAAGAGACTTGGAAAAGTAGACGCTTCCAAGTCTCCTGAGCAATTCCCGAATATGAAAGAATATTATTATTTCGTCTGTACTCCTTGCACCTTCTGAGCCGCTAAGCGATGACCCTCGATGTAACGTTTGGATTCAGCCATCTGGTGTTCCTGCGCGGCTTCCATAATGATGTGAACCCCCGGCTTGTACTGTTCCAGCAGTTCCATGTATAGGCCGTAATTCATGTCACCAAAACCCGGCGGTACGGTCTCGATCTCACCTGTCGATGACAAACGCCGGTCTTTGGCATGTGCCGCGATAATTCGAGGTCCTAGTAATTGGAACGCTTCGCGGATAACCTCATCCTGCCGTGCCAGATTTTCCGTTTTCAGCAAATTGCCCGGATCAATCACTACACCGATCTGGGATGACGGTACTTCCTCCAGCAAGGTAGCCAGTTCTACCGCCGTTCCGACCAAATGATCGTTAGCGGCCTCCAATCCTACGAATACGCCCCATTTTCCCGCCTCATCGGCTAATTCACGCACGACTTCCTTTACAACCTTCCAGTCTCGTTCCGTATATGCGCTGCCATCTTCATTACGTCCGACTTCGGCAGCCACCATCGGTGCCCCTAACAGGCTCGCATATCGGATCAGCTCTTTAAAGCGTTCTACATTTTCACGCAGCAGCTCCTCATCCTGTTCAAAAAAATGCAAATAGCATCCAAGAACCGATATGGATACTCCGTGCTTGCGGAATTCCTCCGCGATAGACAGCGCCAATCCCGGGCTGAACTTGCCCGGTTTGTTAAAGTCCACATCACTGATCGCTCTCCACGGAGCCAGTTGAACATGAGTAAAGCCCGCTGCGCCTACCTTTGCAGCCAACTCGCGATAAGGCAACTTGCCAAACAAATGCGCCAATACGCCTACTGTCACTGAAATCACCTCTTCTTTTTAATGTTGCGTCCTGCTTGTCACAGCACTGCTTTCCAAAGTCTCATTAATGATTTGCGTAATCCCTTCCACCTCATCATGAATAAAAAAGTGCCCCCCGTCAAAGGTGAAAATTTGAAAATTCTGATTCGTATGCTGCTCCCACGCTTCCGCATCCTGCAAGGTCATCGTGTTATCGGCCAGCCCTGTCAAGGCAGTGACCGAACAATTCAAAGGTACCGTTCGGGGCGTATACTTATACGTCTCAACGGCTTTGAAGTCCGCTCTTAGCACCGGGATAAAATAGTCGTACAATTCGCGATTGTCAAAAATGGCCTCCGAAAGCTGACCATATCGCTGCAAATGCGTTCTGAACTGCTCTGCGGGCAGATCATGGGCCCACGGGAAATCTCTCGGGACATGCGGTGCCCGTCCCCCAGATACGAACAGATGAGCTGGCTTGCCATAACCACCAGCCACCAGCTTGTAATACAGCTCGAATGCGATCATCGTTCCCATGCTGTGACCGTATATAGCATAAGGATCGCCGGGGGCTATCTCTTGACTGATCTTGAGCAGTAAATCCTCGCTCATTTCCTCGATGCTGTCTTTTAACGGCTCTCCGGAACGAATACCTCTGCCCGCCAGCTCCAGCGGGACAAGCTTAATCTGCGGAAGCAGCAGCTTTTTCCATTTGAAGCTGACCGATGCCGATCCACCTGCATATGGAATGAAAAACAATGTGATGGGTGCCATCCTTGCAACCTCCTGCCATGTTGAGTCTTAACTCTTTCATTTTAGCATAAAAAGGTATATTTACCCATTTCAAATATTTTGCAAATTCAAGAAACAAGGTCGGGGAAATCAAGCATCTTTTGCATCAGGCAGGAAACCGCTTCTTTTAGGAAGAACAGCTTCATGTTTGAATATAATAATGTGTTTGGTTTTATTTCTTTAAATTCGAGAGGAGTTCTACGCCATGAAGTACGGTTTCTTCGATGATGCTAAACAAGAATATGTCATACACACCCCTCAAACCCCATATCCCTGGATCAATTATTTAGGCAACGAACGATTTTTTGGACTGATCTCCAATACAGGCGGCGGCTATGCATTTTACCGGGATGCGCGCTTACGTCGCCTAACACGATACCGATACAACAATATTCCTGTCGATAACGGCGGCCGCTATTTTTATATTCATGATGACGGGGATTACTGGACACCGGGCTGGATGCCAGTCAAACGGGAGCTGGATCGGTATGAGTGCCGACATGGGCTTGGCTATACTTCAATTATGGGTGAACGTAACGGTATCCGGGCGACGCAGTTGGCTTTTGTACCGTTGTCCTTTGATGGCGAAGTACATCAGGTCAAGCTTCAGAATACTTCTGCTCAGACTAAAAAGATCAAGCTCTTTTCTTTTGTGGAATTTTGTCTGTGGAACGCCTATGACGATATGACCAATTTTCAACGCAACCTGAACACGGGCGAGGTCGAAATACAGGACTCCGTCATCTATCACAAAACGGAATATCGTGAGCGTCGCAACCACTATGCATTCTTCTCTGTCAATCGCCCGCTGGCAGGATTCGATACAGACCGTGAAGCTTTTCTGGGACTATACAACGGGCTGGATCAGCCGCAAACCGTCACCGCCGGGCAAGCCTCGAACTCTGTGGCCAGCGGGTGGTCGCCTGTAGGGTCGCATTGCATCGAAGTAACCTTGGAGCCAGGTGAAGAAACGAGGCTTAACTTTGTACTTGGTTATGTGGAAAATCCGGAGGATGAAAAATGGGAATCTCCCGGTGTGATTAATAAAAAGCAGGCTCATGCCATGATTGCTCAATTCGCGGATGAAGCCGATGTTGAACGAGCCTTGAGTGAACTGCGAGCCTATTGGAACACTCTGCTCTCCAAGTACACCATTCAGAGCCACGACGATAAGCTGAACCGGATGGTGAATATATGGAACCCGTATCAATGTATGGTTACGTTCAATATGTCGCGTTCCGCTTCGTATTTCGAATCCGGCATCGGGCGTGGAATGGGTTTCCGGGATTCGAATCAGGATTTGCTTGGTTTTGTCCACCAAATACCGGAGCGGGCGCGGGAACGGATTATCGACATCGCCTCCACACAATTTGATAACGGCGGGGCTTATCATCAGTACCAGCCTTTAACCAAAAAAGGAAACCACGAGGTCGGTGGCGGTTTCAACGATGATCCGCTGTGGCTAATTGTCGGCACCGCTGCGTATATCAAAGAAACGGGAGACTTCGCCATATTGGACGAACAGGTGCCTTTCGACGGAAATGCAGAGCACACCGCTACCCTTTTTGAGCATTTGAAGCGATCCTTTTATCATGTGGTTAACAATCTCGGCCCGCACGGTCTTCCACTGATTGGCCGGGCAGATTGGAACGACTGTTTGAATCTGAACTGTTTTTCCGCCACACCAGATGAGTCCTATCAGACCACACAAAATTTGGAGGGCCGCACAGCGGAATCGGTATTCATCGCCGGACTCTTCGTATATACAGGACCAGATTTTATCGAGCTGTGCAAGCGCAGAGGATTAGATGAGGAAGCAGCTACGGCCCAAGCCCATGTGGATCGGATGCGGACAGCCACGCTAGAGCATGGCTTCGATGGTGAATGGTTTCTGCGTGCCTACGACCACTATGGGAACAAAGTCGGCAGCAAGGATTGTGAGGAAGGCCAAATTTTCATTGAGCCGCAGGGTTTTTGCGTGATGGCCAGGATCGGAGTTGAGGAAGGTCAGGCTCAAAGAGCTCTCGACTCTACACGGGATCGGCTGGAAACCCCCTATGGCATTGTGCTACAAAATCCGCCTTATTCCCGCTATTACATCAATCTGGGTGAAATATCCTCTTATCCTCCAGGGTACAAGGAAAATGCGGGCATCTTCTGTCACAATAACCCGTGGATTATGATGGCGGAGGCCGTGATTGGCCGTGGAGATCGTGCATTTGAACTGTATAGCAAAATTGCTCCAGCCTATCTGGAGGACATCAGCGACATCCACCGCACCGAGCCTTATGTATATGCGCAAATGATTGCGGGTAAGGATGCCGTTCGTGAAGGCGAAGCCAAAAATTCCTGGTTGACCGGCACAGCGGCGTGGAACTTTGTAGCCATTACCCAGTCTATTCTTGGTATTCAGCCGGAATGGGATGGTCTGCGTATTGATCCGTGTATCCCTGCCGCTTGGGACGAATTTACAATCACTCGCGTCTTCCGTGGCGATACCTACGTGATCCAAATCACGAATCCACAACATATATCCAAGGGTGTAGCAACAGTCACACTAGATGGTACTATCCTCACGGACAATGTTCTGCCAGTTGCAGGAGATGGTGCTATCCATCAGGTTAAAGTGTTACTGGGCTGACAAGTACATTAACCCCTAAATCGACCCCTAAAAAATTAGCTTCAACTTCGTCACATAGTATCTTATAATACGAGAATGGCTAAAGATACATTAAGTGTGGTGACATCATGAATAAGACAACACGACTTACTCAAACAACCGATTATAAATTAAAGGAAGCTCGCTGGGTACGGAGAATGTTTTTATTATACTGGATGATTATAGCCGTACATTTTATTGCGCAGCTTGGTTGTTATTTATTTCTCGAATACCACGCTTCGTCTTATGAATTTTACGTTGGAGTTCTCATTGTTCCGACACTGATTATGTGTGGTTCCAATCTGCTTGCAGAGCTGGTTCATTATAAATACAACAGATATTCATTTGTGATCCTATTTATGGCAAGCACGGTCATTTGCTGGACCATCATTCGTTTAAACTACGATGTTCGGATTATCCCGGCGTTGTGCTTGTTGCCTATTTTCTCATCCATCCTGTTCTTCAATCGTCGCCTAATATGGTTTTCCTTTGTCTTGCAAGTTGGAGTCTTTTTACTTTTGCTGGCAGTGGATGGTTCGTTCCGTACCTACTTGTCGTTCTTTGATATTGTAGCGATTCTGATCTTTTTGATTATGTCCACTTTTATTGCCATTATTATTCAGGCAAGCGGCCGTGACCTGCTGTTGGATTTGTATAAAACACAGCGTGCTCACCAGGAATTAATGATTAGTAATGCGATTATTAGCAAAATGTCGATGACCGACGGGTTAACCAAGCTCTATAATCATTTGTCCTTTCAGAACTTCTATGAAAAAGCACTCGAATATGCTGAACAAGGCGCCATTATCCATCTCGCATTACTTGATATTGATAATTTCAAGAAAATTAACGACAATTACGGGCACCAGTTCGGAGATAAAATTTTGGAGAGCATTTCGCTAATCATTACAGAACAGATTACAGCTAATGATATTGCGGCCCGCTATGGTGGTGAGGAATTCGCCATCCTAATGTTCGAGCATACTTTCGAAGAAGCTTATCAAATCGCCGAAAACATCCGGCATGCAGTGGAAAAGATGATCTTTCATGAAAAAAAGCAAAACATTTCCGTGACCGTAAGCATTGGACTGAAAAGCTATACAGAAGAAATGAACAAAGATTCGTTCTTTCAGGAAGCGGACGACTATCTATATCAAGCCAAGCGTTCTGGCAAGAATAAGATAGTTTCGCTCAATCATATCGCTTAATTCGACAGAGAATACTTCGCAGGATGAATTCTCCGGCACTCGCTTGCCGGGGATTTCTTTTTTAAGAGACAATCCATTTGACAAGAATATGAGTTGAAACTATAATAGTTACAAGTTATAACGTAATTTACTTACATAAAATAAGTTAAAGGAGATGTTTTTCATATGTCAACACTTGTTATTGTAACCCACCCTAATCTTGCGGAGTCCCGCGTTAACAAAAGATGGGTCCAGGAGCTCAAACAGCAATCGGGTGTAACCGTTCATAACCTGTATGAAGTATACCCGGATGAGAAAATCAATGTAGCTCAAGAGCAGGAACTGCTGGAGCAGCATGACCGTATTGTACTGCAATTTCCTTTTTACTGGTATAGCACCCCTTCCCTGCTGAAAAAATGGCAAGATGTGGTTCTGACTTACGGTTGGGCTTATGGAAGCGAAGGTGGCAAATTGGAGGGCAAAGAGTTACTGATTGCTCTGTCTGCCGCTAGTGTAGAGGAAAACTATCAACATGACGGACGGAACAGATACACAATCGAAGAACTGTTGAGACCTCTCGAAGCTACAAGCCACTTGATTGGTGTCAAATTGCTCCCTTATTTCGTACAATATGGTGCTGGGGTTCTGACCGACGAGCAGCTTGAGCAATCCGCACAAAAATACGCGCAAGCCGTTACTTCTTAATTGAATTGCAAGAATCCCCTTGGTTGGAGCTGCCACCTGCTGTGAAGCAGAGCGTGGCAGTCTACCGACTAAGGGGATTTTTTGATTTTGATTTTTCAAATCAGGAATGATAAAGAACTGCGTTCTTTTGCTGGTTTGCAGGAATGGGTTAATTAGCTGAATAAACGATTTCGGACGAGTGTACCCGGATTGCAGCCGTATTTTTTACGGAACGCCTCTGCAAAGTAGCTTGGATTGGAATAGCCCACCGCAAAAGAAACTTCCGTAACACTATTTCCTCCGACTTGCAGCAAATGAAGTGCCTGCTCCAGCCGTTGTTCGCGCAGATCTCCAAAGACGGTTGTTCCGTACATTTCCTTGTAGCCCATTTTTAATTTGTAATCGTTCATGCCGATCATACGTGAAAGCTGCAAGAGAGACGGCGGCTCCGCCATGTGCTCCAGCATAATTTGACGCGCCCTCTTAATTTTGGAGATTTCATCCCGGTTCAAGGAGACGGATGGATCATGCCCATTCTCGAAAAAGGTGCGTAAAGCCAGCATCCACAAATCCAATACGGCACATTCCATTTCTATATTGCGCATCGAGCCGGATTGAATTCCCTGCATTAGCTGAGTCCATTTGGAGACGGCAACTGGACTCATACGAGCCTGAAAAGCGCGAAATGAATGGGGTCCGAGTAAATCCGCAAAATCAACACTCCTTCTTCCGTCCGCCTCTTCCATAAAATAATGAAACGTCGATACCGGAATCCCGATGCCCAGCATCGTAAATTGCTCATTCGCCGTAAATTCAAAGCGAGCTTCGCCCGGCTTCAGGAGCTGTAACGAAAAATGCCCCGGCACAATTTCATGCCGTACTCCCGACGCCTGAACCTCCCGTCCGCCGCGGAAACAGCAGGTAAGCTCCACCATAGGCACAGAAGCCACAAAATCAATCGTTCGGCTTTGATGAAAGGTATAATCGGAAACCACAAGCTCCATATCCAGACGCGGGGAGCAACGGCAAATAGTACCCTTCCCTACGGTTTGTATAAGTTCCAACGGAGCTTTATCGCCTGTAACGTCAAAATTCAGCTCCAATTTTTCAAGAAACAGATTAAAATTATGATGAAAAGTAGCTTCCTGCACAGCGTTTCACTCCAGTATTGTTCATTGATAATTATTCTCATCATACCGGATTAATGGTGATTTGACAAAGAACCTCCTGCCGCTAGAAAATAGCAGCGATGGAGGTTCCCGTCAATCTGTTAAAATATGAAGATTTACAAAGTAACCAGTGTGCTGGACACCTGAACCATGCTCTCTTTAATGATGTTGCAGCCTTCACGCAGGTTTTCCAAGCTGATCGTTAGCGCAGGCATAATTTTAATCACCGTATCGTTACGTCCGGCCCGCTCAATAATGAGGCCCCTGCTAAAGCAAAGAGCAGCTACTTCTTTGGCAAAGGCTTCTCCCAGAGGAGACACATCAATTCCCCAGATCAGTCCCAAGCCGCGAATGTCAATGAGAGGGTCAATCGTTTGAATATGTTCATACAAAAATTGCTGAACAAAAGCTTCTTTCTCTTTTACCTGTGCTTCCAGCCCTACCGTATCCCTGAACTCCAGCGCAGCCTTGGCGGCTACAAAAGCAAGCTGGTTCCCCCGGAAGGTACCATTGTGCTCGCCAGGTCTCCAAATATCCAACTCCGGCTTGAGCAGTAGCAGTGACATCGGCAAACCATAACCACTGATCGACTTAGACAAAACGACCATATCAGGAACGATACCCGCGCGCTCAAACGAGAAGAACGAACCGACCCGACCGCAGCCGACCTGAATATCGTCAACAATCAGCAAAATATCATGATCATCGCACAGTTGCCGCAAATCACGCAGCCATTCAGTATCGGCAATGTTAATACCACCTTCAGCCTGTACCGTTTCCAGAATGATAGCCGCTGGCTTTTCCACCCCGGAATGGGTATCTGTTAAAAGCTGCTCCATATACAAAATGGTATCCAAGCCGTTAAACGTACTGTTAAAGGGGATGAAGGTAACGTTATTCAGGGATACACCAGCACTCTCTCTCATGGAGTTGTTACTGGTAACGGACAAACTTCCTAGAGACATACCGTGAAATGCGCCCATAAAAGCAAAAATCCCATTTCTTTTTTTGACTTTGCGTGCAAGCTTCAGCGCTGCCTCTACCGCATTGGTTCCCGTTGGTCCGCAAAATTGCAGCTTATAATTCAAGCCCTTGGGCTGGAGAATACGCTCGGAGAAAGACTCAATAAACTCCTGTTTCGCCGTTGTGTACATATCCAGACCGTGCATGATCCGATCAGAGGTTAAGTAATCCAAAATCCGATTTTTCATAAAATCGTTGTTATGTCCGTAGTTCAAGGCCCCTGCTCCGGCAAAAAAGTCGATATATCCCTCTCCTGCCTCCGTGTACAGCACATCGTTTTTCGCTTTGTTGAAAACAACCGGAAAGTTTCTGCAATAGGATCTTACATTGGACTCCAGTGCTTCGAATGTGTTCATTGATTTCTCGTCCTCCCGCTGACCTGATTTGGAAAAAATACAAGCATGGAAAGCAAAAAAAGTGTAAATATGTAAGCTAAAAAGAGAAGACAGTCCGAATCTCAATGGGGTAGCCACACCAAAAAATCATGAGTACGATCACAGGAACGATTAGAGTACGGAAAATAAATGCAAAATAGTCTATGGAGTGTAAATTAAATTCCAGAAGATTAAATGGTGGGGGGTTCTAAGGGGCCTATCAGTGGATGTCACTCCTATGTAATAAAATACCATAATTTTTTTTAAAGTCAATGCATGCTTCTGATGTGTTTTGTTAAATTTTTGTAATCGAGTGTTGAGGACTTGTTGCATTTTGTTAATTCTCCACGAAAAATGTCGGAATAGAGCTGAAAATCTTATAAATAGAGCATTTCCATATCAAAAAAGTATAAATCCGTTCTGCCCGGCTATTGGTTTGCCCGATCCCCCTGATCTTTTGACAGACTGTCCAAAGGGGGTTACTCTATCAAAAGAACTTGCCAAAAACTTTTTGAATGCATTGAACCTATCCTAACCATTTGACTCGAATTTGATAGAAAGATAAGGAAATATCATTATGTCTAATGTTTTGATTATTGAAGATGACAATATGCTGGGAGATACCCTTTCCTTGTATTTGACTGGAGAAGGCTACAACGTTACCCGGGTGGAACAGGCGGCTGAGGGAATTGCCCGGCTGGGTATGGTGCAGCCTGATATTATTTTGCTAGATCTACTGCTTCCAGATTTGGATGGTGTCAATCCCTGCCCACTGGTACGCAAGCATACGGATGTGCCAATCATCGTGATTTCTTCAGAAAACAATATCTCAGAGCGCATCCGTACACTTACGTTGGGAGCAGACGATTATATTTGCAAGCCTTTCAGTATGCAGGAGCTAAAGGCGCGAATCGAGGCTCTTTTCCGTCGTATTGAAATCACACGGTTACAGGCAAGAGGCCTTGCGCCTGAAGCCGAGCCTGAAACAGACATTGTTTTGGATCTGGCGCGAAGAATGATTACCGTTGATGGGCAGATTGTGGAGACGACATTTTCGGAATTTGAGCTTATGAAGCTTTTTTATTTGAACCGGGGAATTGTATTCAGCCGATATGCCTTGATTCAAGCTCTTCGTGGCACAGACTCCTTTATTAATGAGAGGGCTGTAGACGTACATATCAACCATTTGCGCAGGAAAATCGAAAAAGACCCTAAAAAGCCGAAATTAATCAGGACCATCTGGGGAATTGGTTATAAATTTGTGCAATAGCACGATCAGCTCCAGGGAACCGATGACTTGATTTGGTTAATCTCCTTTTGAACCAAGCTCAATTGCTCTCGCCAGTCTGGATACATCTTCCCTGGTGAGGTTTCATGGCTACGTTTCAATCCCTTTTCCAGCTCTATGACTTTTGCCAGCAGCCCGGACGCAAACAGGTTTCCTGCCCCTCCCTTAAGCGAGTGGATTAATCGGAGAGCGGCAGATAACTGTCCGTTGTCCATTTTCCTCGTCAATCTTTTATCGAGATGCTGGTATTCCTGAATCCATTTGTAAAGGGCAAATTGAAAAATATATACCTTTCCATCCATGCCGGCTATCGCCTGTTCCGCGTGAACACCATGTAATTCTTGCAGCCATGCTAAATGAATCCAGCTGTTTAACACTCTTACAGCATTCGGTTCATGGACAGGCTTGAGCAGCACAGCATTAATGCCTGAACGAAGGCAAACCTCCTGTTCATGCTGCGCAGCATCGGCCGTAAAGGCGATAATTGGAAGTCTGTTAAAAGCTTTCTTGCTGCGAATATGTCTGGCCGTCTCAAAGCCATCCATCTCTGGCATATGCAGATCAAGCATTACCATATCCCAGGAACGCAGTTCCAGTGACTCTAACAGTTCTCTTCCATTTGCAACCATGGTTACTTCAAAACCGCGCTCTGCCAGGAACTCGGTAATTACCACCTGGTTAATCTCATTGTCCTCCGCTATGAGAATTTGATACTTCTGTGTTGTAATCTCTCTTTCATAACGAGGGCTCATTATCGTATATGTATCCAGAGTATTAACATCTACAGACACTGTCTTTTCCTTTTCCAGCCTCCAGCGAATAACCTCCAATACAGCGTTTCGAGTCACGGGCTTGGACAAAAAGGCATCCACCCTGCTATCCTCGTCCCCAACTGCTATCCCTTCCATCTGGAACACTGTTGTAAGTCCAATGACCTGAGTCATCTGTCTATTTAGCAATTGAAGCCATTGTCTCCGTGTATCCAGCTCTCTAAAGCCATTCATCCCCATGTCGACCATAACCAAATCAAAATATTCGCCATTTTGAAAAGCTTCCACACATTCCTGAAAGGATGAAATGGTGTATGTTTCTAATCCTATGCTTTGTAGTAATTCGTTCAGACTAAATCTCAACAGCTCATGCCGCACAACAATTAAGGCTTTGCCGCTTATTTGTTTTTCTATCTGTGCGCCTTCCGGATGTAGATCCCCGATATTCAGTTCGACATTAAAGTAAAACCGACTGTATTCTCCCAATCGGCTTTCAACCTCTACATTCCCGCCCATGGCTTCAGCCAAATGCTTGCTAATGGCCAAACCCAGCCCGGAGCCCCCATATCGGCGGCTGGTTGATGTATTCGCTTGGGTAAAAGGGACAAACAGCTTGTTCACACCCACCTCGGAAATACCTATACCCGTATCCTCCACCATAAAGGACAACACTACCCGTCCGTTCTGCTGGCTTAGCATTTTCACCTCTAACAATACATGTCCCTGATCCGTAAATTTGACGGCATTAGTCAGAAGGTTTAAAAGCACCTGTTCCATCCGCAATGGATCACCTTTAACACTTTTGGGTAATTTGGGGTCCGTTATAAAAATGATCTCTATTTCTTTGTGTTCCAGCAAAGTACCCACCGTATCTGCAAGATGCCTAAGCATTTTTTCCAGCTCAAACTCCTGTCTTTCCAATTCCAAACTGCCTGCTTCCATCTTGGAAAAGTCCAGTACGTTATTGAGCATGGACGAGAGGGTACCCGAGGAGGCGAGCAGCTTGTCAAGGTAGTCTTTTTGGACAGCAGTCAGTTCCGTCTTGTTCAACAGCTTGGACAGACCGATGATCCCATTCAGCGGCGTGCGAATTTCGTGGCTCATATGAGCCAAAAAAACGCTTTTGGCATGGTTAGCCTCGTCTACCTCCTTTCTTTTCTGCTCGGAAGCTTTATACTCCGTAATATCCATTACGTGACCGATGACATGCTTGGTGATCCCGTCCTCCCTGACCGGATGTAAGGTAATTAAAGCCGAGTATTCCCAAAACTCCAGCTCAAATACCGTCCGGTCACCGAACCATGCCTGTTTGTAGTATTCGCTAAGCTGCTCTAGCGTTTCAGAGGAAAGCTCGAAAATATCCCCGAGTCGCTTAACATGCTCCCTTCGATTATAGCTGACTTGCAGATCCATACCCATGCGCTCCAGCAAGCCTCCTTCGAGCAGCCTATAATAAAATTCGTCGCCGCTTTTCTCCAGCCTGAAGGTAAAACCGGGTTGAACCCGAAGCACATTTAGGAGATCACGGTTTTGGCCCAGTAAACGTTGTTCATATGTATGTTTAATGATCCAAACGCGTACAAACAAAGCGATGAACATCAGACCAATCCCTAGCTCCAGCACACAAGTCATCAGAGCTCTATCACTTATGCCAAAATATAAGAATAGAATTCCTGTCACTCCATAAAAAACACGCGTGATCGTCTGCCGAATGAGCTGAGAAATCAGATTGCGGCGCGCAAATGTAATAGGCGGCTGAAAAGTCAAAACAATTAATAATATCACGATAACATAAAGCACCAAGTCTCGAACCAAGTGTTCTCCCTCCTGTAATCTCCCTACTTTGTAAGCTATATTGGAAATATAAAAAAACTCAGGACAGATTCCTTATGCCATAAGGCTTAAAGAACTGTCCCGAGCATTCATTGTACTATAGATTCCATAGGGTTCAAGTTCGTTTTAATACTTGAAACGACTAATCATAGACCTCAACTCAGCAGCCATTGTTGATAGCAGCTGAGCAGAGGCTGATATTTCCTCCATGGAAGCCAGCTGCTCTTCTGAGGAAGCGGCAACTTCCTCAGAAGTAGCAGCATTACCGGTTGCAATCGTCGCCAGCTCGTTGGCTGTCGCTGCAATCTCTTGTACACTCGCTGATATCTGTTGTGCAATCGCAGCAACCTCCTCCACCTGAGGTGTGGTCTCCCGAATGCCTTCCATCGCGTCTCCCAGCTTGACAATGGTTTCTTTAGAAATCTGCAGCCCATTCTGAACCTCAGTCGTAACACGGTTCATCGTCTGAACCGTGGTTTCCGTTTCATGCTGAATTTCGGCAATCAATGTGGCAATCTGTGTTGCAGATGCCTGCGATTGCTCTGCCAGCTTGCGCACCTCATCTGCAACGATGGCAAAGCCCTTGCCATGATCACCTGCTCTAGCCGCCTCAATCGCTGCATTCAAGGCCAGTAGGTTCGTCTGATTGGATAGTTCACCAATAACCTTGGTAATTTCACCGATTTCCTGTGAGCGGGCTTGCAAGGCTTGAATCATTCGGTTAGATTGCTCTACCGAATGGTGAATCGAATTCATTTGTTCGCCTGTTTGCTCAACGGATTTCCGTCCTTCCTCTGCTTGTAAAGAGGATCGTCTGGCCAAATCGGCTACCGAGATTGAGCGTTCCGCAATTTGTGTGACTCCCTGTGCAATTTCATCAAGGGCTACTGAGTTATTTTCCAGGCCTGTAGTCTGCTTCTCTGCTCCACTGGCAATTTCCTGAACAGCCTGTGATACCTGCTCACTTGCAGCACTGGTTTGTTCTGCGCTTACCGTTAGCTCGTTCGAGGATCTAGCGACATGATCTGCACTTTCCCCTACGTTCTGAATGACAGATCGCAAGTTATCCTGCATGTTTCGGAAAGCCAGTCCCAATTGACCAATCTCATCCTCGCTCTTCACTTGAATGTCCTGCGTCAGATCCCCTGCGCTCACATTAACCGCTTGTTCCTTCAATTTTAAAATAGGTTTGATGATGGAACGAATCAGGAAATAGACAATGATTATACCCACCACAAGACACCCGACGACCGTAAGCAAGGTGCTGATCAAAATCGGCTGTGCTGCTTCATCCACTTCAGATAAATACAGCGTTCCGCCTATCTTCCAGCCTGTCAGCTTGTTGGTCGCATAGTTCATATATTTGGACTGACCTTCATACTGATACTCGTATTCACCAGCGTCGCTCTCATACATGCGTGATTCAATATCTGCTATTTTGGTGCCTGGTGCCTTCGTCGGATGAACAATGTAAGTGCGCTCGCTGTCCAGCAATATGGCATAACCTTCACGACCTACTTTAATATTGTTCAGTGTCTCCTTAATACCGCTAACTTTCAGATCGATGCCAATAACACCCGAACCATCCGTCGTGGCTCTGGACACCGTAACCGTCATTTGCTTGGAGGATGCGGAGAGATAGGGCGCACTAATCGCTGTTTTTGCTTGTTCCTTTATGGACTGCTCATACCAGGATCTGACTCGGGGATCATAATTATCCGGTAATTCCTTCTGTGGATAGGTTGTAAATTTACCACCTTTCGTTCCATAATAAATGGATTCTGTTTCAGGATGAAGTGCAATATATTGCTTAAAGAATTCTTCCAAATTCGCCGCTTGTTCCTCCGTCTCCACCAGGTTGCCTTTTAGCCTTTCAGCGAAATATTCTGCATCATGCACCTTGGGTGAAATGGCGCTATCAATAATAAAATTAGTGCGGGTGATGACCTGCTCGGCGCTATCTTCAATCTGGTTTAGAATCTCCTGTCTGGCGCTCACAAATGATAGAGCCCCAACAATCATAGATGGTATGATCAAAAAAGCAATAAAAGCGACCATCAGCTTCGTTTTAAAATTATTGCTGAGCATCCTTCCCACGTGCCATGGTTTTCCTGCAAACTTCTTCATTAGTCAACATCTCCAATTCATCATCTGGATTGCTTGCATATTGTGAACCGCTTCGCTTTGCCAATGATTATTCACTCGACAAATTCACTTCCTCTTTTCCGTTCTTCATCATCTCCCTCTAAAACACTTCGACACAAAAAAGATATAAACACGACAACGAATAGGTATATGTACTTATTTTTGAATGAAGCAAGGCTCCTTGGAACCGATTCCTTAATATAATATACCTAAAAACTATTAAAAAAAATGCACAGAACATGTTAAGGAAATGTTAGTTTTAACTCACTATACCTACCTCTAAACATGAAATAATCCCCTTGAGGTTGGCATACATAAGGTCATTTTTCGAAAATCACCATATGCTTGTTACCCCAAGGGGATCAAATTTGTTTTTTATTTTAGGTTAATCAATTCAGTAAAGCCTTAAGATCATCGAGACGGGTGACAGGTGCCTGGCAGGCGAAATGCTCGCACACATACACAGCCGGTTTGCCATCGACGAGCGTGTAATCACGGATATAATGGACGATGTCTGCGATTGCGGACTGCCCCTCATCCTTCAAAATAACAACTGTATTCGGCCTGAATCCGGCTTGAACCGCTCGAATAAACTGGTCGGTCTGCGGATCATCCCTATGCCCCACAATAACAATTTCCTTCGTCGTTCCCGACGCATACAATAGCGAGCTAAGCAGCGCCGAGTAACCCGTTGGGTATTGAACAACCAAGCCACCAAAAACCTTGAATTGCTTGGCTGAATAGTCCTCCAACCGAGATTCCCCCGTCAACCGTGCCAGTCGCATCCAATTATGGGCCGCAATGCTGTTACCGGATGGAATCGCTCCATCATATACCTCTTTGGGCTTGGCGATCAATTGCTCACCATCTGATCCGTAAAAGAACAGTCCGCCCCGTTCCTCATCCCAGAACAAGTCGATCATATCCTGATTAAGCGTTAACGCCCGTTGCAGATATTGTACATCAAAGCTCGCCTGGTACAGCTCAATCAAGCCCCACACATAAAAAGCATAGTCATCTACATAGCCGGGATAAGCTGCATCCCTGTCCCGATAACGCGCCAACAGCCGTCCGTCGTCCCGTCTCAGATGGTTCCACAAGAACGTCTCTGCCCTCTGTGCCAGTTCGGTATATTTAGCCTCTCCAAATGCCTGTCCCGCCTTCGCTAAAGCAGCGATCATCAACCCGTTCCACGAGGTCAAAATCTTGTCATCCTTGTGAGGATGAACCCGTTGCTCTCTGGCAGTAAACAGCTTAGCTCGCAGCTCACTGGCCCGTTGCTCCAATTCCTGTTCAGTCAAGTCATGCTTGATCCCGTAGGCTTCCAGATTTATATCAATCAGGTTCGGAATGTTATGTCCTTCGAAATTGCCGTAAGGTGTAATCCCGTACAAATCGTTAAAAAAGGCGGCATCCTTATCGCCCAGTATAGCCCTTACCTCAGACTCGTCCCAAACATAGAATTTGCCCTCTTCTCCTTCGGAATCCGCATCCTCCGCTGAATAAAAGGCTCCTCCAACATCTGTCATGTCCCTTGCGATATATGTAAAGATTTGTTCCGCAATCCGTCGATACAGCTCCTTGCCAGTGACTTGCCAAGCCTCCGTATAAGCAATGGCCAGCAGAGCGTTATCATATAGCATTTTTTCAAAATGAGGCACCAGCCACTTCTCATCCACCGCATAGCGTGAAAATCCCATGCCCACATGGTCGTAAATTCCACCCCGATACATCGCATCCAGCGTCTTCTCTGCCATTTCCAGTGCCTGCTGATTTCCAGTGTGCTGTGCATATCGCAGCAAAAAAGACAAGTTATGCGGAGAAGGAAACTTGGGAGCTTCCCCAAAGCCGCCATAGTCCTTATCAAAGGCATAGCTGAATTGATGAAAGGCTTTGTTCAGACTATGCTCGTCCAGTTCGCCCCGATAACTGGCAAGCTTGTCGTGGCGTTCATGCTCGGTAAGCACCTGTTCGCCCAGTTCCACCAATTCGTCAGGTTGTTCCTTCCAACGGGCAGCCACCTTGTCCAACAGCTCCATTAGACCCACACGGCCAAATTTCTGCTCTTTGGGCAAATACGTTCCCGCAAAAAAAGGCTTGTGATCCGGCGTCATCAAAATCGTAAGCGGCCAGCCCCCATGCCCCGTCATCGTCTGACAGATGGACATATAAATATGATCCACATCCGGACGTTCCTCCCGATCCACCTTAATGGATACGTAGTCCCGGTTTAACAAATCCGCAACCTCTTCATCCTCGAACGACTCTCTCTCCATAACATGACACCAATGACAAGTGGAATAGCCGACAGATAAGAAAATAGGTTTATTTTCTCGTCTCGCTGTATCAAACGCTTCTTCACTCCACGCATACCAGTTCACTGGATTATGAGCGTGTTGGAGCAAATAAGGCGATTTCTCAGCGATTAATCTATTGGGCTTGCTGTTCGTTGTCATGGGGCATCACCTCTTTTCGGTTGGATTTGGGTAAAGATATGCTTAGTGTTAGTTTACCCAAATGAGTCGCAATCATCAATTTCGGATTACCTTAACAGTTCTCCTCATATCTTTTATCTTTAGTTTCAGCGCATACTCAATCACTGAGTTAGCTCACGAGCTTCAAACTATATAATCACTCACTTTGCAAAACCAAACCATGTGAACAGAATCAGGTCCCCAGTAGTTCTTTACTGCCTTATAGGGCTCTCCAAAGATCGTAATATCTTTAAAATCATTTTGTTGGAGTAATTCAATGAAAGCTCGCTCAATAGCGATTTTTGTTTTGTAAATTCTGATATCTTCATTCATTTAGCCACTTGCTCCTTATGTGTAAGTTTTCGAACACTTCATGTATAACATGTAAGATATCCTACAGATGATACGATATTAATTATGTTTTAAGTAGTAACTATGCTCTATAGTAAGCACATACCCCAATCGAAGGAGGAAAATATATGTTTAAGCAATATGTAAATAACGAACAATTTAATCTCCAAATTAATCGTTTTATCAATGATTATTATCAAGAAGATGATCGCACAGAAGCAGATTTGGAAAAAATGATTCCGAAATTAAACGATACCCATAGCTGGTATGAAGCTTGGCTGGATTCAGCAAAGAAACGCGAAGATAGCAAGGACTATGACTTAGCCTCAGTCTACTATCAAGCAGCAGAATTTTATCTTGCACCCACAGATCCCAATAAAGAAAAAATGTATCACAAATATACAGAAACCTTCTATAAAGGCTTTCATGATTTTGATTATGAATCCTACAAGATTCCCTATGAAGACTCCTATCTTCCTGCTGTCAAATTAATGACACCTGGAGCTACGAAAACATTACTTGTCTTTGGTGGGTATGATTCTTACATGGAAGAGTTGCTTAAAATGATGAAATTTATGAAGGGAATTCATTACAATATTATTGTATTTGATGGTCCTGGCCAAGGAACTGCATTAAAAAACGGTCTAAAATTCATTCATAACTGGGAAAAGCCCATATCAACGGTGATTGATTATTTCAAATTAGATCGTGTAAGCCTCGTAGGCGCTTCTTGGGGAGGATATTTGGCAATGCGGGCAGCAGCTTTCGAAAAGAGAATCGATAAAGTAGTTGCTTTTAACATTTTCTATTGTGGTTTAGATGCCTTAAAAATGGGTATGCCAGAAGAAACGTATCAGAGTATGATGCAGCTAGTCGATCATAATGAAGTAGATCAAGTGGATTCTTTACTTGAAAAGATGATGACTCACAATATTGATTTACATTGGAAGATTACCAAAGGGATGGAAAACACCGGTGAATCAACTCCTTTTGGTCTCATTAAAAATTTCGAAAAACACACGATGCAAGGCATTGGAGCATTCATTAATCAAGATGTTCTTTTATTAGCTGGAGAAGATGATCAATATGTACCTATTAGCCGACTACCACAAATTCAACAAGAATTAATAAATGCGGCTTCCATTACAACCAAAGTATTTACTAAAGAAACGGGGGGTGAGCAACACTGCCAAGCAGGTCACAGGGAGTTAGCATTTAATGAAATGAAGAAGTTCCTATAACACAGAGAGATAAATACCCAATCACAATTTCTCACATAAAAAATTCAGAGTATGGTTAATGCGGATATTTCATAAATATTTAAAGGAATTATGTATAACGTATGGTTTCCCCAAAAGGGGGAACCGTCTTTTTAGCGTAAGTATTGCCCTAAACATGCCTAGTCTTAATTTACCCAATGGAGAGATATCAATTTGTTACTTCTCCTTGTACCTTTTATATATTTATCTATGGTTTTTCTCTTTTAATTTCATTTACAATCACTTTCTATATAAACCGCAATTAAGATTATAACCTGACAAGCAGGCGATCTATCGTTTCCATCAGATGCTTCTAGAAGAATGACCGCACCGAAGGAATGGCCAATCAAATGCGCACCATTAGTAGCTTCCCCCAATAACTTTTTCAGTATATTCAAATACAGATTGAGAAGATTTTCCTCTCGTTTAAAAGGGGAACGTCCTAATCCTGGAAGATCCAGGATCTATACAGGTTGACCAGTTTTTTCATAAAGCTCTTGTCCGAAAGGAAACAAACCCTCTCCATCACTCAACAAACCATGTAATAAAATAAACGGTTTCCCTTCTCCTTGTAATTGATAAATGGTAGTGCTATCGATTAATGTTCGTTCAAATATATGATTAATGTTGGTCATTTTGATACATCATGCGATAATCCAGATCCGCTACTACGGCTGGGAAAAATTTCATTACACTCGTCTCCTTAAACCAATCTTCTCCCATAATTTTTTTGATGAAATATTTGAAAACTTTCGATTTGTAATAAAGTTCAGTCCATCAGAAGGAATTTGTGTAATTTTACTTACTCCACTATTCATAAGTGCTGTCGCATCAAAGATATGTATGAAGAAGGTGATTACGACAAAGAAGAATACTTGGACAGACTAAATAAAAGAAAAGCAGATATCAATAAGCTAGAAGCGGAAATTGACGATTATCAATTATTACTTCGAAAACAATCCGATCTTACTAATGACCAAAAAGCCAAAAAGTTTGAGGATGTAATATCTATACTTGATAGCACTTCTGTTGAAATAGAAACCAAAAATGGTCTGCTAAAAGAAATCATTGAGAAGGTTATATATATTAAGAATAACAATTGTCAAACTGACGATGCTTCATTAAGCTAACTGGCAGATTAGTTACATATACGTCAGAATTTTGCATAGGAGTGTAGTCCACCATCCAATACTAATTGTATGGAAAAGAGTCTAGATAAACAGTATACTAGCTATAATTGTTTTTTGTTGAGGTGAATATCAAATGGATGGAATCGATGAATCAAAACAAATTGTATTACAAATCGGCGGTGTCTTGAAAAAGTACAGAAAAGAAAAAAACATGAGCTTAGACGACTTAGCGGAATTAACGGGTGTAAGCAAACTTACTCTGGGGAATATCGAACGTGGCGATACAAATCCAACTTTGGCGATTATATGGAAAATTTCAAAAGGCATATCTTTACCGCTATTGGCTTTGTTGAAATCAGAAGACCCTGTTAGTTTGTATCGAGCAGGCGAAGGACTGCGGTTTTCTAATGATCAAAAAAATTGGATCATTGAACCAGTCTTTAAAAACGCAAGCAACGATATTGAAATGTGTCGGGCTTACTTACAGCCGAATAGCTCGTATCACCCTGAAGGTCATCATGTGAATACAACTGAAATTGCGACAGTAATGACTGGTTCCATTGAAATTCAAGTCAATGGAGAGATTTACACATTGAATCAATATGATACGATCAGTTTTCGTGCAGATTTTCCTCACTCTTATACCAATCATACGAATAGCGAAACAGTGCTCCATATATCCTTAAAGTATGGTTTCTAAAAGTCGAAAATTCCACTTATTAAATACAACTCCGAATTCCATGACGGGAATTCAGAGTTGTATTTTTGTTTTTAGATGAGTTCAGGTGTGTTATAAAATACTTCTTGTTAAAAATAATATACTATACTATACTTTTATTGTTCGCGCGGATGTTATTTCATAGTTTTTCAATCAGCAGGAAACAAATTTTACGTATGAATTCAGTAAGGAGAAATGAAGAATGTCGAACAAACAACATAAAAAAGCCGTACCATCCTCTATAGGACTGATAATTCTCGGCATTATTGTTATTGCAGCTAATTTACGTGCTCCTCTAACCTCAGTCGGTCCTTTAGTGAGTCTCATAAGGGATGACGTTCGTATTTCAAATACATTAGCAGGCCTGATAACAACGGTACCTTTGCTCGCCTTTGCTTTATTATCGCCTCTAGTACCAAAATTAGGACGAAGGTATGGGGTTGAACGTATCATTTTGATTGCCCTAATCTTTCTGACTGTTGGCATTGTAATACGTTCTTTATCTGGCGCAGCTAATCTGTATATTGGGACAGCAATTCTTGGATTCGCAATTGCCGTATGTAATGTATTATTGCCAAGTTTAATCAAAAGGGATTTCCCAAATAAAATTGGCTCCATGACAGGTGTTTACTCAATTTCAATGAGTTTATTTGGAGCAATCGCATCGGGAATCAGTGTACCGCTAGCCGTGAACGCAGGTCTAAAATGGCAGGGAGCATTAGGAATATGGGGGATTCTAAGCTTTGTATCGATTCTCTGTTGGTTACCCCAATTAAGAAATCAAACGAAGCAAACAACCACGACGAGTCAACAGATGGCCAGCAACGATGTGAATGTTTGGCGATCCCTCTTGCCTGGCAAGTAACCTTGTTTATGGGTATACAGTCCATGGTTTTCTATGTGTTGATCGCATGGTTGCCTGAAATTTTAAAGCAGCAAGGAATTGACTCAAACCAATCAGGATGGTACCTCTCGATAATGCAGTTAGCTCTGCTTCCATTTACCTTTATTGTCCCCGTTATTGCTGGGCGCATGTCTAGCCAACGTTTGTTAGTGGTCATCACAATCATTTTGCTTTTGACGGGAACGCTCGGACTTTTATACGGAAGCTCCAATATCATTCTGTTGTGGATTATAATACTCGGAATTGGTGGAGGCTGCGCCTTTAGTTTGTCCATGATGTTTTTCGGTTTACGTACTGAAAATGCGCATCAAGCAGCGGAACTGTCTGGCATGGCGCAATCGATCGGATATCTTCTTGCCGCAATCGGTCCTGCCCTTATAGGATTTCTGCATGATGCGACAAATAGTTGGAATCTGCCACTTTTCATTCTCCTTGGCGCTTCGGTCTTACTCTTTTTAGTCGGTATAGGAGCAGCAAGAAACCGTTTTGTAGGTAGCCGAAATAGTTACGAGCTGCCACGGAAAGGACGATAAATATGTTTGACAAAATTATTGTGGCAATTGATAAAGCTGAAATAACGAACAAACTCCTCGATGCAACTGTTGAAATAGTCCGAAACAAACAAACTCAAGTTACCTTGGTTAATGTCAGCCAGGGATATGTATCGAATGGCATGACATATTTACCAGAGAATTTCTTGGAAGAAATATTGAACGAAATGGAGAAAGCGAGTTTGGAACAGTTGCAACAAGCCAAATCCAAATTAGAATCTGCGGGGATTAACCCGGAAACACTTCATCTTAAGGGAGATCCTGCACATGAAATATTAAATTATGCAAGAGATTCCGAGCAGCAACTCATTATTATTGGAAGCCGTGGGCTAAGTGGCATAAAAGAAATGATGCTTGGAAGTGTCAGCCACAAGGTTTCACAGCTATCAAGTTGCCCAGTCCTCATTGTGCATTAACTCCTTCGGGAACTGCAGAGATGATGCATTGTTATACTAACGGAGAACTTTAGTTCAATAAAACAGCGACAGTCTAGGACTTTATTTACTCGTCCACGGCTGCCGCTGTTTTTATAGCTGGGGCCAGTCTAGTACTTTATTTTTTTTCTACAACAATGGCGATGTTCCGCAAGTAGAAGCCTTGTTTAAGTAGGTGTATTTTGGGGACATGACACCAATGACAAGTTGATTAAAGCCACACTACGAATACCCAACAGATAAGAAAATAGGTTTATTTTCTCGTCTCGCTGTATCAAACGCTTCTTCACTCCACGCATACCAGTTCACTGGATTATGAGCGTGTTGGAGCAAATAAGGCGATTTCTCAGCGATTAATCTATTGGGCTTGCTGTTCGTTGTCATGGGGCATCACCTCTTTTCGGTTGGATTTGGGTAAAGATATGCTTGGTCAATCTCTGAGTTAGCTCACGAGCTTCAAACTATATAATCACTCACTATATAATCACTCACTTTGCAAAACCAAACCATGTGAACAGAATCAGGTCCCCAGTAGTTCTTTACTGCCTTATAGGGCTCTCATGGAAGTATGTATCCGAATTCGCCGGGTTCAGAGAAGCATTAACCACTTGTTTTTTATTTTCAACTTCTATTTGAATATCATCTTGAAAATGACCCAGTCCTTCGTTTTCAAAGGCATCTGAGATTGAACATGTGTACAGTTGGCTGAATGGGAAGAATCAAGGTCAAAAATGGATGGAGGAGATGGCCCTATCGCCTTTAAATTCTTCGAGTTCTCGATACCCTTTAAAAATACCCAAAAGAAAAAAGGGCTTAAGTACATGCCCTTTTAAAGTTTCCAAATCAGGTACCGCAAAAGGTTCGATAAGGAAGGGTGGATACCTCAGGCAGTGTTGAGTAATCAGCCTGTTCGGGAGAGTACGCGTAAGGATTCGCAAGAACTCCAAGAAGCCGCTCCATCACACTGTAGTCTTCTTGTTTAACCGCCGCTTCCAGTGCTTCTTCTACCCGGTGGTTGCGTGGGATTAACGCAGGATTACTGCTGCGCATCAGTTGTTGCGAAGAGGCTTTCGTTTCCTGCTGTCTACCCAGTCTTGCCTGCCACTGTTCATGCCACTGGGCAAATTCCTCAGTGCCATACAGGACTGCATCTTCAAGCTTGTCCAAAGTTAAGGCACGGAAGGTATTGGTGTAGTCCGCACGATACTTTTGCATGATACTGAGAAGGCCTTCAATAATAGATAGATCCTGCAACTCTTCATTAAAAATACCCAGCTTCGCCCTCATTCCCATGAGCCAATTACGGTGATACATCTCGGTAAAATCTGCAATTGCATCCTCGGCCAGTTTTATAGCCTGCGCCTCGTTGTCATGCAGCAGCGGCAGGAGGGTCTCAGCAAATCTCGCCAGATTCCAAGCGGCAATACTGGGCTGATTGCCATAGGCATAACGGCCCTGAACGTCAATGGAACTGAATACCGTCTCAGGATCATAGGTATCCAGGAAGGCGCAAGGACCATAATCAATCGTTTCTCCGCTGAGGGCCATATTGTCGGTGTTCATCACCCCGTGAATAAAGCCGACGAGCTGCCATTTGGCAATCAGCCCTGCCTGACGTTTGATCACTTCTTGTAGCAAGAAAAGATAACGGTTCTCATCACCGTAAGCCTCCGGATAATGTCTTTGCAATGTGTAATCTGCCAGGGCCCGGAGATCCTGGGTATTGCCCAATGCTGCGACGTATTGAAAGGTTCCGACGCGCAGATGACTGGCCGCCACACGAGTCAGAACGGCACCCGGCTGCTCGGTTTCCCGGATTAATGACTCACCGGTTGTAACCACCGCCAAGCTGCGGGTGGTAGCAATGCCAAGCGCATGCATAGCTTCACTGATGATATATTCGCGCAGCATCGGCCCAAGTCCCGCCCGGCCATCGCCCCTGCGGGAGTATGGAGTTCTGCCTGAACCCTTAAGCTGAATATCCACCCGCTCGCCCAGGGGAGTAATCTGTTCGCCAAGCAGCACTGCCCGGCCGTCTCCTAACATGTTAAAATGCCCGAATTGATGTCCTGCATAAGCTTGAGCAAGAGGTACTGCACCTTCGGGAACCTCGTTGCCTGCAAGAACCGCAGCGCTATCATTGCTTCGCAGCGCTGCGCCGTTCAACCCAAGAGATTTTGCCAATGGGTCATTAAGAATGACCCGTTTCGGTAAGCGTACAGGAGTTGGCTTGAGCCTTGTATACAATGTTTCCGGCAGATGAATATAACTGTTGTCGAAGTTCCACCCTGTATCTTCTATTTCTTTTTTCTCCGTCATAATATCTCCTTTTACTTTTATCGTATCTTAGTTGTCCTTCTAGTGTATACTTCTGCCCATTTATTATCGCCTATCCATTCTGGGTTTATAAATAACCCATTCCGAATTTCCCAGTAATTGAATAATTCCATTTAATAGGGCTTCATATTCCAAGTCTTCTGCATTTGCTGGCTTAATTGCCTCCACAAGATCTGCCCCCGTTGATCCGGGTGTAACTATATCAACACCGGATTCAATCATTCCTCTGCGGCATAGGTCTACATTTGAACCATCCTTTTTATACAAACGAATAACATGTACAATTGGAACCTGATTCGTTCTGCAAGACCTCCAAGATTGTCTTCACCCGAGGAATTACTTCATGGGTTCCTTTTATTTCGGCGATGGCACCGGGCAAGCTAAAGTCATTTTGAGTATCAATTGTTATAACAGCACACCTTGTGAAGTTTGGGTTTGTATACTTATCCATCACTGGTCCACCTTCAATTGGAATAAACACCCATATTCCCACATTGGTAATTTTAGTGAAGTGTATATAATTGATCTCGCCCCCTTCTTACATTCGAAAGGCATAACGTTCTTATAGTGCAGACTCGCCAGACTTAGCCTTGCAAGTTTGTCTGCCTGCCACTTACTTCTTATAGATTTACCTCAAACCTATTCTTGTTCTTATTCCAAAAAGCTAACGCTCTAATGAACTTATCCATTTCTTGTAAAGGTTGATTTGTATTTCTTATTAATTCATGAATCTTAGGTAAAGTTTTATTAAATGCTTCTCCAATAGTACATGAATTGGAATCACTGAACTTGACATAGTAATTAGGATCGTAACTGGTTAAAAATATATTCCTGCATTTGATCTAAAAAAAGAATGATGTTAGCATCTTTGCCATTTTTCAAAACCCAATGAATAGACATCATGGAGTTAGCAGCATATAGTTCAGCTAAATACTCCAATGCGATCGAACTTGAAGACATCTGTTGCTTTAAATAAGCTAAGCAAGTCCTAAACAAAATTTGTTCAAATTCCTTACGTAGATCAGCTGTTACCTCATGAACGGCCAATAATGTTGAAATCTCGAGCTTATTTTTAATCATTTTATCGGTTACAAGTTCTATGGCATTGGCCACTTTGCCATCTTCCATTGAAACAAAACGCTGTTCAATCTCAATTTTAAAATCAGAAGCATACTGTTTAACTATTTTTTCTAGCAAGTCGTACTTATCCAAAAAATGACTATAAAAAGTAGAACGTCCGATAAGAGATTGATCACAAATTTTTTTGATCGTAATATCTTTAAAATCATTTTGTTGGAGTAATTCAATGAGAGCTCGTTCAATAGCGATTTTTGTTTTGTAAATTCTGATATCTTCATTCATTTAACCACTTGCTCCTTTTGTGTAAGTTTTCGAACACTTCATGTATAACATGTAAGATATCCTACAGATGATACGATATTAATTATGTTTTAAGTAGTAACTATGCTCTATAGTAAGCACATACCCCAATCGAAGGAGGAAAATATATGTTTAAGCAATATGTAAATAACGAACAATTTAATCTTCAAATCAATCGTTTTATCAATGATTATTACCAAGAAGATGATCGAGCCGGAGCTGATTTAGAAATAATCATTCCGAAATTAATCGATACCCACAGCTGGTATGAAGCCTGGCTGGATTTTGCAAAGAAACGTGAAGATAGCAAGGACTATGATTTAGCCTCAGTCTACTATCAAGCTGCAGAATTTTATCTTGCACCCATAGATCCCAATAAAGAAAAAAATGTATCACAAATATAGAGAAACCTTCTATAAAGGCTTTCATGATTTTGATTATGAATCCTACAAAATTCCTTATGAGGACTCCTATCTCCCTGCTGTCAAATTAATGACACCTGGAGCTAAAAAAACATTACTTGTCTTTGGTGGTTATGACTCTTACATGGAAGAGTTGCTTAAAATGATGAAATTCATGAAAGGAATTGATTACAATATTATTGTATTCGATGGTCCAGGCCAAGGAACTGCATTAAAAAACGGTCTAAAATTCATTCATAACTGGGAAAAGCCCATATCAACGGTGATTGATTATTTCAAATTAGATCGTGTAAGCCTCATAGGTGCTTCTTGGGGAGGGTATCTGGCTATGCGTGCTGCAGCTTTCGAAAAGAGAATCGATAAAGTAGTTGCCTTTAACATCTTCTATTGTGGTTTAGATGCCTTAAAAATGGGTATGCCAGAAGAAACGTATCAGAGTATGATGCAGCTAGTCGATCATAATGAAGTAGATCAAGTGAATTCTTTACTTGAAAAGATGATGACTCACAATATTGATTTACATTGGAAGATTACCAAAGGGATGGAAAACACCGGTGAATCAACTCCTTTTGGTCTCATTAAAAATTTCGAAAAACACACGATGCAAGGCATTGGAGCATTCATTAATCAAGATGTTCTCTTATTAGCTGGAGAAGATGATCAATATGTACCTATTAGCCGACTACCACAAATTCAACAAGAATTAATAAATGCGGCTTCCATTACAACCAAAGTATTTACTAAAGAAACGGGGGGTGAGCAACACTGCCAAGCAGGTCACAGGGAGTTAGCATTTAATGAAATAAAAAATTCCTATAACAACTGTAAATATATATTTTTCATACGCAACATACCCATCAAAATCGTAGTTCCATAGCTTCAATCGTTGTTATCCAATCGGCAAGTAAAAACCGACTCCAACTATGGGGTCGGTTTAATCATGCGGCTCAAATTGCTTTAGATACGCTAAGTGTTCTATGGACAGTTCATTCTTTTTATTTTCTAGTTTCTGGCTCTCATTAATGCCCGATCCTTTTCTTTTAATCGCGGACATGCGTAACAGTAACCAAATTCACGATCCAAGCAATAAGCCAGGCAACAAGCTGTTTTCACTAGCATTTTTTGATCAGGGATATTTGGGTGTTCAATGAAGAACGCACTAGCATCGACATCGTGTGTGAGCAATTTGAAAAAAGAAATGATCCTGATGAATGTGACGGTTGACAGCGCGAACCTGGCTGTTGAGTAGTGAGCGCAAAGCGAGCGCCACCTCCACATTCTGCAACGGCTTCGTCAAAGGGCCAGCTCAGAAATTTGCCTCTTGCCTTCCGGACCTGAACAACGCACAAAGAAAAAGCCATCTCTCCACTGCAACAGTGGAAGGATGCTTTGAATTAGCGGTGCGCTTACTTACCCAAAGAAAGAATTGCAAGCAATCAAAATAATGATAACTCCGCTTAAGACCGTGCTGAACTGACCTAATGTGAAAGAACCGATGCGAATCGCCGACAATTTTTGTCCCAGGATCAGACCTAGCCAGACCGTGATATAACTGCCAATTGCCGCAGTCAGAGAGATCGCGAGCGGTGACAGTCCTATCAGACCTGCACCGATCCCATTGGTAACGGCATTAGCGGCAAGTGCAACCCCCAGCACCGCTGCCTCAAGGTATCCAATAGATCCTGATTTGTCTTTATCCACGGTTTCGGGATTTTGCAGAATTCCTTTGAGTGATCCGCCTGACACAGCCTCCCCAGCTTCTTCACTGTCCTGACTGGATTCCTGCTTCTTACGCGGTACAGCCAGCAGAATGATGCGGGCACCGACAATGAACAGCAATAACGCTCCAATCAGGACGGGGAATATGCCCGGAAGAACCTTAGCCAGCCACTGACCGGATATGATCCCTGTCATGCTAAGGATGAAACAGATGACCGCAATGATTAAATTTGATAAATAGTTAATACGGATCCCCCGAATCCCATAAGATATTCCAACACCCAAATTATCCAGACTGGATGATATGGCAAAGCCAAAAATTAAAAGCCAAGCAACCATCGGGTTCTCACTCCTTGTTGTCAATTTACAGTCATACTATTGAGCATATTGCAAAAAGGTGCTCATCATTTCTAAAAATGTTGAGATCCCCTCAACATTTGATCAACACCAACACAAGGTGAGGTGAACTGCAAATGTCCGATGAGAAGAGAAATGTCACACTGGGCGAGACACTGGTCTCCTTGCTGAAGGAACGTTCTTTGTCTATGCGCAAGCTAAGCGCCGCTACCGGCATTGACACGGCCACGATATCGCGGATCGTTAACGGGAAGCAAAGAGCCAAGCCTGAACATCTGGAAGCTTTTGCCCTTCATCTTGATGTTCCTTCCGCTCCACTCTTCCAAGCTGCTGGTTATGGTGCCCCCGCCCCCCCTACTCATCAGAACCAGCCGAACGATATCTACTCCTCCATCAACAGCATTAAAGAAATTCTTCAAGCCTCCAACCTCATTGACCACCAGTTTAATGCCGAGCTGGTTCAGAAAGAACTGAGCAAATACGAACCCTATGTCCTAACCGAAGAAGGGGCGCGGATTATCCACAATGACTTTCACGGTAAAGTAAAAAGTGTCAACGGCGCGGGACCGTTCATTGAGGAGCTCAAGAGAATGTATCAGCTCTACAGTAGCGATAACATCACCCTGGAGGAGCGCTCGATCCTCGGCAGCGGCTTATTGTACTTCGTCTCCGCCACAGATATCATCCCCGATTATGTATTTCCACTAGGTTATCTGGATGATGCGATTGCCGTGCAAATCGTACTGGATCGCCTCCAGGATATGAGGAACAACAAGCCCCAGCCGTGACCTTTGATTGCTAGAATGTTTGATAGTGCAAGAGCTTATGTTGTCATGGCTCGGCAAAAAGAAGCTGTCTCCCTGTGCAGAAAGAACTCTGCACAGGGGACAGCCTCTTTTTCTTTGTGTTCCTCTTTGTAGCCGACTAGCACAAATTCAACAAGAATTAATCAATGCGACTTCCATTACAACCACAGTATTTACCAAAGAAACGGGCGGTGAACAACACTGTCAAGCAGGTCTTTTGCTACCTCCAATGTAAACGAACAAGTGGTTGTAAAAGTTACACCATTTACGCAAATAGTTTTTTCATTGAAACCTCCGTATCTTTTTACGGTCTCAGTACGTTTACAAGGAGAAATGAACTGAAAACAGGAAAGTAGGGGTATAAAAAAATGGTTTAGGAATCGAATGATGCAAAATGCTGTATGTATAAATTTCATTTTACGGAGGCTCGATATTATGGAAATTTCAAAGGGAGTAGAAATGCTTCATCTAGATTTTCATGGGAATATTATTCACCCCATTCTTTTATGGGATCGAGAAATGGCTGTTTTAATAGACACAGGATTCCCAGGGCAAATTGAAGATTTACGCGTGGCCATGGAAAAGGTAGGCGTGTCGTTAGACAAACTAAAAGCTGTGATTTTGACACATCAGGATGTGGATCACATAGGCAGTCTTCCCGAGATTTTGCAGGAGTGTGGCCATAATATTAAAGTATATGCACACGAACTGGATAAGCCGTATATTCAGGGGGAGATACCTCTTTTAAAAGATAGTCACCTTGAGAATCCCCCGAAGGGCAAAGTGGACGATACCTTAATAGATGGTCAGGAACTGCCGTTTTGCGGCAGGATTTGCGTCATCCATACTCCTGGGCATACTCCTGGTCATATCAGCCTTTATTTAAGGCAAAGTAAGACTCTCATTGCCGGGGATTCGATGTACAGTGTAAACGGGATTCTCGGGGGAATTCATGTCCCGACCACACCGGATATGAATGTAGCTCGTCTCTCATTGAAAAAGTATTTAGATCTCGACATTGCATCCGTGGTTTGTTATCACGGGGGGTTAAGTAATGTAAATGTTAATGATCAGATATTAGAACTTAGCCAGGAATTATAAAGTTCAGGTTTCAAGCGTTGGTTATCCAATCAGCAAGTAAAAACCGACTCCAATTATGGTGTCGGTTTAGTTCATTCGTTTTACCCGTTACTCAATGGAGAAGTCTATAATAACGTTTATAACTGTTGATCCATTCTTCTTTTGAAAAGTCTTTAAAATCATGTGGCTCACTATGAATTTAATCTCGTTAGAAAATCCTCTAGCATCTTCTTAGAGACAATACCCGCTTTTGGAAGCAAATCATTTATACGATTCAATATGGACGGTTTGTCTAGTATCATTTGTTTGCTTTCTTGGGTTGTAAAGCTTCTTAGAGTATCTATACATATCTCAAATAGTTCCTCATCTTCAGTACTTAGCAATGATAATAGAATTTCCAGTTCATACTTGTTGCAAGAAGTATCCAAACAATAAGCAAGTTTTTTCTGCCATTCTAGCGGTCTATTATGCACAATAATTGATAGCTCCTGCCAATCTTTTGAACTGAACTTTGATAGCTTTTCAGATGCCATAACGCACCCTACATCATACCAAAAATCAGTAGTATGCTGGTATTCTGTTATAAATTCATCTAAATCTGTATACAATTTAGTTTCCTCCATTAAATTAATTAATGAACCATATTATTTAGTTAAAACCTGGTGTGTGAACACCACCTGTAGAAAAACCTGAGATTACTTTATTTCCATCTTTCATTACCTCTATTTCGATCCCATTTATTGTACTTCTGTGAAGAGTTATCCCATCTCGTGTTCCAATACTTGGGCTATCTGCAACTTTTTTTATAGCATTAATAATAGCATCATCAGACCATGTATTTGGAAATAATGTGCTTGTTTTAATTTTTGACAGATTTCCATCTGGAAATTGCGTTGTGTATTTAACCCTTCTTGTGCCATCAGTATTAACTACCATTTCTTCAACTGCATAGTTAGGATTTCCGTTGTTTATCTTTGGAGAGTGACCACCTATAATATCATTCTTATTTGAGAACTTTCTCTGTCCAAATAATATCTTTTCCTTCATAGCATCATCTATAATAGTAATATTCTTTACATAACTAGTGCTGCCATTTTTAAAATCAGCCTTTGAAATTCTATTTGATCCAGACTTGATCTTAAAACCTTTATTGATTTTAACACGACCACCACTAAGATTTCTAATCCCCATAAAACTAGAAAATACACTACTGACAATAAGAGATTTCGCGTGCCATTCAGATAGTTTTTCTCCCGTCCAAGGATTATACCCTTGTTTGAATGCTTCAATTTGCACCAAGTTAATATCCACATCTTCTGATTCGTTATCTAGTTTAATGTCTCCTTTTTTAAGTGCTTCATTATAGGCCAGAGTTGCTTTGGCTGCTTCTTGATCAGTAACACCATTTTTGCTGAGAATCCACATATTCCCTACAAATTTTTTGTCATATTCATCATAATCATAAGCTGGCTTACGTTGTTCTACTCCCTTGGTATTCATCATTCCCATGGACGCCGCAAGTGCAGGAAAACTACCAGTAACTCCGATCATATTTCCCTGTTCAGCGTCTGCCAAACTAAATTTATCCGCATGATGACGAAGTTCTTTCGCAATGGAGTCTGTAAGTGTAACAAAGTCATCCATATTCTTCTGTGAAATGTGAAAGCTGTAGTAGAATTGCTCCTTCGTTATGCCATCCCAAAATCGTTCCATAAACGAGATTTGCCGTAATAACTGACCATTCATTTGAATAGCCGTTTGCTGCGCAAGCTCAAATTGCTTAGATACGGATATAAGTAGTTCAGGTGTCACTTTAATTGTTGTCATAATTTACCTCGGATTAGGTTCGTTAGGACATAATAGCATGATTCAAATTTATGGAAAACCCTCTCTACTCCTAATTGTTATAAGAATAAGAAGTCTTATTCCCTATGACCTATGACTTATATTTATCAAATACAGCTCCCTCTTAATTATAAAAAAGTACCTCTATAACTCGTCATATTCATCTAAATATTCGTGAAAATATATCTTATTTCAGTTATATGATCATAAAATTATAAGACGAATCAATCTCTTGCAATATATTTGATTCGCAAGTACATGATGAGTTTGAAACAACAGCCTCACATAAATAAGCCGGTACGCTATTGCGTCCGGCCTTTCTTTTTACTTTACAAAGTTGTACCTTAGTTTCGATAATTTCTCCCATCAAATATTTCTAACATCATCAAAGCTCCCGTTTTGTACCCAGAAATATAATCAGAAGCAGATAATATAGAAATTAGAACATCATTTAAATCCGATAGTTCCTCAATTAATTTATAGTCGTGTTCTGGTAATCTTGCTTTTAGATTCTCCATAGAAGCGGATATTTTCTGATGGGTTAGTTCAAGCTCAGGGTTTTTCGTCCTGATTCGTTCACTTGGATACCATTCGCCGTAATATAAATCCTCCAAGATACTCATATTCATCTTCTCCTTCTTGATATAAGCTTTCTGTAAATTTCGAATTCGTAGATGCATTTTGTTCCCCAAAATAAGAATATCCTATTGGAAATATCAATATTGAATTTTAGCGAATATTTCACTAGAAAATAATTGAAGGACTACTGGCCAATTTCCACCAAACAAGCACAGACTATTTATTAAATAGAACAAACCAAAAGAAGCCCTACCCCTCAGGATAGAGTTCTAAAATCATCATGACATCTCACATATGAGCATTTTCCGCTACAAAATTATCTGATCCTATTGTTCGGTCGGCATCTTCCGTTCAACCAACAATTTCATCTTGATATCCAATGGGTAAGGGAACCGCCATAAATGGGGCTCCCTTTTTTTTAATAAAATAACATGAATATTTAGAATAGCTTAGTTATTAAGCAATTTTTTTGTTACCCAAGTTATAGCTGCATTATTGACATCTTCACCCTGGCCACCGTGGGGAGCTTTAGAGTTAGACATAAAAATATTTTCTACTCCTGCATGGTTAAGAGTATCTCTAAGTCTCCAACTTTGTTGAATAGATACTAAACTGTCACGTCCTCCATGTGCAATAAACATGGGTGGATCATCTGAAGATACATAATTTATAGGACTTGCCAATTCTGCCAGCTTTACTTTTTCCCAATAAGGAGAATTGGTTTGTTTTTTATCCCGAATATCTCTCAGGACTGCCACACCCTGTCCTTCTTTATCAAATCCAAGAAGTTTGGCTTCAGCTGCTTGTGGAGAGTCATGTGTTTCGGCTGCCTCCTCAGGAGATTGCAGGGTTGGGTCCATCTCAGGTCCCATGGTAAACATATCTGTTGGACCGTAAAAATCAACTGCAGCCATTACTTTGCTTGAATACTCAAGATTGCCCCCAACATCACCTTCAAGCTCTTTTATATCACTGGTAACAGCGAGTTCGGTAGCCAGATGTCCACCTGCAGAATTTCCTGCTACTGCAATTTTTTCTGGATCAATACCGTATTCCTTGGCATGTGCACGCAGATATCTGATACTGCCCTTAACATCATAAATTGGAGCCGGGAAAATAGCTTCGCCACTTAGCCGATAATCTATGGAAACGAAAGTAATTTTATTCTCTAATACTTTTTTGAAAACTTGGTATGCTGAATCTGTAGCCACTTGATCTGTGGCTCTACCTGTCATTTGTACTGGTCGATTTGGTAGTGTGGCTGTTTCCTTTTTTGCATCTTTAGGAGCATCATCGCCCTGATAGTCCCCTATAAGCCATCCTCCTCCATGAACATACACCAAGACAGGAGTTGCTTCGGTTACACCCTCCGGCTTGAAGATGTTCATTTTTAACTCTTTTTTCTTTCCATCGTCATTAGTTACGGTTGCATACACCACATCTTTATAGGTAGGAGCCATACTAATAACATCTGTAGGAGGACTTTCAGCTGCTGCGAAACTTTCCTTTTGTGTGGCAAAAGCCAATGTTGCTAAAAGTGCGAAGGATACCATTCTTAGTTTTTTATTCATACTCTCTCTCCTTGAATAGATTCTCATTTTTTTTCATTCTCGCATTCTATCAGATTATCTAAAGTTCTTATTAAGAAACTTTGATACAATGCTATTTCATCCTCGCTAAATCCCTTGTAAAAAGTCTCTCCGACTTCATCAATAATCTTTTTGTTCAATTCCACTAGATTTTCATTTCTATTCACTACTTTAACTATTGTTTTCCGTTTGTCTGTTTGACAAGGCATAAAACTGATATGTCCTGCTTTTTCCAACTTAGTTAATATACTCGTTAAAGTTGACTTTTGAAGATTGGTAATCCTTGAGATTTCATGTATAGGTATTTCGTCTTTTGTCCAAAGATAAAACAAAATCCTTGCTTGTGTTGCTGTTAAAGTATCAACCTCAGATTCCCTGTGTTTTCTTGAAACTATTCTAGCCAGCAATGCATCTATTGATGCTGATAAAAAAACAGATCTTCCTTTTATAATTCCCATTTGCACCTCCATTTTCTCGAAAATAGTACCATATCGTACTAAAATTATAGTACGATATGGTACTATTTTCAACATGTATTTTTTGAATGCTTGCGTTCATTATCTCTTGCGACCTGTAGCTCACCCCAATTAATAGTAGTAAGTACGGCTGGCAAAGGGAGATCGGCAGTCGATGGAGCCTTAAGGGAGCTTGAGTAAATTCTTCCGCTCCAGCAACAATTTCATCTGAATATCCAATTGGTAGGGCATCGAAATGGGGTCCGTCACAGCAAACTCAGAGTAGTCGGTAATGTAAACCTGATTTTGCTTCACCGCAGGCATTTCCTGCCACCACTTCATACTGCATAGACGCTCATAACGCTCGGGATCAACTACCGTCACGAACAGATGATTCCCTGCGTAGGATTGTATTTGCTCCTCAGTAATAAGTCGGTAAGCCTGTCGATCAATCAATTCCTTCTGAATGATATCCGGCGCATGTAACCCAAGCCCGTCATACAGATTATAAGCTCCCCTGCACCAGTAATTACCGAATACATAGACCGAGTCGTCTCGAATTTCCATCGTCGCAAATGTATCCGTGCTCTGAACAATACCGTTTAATTTGGGCCTTAGGCGCTGTACCTTACGATTGTACGATCGAATAACCCGTTCCGCTTCGGGACCTTTACCGAAAGTCTCTGCCAGCTTGCGAAGCAATTCGAACGGCTTATGATCATTTTGCGAAAAAATCTGAGTGGGCGCAATCGTCGACAATGCGTCGTATTCCTCCTGACTCCCGACCAGAATAAACTCCGGCTGCAAATAAGCAATTTCCTGCGGGTCCAGCGGCACGCTGTTAACCTTGTGAATATCCGCACTCAATTTCCGTAGGTAATGATCATTCGATAAATTTTTAGCAACCGCAGCCGGACGTATACCAAGCGCGAGCAAATGACCCAGACAGCTCATCGCACAAATATTGATCGGCTTCTTTCTATGGTTCAGAATGAACTGTCCCGGGGAGACGCCCTCCATCTGCTTAAACCGCCGATTGAAATAGAACTCGTCCCCGTAGCCGACCAGCGCCGCCACCTCCTTCATGCGCTCTCCGCGCAGCAGCATACGCTTGGCATGCTCCATCCTCAAGGTTGTCATGTAACCGGACAGATTTGTTCCCGTCAGCTGCCTAAACCAGTGGGTGAACCTCCGCTTGCTGATCCGCGCCTGGGCCGCAAGCTCATCCACGGTAATCTCTTCGGCATAGCGTCTCTGCAACTGGGCAATAATCTCCAATACATTCGCTTTGGTATTGTGGCTTGCGGTATCCTGCTCAAGAGCGCTTGTTTCTTCTGCAATCATCCCCATCAGTTTTTGGAATTGAATGTGTACCACAATCTGTTCCTTCGTGGCCTGCGCATGGCGGCGTTTTTCGATGGCTTTTATTTTTTGCAGTATGGATCTGTAATCTGGTACGCTCTGCTCCCGTGTTTCCATAAGGGGTTCAAGCGAGCTTCCCGTAGGGCCATGCGGAGAAAAAGCAATCAGCCACAATGACAATACTGTATCGTCGTTTGCTGTGATTTTCACCGTGTGTCCCGAATTTATGGCATATGGAACTCCATAGTGCAATGGGTGCTCACTGCCATTGCAGTCGAGTGTCCCTTCCCCTTCTTCAACAACGACTAGCAAACCCGTATCTATATTTTGAAGCGGAATTCTATCCCTACCGGAAAATGTTCTGTGAACTAGTCCATGAAGCTCGAAATAGGTACTGGGAATAGAATAATCGGCTCTGATGTGATTTAGATCCAAAACTTAACGCTCCTTATTTGAGAATGATTATCATTTGGATTCATCATACCTAATACACCTATGAATTTCAATGACTGCTTCTGTTCTTAACAGCCTGATCCTACAAAAAAAACGTCCCATTCTTCCATTGATTACAGCCCTGTCCGGTATTACACTTGGTTTATTGATAATGATTATCAATGACTGCATTTACATACAGGGGGATTGCAATGTTTCGCAACACAGGCAAGTCGACAACCTTTTTCATCTTATGCCTACTTATTTTAGTCACAACAGCTTGCAGCAGTCCGTCTGCACCGTCAGAGAAGAAAAGCGCTACAGCAGGCCAAACGGAGGAAACAGGAACCCATATCGTAACCGACGCTTACGGCAAACAGGTAGAAATTCCGAAATCGCCCAAGCGGATCGTTTACACGGATAATACGGTTGGTGACCTGCTGCTGTTCGGCATCAAGCCTGTCGGTTTGGTTCAGGGGGGTCTGCAATATTCCGTGTATAAGGATGAAGTGAAGGATATCGCAGATATCAGTTGGCCACCCAACATGGAAAAGCTCATTGAGCTGAAGCCGGATCTAATCATCACCTCTACCACGGACGAGAAGTATAACGCGACGTTATCCAAGATCGCTCCCGTCATCCTGACGAATGAATGGGACCCGATGCCCGTCCGTATTAAGCGGATTGGCGACTGGTTCGGCTATGAAAAGCAAGCTGAAGATTTCCTCACCCGTCATAACGCGGATATTGTCAATATGTGGAAAGCGATGCAGCTGGATGGAACGATCAAGAAAGGCGAAACGGCTTCCGTGTACCAGTATATGGTCGGCCAGAAAAGACTGAGCGTCTACACCACCAGCTATCTGACGACTTTTGTCTACCACAAGGAAGGCTTCCAGCCTACTCCTGCCATTCAGAAAATGATCGAAAACCCGGATGATTACGGCTATGCCAATATTTCTGCCGAGCTGCTTCCCAAGATTTCCGGTGACCGAATCTTTATTGTGTACTTTGATGATGCCGAGCTGGCGGAAGTCAAAAATATGATTAAAGGACCTATTTGGAGCAGTCTGCCCGCAATCAAAGCCGATAAAGTGTATTTCATCCATGGCGGACTAGGCATTACAACAGACCCGCTTGCAAGGGAAGAGCTGATTAAAGAGCTTCCCGTCATTTTAAAGAAGTAATTTTATAACGATCCGATTCAGTTTGGAGGCTAACGATGACAGAATCTCTTGAATTATTTGATGTAACCATTATTGGCGGCGGACCCGCCGGACTATATACTGCTTTTTACAGCGGAATGCGAGAACTGAAAACGAAGATTATAGAAGCTCAGCCAGAGCTGGGCGGACGGGTTCTGACCTATCCGGAGAAAATGATATGGGATGTCGGGGCCATGCCGCCCATTCGCGGCGAGCAACTCATTGCGCAGCTCATCGGACAGGCACGTACGTTTGATCCTGTGATTGTGCTTGGTCAGCGTGTGACGGGCTTTGATCCACAGGTGAATGGCACCATCCTCCTCACGACTCAGAGCGGTGAACAACATCTGACCAGAACGGTCATTCTCGCCATCGGCTATGGCGCTCGCCAAACGGTCAAGCTGGAGCTGGATGGTGCCGACCGCTACGAAGTAACCAACCTGTACTACACTGTGCAGGAGCTGGAACATTTCCGCGGACAACGGGTACTGATTTCGGGCGGGGGCGATTCTGCGGTGGATTGGGCCAATGAGCTGGAGCCAATAGCCGAGAGCGTGACCATCGTGCACCGACGAGATAGCTTCGGCGGTTTGGAACGAAGTGTCACGACGATGAAAAATTCCTCCGTTCGGGTCTGCACGCCTTATACGGTTGAAGCGCTCCATAGCAGCAACGGGACCAGCATTGACAGCGTAACCCTGTCTCATACGGAGACCAATGAGCGTGAGCAGCTAGAGGTCGACGCTGTGATCGTCAATCATGGGATGAAATGCGATTACGGTTCGATACGGGAATGGGGCCTGGACCTTGGTGAATGGAACTTGCAGGTTGGAGAGGGAATGACGACGAACATCCCTGGGGTCTTCGCCGCAGGAGACTTTGTAGCTTACGACAACAAGGTTGAACTGATCGCAGGCACCTTCACCAGTGGCATTCTGGCCCTGAACAGTGCCAAGCTGTATATGGACCCGGAAGCGCCTATTATGGCGTATGTATCCTCCCACAATGAGCGATTTAAAGAGAAGAACCGCGCTTTGGGAGTCATTGAGGAAGAAGCGTAAAACAACCAGGCCCGACATTCGAAAATAAAGTCTTAATCACTACTACTATCAATTGTATTTTGGTTTACTTATCAGCTATTTGATAGAATTCATTAACTCGAAGAAGTATTTTGGTTCATGAGTCTGATAAAGATTGAACCATGAATGTAATGTTTCTGGTGCAAATACATCTAGCACCTTCAATACATGCATCGCAAATTCCAACGGAGCTATTCCTGATGCAGTAACTAAATTCCCATCAGTTACTGCTGGCTCCATTTCATAATATTTGTCTCCAATATAATTAGGACAAATCATTTTCATATATTCCAGATTGTTGCTTGTATGCCTTCTTGAGTCTAGCAATCCCATCTTTGCAAGTCCCACTGTTGCACCACAAATCGCCGCAACAACAGTACCTTCTTTTAAAGATTTAGAAACTTTTTTCAATATAGGTTCGTGAATTGCTTCTATCCAAGTATTACCGCCTGGAAGAACTAAAACATCAGTACTTTCCAAAATACACTCATCAATAGAAATACTAGGTAGTATTTTCAATCCTCCCATTGTAGTAACAGGATTTTTATCAACGCCTACTGCAACCACCTCTAAAGGCGCTAATTCTTTTTTAAAATACCTTCCCGAGTTTAGTTCAGCAATTAAATAACCTACCTCCCAGTCTGACATCGTATCAAATACATAAAGATATACTTTTTTTGTATGCATAATACACACTCCTTTTGTAATTAATTAATCGATATACCCTATTATAAAAAAACTTTACTGACATCTTCCGTCAGTAAAGTTTTTAAACTTGAAAATAATTAATTAACTCATCATGTAAAAACAAATCACTTGATGGGCATATAGATACCATTAAGTGATCTGTTTTATGATGTTGGGCTATTTCACTATCGTACCCATTAATTTAGCATTGGGGAAGGAGATGTTTTAGTACCCAATGCGATTATTGTTCCAACACCTTTTCAAACTCGCCGAACCAATTACTCCAACCATACTTAGCACCTGCGAGTGCTTGATCATTTGAGATTCCGGTTTGTTCGAGATGAAGGTTAACCTTTCCGTCCCCTAAATCCTGTAGCTTCCAGGTAACCGTGTGCTTCTCTCCGCTTTCCCAAGTATAGGACAACCGGTTTGGTGCGTCCACGATAAGCACTTCGCCGTCAATAATTCCATTCCACCATTCGGTCGGCTGCGTGCGAAACTGAAAACGGTGTCCAACGAAGGGCTTAAAATCATTTTCCATGACCCACTTGGCAAGCTTGCTTGAATCGGTTAAGGCGGACCAAACTTTCTTGATCGATGTCGTGAACTGAAAATCCAAGGATAATGTTAAACTCATTCTGCTTCCTCCTCTAATAGTTGGTTCAAGCGCAACATATTCGTACTCCAGAACTTGCTGTAGACAGCCACTCAATCTTGAATTTCTCTGAGTGGAGAGGCGTTTAGCCTGAATCTCGTTTCTATGCCTCTGCTAACAGACGAATCAGTCGGCGCCTAGTTGGATCTGCAATCGCGTCAAACACATCCCGCAACTGGTTGTTCTCGCTCACAACACACTCTCCTAAATATTATTACCAAGGGACAGCCGTTAATTCACACTTCCTTTAAAGGATGTGGCCCTTCGTACGTAGCGCCCACGAGTCGAGAACTCCTTAAATACTCCCCGTCCAAATGGCCCTTGTTGTAGCGGCCAAGATTGGTGATATAGGCTTCAATCACGCTCATTGGCTCCCGACCTCCCTGCGTCTCTATCCCTGGTCAAAGCTCAACCATCTTTGTTGCGACATTGTTGCAGAACTCGCTGTCATGTTCCACAAAAAGTATCGTTGGCGAATACTCCAGTAGCAGTTCTTCAATTTGCATACGGGAAATGACATCGATGAAATTCAGCGGCTCATCCCAGATATGCAGATGAACCTGCTCGCTCAGGCTTTTGGCAATCAGTACCTTCTTCTTCTGGCCGCCGCTATAAGCGGATAGATCCTTCTCGAATTGCACTCTGGAGAAATCAAGCTTTCTCAGAATAGATTTGAAAAGGCTCTCGTCAATCCCGTTGTCCCGGGCGTAATCTGTCAGACTGCCCTGCAAATGCGAGGTATCTTGGGACACGTAGGATATTTTTAGCTGACTGTCCCTTGTGAAGCTGCCAGTGTAGTCTATATCCACGCCGCAGATGAGTTTGAGGATACTTGATTTTCCGGAGCCATTTTTACCCGAAAGCGCGATTCGCTCCCCCTGTTCAATCGTAAAACTCACGTCTGCACAAACCTGCTTTTCTCCATAAAATATAGTGACCTGTTCAAGCTCAGCAAGCACATTTTTATGATAAGCAAGCTGTGAGATTTCCAGGGTGTCCGAGCTTTCTATATTTTTCAGCAGTTTGGACTTTTCGGTAATCGCCAATTGCTGTCTTTGCTCAATGGATTTAGAACGTTTCATCATCTTGGCAGCCTTATGGCCAATATAGCCTTTATCTACCTTGGAGCCGGAATTTCTGGTTCCGTTTTTGGTTTTTTCACTTCGTGAGACCAGTTCCCCGTACGCTTGGAAGAATCCGATAGGCGCTTAATGTCTTTTCTAAGCTTCTCGTTCTGTGCAAATTCAAAGTTATCCTGTCTCTTCTTATTCTCCCACCAGCTGGAAAAATCACCTTTTTGAATCTCAATGTTGGTTTTGTTGATGGACAGGATGTGATCCACACAGTTATCCAGAAAGGATCTGTCGTGAGATACCAGAATATATCCGCTTTTGGTATTCAGATAATTACTGACCCATTTTCTAGCATTCATGTCCAGATGATTCGTAGGCTCATCGATCAACAGAAAACTGTTTTCCTTAATAAACAAGGCGGCCAGGAGCACTTTCGTCTGCTCACCGTTTGACAAAGAAGCAAATGGACGATATAGAACGTCTTCATCAACCTTCAGCAACGAGAGCTCACGCATGAATTGCCAGTGAACATAGTCCGGAAAGATTTCGTTGATTACATCCAGCGTATGATCATTCTTGTTTGGCACAGGATACGGAAAGTATTCAAAATTGACATTAGCAGAGATAGCTCCACTGTATTCATGTTTGCCGAGCAGTAACTGAAGAAATGTGGTCTTCCCTCTTCCGTTCCTTCCCGTAAACCCCAGCTTCCAATCGGTGTCGATCTGAAAATTCACGTTTTCGAATATGTTATCGTAGCTGCCCTCATAGGCAAACGTCAGGTTGGTAACATTAATTAATGACATCAAGTTGTCCTCCTGTATAAAAAAAATAAAAGCCGCAAGAAAGTTAATTTCTCGCAGCTCAAATAGATACAGAAAAACCAGCCTCCCAATGGAAGGCAGATGATTAAGGACCTAATGTTTGAGTGAAAAGAAAATGTAACTTTCTTGCTTATAAAGCAATAAAACATGCGAAACCAATCGCACTAAATGTTTTATTAGTTTATAGATCAGCAAGAAAATCCTACATTATTCTTCTCAACCCCAATCATTAAAGTAAATGTATATTATCATACCGTTTTATTAAACACAACTCCTCAACATGATACCATGTGGACTTTTTTGAGTGTCTACTTGAAGGGGATATTACCAAAGGACGGTTTTTATATCACTTATACATTTGTACAAAATAGTGAAGGTGCCTTTTTCATCGCACTTATTTTATTCCTTCCATAAATCCCCTGAAGTTTTCAGCGATTTCCTTTGACCTGGTATGGTGCAAATAATGTCCTCCTTCAAATGTCATCACTTTTCCATGTACAGAATTTTTGACTTGCTCTTCATGCAGTGGTAACCATCCTTTAATATCTGTATTATTCGCTTGTAAAAAGAATATAACGGGAAGATTTTTTGGGAATGTTAAATTTTCAGCTGCTTTAAAATTAGAAGAAATATGCTCCATTTCATTCAAGGTCGTGGCATTATTGCCGTTTTTATTCGAAATCATTCTCATTTGTTCTTTGGTTTGATCATCAAATGATAATGAAGCATATGGATCACCACTTAGATTCTTGATCATTCTTAAGAGACCTGATTTTTTAAGAAATTCAAACGTTTTTATTGGGAATTTAACATCCATCCCACCTTGTGTTGGAACACTGCTATCGATTCCGACAAATGCACTCACTTCGTTTGGATATTTGTTCACATAATCCAGTCCGTAAATGCCCGCAATGGAATGGCCCATTAGCGTGTAACGGTCAATATTAAGCTGCTGTAAAGCTTCATGAATTTCACTTACAATATTCTCAGTGCTTCGCTCTTTTTCGGTTTCATCACTTAATCCATAACCGAAAGGCTCAATCACGACAACTTTGTAAAATGGAGATAGTTCATCTACTAGCAGCTTAAAATCAAGAGCTGGTGCTGCTGTTCCATAACCAGGCAGGAGCACGACTGTTTCTTCGCCCTCTCCTTGAATGGTAACATTCATATGTTTCCCATCTACAGGTACTAACTGGCCATAGGGTTCTATTTTTCCTTGCTCCGATTTGTTCGAGATCATATTAACGATAAAAACAATGGCTAGAAAAAGCACTATGGCTATTGCTATAACTCCTATGGATTTAAGTATAATGGTAAGTATTTTTTTCATCATTTATGCACGAGGGGTTTGAGCGACCTTTGAAGCTCGTTATCTACCTGTACTCGTGCCTACCCTCCTTTTTATGGCCTCTCTGTGTTCCACTCTCATCTTCTCCTGACCTCATCTGTTTATTCGGCTACTTTAATATGTGCTGTTAAGGATAGCTTATACGACGAAGATGTACTCCCTATGACGACAATATGAACGGAGTATGAACAAGCAAAAAATGCTGCGACGTCACATGCAAGGAAGCTTACACATGATGCCGTAGCATGGAGAATGCAGTTTAGACCATCCGAATGGTGCCATATGAATCTAACTAATCTGTCGGCGCTATGATTGGCAAGGTGACAATGACGGTCGTTCCTCGGCCGGGCTCGCTTTCCACTCGGATGTCGCCTTGATGAAGCGATACGATCTGTTTAACGATGGCAAGTCCCATACCGCTACCGCCATACTTGCGACTGTGGGAACGATCGGCCTTAAAAAACCGTTCGAATATACGCTTCTGGTCCTCGGGGGAAATACCAATGCCCGTATCGGATATTCGGACTGTCACATTTTTGATATCTTGTTTGATGCTGACGTTAATAATGCCGCCATCCATGGAAAATTTGATGCTATTGCCAATGATGTTCGTCCATACCTGGTTTAATAGATCGTGATCAGCCATTAATTGAACGGCTTTCAAATTGAGGTCGAAACGGATGTTGCGAGCCGACCATTGCGGCTGGATCGCCACGATGACTCGTCTGATCTGTTCATCAAGGCTGAAGGTGATGAGCCGCAGTTGCCGGGACTGTGATTCAAGCAAACTTAGCTTGAGCAGGCTATCGCTCATCTTGGACATTCGACCTGCTTCAGCGATGATAATATCGAGATAACGGCTTCGCTCGTGATCTGCAATATCCACTTGTTTGAGCGCCAAAGCATAACCGGATATCGAGGTGAGCGGCGACTGAACTTCGTGCGACACGTTCGATACAAATTCCTTACGCATCTGTTCAAGTTGCTGCAGATCGTGCATCATTTCTTCGAAGCTGCGAGCCAAGGTACCTAGCTCACCCTTTTGCTTAATATTCAGCTTTACGTTGAAATCTCCCGCTGCTATTCGCTTGGTCGCTGTTGTCAGCTTTTTGATCGGCCTGATCAGGAATATGGCGGCAACCAGGATCAATAAGCTTCCTGCGATCAACGAATAGGTCAAAAAAGTAAGTAACCATTTTACGGCAAAAGTGGAGGAAGGAGACGTGAGCGGCTCCACAAACATCGCTTTCGTTCCCATTTCCGTTTTTAATGGCAGTCCCAAGAGGTTCGTTGCAACAGTACTCGGATTGACTTGAACAACTTCTCCACCCAATACCTTCTTTACTTGATCCATCGTCACAGTCGCAGGATTTTGTCCGTTAAGCGTTCCGTAAGACTGGAACTGACCCGTTTCATCGAAAATTCGAATATGATAGGAATCGAGTTGTTTCATTCCACTTACGAACAAGTTCGCTTCACGTAACGGAATGGTTTCGTAAACCCGGACGATGTCCTGACCAAAGTTAAGTAAGGTGGTTTGCAAATTTTCGTTCAATTTTTCCTCAAACACCCAAAATGTAATTAAAAAAGCAATGATTATGCCCACGATGACGGAGACCAGAAATGTTAGGACAACACGTATATATAAGGATCTGATCATTCGTAAACCTCAAGCCGGTAGCCAAGCCCGCGCACTGTTTCGATCCGAAAATCGGTTGTAGTGGCGAAACGTTCTCGCAGGCGTTTAATATGTACGTCTATCGTTCGATCATCTCCAGCGTAATCAATCCCCCAGATTTGATCAATCAACTGCTCACGCGTATAGACTTGTCCGGGTGTTCCAGCGAGCTTATACAGCAATTCGAACTCCTTGAGCGGCAACGTGAGCGACTCCGTCCCTCTCATCACCTTATAGGTCTGCCGATCAAGGATGACGTTGCCGAACTGAATCGTCTGTGTGGAGCCAATCCGGTATCGTTTCAATAATGCCCTGACACGAGCCGTCAACTCCAACGGATCGAATGGTTTCGTCAAATAATCGTCCGTTCCAAGTTCGAACCCTTTCACTTTCTCCCATGTTTCGCCTCTCGCAGTCAGCATAAGTAACGGAAGATCAGGATTGGCTCTTCTGAGTTCCTTGCATAACGTCCAACCATCCATAATCGGCATCATAATATCGAGCACGACGAGATCGACATGCGTTGAGTCGTAGACGGTCAGTGCTTGCTTGCCGTCCGCGGCTTCGGCTGTTTCGAATCCGTCGTTGCGTAGAAATAAACAGACGAGTTCGCGAATGTTCGCATCATCGTCAGCAACCAGTATAGTAGGCATCCGTTCCCTCTTTCCCTGTTTTCCATCCCATATTGAAGTAACCATTATACTATAAATAAAATTGAATTCCCCCCTATTCTTCCTATAATCTTACAGTGTTATTCCTCCTGGTATCCGCGGGCCTCAGGCGGCAAAGTGACAGCAAAAAACACCCTGATGAAGGAAAGAAAACAGTTCCTCCCCGATCAGGGTGTTTTTAATGTGTACTGTTAGGGCCATGCCCCGTTCCTGGATCACCAGCCGATGGCCGCTCCATCGCAGCGGGGGTCCGTGCCGCCGATCCGAAAGCCGCTGTCATCAATCAAAATGGCATGCGCGTGCCCCATGGCTCCGGAAAAATCCTCAACCGGTCCAGGTTCTCAAAATATAGGATCCTATATATCTCACTTATGGCGAATGGAAAATAGAGCTGATTTAAATCGTTCTTCGAATCACGCTTTTGGTTGCTGCCGCCTCAAAAATCGTCTCAATCAGTACCAGCACACGATGCACTTCTTCGCTTTTGATCGCAAGCTCCGCTTTTCCTTCGATGGCAGAGACAAAATTTTCATAAAAGCTTTCTGCTACCGCAGGTATTTTTTCAATTGGAAAATTCAGGGTGGATTCCTCTGACGGTGGCGCCATCGTTTTCGTCAATCCTTGGCCTGCTTGAATCGGTTTTGGTTCCACATGAGCAACATCCGGATTTCGGGTGACGATCTCTCCGCTCAAGTCCCAATCCCGGATCACTGCGGTACCCTCGGTTCCTTTAATATACCAACGCGGCAGCTTTACATAATTGGTCGTACCCACTTCAATGACCGCTGTCAGGCCGTCCTTGAACTCAATAAAGCTGGTAAAGCCGTCATCCACTTCAGTTCCCAAAATATAGCTTAACTTAGCAGCTACGCTTTCTATTTGGCTGTCCGTAATCTGAAGCAGCTGGTCCAACAGATGCACTCCCCAATCCAGTAGCATTCCTCCACCGTACGCCTTCAGTTGCCGCCAGTCACCCGGAATGCCGTTAGCCCCCTGAACCCGCGATTCCACTTGGAAAAGCTCGCCCACGGTCTTCTTGCCGATCATATCTTTGATAATTCGGAAGTCTTCATCCCATCGGCGGTTCTGATGTACCGTAAATACGCGGTTTTCTTTCTTCGCCACCTCGACAATATCCAAGAAATCCGTGCTCGTTATCGTAACCGGCTTTTCGCAAATGACATGTTTTCCGGCTTGCAGTGCCTGGATCGCTATTTCTTTATGAACGTCATTAGGCGTTGCTATCAAAACAATATCCACGGCCTGATCGGCCAGAACGGCCTCCAGACTTTCGTAGGTTTTATAGCCGCCAGCGGCAGCCAGTTCCATTCGGTAATCGACAATATCATATACACCGCCAATGGCAAGCTGCTGAATAGGTTCGATTAATTGAACATGGTAGCTTCCCATGCCTCCATAACCGATAATGACTACATTATATATCCGATTGCCCATTTTCATTTTCCTTTCACTCCTGATTTAAGCCCACCACATATCAAGCGGTTGCTCACGGGTCAAAATCGATTGCAGATTGGTTACTACACGATTAAACCCTTCTTCGACGGACATCAAAGGATCTTCGTGTTTGAGGCTTATTACATATTATACACATAAATCCGCAAAACGCTGATTATGTCGGACCATTTCTACAACCAATAATCCCAATTCATAATGTCATCGTAACTCTCCTTGCGGACTTGTTCAATGCATTTTACTTCCAGACCTGACTTTAAGAATTGACGAGCTTTTCTTTACTGACAAAATAATGATACAGCGCCCCGTACAGGTTGGCGTCGTTGCGGAATTGGCAGGCTACCACCTTGGGATTTGCGATATGCAGAGGATTGGCCTCTTTCACGTCGGCGATCGCCCGCTGAATCCGTTCAATCAGAACGGGCTGCGCGCTGATTCCGCCCCCGATCGCGATAACTTCGGGGTCCAGAATGTACTGCAGATTTAATATTTGAATGGCCAGGTACAGGCAATATTCATCAAAAATCGCATTGGCCTCTGCGTCCCCTTGCATAATATATTCAAATATCACTTCTCCGTCAGCGGAATCGACTTTCTTGATTTCGGCAATACGGCGGATCATGTTGACCGCAGAGCAATCCAGTCCAAAGTACTGTCCCGTCTTAGTTTCGGGATTGAATTGATGCATGATATAGCTGACTTCTCCGGCGGAGAGATTGACCCCGCGGTGAAGCTTACCGTCAATGATAATACCGCCGCCGATCCCGCTTCCGAGAATTAACACCACGGAATCTTTGGCGTTTTTCACGCTTCCAAGCCAGAGTTCGGCCAGAGCCGCGCTCTTTCCGTCATTTTCGACGAAAGCGTCTATTCCGTATCTTCGTTCAATTTCCTGTTTTAAATTGACCTCGTGCAGAAAAGGCAAAGAACCGCCATGGTAGATGACGCCCCGGGCCGCATCGACCGTTCCCGGGCAGCTAAGGGCGATTCCCTTAACCGCAGACAAATCATGCCCCTCTATAATGGAATACAATTTATCCATAAATCCTGCTAAATGTACTCTAGGTGTTGATTGCTTGCCTTTAGTCACGATCGTTCCAGCTGAATCCATCAGCGCATATTTTATAAAGGTGCCTCCTATATCGATTGCAAGATACATAAGCATTCTCCTATCCTGTTATCTTTACAAGAGATGGGGCATCTTCCTCCGGGGAGCTACTCCATCTCTTATACCAGTATTTTTACACTTGAGCTCTTCTAGCCTCCAATTCGGCCACGATTTCATCATGAGGCTTATCCCACTTGTAGATAAAGACCATGATCAGAATCGACAATACACTGAAGACAATCGGCAGCCAGATGTAGTTAAGCGTAATCATCTGCAATGCAGAATCGGTTTGCTTTTGCTTGGCGACATACCCGCCGGCTGCAAGCAGCCAGGCCGGAATGGCGCTGCCCAGACCGGAGCCAAGCTTGATCCCGATACCGGCAGCCGAGACAAGAATACCTTGGGCGCGGATACCCGATTTCCATTCGCCATAATCAACCGTATCTGCCATAAGGGCAAACAGCAATCCGCCCGGGAGTCCCAAACCGATACCGCCGACGATCGTTCCCAAGATAATCATGGCGACATTGTGTCCACCCACATAGATAATGAGCTGCCCGATAATATTGATGCCAATACCTGTGATAATCAGCGATTTTTTACTGAACCGTTTGGACAAGAAAGGAACTGCCAGCATTCCGATCACCGTTACCATCGACAGCGTATTTACCAAGGAAACGATTTCAGGTTTCTCCAAGGTGTATGTCATGTAATAAATGCCTGCGGAGAGCTTCATGATATACATCAGGAAAAAGACGATACCGAGCAGAGAAACGGCCATCCACGGACGATTTCCTTTGATCGCTTTCAGACTTTCCTTCACAGAAAGGCTTTGGTCCTGTCCGGCGATGTTCTGCACACGCTCTCTGGTGTTCAGGAATGTGACGATGAACAGGATCAATCCCATAATAGCGAAGAGCGTCATCGTATAGAAGAAGCCTTTTTGCTGATTCCCAGCACCAAAGTAGGCGACCAGCGGCAGCAGCGTGAGGTTAACGATCAAGCCGCCAACCTGTCCACCAATCATACGGAACGTATTGGCCACGGTTCTCTCCTGGACATCGCTCGACATGCTTGGCAACATCGTCGTCAGTGGATTATTGACGGCCGCATACAGCACGTTCGCCGCGATGTAAAAAATGTAAGCGTATGCAAGTTTGCCGGAAGCGCTTAATTCTGGCCCCATAAAGAGCAATATGGAAACGATTGCAAAAGGAAAGCTGGACCAGAGAATCCAGGGTCTTGATTTCCCCCATTTTGTATTGGTCCTGTCAATCAGTACCCCGAAGATCGGGCTGTCGATCATGTCGACGAATCTGGCGATCAGCATCAGCGTACCGACCGCAGCCGCCCCGAGTCCATACACGTCCGTAAAGTAAAAGGTCAAGTAGGTCGTAATAACTGTGTAAATCAAGTTGGAACCCGCATCCCCCAAACCGTAACTTACTTTCTCCAACAAAGACAATTTCTGATTTGAGCTTACAGCCTGCTTACCCTTCTTCAAGTCTGCTTCTACCACTGCCATTTTACTTCCCCCTAAAAGCGTTTTCAAATCTTCTTAACATTAGAGCTTGATTAGAACCTTGCCCCAACTCGGAAAGCGTTTTATTTGTTTACAGTTTAAATATATTTGTTCATGATTTATGGTATTATTTAAGGAAAAGTTGTAATTTTATAATTTTTTTTATGGAGAGGAACACCATGAACCCATCTCAAAGAGACCTAGAAACCCTCTGCAAGCTCGTCTATAACGCGATCCATATTCCGATCTTCTTTATAAAAAAAGGCTGGGAAAGATCCCAGACCTTCAGCAATAACTATTCTTCTCTGATGATCCGGGAGATGCTGCCCCAGACATTGATTGACCACTTATTCTCCCTGAATTTGAGCAAGCCGGTACAGATGGTTTATATCAATAACCATGAGGACATTATTGCCATGCTCCCCCATCCAGAGCATGAGAATGAACGGATCATTCTGTGGCCGCACTCCGAAAAATATGTCTCGACAAACACCTTGATTGAGCCGTCTGAACAGCAAGATGCTTTTGATACGAACCAGCTGTTTAATACCGCGATCCTGCTGCATCATCTGTTCTACAACGAAACCTTGTCCTTAAATAAGGTCAAACAGGATAACGAGAACCTGAATCCTTCCCTAATCTCTGAAGTGATTGAACTCAAAATTATCGAGCAGCGGGAGAACAGTGATTACCACAGCTCCTTTCTGGCCGAGAGGAAGATCTGGGAACATCTTAAAACCGGGAATATTGAAAAAATGCTGTATTACATGAAGCTGCATTCCCAGGAAGGCAGTTACGGAACCTTGTCCAAAAGAGACTCCTTGCGGAACAAGAAAAATCTTCTGATTACGGCAGTCACCCTGGCGACCCGAGCGGCCATCGAGGGCGGACTCTACCCAGAAATCGCCTATAACCTGAGCGATGCCTATATCCAGCATATCGAAGAGCTAAAGAAGATCGATTCCATCACTAAGATGCTGGAAGAGATTTTGCCCGATTTTGCCGAACGGGTCACCAAAGCCAACCGCTCCAGCTTCTCGAAGACGATCCTGCTATGCCAGGACTATATCTTCAACCACCTGCATGAACACTTGACGCTGGAATCCTTGGCCAAGCAGCTGCGCATCAGCCCCTCCTATCTGTCCAACAAGTTTAAGGAAGAGACGGGGGAGACCCTAAAAGCCTATATCCAGCGCCAAAAAATCGAAGAGGCCAAGAATCTCATCGTCTACTCTGACCTATCGATTAGCGAAATCTATTCCCTGCTCAACTTTCACGATCAAAGCTATTTCACCAAGGTATTCAAAAAAATCACGGGCCTGACTCCCAAGCAGTATAAGAATAATTTGATTATTCAGCAGAGTTGAATAAAAGAGAACGAAACCACGCAAAAGCTGACAACCGATATTACACCCGTTCTTCATATAGAATTTCGGTTTTACTCGACCGTATCTTTCATTGGCACGAAGTTCCCTACTTTAGCTTATGATTTAAAACATTATAATCTGTTCTCAATAACAAAAGAGCGTATTTCGTCAAAATATAGATTATTTATACGTTGTTATCTGCTTTTATTTTCATTTTTCAGACGTATAGACCTTTTAGTTCCTCTATGTCCTCTGCATACTTTGTAATTTATCGGATTCCACTTTATTTGGACTGAAGTTGATTCAAGTATTCCAGATACATCTCTTTAAAAGTAGCATCTTTTTCCAAATCAATGAGCACTTCCAGCCTTTTAATCAGGCTTTTTTCATACCACTGGATTAATTTTTCCATCGTATTCAACTCCGATGCTAAAGGGTTTTGTTCACATATTTTCAATCAGTCATTTTAATAAAAATGATTTTTCATCCACTGTGTTCAGGTTTATTCACTAAAACCGTTATCACATTTATCTTGAATGATTGCCTGATTCTCTTACGGCTATTCTTATAATAGATACTGATGGCTTATAATGAACATGATCAACGAATAAGGAGGTACTTCATGTCTCAGGTAATAAGTAGTCAGCAAAATGAACTTGCCAGGCTGATTCAGCGTCACTGCCTTGGGGAGGGAGTTCAGAAGACGGCGATCCCTTCTTTATTTTTTATCCGCTATTCCAACACAACTGAACCAGACTACGGGGTGTACAAGCCGAGCTTCTGTTTTATAACTAAAGGTTCGAAAGAAATATTTCTGGCACAGGAACGTTTTACATATAACCCTGCCAATTACCTGATTGCATCCATGAATCTGCCGGTGGTTGGCCAGGTGATTAGAGCTTCGCCTGATGACCCTTACTTAAGTTTTAAGCTTGAATTTACACAGAACCAGATTTTAGAGATTTTAAACGACTTGGAAATTCAGCCAATGCCTAAGGGAAATTTGAAGCGGGCTTTATTTGTCGGCCAGATGGAGTCGGATCTGATGGATGCAATCCTTAGGTTAGCCCGTCTGCTGGACAATCCGAAGCATATACCGTTTTTAGCTCCTATGTTTATCAGAGAAATACTATATCGGCTCCTACAGGGCCAATATGGGGTTACACTGGGACAGATTGCGTTGGAGGGAAGCAGCTCGTACCGAATCAGGGAGGCTATTGAACAAATTATTCATCATTATGATAAATCTTTGCGGGTCGAGGAGCTTGCCGAATTAGCCAGTATGAGCGTTTCCTCATTTCACCGGAACTTTAAGGAAGTAACCGCTATGAGCCCTCTTCAATTTCAAAAGCAACTGCGTTTGCAAGAGGCACGCCGTCTCCTATTATCTGAGTCAGCAGATGCCGCTGATGTCGCTTTTCGAGTGGGCTATGAAAGCGCGTCTCAATTTAGCCGTGAATATTCTCGAATGTTTGGTTCTCCTCCTAGGGCAGACATCAAATATCTTAAGGAAAAATATTATAGATACTGAACGCTTAATTCTCTTTGTTGAGGCTTCAAAATGTCGAGAAACCCATGTCTCAAAAAGACGGGAATTCTCGACATTTTGAGAAAAAGTATACTTCTTCTCTTCTTCAGGTGAAGCGTAGTGAATGCACTTCGTGTTATAGAGATGAAGCTACTAATCCTCAAATCTTCTGTTTCCAAGCGCTTTGACCATTTCTGGATCATTATGCGAGAAGAAGCTGCTTTGTTTTGTATCTAACATTGCCATCTTCTCCATATCTTCCTGACTTAATTCAAAGTCAAAGATATTGAAGTTTTCAATAATTCTTTCTTTGTGAACCGATTTTGGAATTACCACAACTTCTCTTTGCGTCAACCAGCGTAAAATGACCTGCGCAACAGATTTGTTGTACTTTTGAGCCAGTGATGTTAAAACGTCATTCTGAAACATGTTGTTTCTTCCTTCTGCAAAGGGTCCCCAGGACTCAATCTGAACATTGTACTCTTGCATAAGTTCAGCACTATGGATTTGCTGACAGAAAGGATGCGTTTCGACCTGGTTTACTGCAGGCGTGACTTCATTATGGACAATCAAGTCAACCAGACGGTCCATCTGGAAGTTACTCACGCCAATGGCTTTGATTTTTCCCTCGCGATACAATTCCTCCATCGCACGCCAGGAACCATATACATCTCCGAATGGTTGGTGACGGTAGCCTGCCATAATAGCATCGTAAACAGATTGTTCACACTCATTCGCATCTTTAATTTGATAAACACCAAAACCAAGTATTGGCATTTCAACACCATTGTTCAGAATTACTTTGTTCATACGAACTCCTCCTGTCGTTGAGCACTCAGAGGCCTGTTCTTCTTTCCAATTCCTCTGGATATCGGTCACCCATCAGTATGATTTTTGATGCAACAGAATCGATTTTCATCAAATCTTCCGAGGTAAGTTCTATATTAGCCGCTCCCAAGTTTTCTTTCAGGCGGCTTAATTTACGTGTACCAGGAATCGGAACAATCCACGGTTTTTGAGAGAGCAGCCAGGCCAGTGCAATTTGGGCAGGTGTCGCATTTTTCTGCTCCGCTACTTCTTTTAGCAGATCTACGAGTGCCTGGTTGGCCTCAAGCGCCTCCTGCGTAAAGCGCGGAAGAGTATTGCGAAAATCTCCCTCCGAAAAGGAGGTATTGGCATCGAAGCTCCCCGTTAAGTATCCCTTACCTAGAGGACTGAACGGAACAAAACCTATACCCAACTCCTCCAGAGTTGGCAAAAGCTCTTCTTCAGGACGTCTCCACCACAGAGAGTATTCGCTCTGCACTGCAGTGAGCGGCTGAACTGCATGTGCCCGGCGGATCGTCTTCACACCAGCCTCGGATAGACCCCAATGCTTAACTTTTCCTTCCCGGATCAGATCCTGCACTGCTCCTGCTACTTCCTCGATTGGCACATCGGGATCAACACGATGTTGATAGTAGAGATCAATCACGTCGGTATTGAGACGTTTTAAGGATTCCTCGGCAACCTTCTTAATATGCTCAGGCCGGCTGTTCATCCCTGCCTGTTTGCCATCCTGAATGTTAAAGCCAAACTTGGTTGCAATGACTATCTGATCCCGAACAGGAAGTAGTGCTTCCCCGACAAGCTCCTCATTGGTATATGGTCCGTATACTTCAGCGGTATCAAAAAAAGTAACACCACGTTCAACGGCATCTCGAATAACGGAGATCATTTCCTGCTTATCCAGAGCAGGTCCATAACCATAGCTCATTCCCATACAGCCGAGACCGATTGAGGATACGTTCAGATCGCTTTTCCCAAGCGTTCGTTTTTGCATTATTCCTCTTCCTTTCCAATGAACGAATTGACCAACTTAGTTTCAAACCAATGCCATATATCAGTTAATTTGATAGGGTGTAAATCAATTATGCAGTAACTGTACTGTAGATCGTTATATCATTTGTCTTAAATGATTGCCTAATTCTCTTAGAACTTCAGGAATCAGGGGTTAGATGAGGATGTGATCGTTCGTTTCTGGTTCATTTTTATTTATACAAAATGAATAAATAATGTAGATGCCCTATTCCTGAAACACCCCAACACGAATTCATCGGTATATATCCCGCTTCATTTGAACGGTTAGTTTACGTATGTTCAGCTCTTTCTGTCTTCTTTGGTAATCAGAGAACCGTAGGCTGGAATCACGACCGTTCCTTTCTTCACCTTCATATCCTTCGAGGTGGAGAAGACCACTTTCCACTTGCCCTTATCCCAATCTTTGATCTGCAGGGTAACCGGCTCTCCGGACAGGTTATGATATACATACAATGTTTCTTTGCCTGAAGTGCGTTTAAATGCAGTTACGCTGGCAGAACCTGCTTGGATCGGTTCCAAACTGTCGCTGCGGAGGGCTTCATGTTCTTCCCTCAGACGGATGAGCGAGCGGTAGCTTTCCAGCAGGGAATCATCGTCGCGTAGCTGCGCTTCGACCGATACTTCGCCTGTGTTGTATTTGGGTTCCTCCCACGTCGTTTGACCGGGGCCATCTCCTTTGTACCAGCGCATAGGCTCCCGTAGATACTCATCGGGCTTCTCTCCCTTCATGCCGATTTCTTCCCCGTAATAAAGGAACGGCTGCCCTGGCAACGTCAAAAGAATCGAAGCGGCCAGCTTGGCTTTTCGCACATCCCCGCCCAGCTCACTCATGACACGGGTCTGGTCATGGTTACTCAGGAATGGAGCATCGAGTGCCGCCTTATTGTACGATTTATACAATTTCAGCGTTTTCTCGGCGAATGTCGCAATACCCTGATCCTGACCATTTTTTATAGAGTTCAAAATCGTTCCGCCCAGGTCAAAATTAAACAGGGAGTGAAGTGGTCCGTAGTAAGGAGCTATTGTCTCCGGTTTGTCCCATACCTCCCCCGCTAGATATACATTTGGATTTACCTTCTCCATCTCGGAACGGAACTCATTCCACCAGGCGATGTTTTTATCGGCACCCTCCTTCGTCTGTCCTTTAAAAATGTGCATCGCCGCGTCAAGCCGGAACCCGTCTGCACCTTGCTGTAGCCAATACTTGCCAACCTTGATCATTTCTTTGCGAACTTCGAGATTGTCGAAGTTCAAATCCGGCATTCCCGACCAGAACGTGCCGTAGAAATACCCTTCACCATTCGGATTCTTATGCCATACCTGTTGTCCCCACGAGCCTTTTTCATCCAGATCTGTGTTCTTATCTGCCCATACGTAATAGTCGTGGTATTTGCTTTGCGGGTTGACGCTACCTTCTTTGAACCAAGGGTGCTCACTGCTCGAATGATTAATAACAAGGTCCATAATCACCTTGATGCCCTTTCGGTCCGCTTCTTTCATCAAGGTGCGGAAATCATTCAGATTACCATACTGCGGATCGACCTGATAGTAGTCGGTTACATCGTATTTATGGTAGCTTGGAGACGGATTTAGGGGCATGAGCCAGAGGCCGCTGATCTGCAGATCCTTGCCCGAACGGGGGTTGCCGTCGTTTAAGTAATCAAGCTTTTGTGTAATTCCTTTCAAATCACCATGTCCATCTCCATTCGAATCATAAAAAGAATTAATATAAATTTCATAAAACACGCCGCTTCCAGTAGAAACCGGAGGCTTATGTCCGTTCATTTCCTGCTCGGCCATTGCACCTGAAGCGAACATCGTGAGCATAGGCACCGTTAACATGGCGGTGGACAATCTTCTTAAGCATTTGTTACGTGTCAAAACATATCAACTCCTTTGATTGTTATGGATGCGTCTTCATTATAAAGATAAAAAATCCAAGAAAGGGGGTATATTATTATCTATTTTGGTGGAAAATATCGCTCTTCTTGTTTTATCTCTGTATTCAACTGCAAGTGATGAGGTGGCATTTCGGAGCCATACAAGGAGATATCCTTCACAGAACGCTACTTTTAGACTACTTATCGTCATAATCAGAATCACTATAGAGTGCTATGAGAAGACTGAATTGGCGATAAACCATAAAAAAACACCCCTACAGCATTTCTGCTGTAGTGGGGTGCTTCCCTTTCAAGGTAAATCAAGTACATCCATATATGTCCTACTTAAGCGAGTTCCTTGATGGCTACGATGCGCAATCGGCTGGTGTCGGCCATCCATTGACCTCCCAGGTCTATGGATGGCTTGACCTTTGCCTCAATGGCGCGGTAGATGGATGCTTTGTCTGCGGGGTGACGTCCAAGAAGAAATAATCGGCGAACTTGTCCAGCCAGCCCCGAACCCCAGTATCTGTCCTGAGCGAAGTGGGTCTGTCGAAGTGCTAAGCCAACGTGACACGGAAGCCGGCCTGCTCCCAGCTCAGCTACTAAATTCAGCTTATCATCATACGTTCCCGAGTTCCATTGATTGGTAAAGGGTTCGCTGTACATTGTCTCAGTCTCCTTTTTACATGAATATTATAAAGACTTTGCAGATATATGTTATCTACAAATAATCAAATCGTGAATCTTCACTGCCACAGCATTCGGAACAGTAAGCAGTGCCTTCCACTGCATGAATGATGTGCAGATGATCCACGCGTGGCGCACAGGGATCTCCCGCATTATCATTTTGCGCATAGGTTCCTCGCCGCTCGTAATCAGCAGTTCGATCATTTGCTTCTTACTACTAAACGTAGCTTGTTCTAGTCTGTATTTATTTCCCAGACTGGAAACAGCAGAAGAGACCCACATCACGTAGATCTCTTCTGAGTTTCTTGCTAATGATGTTCAATATGACACGGGATTCCCGGTCTATCAATCTGTATTGTAATATGCTTGATCTCGTATCGTTCTTTCAACAACCTCTGTGCCCGCTCCAGCACAACAATACTGTACTTTGGATCTTGAATGATGATATGGCAACTCAGCAACGGAACATCTGATGATAACGCCCATACATGAAGGTCGTGCACTTCTACAACATACTCAAGATCAAGCAGGGATTGCTTAATTTGATCTGTGTTCATATTTAGCGGCGTACCTTCCATCAGAATATGAATAGAATCCCGAGTTACCCGATAAGCACTGATAATCACCAGAACCGCCACCAAAATACTGGCGATCGGATCAGCCAAATTCCAGCCGAAGAACATAATCAGCAATGCCGCCACAATCGCACCTACAGAACCTAACAAATCCCCTATTACATGTAGAAAGGCACTGCGAATATTGAGATTTTCAGATGTATCTCCCCTCGTAAGGATAAAAGCAGCAGCTATATTGACGAGCAAGCCAAGCACTGCGATGATCAGCATTCCTGAAGTCATGATTCCAGGCGGGTCAGAAAGCCGTTTGAAAGCTTCCCAGAAAATATAAATCGATATCAGGGCAAGTGCTAAGCCATTAATAAAAGCGGCCAGTACTTCAAATCGTTTGTATCCAAACGTCTTTGACATGCTCGCTTGCCGTTGTCCCCAGGTCATCGCGAGATAACTTAACCCCAATGCACCCGCATCACTCAACATATGCCCCGCATCAGATAATAGTGCCAGGCTGTTCGTCAGCACTCCACCAATAAATTCAATGATCATATAACCAGCAATTAAAAAGAATGATAACTTTAGAGCATTTTTGTTCGCTCCATGTCCATGAGAATGCCCGTGGCTATGGGAATGCCCATGCCCGTGAGCATGTGAATGCTCACTGCCTTTAGAATGATTATGTTGATGATGTTGGTTGCAGTCATGTTCGTATGCCGTATTACGGTCGTGTGTGTGACTTTTCTTACTCATCTACCTGCCCTCTCCTCTATAAAATTTTGATGATTTACAATCGAAATTAATATATGAGCACTTATTCATATATTATAAGTAATACAAATGTAGTCTGCAAGAATAATATGAAATGTAAACAGTTGTATTTTTTGATCTCCATGTCTCGTTTTATTATTGAACTCACGGGCTTGTCTTTGTTAAAGGACGCTTGATCGTGGTACATGGTAACCGAGAGAAGTAAGCAGATATATGCTATGGGAAAGGTTAAAATACGGTAATTTTTCACTTTAAAAAATCACGAAAATAAATTTGTCAATATAAATATCATGATGATTGTTTGCTGATAGTAGTTCTCACTGGACGCGAGAAATTCAAAAAAAATTCCCGGACATATCAATATTGTTGGAGGTTCCATTTACCATTACGATAATCTTTCCATCCAGCAGAGCAGTCACAGCGGTATCTGGCCGTTCGGTGTAGCGCACCTGAGGAAGAGGAGGATACTAAAAAAAGCTTGAGGACAAGTCCTCAAGCTTCATGGAACAAAATATGCGCTTAATTCCTAATCCACTTGCCTGTCTCCCAATTCATTATGTTTTTGATCATGGGCTAACTCCTCCTTTTTATGAAGGGTCTGATCGACATACACCAACTATACCATTCTCTTCCACATTTCGATTGTACATAAATGACCAGCAATTATAGAGTATAGGCGCCTGTCCATGTCCCAAATTTGCATAATCTTCGCTTGCAAAGAGGCAAACACGGTTATTATTCAAATATCAAACCGTATTTTACAAAGCTTTTATACAATCCATCTTCCTCAACGTTGTCAGTAATATCATCTGCAATTTCCATCAAACCCGGCTTTGCATTACCCATAGCAATGCCTAGGGCGCAATATTCGAGCATCTCGGCATCGTTCATTCCATCTCCAATGGCAATCGTCTGTTCCTGGGGCAGGCCCAAATGATTCAGCAAATCAGCAATGGCGATTGCCTTGTGAATACCAGGAATCATCATTTCCCCACTGTCCTTACCAAAGATCGGAACGGTGCACTGGATGACCTCAAATTTCCCCTGGAATTCCTCCTTGATGCGTTCAAAGGGTACATCACTTTCCAGAAAGCAAACCTTATTGACATCGTCTTTATACAAATCAGTCTCTCCATATGTCAAACCCGCGATAAATGGGTGGGGGGAACGCTCCATTTTTTCTCTGGCTGCAGGGTCGTTCTCAACATCTCCATAGATCCGCCTCTCCAGATGAGGTCTTAATTTCTGGCTAGCATAGAGCGCCGAATTGGACTCCAGATAAAAATCAATTCCATGTGTATTAAAGAAATCCACCATTTGCCGAACATCCTCAGGCGTGACTTTTTTATGATAAAGAATCTCATCTCCGGATTCTACATATCCCCCTCCTGCTCCAATGAGACCATCAAATCCGATATTCCAAATAGCGTCGTAGATTTCAGCTTTCGAACGACCTGTACACAGATAAAGCAGATGACCATTCTCGCGTGCTATTTTGCAGGCTTTTTGTGCCGATTCAGGCACCATACCGTCATCACCGACAAGTGTTCCATCAATGTCGATAAATACAATTTTTTGAGTATCTCTATCCATTAGTATGCTGTCTCCCTTGTTTAAACGAATGATGTTTTATGAGATGATTGTCGTTATGTTCTACAATTACACTGTAATTTGTGTAACGCATTACATGTCAAATCTTTTTTTGATCTGCCGAACGGGATCATCATTATGTTCTTTGGTACTTTAAACCTGGCTGCTCGACAACTTCTAGTAAATGAAGCTCTTTCCTGAGACTCGGAGAAGAAACTTATATCGTTAAAACAAAAAAGCCGCCAAAATGGCGACTTCTTTTATGCCTAAAACCTGCTATCCTCATTGGGAATCGTTAAGTTTAAATATTTAAAATTGACCCGGCAACCTGATCCCATTGGTGACTGGGCCAGTGCACCTGCTATAAACTGATCAGCAATTTCCATTCCAAAGTAGCGGACTAACTTCCAATCCTCACCATCGGGCGAATAGTAAAATGAAATAATGCTCCCAATTTTCGTGATTCTTAAATGTGGGTTTTCAACCACAACGCGCTCAGAATTACAATCATCGGAGGAGCCATTCTTTGTTACAACAGACACAATCGTAGCATAATCACCGTTAAATTCATAACATAGTTTAGCCCAATTGTTCTCGTCCGCCATCAACATTAAGCACCCTGAATCATAAAGATGACGCATGTCTACCTGAAGCTGTGTCGTAAGCTGAAATGACGTATCAACCTGGAGATGTAGGAAAGGAGCCGAATGGGCTACATGCTTTCCTCCAGGATCCTTGAAAAAATCAACTTTAGCCGGTGCATCAATGATCAATCCATCTTCTTTGGTGTATTCCCAGTGCTCGGGTTCATTCATCCACTTCAAATTTTCTCTTATCTCAGGCTGAAACAAATTATAACTCATATGAATGCATTCCCCCATTTGAATTAATCTGTATAAATATAATCCCATTATACTTACATCCATTTCGCTTATAAATATAAAATAAGTGCTGGCTCATATAATAATAAGGAAATGAAAGGGACCATTTATTAGTTCGTAATAACTTAATTATTGAGGAAGGAGTTTTGCTTTTCTTTTTGAACTTGAAGTATTGTATTGGCTTACCTACTTGTGGGCTCAACTTAGCCTAATTTATTTTCACGAGATTCCATTGCTGATTGGAGCCCCCATTATCGGCCCATTGATTGACTGCCGCACCTGCGGTTACAGCCCCCTGATTAACATCCATCGTCAGGCCACTATTGCGGTTAACCAGAACAAGGTAGCCCCCGACGTCTACCGGCAGCCCCTGCTGGTTATTATTTCCATTATCCTGCCACTGGATCAGGGAGGCCCCCCTTGAATGGAGCTTTGATTTACATCCAGCAGCAAGCCACTGCCGACGTTCCGAAGCTTGTAAAAACCTTTTCCTGTCGCTTCCAGCTTCCATTGCTGGTTGGTTCCTCCGTTATCATTCCACTGAACAATCGAAGCACCGCCCGTGGTCGATGCTCCGTTCACATCCAATGCGAGACCACTCTTGCGGTTGATCAGCTTATAGATGGCATTGGAATCGTATCCGATGCTGTCCATGTAAGACATGCCGGATATGACGTAGGTCGTGACCGAACCCGCTTTTGCTGTTACTGTTAACTTTTTGTCCTGTACCGCGATGTTCGCCAGTGTCTTGAGATTCTCGCTAGAGGATGTCCGGAACACCTGGGCAGACGCACCTGTCGAAGTAAAGCGGCTCAGATCATACGTAACGGTCGTATCTGTAGGTTCTGAATTGGTGATTACCAAAACAAGTTTGCCTGAAGATGCATCGTAAGCAGCAAGCGTATTGGCGTCAGTCATACCGATGATTTTGTACCCCGGGCGAATGAACTTACTGTAATTGCCCATCACATAATATTTCTGATTCACAGTGTAGCTGGTCGTCTGTGTGTCATTAAGTATGTTCTTGAAAAATCCCCATCCCTCAGCACTGTCAACTGCCTGCCAGTAAACCCAGGCACTTGCGCCCATATTGCGTATGTCCTTTAGGATCGTCCGTGACATCGTCAATCCACTGGCGTCCCCGTCCCCATACTCGGAAGTCCATAGATGTTTGTTGTCCGAGGTGGCCGCATTGCGAAGCGCCGTTCGATTGTTCCCCCCATACGTATGGGTATTGATCTGCGCGATGGCCGACTTCACAGCCGGGCTGTATCCGGCGAAGGAAGTGGTTGAATCCTCCAAATTGTATTCCTCCGGTGCGCTCAGCCTGGTAGATAACCCTTTGGCCGTGAGAGAAGATTGCACTTGTCCCAGTATAGTGTTCTGCTCCGCTCGATCAAAGTGCATTCCCTCCTGATCGTTACCGAGCTTCCACCATGTCGAGACCGGCTCATTAAGCGGAGTCACTGTGTCAAAAGATATACCCCATTCGTCGCGAAAGTGCTTGACGACCTCTGTGAGGTAATCGGCAAAATCATCATAATATTCCGGCTTGAGATTGTTAACGCCATTCGCAGCTCCCGATACACTGCCGCTGATCGTCATCCAATAGGGAGCCGAGTTCGCAAACGCTTCGAAGACGTTGACCCCGTAGGATTTGGCTGCCTGAAGCATGTATCTTTGATTGGCATCTGCATTCCAGTCATAGACCCCTTGCGAAGGCTGATAGCCCGGAACGGCCTTTCGGTACTCCAGGTATTTGGATGACGGGTTTTCCCCCCCTCCAATGTTATAACGGATGACGTTCAAGCCGAGTCCATTCGTTGGGCTGAACATTTTTTCCGCATACTCATCCCGATTGGAATATGAGCCAACCACCTTCCCCCACCACGCAAGCGAAGTCCCCCAGCCTTCAATGGTCTGATACTGCTGTGAGGGTTCAGCCACGGCTGTATAAGAACCTGCGGCGGACGTTTTCGTTCCGAGGATGCTCAGAACCAGACTGCCTGCCATCAGCAAGGCAATCATTCGCTTGAACCAATTCATTGCGTTCACTCCTTTATGAATTTGAATTTGGTATAAAGTAAATGGGGTACATGATCCTCTTACAGATCAAATGGTTTGCAAAAATGTTCATTCAATATTATTTCGCATCCTCCTTGAAAGTAGCGTCCGATTTGTCAATCGTCGTAACGATCGGGTCCAAGCGAAGCAGGTTATTGTAATGTCTCAAGTAGCGGTCAGTATAATTGTATGATGCGTACGACGTCCAGGCCGCATTAGCAAGCCCGTCCTTGCGTCGAAACGTGGCATCCGTTGTGAAGGCTGAGCTGCCATCATTTTTTTCTAGGTAGATCAGATCGTTTTTATGGCGTAGATAATATCCTGGGAAATTGACAGATTCGAATGAGATGGCAGAAGCATCCGCAAGGCCTGGAACAATTCTTAATTTCGAATCTTCCACAGGGCTGACGTTCTTATCGTTCCGTGCCTGATAGTTGTAATGTCGGATATAATTGCCCTGCATATTGTAAGACTCCAGCGCTCGGACGTCACCCGGCTGCCCGGTTTCTTTCAACACGGTCATGTGTCGGACTAATCCGGTCAAACCTGGGAGCTCCTTTTTCACGGTCCATGTCTTGAACCCATCAGAAGAGTCGCTGTAGTAATATTTTTGCGTGGAATAACCGTCAAAATAGATACGCCATGTTCCGTTGTCTAGCTGGACCAGTGCAGGATCTTCTACCCAAGCCCCCCCAGTTTGCCCAGTCTCCGGTGCCCTGGAAAGTATAAGGGCCAGTTAGAGAGGGCGCTATGGCATATTCGATGTATTTGGTTGTTTCGTTCTTTGTAAACGCATGATAAGTTGATCCGGTCTTAACGATGAAAGTGTCGATGTAATTTGGGGCAATGCCTGCAAGCTCGACCGGAGCCGACCAGGCCGTAGAAGCAAGATTGCTGTTTGCTGCCGTAATGGCATAAGGTCTGAAGTTTTCATAGTTGCCCGGCGATAGGGACACGATGACATTCAAGTTGCCATTACTGTCCACGAACCATTCGGGAGCCCAGGTGTGGGCGATTCCGCTAGGCAAGGATAATGGGATGTTGCGGACAAAATTCCAGTTCACCTTATCCGGGCTTGACGCTATGCCGATCGTATTGCCGGACCAATTCGTGGTGTAGACCACGTAATACAGGCCATCCGTGTGCTTTATGATGCTGGGATCGCGGATTAGGTCCTCCGGCGGGGTGTATGCAGAGCTTTTAAGGAGGCCATAATTCGTGGCATTATAGGATTGGTAGATATACAGATTGGACTCGCTGCTATTGGTAAAAGCCGAGATGGTATAAACACTTGTTGCTGCACTCGCTGTATTTGGGCTTAGAATGCCGCACAGAATCATTGCTGTAAGAAATACGATGAATACTGACTCGCATGTTTTCAATAACCATGTACGTTCTTTCATAACAGTTAACATAGAGCTCTCTCCTTTACGCTAGATGATGGCCAGCTTTGGTTTCCAACGCTTCACTTCCTGAGGTTCTAACATGTGATCATATGACATACCCTCCTTTTACAGAACGGATGTTTATAAAATGTAAGCGATTGCATTAATATTGTTATTAGGCTTCTGTCTGGTTCATACTATCCAAGATGACTGAATTTGCTGTCGCAACGGAAGCTAAGGAAATTAAGCTGGTGATTGCATCTGATTTTCTTGCAGTCATATGAAGATCTGTTTGATAGTAGGTCGGCAAGAAAGTTTGGAGACTCTGACTGGCTAACATAATCAAGGGCTTACCATTTATTCATTTAACACTTGCATACCATCAACAGATTTCCGTCAGGGTCCTGAAAGTTAAACCATTGGTCATGCTCTATGCTTGTCGTTATATTTACATTTTTAGATTGCATAAATGCATAGGCTTCTTCAATATTATGAGTATCAAAATGAAATGCCGGCGTTTTAAACGTATGATTGTCGGCATAGATCTTGCTGTCCAGCACAATACGTGTTCCATTCATCGGAACAATGTACAAATGTCCAAATAAAATCTCTCCATCCGCAGGCAACCCCAATATCTCGCAGTACCAATCGCGCGCTTTTTCAATGTCACTGACAGGGATAAACACAGTACCAATTTGATTTAAAATGGGATTCATGCAATTCCCTCCTTTTCGATAAACTCGTCTTTGGTTACGCTTATGATAGCCCATATTGTGGAATTTGCATAAGTTTGTTTTTGAACAGCATAACTAAAAATACCCCCGGCAAGATTTTCCTGCCGGAGGCTTTCATCTATTTTATAACATCATATCATGACATAATCATTCTGGGTATTGAGGTTTGGTCACGTTATTGGGAACAGATTCGTCATAAGCGTCCTGGCCGGGATAATCCCGAACTTCCTCCTCATGCAACTCATGATTTTCATAATCAAAACGATGCGCGGTTCTCTGATCCACTCGCCACGGCGAGCTTTTTCCAAGAGATTCAGACATCAGAGCTGAACCGTAAGGACCTTCAGGGAACTCTTCGAGAACCAGATCATTTCGCTGTGACTCCACCGTAGATACATCGGTATACTCTTGCCTTTCTTCCTGCAAAAATTTATCCTTCATCGTTGCCCCTCCTATCCGCTTTGAGACGATCAAAGCAAGCTTATTTTGAGCGAAAACGAATTCATGTATGCATGATGTTTGAAAAACACTGCGTTTCAGGCTCTGATTCAGGTTTGGTTCTGTTTCAATAATTTTCCACTTTAGAGGTTCCGAATTGATATAAATAACGCAAAAACAATAAAGCCTATGATACAGATCATCGTATCCCGCTTGGACCATACCAGCAAGGCGGAACGTGCTCCAAGCAGGGAATGCTCTCTAACTTTCCGCATTTCCATCGCAATCGTCATGTCTTCCGCACGCTGAAACAGCGACAACAGCAAGGGAATCACCATCGGTCCAAGATCCCGCACCCGCACCGTGTTCGGTCGTAGCGCAGCTTTGCCGCGTGCCCGGACAATCAGCGAGAATCGCTGCCATTCACTCCAGATCATCGGGATGAACCGAAAGATTAATGATACGGCAAGTGCAAACGAGGTAACGGGAAGCCTCAATTTTTTGCCAACACCAAGCACCCAATTCAATCCTTCCACCATGCGTCCATAAGGCGTAGTCAGCGAAAACCAGAGACTGGCCAAGGTGACAATAAACAAACGGTACACATTCAGCAAAGTAGCTTCCGCCTGCATCAGGGAGAAACCGAACTGGAGACCGTCCCTTTCTGTTGAAAGTGTTGTTCCTGACAAAGCGGTGGATATGAGAAAAAACAACAATAGAGGCTTCATTAACTTCACGCAGCCAGCCAGAGCTTGTCGAGGCAGAGCAGCTAGTGCCAGCGCTACCGGCACCAATGTGAGTGACAGGCCCAGCCAGCGATGTTGAAGCATCGACGCAGTCACGAGCAAAATATACAAAATCCATTTGAGACGCGGGTCCATGGCACCGTACAATCCGATGCTTGAAACTGCCTGGCTGTCCGCGGATGCCAGATTAGTAATTTCTGCGGCTTCATTACCTTGAGCCAGTGCAGAAGTTGCCGATTCATGGGTGTGCACCTTTTCCCGTTCCATCTTTTCTGCTGCATGCAGCTCATCATCCGACTTGACCTCCTGCACCACATCCCATCCATGTAACCTGGAAAAAACGATATGTTCAGCCATCTCCTCCGGCGTCAATGCGGTAAAAGGCAGCTCAATACCTGCCGCAGCGAATTGCTGTGCCAATCGCATGGAAGGTGGCAGTCCAAGCCCAGCCTGCTCCAGCAGGTCTGGCCGTGAATGGATTTCTTTGGGCGTCAGATCAGCGATCAGACACCCTTCCCGAAGCAAAAGAACCCGATCCGCACGCGGCAAAAAAGTATCCAAGTCGTGCGTAGCCACAACGGCTCCCCCACCTGCATACCGATGCTGATCCAGCGCTTTGAGCAGAAGCACTACACTTTGCGCTTCCAATCCGGCGCTGGGTTCATCCAGAAGCAGCCAATGCGGCTCGACAGCGGTTCCCAATGCAAGACCAAGTTTTCTCCGTTCTCCTCCGCTCAGTGCAAATGGCGATCTGTCCAGATTGAACCGCCGCTCCGACTCTTTGCCTGCTGGCGGGTCCCACTGTTCAAGGGTACTGGCAATTTGGCGTTTTTTTTTGCTCCTCGGTAATTCGATATGGACGCAGAGAATACGCGAATTCACGCTGAACGCTGCGGGCAAACAGTTGTTGCTCCGGGAATTGAAATACCAGCCCCATCCGCAAAAGAATAGACTGCGGCACTTTTTCGTTTTGCCAGAAGGGCTCATCATCCAGCAGAATACTCCCTTCATTTGGTGGTTTTAGGCCAGCTATCGTTTGCAGCAGCGTAGTTTTTCCCGACCCTGTGCAACCCAGCAGCAGGGTGATTTCCCCACTGTTCATTGTAACGGACACATCTTGAAGCAGTGCACGTTTATGGGGTTCCGGCGCTGCTACACTTAAATGATTCAATTCGATATGCAACAGGCTACCTCCTTAACCAGCTGCTCAGGTCGCAGTGGGGGTGGCATGCCGAAGCATGCCTTGCTGCTTCAGCAGGAGCGCCGTTTGCACAGTGAAAGGTGGATCAAGCCCAAGTCGCTCACAAGGTGATCGCTGCTCATCTTCTTTGGCAGCGATCACCTCCTTCTCACGTCCATAAAAGAAGGACGAAGGCACTCCGTCATACACACAACGTCCTCGTTCCATAGCAATGATTCGATCACACAAGGTGGCTTCTTCCAGATGATGCGTAATCCAGATTACCGCCGTCCCCTTGCGGACAACGGCATGCACAATGGCTTCCATTCGTTCTCTCGCTCCGGGATCCAGCATGGCTGTTGGTTCGTCCAGAATGAGTACGTCCGGTTTGGCTGCCAGCGCTACCGCAATGTTGAGCAATTGTTTTTGCCCTCCAGAAAGCTGTGAGATTGCCGCTCCCGGCGGGAAGTCAAGCCCTACGGTATGTAATGCGTGTTCTCTACGCCGTAATTGTTCGTCTACGGATCCAAGCAATGGCGATAAGGCGAAATGAAATTCCTCTTCAATGGTGTCACCGAGCACCTGCGCATCAGGCTGCTGCAGGACTCCACGAACGACAAGTTCTGAGGAAGCCTGCCTTGCTCCACCGGATAACGGAGTGAACCCAATCAACAGCCCGGCCAGCGTACTTTTGCCACTTCCATTGGCTCCTACAACACTGATCCATTCTCCTGCATGCAGTCTCAGGGAAACTCCATCAACCGCCTTACGAATACGTCCAGACTCTGACTCATAATGAACACGAGCATTCTCCAGCGTGATTAATGGTATAACGTCTTGCATCGCAAATGGGTCCTTTCCCTTTTGATTCATTTGTGGTACGATCCAAATCGTTAACCTAATTATATTTATTTGGTTAACAATAAGACTACCAAAATCGAAAGGAATGTTCAAACATGAAATTATCTTTGCGAGGTATTGTATTTAGCGCACTCATGGCAGCCATACTTGTCCTTTTCGGTTACATAAGCATTCCGATCGGTTTCTCACCTGTCCCGATTACATTGCAGACTCTTGCCGTGATGCTGGCTGGAGGATTGCTGGGCCCATTGTACGGTTTTCTAAGCATTGCTCTGGTCGTTATTTTGACTGCACTTGGCTTCCCTCTTCTGCATGGAACCGGAGGGCTGGCCGTTCTTCTGGGTCCTACAGGAGGATACGTCATGATGTGGCCTATATCCGCTCTCCTGATTGGATGGCTACTCGCTCGAATCAAACTGAAAAGCTTCTTCGGTTACTTCCTGGCATTTATCGTATTTGAGCTGTTCGGTTCAATGCTGATCTATGTTTCAGGTGTGCCCTGGCTTGCCTTTGCCTATAAAATGTCGTTCTCCGAAGCCATGATTCAGGGTTTCTATCCTTATATTATCGGGGATCTGGTCAAAGTCTTGTTCGCTGCTATTATCATTGCACCAGTGCGAACGGTTTTCCCTCCCACAACGACTGACAGGCCACACGAATTCGTCGGTTGTACAAGCGGATTCCTAAGGCTTTCAACCTGATCCATTTCGGATATACAATGATCCGAGTATGCAAAAATAAGCCGCCAAAAAACATATTGAAGGCTAAATGTTGACCAATCAGTATGTCTATCCGGGGAATCGACCTTCCGCGCCTTGGTCAGCATACGAACGGCGTCTTTGCTTGCGCAGTATGGGCCGGATCCGCTTCCGCTTAGGTCCGCTCATTGGTGGGTGTGCTAAAGACCAAACAACAAGTGTTTGGTCTTTAGCACATCCATGATTCTTTTTTTAGTTAATCCTTCTAATGGGCTATGAATACAATTCTTGTCCTTTTCCGCTAATGATATAAGTTTTTATTGATCGCCCACGATCACATGTACATTTTCATCATAATCTTTTTCTGATCCTCAAGCCCAGGCAGTCTGCGCACAAATTCCTTTTATCCTTTCACAGCGGAACCTACTGTCATCGCCCGCTCCACTTGTTCACTCAAGAATAGATAGACAAGTACCATCGGCAGGGAAGCTATAGTCATAACAGCCCCCATGGCCCCCCCAATCCGTGCTGTAGGAGCCCTGGAAGAAAAGCAAGCCTAGCGGCAAGGTCTTCATGTTCTCATCAGAAATCAGAATATAGGCCAAAGTGAACTCATTCCAGTTGTTCAAGAACTGAAAAATGGCTACAGTCGCAATTGCAGGCAAGGCAAGCGGCAAAATGATCTTCAGGAACAGGCTATAAATACTAGCTCCATCTATGCATGCCGCCTCTTCGATCTCCTTAGGGATTCCTACAAGAAAACCAAAGAAAACCATTGACGAGAAAGGAAGTCCAATTGCGATATAGGGAAGAATAAGAGCTCCATACGTATTCGTAAGGTGAAAATCGCGAACCAGAATGGCCAGTGGTATCATGATAACCTGCAGCGGCATAAACATTCCTATGATCATATAAGTCCGTACGGCAGAACGAAACCTCCACCTCATGCGAGCAACTGCAAAGGCAAACATCAGAGCCAGCAAAAGGATGAACAGAGTCGAGATCATCGATACGACAAGACTGTTCAGAAAGTAACGGGGAACATTAAATTGCGTCCAGGCATTGATATAATTTTCGTAACGAAAATGCATTGGTAGTCCGAATGGGTTGGTGACGAAAATCTCATCATTGTTCTTCAACGAGTAGGAAACCATCCAGAACAACGGATAGACGGAAACAATCAGATACAGCCACAGCGGTATCTGCAGGACAGCTTGTCTGAACTTGCCCAAAGCGGTTTTACTCATTTCGTTCTCCTTTTCAATACACGCCTTATCAGGCGGTTTGTCCGCGGTTGAACACCTTATTGATAACTACAGTTGCCAGCAGCGAGATCAGCACAAGCAACACGGATACAGCACATGCATAGCCATAATTGCTCTCCATAAAGGCATAGCGGTAAATCATGAATGTCAATGTATAGTTTGTAGTACCAGGTCCTCCGTTTGTCATAATTAGCATTTGCACAAAGGCACCTATTCCGGAGGTAATCGCAATAATGAAGCAGAATTTGTACGTTTCCCTCATTAAAGGAAGCGTGACATGCAGGTGCGCCCTCCATTTGCTGCAACCGTCAATCGTCGCGGCTTCAAAGTAGTCCTCGGGTACTGATTTTACCCCTGCATATAGCAGGGAGAATTGATACCCCATAAACTGCCAGGCGTTAACGAAGGCGATGGCAATGATCGATGTTGTCGGAGAGCTCAGCCAATTTTGCTGATATGGGATATTCAAGAGATCGAACAGCCGGTTGATCAGACCGTGGGTCGGGTCGTAGATTGCGATCCACAGCTGGCATACCACGGTTACAGATAGAACCACCGGGATAAAATAAGCCGTTTTCAGTATTTTCCGCCCGCGCGTACGCGGGTCCGCACAGATCAGCGCCAATAGAGTTCCCAATCCGATCTGAAAGACCGCCAGCACAATTGCAAAGATCAATCCGTTCTTAAGCGAATTGGCAAGTAGAGGATCGGAGAACAGCTCCCGGTAATTACTCAATCCCGAAAAGGTCGGCGTACTAAGGCCATCCCAATCATAAAAGCTACGAAGAACGGTCTGCAGAACCGGATAAATCAGGATCACACTGTACAGGATCAAAGCAGGGAGCAGAAACAGTGCCAGCGCCGGTTTGTTCCCCAAATATTTATTCATGTCTTGCTTCCACCCCTTATCTTCGGAACAGCCCCCTAGCGACTTATGCCGCCAAGGGTTGCTTGTCCCTGGATTATCAGTTTTCTTTCTCCTCAGTTTTCTTTCTCCAATGTACTGTTCAAATTGTTCACAAAATCCTCTGCCGAGAAGTCGTTCACTAACAGATTCTGGGTATTGTCATTGATTACGTTCTGAATTTTAGTATTACTCAGAAGCTGAGCATATTTCTGGGCGTTTGGCAGCAACTCTTTGGCGACCCGCTGCATCATTGCTGGAACATTGGAGGCGATTTGCTTATCGACCTTAGGCGAAATGATGGGACTTCCGAGTTGGGTATATCTGTACTCGGCTGATTTTGTTGCAAGGAATGCTGCTACCTTTACGGCCGTTTCCTTACTCTTGCTACTCGGCGATACTGCATAACCCTGCGGCGCCCCCGCGCCATCGATGAAGTATTTGGACTTCTCGTAGGTTTCTTCATCCTTTGCAGGCCAATACATCCAGTCAACCTGGTCGCCCAGCTTTTCCTGTGAGCTGTAAATTTCCCATTGTCCGTTCACGAACATGGCAGCTTTGCCCTGATAGAACAGGGACGATGCCTGGTCATAATTGGTATTCGTGGCGTTCGCGTCGAACAATCCGGCTTCCTGCAATTGCTTCATCTGTTGTGCCGCTGTTACGTACGCTTCCGGCAAGGCTTTTACACCTTCCTGATCAAGTGCTCCGAATCCTTGTGGCTGCTCTCTTGTGACCAACCCATTATAAAAAGCGGTCGTAATCCACTTCTCCTTGGCAAAGATCGACATGGGCACATAACCAGCAGCTTCCAACTTTTTCGATGCTTCGGCCATCTGCTCTATCGTCTTAATTGGCGTTTTGATTCCGACCTTCTCGAAAATCGACTTATTGTAATAGAGAAGCTGGAATTCAATACCGGTATCCGGATAAGCATACACATGATTGTCTGGAGCTACTAAACGCGATTCAACACCCGGGTTAAGATTCTCCTTGAATCGGGCCGTTGTGTCATATTTGTCCAGCACCTCGACATTTTTCGATTTCGCCAAAGTTTGCAGGGTCGGCCAATCCGTGAAATAGATATCCGGCATGTTTCCCGTCGCCGCATAAGTCTTCAGCTTCTGGTATCCATCCTGAACAGCAGAATCCAGTTCAATCTCGACGTTTGGCATTTCCTTTTTGAGCTCTTCCACTGCATAATCGAACGGCTTGGTGGTATCGGCGTCGAAATGCTGCGCATATACCTTCAATTTGATCGTTCCGTCTCCCGCCTTCGTCTCAGAGGAGCTTGAGTTATCCCCGCCACAAGCGGCCAATCCAACGGACATGGTAAGCACTAGCAATGCTGCACTCCAACGTTTGTAAGTTTTTTTCATTTGTTTATATCCCCCTCATGTGTTTCTTGTTGATTGCGCTTTCATTTACATGGCTAAAGTATACTCCTGCCTCTTCTCTTCTTTAAGGAATAAAACGGGCCTTATCAGTAAAAAACGGGACAAAAGAGCGAGCGGCCCTCCCATAAGGAGAACCGCTTGTCTGTAAATTGGATTGTCCTGCCTCGCAGGGCAGCTACCTTTTTTGAGTTGCTCATATTCAGTCGGCGTCATGCCAAAGCGTTTTTTGAAGCACTTGCTGAAATAATTGGGGTCGCTGTATCCGACACTTTCAGCGATTTCCGACAGCTTCCGATTTCCGTTCAGCAAGAGTTCCTTGGCCTTCTTCATCCGGATGTGTGTAATATGATCCACTATGGAGAAGCCGGACTCTTTGCGGAAGATGCGCCGCAAATAGCTGGGATCGACGAATACCCCGCCCGAAACCTGCTCAGCGGACAGTTCTGTGCCTGCATAATGTTCCTCGATATAGGCGATCGCCGCAGCAAAGAGATTGGAAGCCTTCGTAGGGCGCATATCCTCCATCAACTGGATCAGCCTGCGGTAGAGGGTGAGCATCCACCCTTCAGCAGCCTCCTAGGAATCTAACTCCCGCAGTCGGTCGTAAGGAGATTTGTCTCCTCCGTTCTCCCATAATCGATCATAAGAAATGCCGCGTTCACTTGCAAAGGAAAGTGCAAGAGATACAATCCCCATAAGCATGGCATCGGCGTACTCATCTCCCCACTTGCATACGCTTAGCTGACGGATTGCCTTGCGGACCTCCTCTAACGTTTCACTGTCTTTCATACGGAGGTCAAGCACGACCGCATCGCGCAGGTGGCCCAAATCAGGCATACATGCTCTACTATGCAACGCTTCACCACTATGATCCCTCCACTCTCCGGTTTCGCTTTCCCGCGGAAGCTCCGGTAATTTCGGCTTGATACGATCCAGCATCAAGATCATTTCTTCTGCATTGAACGGCTTCAGCAAATAATCCTGCACTCCGGTTCGAACCGCCTTCTGTAGATATTCAAATTCGTTATGTCCGGAAATGAATACAATAACGATGCGTTCGAACTTGACTTTCAACCTCTCGGCTAACTCTATTCCGTCAATGAAGGGCATATTGATATCAACGAGGGCGAGATGAGGCTGGTGCCGCTCGGCTTCCTGAAGCGCTTCCCGCCCATTCCTTGCCTCACAGCAAACCCGAAATCCGTGACTTTTCCAGTCTATCTTAATTCGCAGAAAGTCCCGGAACAGCGGCTCATCATCGACAATCATCACTTTATACATCTTTGTGCTCACTCCCCTTTTGGCAGCGTGGGCAGCGAAAGGTCAACAATGGTTCCTTCTCCGGGAACACTCTGCACCGATATCCCATACTCCTCACCGAAGTACAGACTCAGTCGCTGCTGAACGCTGTAGGTGCCAATTGACCGTATTCCTTCTTCCGGTAAATGTCTGGACATAATGGTCTGAACCTGGATTTCGTCCATCCCCACACCGTTATCCTCCACTCGAACGACCACCTTATCGCCCTGTTTAAAGGCATAAATGCGGATAAAACCTTTGGTTTCTTTCTTCTTAAGACCATGGTAAATCGAATTCTCGACAAGCGGCTGGAGCGAGAGCTTCGGAATCGGTGTACCCGCAAGTTCTGGTGGAATATCCACCTCATAGCGAAACACATCGGGATAACGGATTTGCAGAATCGTCAGGTAATCATCAGTAATCTGAGCTTCCTTCTCTAGAATAATGAGCTCCCGTCCCTTATTCAGCACCATACGATAAAAATCTGCCAGCGCCTTTGTAGTATCTCTAGCCTCATCATTACGGTCCAACTCATTGAGCGCGTAAATGGTATCCAAAGTGTTGTACAGAAAATGCGGTTTAATTTGGGCGCTCATCAGTGCAAGCTCATATTCACGCTTACGGTTCTGTTCCTGCCTCACCTCATCCAGTAGCTCCCGGACCCGTCTTACCATAAAGTTAAACGCTTCAGCAATGGTACCGATTTCATCCTCAGTGCGGACTGTCGCAACCGGTTGCAAATCACCGGTTACTACTTTTCGCATTGCCTTAGTCAGTTGTTCGAGAGGACTAACAACCATTCTGGACAGAAAGCTGGCGCCCAGCCAGGAAAAAACAAGGCATAATACGCCGATTAAAAGCGACAGCCTAACATTTTGCCGGACATCAGCCGTAAGCAGGCTGAGAGATACAATATTGACCAGCTTCCAATCCATCCGGTCATAATCAATGACCGTTACCAGATTGCCCTCATCCTCAAAAGAGCACGTTTCTTGGGACATATCAGGCGTGCAACGTTGAATGGCCTCAGCCAGATGTGGATTCACCGGATTCATCAGCCTCTCATTGTCTTTTGCCACGACCACGCGAGTTCCGTTATTCAAAAAATAATAGGATTTGGGCACATCCGGATCACTGGAACGAAAAAAAGCGGACAGACCTTCTTCCTTCACTAGCAGAAAAAGCGTTCCATACGGTTCGCCGGTGTCTATATTAATGACCGTCTTCCCCAGCGTCAAAACCGGGAGGTTCGGATCTGGTGTTAGGAAATCTCTCCTCTCCATATCAAACCAGAGTGCCTGTCCATAACTTTTGGATTCCCTTACCTGCTTAATCATGCTATAAGCTTTGCTCTCATCCCCACTCTGGGTGTAAGAGGCGAAAATTGTCCCTTTATTATCAATGAATACAGCGGCATCCACCTCACGAAAGATTGACAAGTCAATGGATAGGCGGCTCTGCATCAGGTTTCCAAACTGAATACGCTCCATGGCAGTATCAGGTTTGGCACCGTATGAATCATACATCCGGTTAATATTCGTAACCATAATATTGGCCGCCGTTTCCACACTGCTGAATATGTAATCGGTCCGAGACAGGATAAGCTGAGACTCGTCCACCACGTTGCTGGTGGTTCGGTCTATCAAAGAACGACTGAAGAGTTGGTTAGATAACAGTCCAAGAATGAGGAGAGAAACAATGATTAGCGGAAGAAATACCGTAATAACCTTGCTTTTGAATCGAAGCCGACCAAACCATTTTCGAGCTAGTGACAGAATATTCAATTTGAAACCCCTCCGTCATCAAGAGAATATTCATCATGTTAACACAACTAATCTGCACAGTAGTAGATTAAAAGTAAATTCAACAGCCATCTTGAAAGTATAAAGGGGATGTGTTAGGATGAAGTTGATTTTTAGTAAAATTATTAACTAAAAAGGTGTGAGCTCTTTGGCAACAATAAAAGACATTGCCCACGAAGCGGGAGTGTCTGCCGCAACAGTTTCAAGGGTTTTAAATAACGATCAGTCTCTGGCTGTGAGCCCGGACACCAGAAACAGAATTTTTTCGATTGCCAAACAGCTTGGATATAAACCTTCCCGGCTGAGACAATTAAAACAGAACACGGAACGTGCTGGAAAGACGGTCTCCCTCCTGTTGTGGTGTTCCATTGAAGAAGAACGGGACGATCCGTATTACGCCTCGATCCGTCGTGGAATCGAGCTGCGCTGTGAAGAGCTTGGCCTGACGTTGGGACAGACTCTGCGGGGCCGCTCTTCCATCTCCACCTTGCAGAAGACAGACGGTCTGATTGTTGTGGGCGGCGTCGATCCAGAAGAGGTGATCAAGCTGCATCCCGACAAGAACTCCATTGTCCTTGTGGACCAGTATCATGAACAGCTGGAGTACGATTCTGTACGCCTCCACTTCCGTCAAGCTGTTGATCAGGCACTCGGACATCTAATCGAGCTTGGCCACCAACAAATCGGGTTTATCGGCGGCAAAAGCGACGGAGAGCGACGTGCGCATTATTTTGAACGGTTCATGCGGGAACAGGGATTGTACAATCCTCAATTCGTCCGTGTAGGCGCATGGAGTACCGCGGATGGATATCTGATGATGAACAATCTCCTTACCGAACAGGAAAGACCGACGGCTTGCTTCGTTGCAAGCGACCCGCTGGCCATTGGAGCCCTTCGCGCCCTGCATGGACATGGAATACGGGTGCCCGAGGATATGGCTGTCGTCGGCTTCGACGACATTGAGATGGCGGCCTTCGTACAGCCTCCGCTCACCACCGTACGTGCCTACCCCGAAGAGATGGGAAAGGCTGCCGTTCAACTGCTCTCTGAACGATTTGAGGGACGTGAACCACCTTCGCACAGCGTAATCGGGACTAGGCTTGTCATACGGGAGAGCTCGTGCAGAAACGGCTAAAATCAGCAAGTGAAATTCTCAATGTTTTTGATAAAATCCTTACGTGAAAACAAATTAATATGATGAACCCTCAAGGAGTGAATACCATGAACATTCATGTAGACGAGACGCTTGGTTTGTTCCATCTGCAGTCCAAGGATTGCAGCTATATTATCCAGCTTGTAGAAGGATATCCCGCACATGTTTATTGGGGAGCCCGACTTCATCATGACAAAAGTCTGGCAAGTATACTGGAGCTTAGGGAGCGGTGCTCCTTTTCTCCCAATCCTGTTCCTTCCAATCGTACAATTTCCCTGGATACGCTTCCCCAGGAATATCCTCAGTATGGAACAAGCGACTTTCGTCAGCCTGCTTACCAGGCTGCACTTGCGGACGGAACCCGGATTACGGAGCTAAAATATAGTGGTTACCGTATTGTAGCGGGTAAACCACAGCTCGAAGGACTTCCTGCCGTCTATACCGAATCGGATGATGAAGCGGCAACCCTCTTTCTAACCCTTGAGGACAAATACTCGGGTCTTAAGACTACACTGCTCTATACCGTATTTGCGAATCACAGCGCTATTGCCCGGTCTACTCTTTTTGAGCATAAGGGAAGCGCTGTCATGAATATTGAGCATGCAATGAGCGCCTCTGTCGATTTCGCCGATTCCAACTACCAGGCTCTCTACCTGTCCGGAGCGTGGGTGCGGGAAAGACATATCCAGCGCCGCGACCTCGGACCCGGTGCCATTCGGTTAGAGAGCCGTCGGGGCTCCAGCAGCCATCAGATGAATCCCTTTCTGGCACTGCTTCGTCCTGATGCAACTGAAGATCACGGAGATGTATACGGCTTCAGTCTGGTCTACAGCAGCAACTTCGTTGCACAGGCAGAAGTAGAGCAATTCAACCAGACCCGTGTAAGTATCGGAATCAATCCCTTTGACTTCTCCTGGCGACTTGAACCGGGTCAGTCATTCCAGACCCCTGAAGCCGTTCTGGTCTTTTCCGAAGAAGGTCTTGGAGGCATGTCGCGCACCTATCATCGTCTCTACCGCACTCGTCTGTGCCGGGGGGCTTACCGTGACAAAGAGCGCCCTATTCTCGTAAACAATTGGGAAGCTACTTATTTCAACTTCGACGCCGATAAAATCGAAGCGATTGCTAAGGAAGCCGGGCCCCTCGGTATTGAGCTCTTTGTTCTGGATGACGGTTGGTTTGGCAAACGCGACAACGACGATAGTTCGCTTGGAGACTGGTTTGAGGATCACCGTAAGCTGCCTGGCGGTCTTGCCGACCTAGCCAAAAGGGTTAATGAACAAGGTTTACAGTTTGGCTTGTGGGTAGAGCCGGAAATGGTGTCTCCTGATAGTGAATTGTACCGCAAGCATCCCGACTGGTGCCTGCATGCTGAGGGTCGGCGGCGGACGGAAGGCCGATCCCAATTGGTGCTCGATCTCTCCCGCAAGGAAGTATGCGACTATTTGTACGATACGCTCAGCTCCGTTTTTTCGATCGCTCCAATTACTTATGTCAAGTGGGACATGAACCGTAATATGACGGAGATTGCTTCGGCTACAGCTTCTAGCGAACGGCAAAAGGAAACCGCACACCGTTATATGCTCGGACTTTACGATCTGCTGGAACGCCTGACCTCCCGGTTTCCGGACATCTTGTTCGAAAGCTGCTCCGGAGGAGGCGGACGATTTGATCCCGGAATGCTCTACTATATGCCGCAAACATGGACCAGCGACGATACCGATGCAATTGAAAGATTGGCTATCCAGTACGGAACAAGCATCGTGTATCCAGCCAGCACCATGGGAGCACACGTATCGAGCGTACCGAACCACCAGGTGGGACGAATGACCTCCCTCGCCATACGTGGTGACGTGGCAATGAGTGGCAACTTTGGCTACGAGCTTGACCTTACTGCATTTACAAAGGAAGAAAAAGAGCTCGCTGCCAAACAAATCGCCCAGTATAAGGAGATTCGCTCCCTTGTACAGCAGGGGAATATGTATCGGCTTCTTAGCCCGTTTGAAGGCCGAGGCGATACGGCTTGGATGTTCGTTAGCGAGGACCAGTCGGAAGCGTTTGTTGCTTATTTCCGCGTACTGGCTGAGCCCAATGGTCCAATCCTGCGATTAACTTTAAAAGGACTTAACCCAGAGAAAAAGTATAAGATCGAAACCGGCGCAGCAGGCAATACTACTGACCATACGGGTAATACCTTGGGGGAAGACGCTGGTTCCCCCTTCCACGAAGCGTTCGGCGGCGAAATCTTTGGAGGTGACCGCTTAATGAAAATTGGGCTTGTTGTCTCGGATCTGTCAGGAGATTTTGTCAGCTCCACCTTCCGCCTTAAGGCTGTCCCCCGCGGATAAACGATGCAGCCAGTGACGATAATAGGACGATAAAAAAATTAAAACAAGGCAGTCCGATTCTCTGGTCTGCCTTGTTTCATCATTAATCCGATAATTTAGGTATATTCATTCACTTTCGTTTGCTTCAAACCCTGTCTGCCACAGTGCGTGAAACCATCTCATCACTTGCCAACTTCTCGATGTATTTCTGAACGACCGTTGGCTCTTTCACTTCGGGGGATTCTGTATGCGCACACAGGTGGTATTATTTCCGTCAGTCTGTTCACTGTGCTTTGTTGCAGCATGTCACTGATCCTATTCCTGCGAAGCGGAGTTTTACCAAACTCCTTCCGTTCACCCGGTTCCTGATTAAACACCTGCAAGCCAATATAACGTAAGGCGATCAGAAATACAGTTTTAAATTTTACAAAACCGGGCTGGAATAACAGCTCGACTTTCATTTTAACCGTATAAGAATTGGCAAACCCTAATCGAGTACCCTACTTCGCCGCATTTAATTAATGTTAATTTGTATTATTGTCCTCCGACAAATGTACAGTTATTATACTGTTTTGATCAGCAAACTGTTGCTGATATTCCGGGAGTTTTCAATGCCGAAGCAAACAGCCTAATGTACGATCGGGTAGATGCTCAAGCAAAGCTATGACCTATCTGTCTTTTGTATCAGTTACAAAGACAATGAGCTATCGTTATTTGTATGCATTTCCTTCTTCTGCTTCCGTTTCAGCTTCAGATTAGCTACGACCATATAAAGAGTAGGCACTACAAACAAAGTTAAAATGGTTGAAAAGATTAGTCCGAATATAATGGTCGTTGCCAACGGTTTGAACAAGATCTCCCCTATTGTGGCAATGGGGATCATACCGACAATCGCAGTTAACGAAGTAAGCAAGATCGGACGGAAACGGGCAGAGCATGCCATTAGAATCGCGTCTGTTAAATTAGCTCCTTCACGCCGCGCATCTTCAATAAACTCTATCAATACGATACCGTTACGCACGACGATACCAGCAAGTGAAATGATACCCATAATACTCATAAATCCAATTGGCATACCTGAAATAAAGCTTCCAAGGATTCCCCCTGCCGCTGCCAGATAAACAGTGGTCATAATAATTAGCGGTGTGGAAACCGAGTAAAACTGCATTGTGATTAAAAGGAGAATAAGAAAAATAACAATAACAGCTAATTTGCCCAAATCCTTAAACATATCGGACTGCGCGGATGTTTCCCCCCCATCTCCCAGGTGTAGCCTGGTTCAAACTGTGTATTTGTAAGTTTGCTACGGATGTCCTGAGTGAGTTCTGTAGCCGTACGCCCATTTGCATTGGCTGAGATCGTTACAGTCCGTTCCAAATCATAGCGGTGGATTTGCTGGATGGAAAAGTCCGGTTTCATCGTGGCTAACTGGGATAAGGGGATTTGCTCCCTTGCTGAATTGTTCACACTTAATTGTTGGAATAATACCTCAGGATCATTGTTTGGTTTGTTCATATATACATTTACATCAAGTAATTCCTTACCCGTATCAAAATCCGTTACATTCACCCCGTCACCCATTAATAGCAAAGTACGCGTTAAATCGGAATAGCTAACCCGATATTTATCCAAGGCTTGCTGATTGATTTGGAAATTCAGATTATAGCTTTGCATACCCATATTATCGGTCACATCTACAGCTCCGGGGGTCCCCGCAACGATTTCTTTTACTTTAGTTGTCATATTTTGCAGTTTTCCGATGTCTTCTCCTTTAATACGGATAGACACCGCACTGCCGACCGGAATACCTAATTGAGGAACGCGAATGCTTATCAATGCAGATGGATATTTAGCTTGTAGCGTATGGGTCCAATTATCCACTGTTTTTTTAAGATCAAATAGCCCGTCTTTTCCAACGACAGCAAGTTGACCGTTTACCGCTCCCCCAGAGCCGTGACCACCTGCAACATCGCTGTACAGCTGAGGCGCTCCTCCACCTGCCGTTGCCGCCAGCCGCTCTGTTTCCGGCTGTTTTTTGACCCAGTTCCCAATCTCCTTTACAACCTGATTGGTTGCCTGCAACGACGTTCCTTCTGGCATCGTTACGCTGATCGTGGCATCCGCTTGATCGGAATCCGGAAATAATTCAATGGGAACAATAGCAAGTAGTCCATAAGCTGCTGTACCAATCATAAGACCAATAAGCGCTGTTAAAAGTGGACGTCGCAGTATTCTTGGCATCCAGTTTTTAGAGTACACATTGGAGAGAGACTGTATTTGATTACCAAGAAGCCCAGGTGGCTTGGTCGTTTTGCTACGTTCTTTACCCTTACGGCGGCTATCATACCATTGACGGAAAATAGGAATGATCGTTAGCGACATAATCATGGAAGCCAGCATCGTTAACGAAATAACGGTAGGTATCGGTTTAATAAAGTCTCCAATAGTGCCCGGCAGGAATAAAAGCGGGGCAAATGCCGCAACCGTAGCTAACGTAGCTGTAATGATCGATAAGGATACCTCTTTCGTTCCTTTAATTGCCGCCTCCGTAGCATCTTCCCCAAATTCAGAGCGTCGGCGTTCAATGTTGTCATTTACCACGACGGCATCATCAACCAATATCCCTAGCACGATGATTAATCCGATGACTGAAATTTGATTCAGTGTGGTTCCTGTTGTGGGCAAGAAAATAAAGCCGATGGCGATGGAAACAGGAATTGCCAAGGCCACAAATGCAGAAGTCAGCAAATTCAAACCTAATGTACATATAACAATGACCGATATAATAGCGATGAGCATCTCTTTGGTGAGATTACCAAACATTTCACTTACTCGATCATTTTGCGCAAAAAGCAGCTCAAAATGAACATTCTTCGGCAAACTGCTCGCAAGTTCATTAATTTTGGCTGCTGCCGCTTTAGATACCGTTGGCACGTCTGTGCCTGTATCTCCACTCACACTGATCGAAATAGCAGGCTTGTTATTCATATACGTATAACTAGCCGCTTTTTTAAATACAAGTGAGGCTGTACCTACATCTTTCAGAGATATCGGGAATCCATCGTCATTGCTTGAAATCTGGACGTTATTTAGAATAGATGGATCAGTTGAGGCATTTACCGTCAGCTGATAAGTACGCTCATTGAAATCCATACTTCCTGTAGGAACTCTGTCATTCTCATTTTTGATCGCTTGAACAACCTGCTCCCAGGAGATGTTATATTGTTGCATCTTTTGTGTGTCTAAACTGATTCGTACTTCTTGATCCGGTATTCCTTGAATATTAACTTGCGAAACACCCGAAACCGTTTTTAATTGATCTTTCCATTTGTTCATCAATTCATTCAACGAGTATAAATTCTCAACTTTATCAGAAGTAATCGCATATGAACCGATGAAAGAGCTTGTCATGCTATCATTGATAATGGGCTGCATCGCATCATCTGGAAGCTCGGACTGTGCATCTTGTACCTTTGTACGAAGATCAGCCCACACCTTTGTCGGGTCCGCATCTTCAAAAGCTTCTATCATTATACTGGATTGGCCTTTAGATGAAGTGGAAGAAATCGTTTTGACACCTTGTACTGCTTTAATTTTCTGTTCCATTACCTTAGTAATGGTTTGCTCGATTCTTTCAGGAGAGGCGCCCGGATAGACGGTTGTAACACTGGCTGACAAGGGAATAACATCAGGCTGCTCCTGTTTAGGTAGCGATGTAAAATTGTAGAGTCCTAGCAGAATACACATACCAAAGAAAATAAGTGTAATTTTCTGCTTTTTAACGATGTATTTAATCATTTAGACGATTCCTCCGATTTCCCAAGTACATCATTCCCAAGTAAATCGCCATTAAATAAAGTTCCTGCTCCTTGGGTAACAATTTGATCGCCTGCTTGTAGTCCAGAGACAACTTCGAACTGATTATTAGTCACTTTTCCAACTTTAATCGCTGTTTTAACGGCCTTGCCATTTACAGCTTTAAAGACATAAGGATCATCTCCGGTGCTAATTACAGCCTCTACTGGCACTAACAATGCTTCAGATTGATTCATCCTTTTAGATGCGCTGATGACTTGACCAGGCTTCCAATTTAGCTCAGGATTAGGAATGCTGACCTCCACATTGATGCTTCCCGTTTTGGAATTAGTCGATGGATAGATCTGGGTAACGGTCCCTGTTCTAATTTCATTATAGAGAGATATATTTACTTTTTGATCTTTCTTCCACGATAAGATTTCACTGTCCGGTACAGGCAGGAGCACTTTTAAAGTACTAATATTTCCGACAATAAACGCTTCACTCCCGCTGGAGCCCAGTTGACCATCAGATACCTTTTTCTCAATCACAACACCAGATATGGGGGATGTTAAAGTAGCTTTCTTAAGAGCTAAAGCCGTTTGTTCATAAGCAGCTACCGCATCCTCGTAGGAAGCCTGTGCCTGAGCTTTACTGGCTAGACCTTGTTGCTGAGTAGCCATAGCCGATTCCAGCCCTGCCCTGGCCTGATCGACGCCAGCCGAAGCTTGTGTACGCTGTTCCTGGGAAGCCCCTGCAAGCAAAAGGGACAATTTCTCTTGCGCATCACTTAAACTTTTTTGTGCGTTCGTTACTTCCAGCTGCGCATTTTCATTTTCTGTTAAGGATACTGCACCTGCCTGGAATAGACTTTGGGTCCGGGCGGCATCTGCCTTTTTCTTGTTGTACATATTGGTTGCCGCAGTAACCGCATTTTGAGACTGTGCAATTTCCTGTTTTTTGGCTCCATTGTTCAATTCCTGCAATTTGGATTGGGCTGAATTAATCTGGGATTGTGCATTATGAATGCTTGCCTGTGCCGATTGAACAGAAGCGTCCGCTTGGCTGACACCGGCTTTGGCCTTTTCCAAAGTTGCCTTGGCCTGTGCAAGCTGCAGCTGATAAGTGGTTGTGTCCAATTTCGCGAGGACTGCCCCTTTCTGTACCTGATCTCCCACTTCAACCGTCGTATTTAAAATACGTCCATTCGCTTCAAGGGAAACTGCGGTTTGATTGCTGGCCTGCAATGTTCCCGCCAGATTAAATTCATTAGTTAAAGGCTTCATCGCTACTTTTTGAATGTGTACCGGTTGACCGGATTTTACAGCGGTATCCTCCGAAGCACTTGAGCAACCGGAAACCACCATAGCGAAAGTTATTCCCGTGACTAGCATTTTGATTCGTGTCCTATTCAACAATTTCATCCTCCTCGACTTCCTCTAAGCAGTTTCAGCAATCCATAATATTAAACTGCATTTATTCTCTTTTAAGAGTACAACGGTTTATAAACAAAAAAATCGTACATAAGGGCAAGCACCTCATGTACGATAGGGCAAATTCAAAATGAATATATGTTTTTATTACCAATTTTAAAGATGCAGAATGCCTCGTTCCAGAGACACGGCTACCGCTTCAGATCGGGAATCTACACCGAGTTTATTGTAAATGTTTGTTAAATGCGCTTTCACGGTCCGCTCCGAAATCCCCATGTCGAACGCAATTTCTTTGCTCCTAAGCCCCCGTGCAACGGACTGTAATATAATCCTTTCTTTCTCGGTCAAGATAGAAGTATCTTCATGCTGCTCGCTCTTGACCTCTCTCTCACTTGTTTTAGCAAAAACTCTTGCTGTAATTTCCGGCTGAAGAAGTGTCTCTCCCCTTAATGCTGATTCAATAGTCCGAAATAGATTCTCTCGACTGGTATCCTTTAATAAATATCCTTTCGCTCCCAAGGACAGTCCCTGTATCATTAAATCATCCTCGTTATAGGTAGTCAGGATAATAACCGGTGTTTCATTTTGTCGCTCTTTTAAAGCTTTCATCGTTTCCAAGCCGCTCATTTGGGGCATATATAGATCCATTAGTATGACATCCGGCTGAAGTTCCTCAATCAGGGTAAGAGCTGTTGCCCCTTCTTCCGCTTCACCAACCACTTCGTAGCTGTCATTTGTCTCTAGAACAAGCTTTAGCCCTTCTCTAACCACCCAATGATCATCTACAATTAATATTTTAAATTTCATGATACGTCTCCTTTAGTAAGGGGGGGCCTCTACTTTTATAGACGTCCCTTCTCTCACTGTGCTGTTGATATTTATTGTTCCGCCCAGCAGACGCACACGCTCATGAATGCCTATTAATCCATAGTGTCCTGCTTGTCTGGCAATGATATCTGGGTTAAATCCTTTCCCATCATCACGGACCTCTATAGAAATTATACCTTGACTATCCAAAATATTGATCCATACGTTCTTGGCATGCGAATGCTTGGCTATGTTCGTTAGACATTCACTTATGATGTGCAGCCCATGTTCAATCAACAGCCTGGATACTGAGGATTTGATCTTGATGTCCAGCGCTGTTCGGATTCCGGTAGCCATCGTAAAGCGCTGCGCTTCTTCCCGGACTGCATCAGCAAAGTCGACTTCCGAGGCCGATTTTGAACGCAGGTTGTCTATAGCCCGGCGTGAGTCAGCCAACGCTTTGCGTGCCTGGGACATGGACTGCTGAACGATCTCATGTGCTCTCTGTGAGCTGCCTTTTGTCAGATGGGCATCTATGGCTTCCAACTGCATAATAAGCCCAGCAAGACCTTGAGCCAGTGTATCATGCAAATCCCGTGCCATACGTTGCCGTTCATTGGCTAGCGTAAGCTCTTCCACTTTTTGATGTGCAAGCTCCAGCTCAGCAAGAAAGTTTTGGGTACGAATCCGAGCATTAACCTGCCTGTAGAAAAGATTAGCGTAGGCAGCTACGATAATGGTTAGCAGAATGAGCATTGAAATAAATAACACGGAGCTATCGCTATCGTAGCTCCATATAAAGTAAGAACAAAAAAGAAGATAGAAACTAAAAAACACCAATACAACTTTTTTCGCTTGATAATAAACACCTAGGCTTTGACCGAGTAATACCGGGATTAATCCAACCAGCACAATTGAAAAGCTTTTAGGCAGAAGAAAAGCGCTTGAAAAGATGAGGGCTCCTTGAATAATAAAATAAAACCATGAACAGTAGTGTAGAACTTTACGAACATGCCAGTACAAAAGTACATGCACAATCAGGGCCAGGGAGAACAAAAAACTCTGAAACGGCAGTAGTGTATATTTATTCTGAAAAATAAGCCCTTCACTATGAATCAAAATGACCCATATTATAATAGGAACTCTGGATGTACTAATTCGATCACTTTCTCCATCGTTTATTTTTAAGTCTACATTTTGTCCTTGTTCCTTGGATTCGTTGCCCATAATCCACCTCTTTATTCCTTTGGTCCAACTAAAATAACTGAAATGAAAAGTCATACAACTAACTTATATGCTTACAAAAAAACATTATATTTATATTTTATCACTTTGTAGCTTAGTTAAAAGTAAGTCAGACTTTCTCAAGCTATTTTACAAAATAATGGAGTTAACCCTTCATATCATAAAAAGAAAATTCGCATCATTAACATCCTGCTAATTTACTTTGATTTCTCATATTTATCTTAAATCGAATACCAAATAAAAAAATCGTACTTAAGGGTATAAATCTCATGTACGATAGGGCAAATTATTTTTTTGTAACTTTGCAAAGTGCTCGGAGAATCTTTATTTTATCTTTAGTCATATTCGTTCAAGCATTCAAAAAAACCCCTTCCCGAAAAGCCGGGCGAATCCGAATGTGGGGAACGCCTAGGCTTATCAGCAAGGGGAACTTTGTCTATATTCGTATAAAGGCTATACTTTTAAATCACCATCATAGGTAGCAATCATTTTATATAGTTCCGGGCGGCGGTCACGGAAAATGCCCCATTCAATCCGCCCCACTTCCAGCTCATCCAGATCAAATTCGGCAGTAAGCACTTCCTGATCCGTACGACCAGCTTCTGCAATTTTGTTACCCTGTGGCCCAGCAATAAAGGATGAACCGTAGAATGTGATACTGGAGTCCTCATCTGTCTCCATTCCAATGCGATTAGAAGCAACAACTGGCATCAGATTGGAAGCAGCATGACCGAGCATGCAAGTCTGCCAGTGATCCTTGGAGTCAATGGAAGAATCCTGCGGTTCCGAACCAATCGCTGTCGGATAGAACAAAATTTCTGCACCCATCAGCGCCATACAACGGGCAGCTTCAGGATACCACTGATCCCAACATACGCCTATTCCAATTTTGGCATATCGTGTATTCCACACTTTAAAACCGGTATCGCCCGGATTAAAATAAAACTTTTCCTCATACCCGGGACCGTCCGGGATGTGGCTCTTGCGGTATTTACCCAGCACTTCACCGTCCGCATCAATCACAGCAAGGCTGTTGTAGCGGGCGTAGTTTTTTTTCTCATAAAAGCTGATTGGCAGCACAACCTGCAATTCCTTGGCAATCTTCTTAAAATGGTTAACCGCCTTGTTATGCTCCAGTTCGGTTGCATATGCAAAATAATCGGACTTTTCCTTCTGGCAGAAGTACGGAGTCTCGAACAATTCCTGAAGTAAAATAATCTGCGCGCCTTGCGCAGCCGCTTCACGTACCAGCTTCTCAGCTTTGCTTATATTTTCATCAATGTTGGTAGAGCAGCTCATTTGGGTTGCTGCCACTTTTACTTTTCTCACGTCAGTCCTCCTCTTGGATTTATATAGATCAATTATTTACAGCGGGCATCTGCTGGGTAGTGCAGTGTACGTTACCGCCTTCACGGATGACCGCCATGCCGTCCACGGTACGAATGGTACGTTCAGGAAATACATTTGCCAGCACCTGCTCGGCTGCGCGGTCGCTTTCAGTAGCAGTGCCGCCAAACACGGGCAAAATAATGCCGCCGTTCACAAAATAGAAGTTGATATAGCTCAGCGTCAACCGACTGTCGTCAAAATCCACGCGCGGAGGTTGCCCGACTTGGATCACTTCCAGCTTGCGGCCTTTTGCATCCGTTGCCTGCTCCAGAATGCGCAGATTTTCCTGCGTGATTTGGTAATTTTCATCCATAGGATCATCGCATACTTGCATAATGACCTTGCCAGGAGCAGCAAAGCAAGCAATATTGTCCACATGCCCATCCGTTTCGTCGCCACTAAGTCCACGTTTCAGCCAGATAATCTTCTCAACGCCTGTATATTCGCACACATACCGTTCGATTTCTTCCCTGCTTAATTCCGGGTTGCGGTTCGGATTCAGCAAACACTCTTCTGTTGTAATTAATGTGCCTTCGCCGTCTACGTGCAGCGAGCCGCCTTCCATCACAAGCGGTGCATCAAGCCTCGGTAATCCAAGCTTGTCCAAAATTTGCGGCGCTACCTGATCATCCAGGTCCCACGGAGCGTATTTGCCGCCCCAGGCATTAAACTTCCAGTTCACACCTGCCAACTGTCCATGCTCATTCGTTAGAAAAGTAGGACCGTTGTCGCGCAGCCACGCATCACTATGCTCTATTGGAAGCAGCTCCACCCGTTCCCCGAGCTCAAGTGCCTGGACGCTCTCCAGATCATCTGGATTTACGACCACGGTAACTGGTTCAAACTCAGCCATGGCACGTACAATTCCAGCGTAGCCCATGCATACATCGGCATGCATATCCGGGTAAACCATGGAAGACTGTACAGGCCAGGAAATATACGTACGTTCATGCGGCGCCCATTCAGGCGGCATCTTATAATGTGAATCCTTAATTTGCATGTATTGAAGCTCTCTTTCTTCATCATAATGTTAAGTCTTTTCTGTAACTGGAAAACGTTGTCTAATAAACAAGACGGACAGACTCCGTTCCTATCATACAATAATATGATCTTTGTCTCAATCAGATCGAAAAAGTTTTGATCGAATCCCGTTCAAGCTAAAATGAATTACATTGAAAATATGATCGTTTTAATCGTGTCGCCATCAAAATCCTTAACCGTGAATTGCACTCCCTCCAATATCCCATAGGATGGAGGATAGTTTTCCTTCGGCAACGCTATCGAACCGGGGTTCAGCACAAAGACGCCCTTTTCCACATCCGCTACCGGAATATGGGTATGTCCCTGGATGAACACATCCCCCGTTTCCAGTGGTGGTAAGTTCCCAATGCTGAAACCATGTCCGTGCGTGACATAGATGCGCCGACCTTCATGGTACAATAAAGCATAATCGCCCATCATCGGGAACTCCAGCAGCATCTGATCCACTTCTGCATCGCAGTTACCGCGTACAGCCACTGCAATATGAGACTTGTACTGATTCAGCACAGCGGCCACTTCCGCCGGATTGTACCCTTCCGGTAGCCGATTACGCGGTCCATGGTACATATAGTCTCCGAGCAGGACAAGACGGTCTGCTTTTTCCTCCCTGAACTTTTCCAGTGTCAGCTGCAACCAGTGCAGCGAGCCGTGAATATCCGATACAAACATAAGCTTCATAATGGTTCATTCCTTTCTGGATATGCTTCTCACCGTATCATAGCCTTTCTGACAATCGCTCGTCAGTAATAAAATTATCAGCTAAGTGCCTGATCGTGATGCAAACAAAACTAAGCGACCGCTTCCCTGTACAATAGCAGGAAGCGGTCGCTGTATAAAATCCTTTTTCGTTGAATTGCTGCCTTGATCAAGCAAGCAGCATCTTATTTCCGTCGCAAGCTTGCACCATTGGTCGAAATAATATCTTTGTACCAATGGAACGATTTCTTCCGATATCTTTCAAGTGTGCCGCTTCCATCATCATGACGATCTACATAAATGTAGCCATAACGTTTTTTAAGCTGAGCTGTCGATGCACTAACAACGTCGATGCAACCCCAAGACGTATAGCCCATAATTTCTACTCCGTCGTCAATAGCTTCGCCAACTTGAACCAGATGATCATTCAGATAGTTGATCCGATAGTCATCTTCAACGGTTTTTTCGCCTTTTTCATTGGTGATAAGCTCGTCAACGGCGCCCAAACCATTTTCAACTATGAATAGTGGTTTTTGGAAGCGGTCATAGAATGTGTTCAGTACATAACGCAAGCCTTGCGGATCAATTTGCCAGCCCCACTCGCTTGCCTCAAGATGCGGATTGCTGACACCACCGAGGATGTTGCCTTCACCTTTCGCTTTCTTGGCTTCGTCAGCCGTTTCACAAGTGCTCATGTAATAGCTGAACGAGATAAAATCAACGGTATGCTTCAAATCTTCGGCATCTCCTGGTTCAAAATGAATAGAGATTCCGTTTTCTCTAAAGAAACGTTTCATGTAACCTGGGTATTGACCTCTGGCATGAATATCTGCAAAGGCCATATTTCTGTGATCAAACTCCATCGCAGCGATCACATCGTCTGGATTAGGTGTCAGCGGATAAGTAGGCATACTCAGCACCATACATCCGATTTTGAAATCAGGATTGATCTGGTGACCGATTTTTACCGCTCTTGCACTCGCCACAAGCTCATGGTGAATGGCTTGATAAAGATCTTGCTTAGTAAGCTGATCTTTTGGTGTGCTAATCCCGCCACTCATGAATGGAGCTTCAAGAATGGAGTTGATTTCATTAAATGTCAACCAGTATTTTACTTTATTTTTGTAACGGTTAAATACCGTTGTAGCATAGCGCTCATAAAAATCAACAAGCTTGCGGTTTACCCAACCATCGTATTCTCTGGACAAATGTAGCGGTGTTTCATAATGAGATAATGTAACGAGCGGTTCAATTCCATATTTATGAAGTTCATCAAACAAATCATCATAAAATTGCAGTCCTTTTTCGTTAGGCTCCAGCTCGTCCCCTTTAGGAAAAATACGCGACCATGCGATAGAGGTCCGGAACACCTTGAAACCCATTTCTGCAAAAAGTTTAATATCTTCTTTATAATGGTGATAAAAATCAATACCAATCAACTTCATATTATCTTCTGTTGGCACATCCGTAATGGGTCCCCAACCACCACGAGGGGTTACATCCTGAATAGACCAGCCTTTTCCATCTTCTTGATAAGCGCCTTCCAGCTGATTAGCAGCAACTGCGCCGCCCCACAGGAAATCTTTTGGAAATTGTATACTCATTGTTCTCTCCGCCTTTACTTATGTTTTTTCATTAACCAGGGAAGGACCTTGTCCCCTTATGCTAATGTGTTATAAAGTGTTTCTATCTTAGATTCTAAGTTTTGTAACGCGTTTCATGTCAAGTGTTTTTTTAAACAGGGTTTCTGGATAGATCCGACTTTTTCTCTTCCCCGTGAGCACGTCTGGCAAAGTTGACAAATTGGAATTTGTCCAGCCGATGCCTTGACTCGGTGTACTGGAACAAGGTGGTCTCTTCCAGATAGACATAATTACGCACTACTACCACGTGAATATAGTCGTTGAGATCCATCAACTTATGATCCTCTTCACTTGCATCTTCTACGGATACTACTTTTTTAGCATAACTGATTTGAAGATGAAGCTCATTCTCCAGATATTCATAAATGGATCCGCTACTAATCTCCTTGGTAAGCACAGGCACAATGTCTGATCGAAAATAATCTTTATCCAGAATAACGGATTCGTCTTCAATCTCACGCGCGCGAATCACTTCCCAGACAAGATGCCTATGCTTGTCGAGCTCAAGATGACCGGCTATCTCGTCTGAAGCCGGAATCAGGCGATTCTCATGCACAATCGTACGTGATTTACGCCCGATTCGTTCGGACATCTCTTTGAAGCTGACCAATCCGCCAACTGGAAAATCCATACGCCCGATATCCAGTACAAAGGAGCCTTTAGCTTTTATTTTATGGATATACCCATTTTGCGCAAGCAAGTGAAGTGCCTTACGTACGGTCTCACGGGAAGTATTATATTCCCTGGCCAGCTCATTTTCAGAGGGCATCTTCGTGCCTGAGGCTAATTCACCTGCCCGGATTCGTTCCAAATAATCCTGATAAATTTGCAGAAAAATATTCGTTGTCAATTATCATCACCACGTTTATTGTAGCATTCTTTCACTTTAATTTGGCGACCTGTATGCTTTTTAAGTTTGTGGTTTATTCTTGTCTACAGATAAAGGCTTTAAGTGAATTTTCATAGAGATATATTGCAAAGCGTTCGCCTCACCTGGCAGTTCTTCAACGGACTCAATCATTTCCTGACCATCCGGAACAATTACTGGTGTAATAACCGGGTATCCGGATTCCTGGATTAGATCACGGTCGAATTCCATCAGCAATTGTCCCTGTTCAACTGTTTGGCCTGTCTTCACATGCATAGTGAAACCTTCGCCCTTCAGTGACACGGTATTAACGCCCACATGCACCAGAATCTGTACACCTGACGCATGTTCCAGAATCAGGGCATGCTTGCTCTTCATCATAATATGGATGACCTTTCCGCTGAAAGGGGCAAAAATTTTACCCTCCTCCGGTTGCACCGCAATTCCCTGTCCCATCTGACGATCGGCAAAAGCCGGATCAGGAACCTGTTCCAGAGGCACAATACGTCCCCGAACCGGAGTCATGACTTCAAGTACATCGAGCGCGGAAGTCTTATGGTCAGTTCCTTTTGTCTCGGCAGGTATGTTAGCTGGACTGTTCTGATTTGTGAATGAAGAAGTTGAATGATTAGCATTTGGCAACTCTTCCTTAGTAAGATCTGATTGTTGCTGGCGCTTATTTAATAATTTTCCATACGCTAAAGTTAAGCTGAACGGCAGAATTAACACGATCGCCATTCCAATGAAGAACACGCCCCAGTTCATAGGGAAAATAGACAGGAAGCCTGGAATACCCCCAACACCGATTGAAGAAGCCATAACATGATTCACCGTCAGCAAGACACCCGCAATACCTGAACCAATCATTCCGAACACAAATGGATATTTATAACGGATGTTTACCCCAAAGATCGCCGGTTCCGTGACACCCAGAAAAGCAGACACGGATGAAGTAAAGGCCAGCCCTTTGCCCTTCTGATCCTTTAATACCAGCATCATAGCCAATGCACCAGCACCTTGAGCAATGTTGGAAAGCGCCAGCATTGGCCATAGAAATGTCCCGCCCTGTGTTCCAATTAATTGTACGTCTACGGCCAAGAAAGTATGGTGCATTCCCGTAATGACGAGCAGCGCGTAAAGACCTCCATAAATCAGCCCTCCCAGCGCAGGAGCCAGAGAGAAAACGTATACAAGACCGCCCGTAATCGCATTGCCGATCATAAAAGTAACCGGTCCGATAACCGTAAATGCAAGAAATCCCGTAATTAATAATGTAATCGGCGCGACCAATAACAGCTTAAATGAATCAGCTATTCTGTTGTTCAAGAATTTTTCAATTTGTGCCAACACGTAAGCGGATACAAGAACCGGCAGAACCTGTCCTTGATAGCCAATCTTGTTCACTTCCCAGCCAAACAGATTCCATACCGGAACCGTTCCCTTAGTCACTGCATCTGCATAATTGTAAGCACTCAGCAGGTCTGGATGAACCAGAATCAGACCAAGTACAATCCCGAGTAATGGGCTGCCACCAAATCGGATAACTGCCGACCATCCGATCAAGGCGGGCAAGAACGTAAAAGCTGTGCTGGCGATGGTATTAATAATAGCAGCAAAATCAGTCCATTGAGGATAGACCTGAACCAGAGACATTCCCTCGAAGAAAATTCCCTGACCCGTCAGAATATTGTTAATTCCAAGCAGCAGGCCTGCGGTCACAATCGCGGGCAAGATAGGAATAAAAATATCTGCCAGTGTCTTGATGGCACGCTGAATCGGATTCTGTTTCTTGCTGGCCGCATTTTTAACATCATCTTTGGAAGCCCGGTTGCCGCCTGTAATTGCAATCATTTCGTCATACACCTTATCAACCAGACCTGGCCCAATGACGACCTGATACTGTCCTTGTGAAGAAAATTGGCCTTTGACCAAATCATTTTGATCCAATGCATTTTTATCGACCAGTTTGTCATCATAGAGGGCAAACCTCAGACGGGTTACACAATGGGTAGCAGCCTCAATATTATCTTTGCCGCCAACGGCTTCTATAATTCGTTCCACCTGTGCTCTTTCAATCGGCATTTAACTCACTCCCTTAATTTTAATGAAGTAGCAGCCCCGGTCGCCATGACAGTAAGGAACCCGGGGCTATTGGTTGTTGCCACACTATAAACTGCGTCTAACGAAGTAGCCACATATAGGAAGCATATGGGGACAATGTGATAGACTGCTTTAATTCCGGCACTTGCTCGGTATTGCCAATTAACAGTTCAGCAGAAACCAATGCCTGATCTTTTAGTTGTAAGTAGCATGAATCAGGTATATGGAATTTGGCCTCCTGCCCGCTAAAATTAGAGATGACGATCATAGTCTCCTTTTCATTGCTGCGTTGGTAGGCATATATCTGAGGATGGGCCTCGTCCAGTCGCTGATAATTCCCATCAGTAATGACTTGCACCGTCTTGCGCAGTCTGATCAGCTTTTGGTAATGATGGTAGATGGAGTTCGGATCCTTTAACTGGGCCTGCACATTAATTTGTGGATAACGCTCATCTACCTTGATCCAAGGAGTACCTGAAGTGAACCCCGCATTTGGACTATCATCCCATTGCATCGGCGTCCTCGAATTATCACGGGATCGCTCCCGGATCATATTTAATGCTTCTTCAGCACTCTTACCCTGTTCTTGCAGAATACGATACATATTTAGAGATTCTACATCTCGAAATTCTTCGATATCTGACCATTTCGGATTGGCCATACCAATTTCTTCGCCTTGGAATATATAGGGCGTTCCTTGAAGTCCGTGTAGTGTGGTCGCCAGTAGCTTAGCGCTTTCGGCATGGTATACGCCATCATCTAGAAAACGGGAGATCGCTCGTGGCTGATCATGGTTGTTAAAGAATAATGCACTCCAGCCGCCACCCTGTTGGATGCCAATCTGCCATTCCGAGAATAGGCTTTTCAGCATTTCAAAATCATAGGGCATCAGTTCCCACTTTTGACCCTTCGGATAATCTACTTTCAAATGATGAAAATTGAAGGTCATGGACAATTCTTTTTTCTCTGGATTGGAGTAACGGATGCAGTGCTTCAGCGACGTAGAGGACATCTCACCCACAGTCACGTTATTATACTTTTGAAATACTTTTTCATATAATTCGTGAATGTACTCATGTACGCGCGGACCATCCGTATAGTACTTGCGTCCGTCGCCAGGAGCAGTGCTGCGATCATCACTCAGGAATCGCTGATCTTTGGAAATTAAATTAATCACATCCAGCCGAAATCCGCTGACTCCCTTTTCAGCCCAAAACTCCAGTAGATTTACGACTTCCTGACGTACTTTCGGATTTTCCCAGTTTAGATCTGCCTGAGTCTTGTCAAACAGGGTTAGAAAATATTGATCTGTTGTTTGATCATACTGCCAAGCGGGTCCACCGAATTTAGACTTCCAGTTGTTAGGGGGCCCGCCATCGGGTGCAGGATCACGCCAAATGTAATAGTCCCTGTATGCATTATCCCTTGATTGTCGTGCCTCCTGAAACCAGACATGTTCTGTCGAAGAATGATTTACTACAATATCTATCATCAGACGCATTCCACGCGCTTGGATCTCCTGACTCAATTCCTCAAAGTCCTTCATAGTCCCAAAATCGGGGTTGATCCTGCAATAATCGGCTACATCATACCCGTTATCACGCTGCGGGGAGACATAAACCGGCTGTAACCAGATAATATCAACACCCAGTTCATATAAATAATCCAGCTTTTGTGTTAATCCTCGTATATCACCTGTTCCATTACCCGTTGTATCACTAAAGCTTTTGGGATAAACCTGATAGACCACCGATTTGCGCCACCAGTCCGTATCTTGATGAATCAAAGCTTTGTTTATCGCTTGCATCATACTCGTTCCTTTCTCCCTAAATTAAACATTATAACGCTTTCATCTTTCTTGTATATACAAAAATATATCATGTATATACAAGTTGTCAACAGATTTAAAATCGCATTCTGATTTGTAATGAGGACGATATTTTTCAATAACTTGTTGTCGGATAACAAAAAAACAAAGGTTGATCATCATAAAACTGAAGATCAACCTTTGTCTGAGAGTTTGAATTTTTTTGAAATTACTCGGCTGTTATTGTCTCTCCCTGCACAGGAGTAATTCGGTTCTTCCAATTGATGTTGATCGAACGAGACTTGAATAAATCTGCACCGTCTGACACCTGAAAATGAAGATGGGCTTCGCTGGAATTGCCTGAATTACCAAGTAGCCCGATTTCATCGCCACTCTTCACCTTATCCCCTACCTTCACTTTAACAGAACCTTTCTTCATATGAGCTAGCACGCTATATTCCCCGCCATGGTCAATCACAACTTCATTCCCGGCAGGCACCTTCTCGTTCATCACGCCGACAGGTTCGTTATCAGGAATGTTATTTACAACCGAGACCACGGTTCCGCTTGTCGGCGCAAGAATCGGTTGGCCGAAAGCATAATAGCTTGTATTTTTCAGCGGATCACCTTTATAGGAATAGCCATCTTTTTTCTGTATAAGGTCATAGGCATATCGCTGGCTTTCATATTCATAGTGGTAATTCACAAGCGCATTGGTTCCACCCCAGGTAACAAACCATTCCCCCTTCAATGGCCAATCGTATTTGATTTTGGTCAGGCGATTGTCTGTTTCCGGCGAAGGGGAAAGTTTCTTGGCCTGAAGCCCCAATATAGTTCCCTTCTCATCAAAAACAGTGATCAGGCCTATTTTCCCTGAGTCGCTTATCCATGAACGTTGTTCGCTGCCATTGAGTTTCATGACTGACGCCTGCTTAAATGAATCAACACCTTTTAGAGAATCAGGAGCCATTTTTACAAAATCGGCTTCGCTCAGTTGTTGTTTAAACTCATTGCTGAATTGGTCATAAACCTCCGCATACTTGCCCTCAAGCAGTTTTTCCGGTACCTCCTCTGGCTTCACCGTGTGGTCCTTTGTATTTGTTGTTTCATTCGGTATATCTTTGGCCACTTCCGAGTTCCCCCCTCCTCCTCCGCATGCCGTTATAAAAGCAGCAAACGCACTTGCCACCAGTACCATTTTGCCATAGTGGAAGATTTCTATCCTGTTCTTTCTAGTTGCCTTCTTCACTGCTGCACCCCCGTTTTTGTGTATATTATTATTTTATCTAACCCATTCTAACAAGACGGTCTTAGATCCCGTGTAACATCACTTTAACTAAGCCTTAACTCTTTTTCAGATCTGCAGAGCACAATTAAGCTTCCGTTAAGACAACGCTTCGTTCATCCCTGAGGAATCATGATATTATGGAAGGAATAAAGATAGAGAAGAAAGGAATGAAAGCATGAACAATGCGGCAATTTTACTTGTCGACGACGAGCAATCCATTCTTGAACTCATGCTGACCGTCCTATATAAGGAAGGCTACACGAATGTCGATACAGTGATGACAGGTGAAGCGGCCATTACTGCCTGTGAAGGAAAAATCTACGATTTGATCATATTAGATGTCATGTTGCCAGGACGCAGTGGAATCGAAATATGTCCGTTTCTCCGTCAAACGACGGATGCTCCCATCTTATTTTTAACCGCTCGGGAATCTGATTTTGATAAGCTGACTGGGTTCGCTGTTGGCGGCGATGATTACATTACCAAACCGTTTAATCCGTTAGAGGTTGTCGCACGCATACGTTCACAACTACGGCGTTACTTGACCGTTAATAATACAACCAAAGAATCTGGATCTGCACAGCCCTCCAGCAAAATGAACGCCATTTATGACTATGGACATTTTCAGATCGATGAAACAGCCGGTGAGCTTCGTGTTGAGCAAACAGTCGTAGCCTGTCCTGCGCTAGTCTTCCAATTATTGCTTTTCTTATGCAAAAACCCCAATCGAATTTTCAGCAAAAGCGAGCTATATGAAGCCGTCTGGGGAGAAGAAGCATTAAGCGATGACAATACCGTCATGGTACATATTCATCGCATCCGGGAACGAATTGAACCTGATCCTGCCAATCCAAGCTTTATCGTAAATGTTAGAGGACTTGGCTATAAGCTCGTACAAGCGAAAATAGGGAGTTCCCAACGATTATGAATATTAAACGCAAGCTAATGATGCGATTCGTGCTACAGTTGGCTACCGCTGAAGCTTTTGCGTTCCTGATTGCTGCTGTTACGTTCTTTTGGGCGTATCAACGCTTAGTCGATATCCGCCTCTCCAATGATTTTGCCTCTACTGGATTAGAACAGCTTGTAGCGTCCTCCGAAATAGGCAAGGACGGCATACACTTTGATCCACTTTTGCTAGAGCAGGTCAAGAAAAACGGCGGCTGGCTGCAAAGTCTTGACGAAAACGGGCAGGTGAATCAGTCCTACAATACACCGCAAGATGTACCGAAGAAATATGCACCCGGCGAGTTCGTCTCTTATTGGACAGGTACCCGCTCCTTCCCCTATGGGCTTTCTCTTTGGGTTCAGGAGAAAGATGGTCGAACTTTCACACTGCTATATGGTCAGCCTAATCCTATGGGAACCCTATTAAAAACAGTAAGCAGTCAGGGAACATTGTCTTCGAATGGAAAGCTGATATTGCCCCATGAAGTCACTGCCCGTCTCAAGCAGCTTGGTGGCTACATACAGTTACTGGATGCAACCGGGTCGGAGCTTGCTTCCTACAATCGTCCAACATCTGCACCGACAGCCTATACTCTTCAGGAGCTTTCCCTTCGCACCATGTACAGTGAAAGATACGGCTTCCACCTTTCCTCCGAATATATGGAAGAAACGGGTCGTACATGGGTCATTAGTCTTCCAAATGCTGGCGGTGTTGCTACAGGCAATAGCTGGCTTCCTCCTGAGGAAGAAAGAACGATACTAAAGTCCATAGTCGCCATGTTCTCAGCTATTTTTCTCTTATTCCTGCTTCTCTCACTGTGGCAGGCGCATCGCTTCGGAGTCCCGTTACTTCATATGCTCTCCTGGCTCGATGCACTCGGTAAATCCGTATATCAAGAGCCTGTTGATCATAGAGGCATTCAACGCAGCCGGTTGGGTTCAGGCAAATGGAAGCGACGTTACCTCATTTTTGCGGATGTGATGGATTCTATTGATAAGCTCTCAGGTACGCTGCAAAGAGATCAGGTACTGCGTCAGCAAACCGATAGTCTCAGAGAGGAATGGATTGCCGGGATCACCCATGATCTGAAAACACCGCTCGTTTCCATCAAAGGTTACGCTCACTTACTGGCTGAGCCGCAATATGATTGGACCGCAGAAGAAGTTCGTAAATTTTCGGGTACAATGCTGGAAAAATCCGCGCACATGGATATGTTGATTAATGATCTTGCCATGAGTTATCGCTTAAAAAGCGGTGCCCGTCCCCCGGAATCTGAGGAAATTGAGTTGAATAGCTGGCTACGGGAAACGTTAGAGCGGGTGGGTACCGACCCTTTTTATAAGGAAGAAGCCATTTTGTTCCGGCCTGCTCCTGTCGACATCTTCGTTAAGCTATATACGCCTTGGCTAGAAAGGGTCATTAACAATTTGACTGCCAATGCTCTGCTTCATAATCCGCCTGAAACGACACTTACCGTCTCGGTTATATCCAGCGAAGGTGGTAAAGGGTTCACGATTGAATTTGCTGATAACGGGAGAGGAATGGATGAAAATACGGTAAGCCGATTATTTGAGCGTTATTACCGAGGAACCAATACCTCAACTACGCCGAATGGGACAGGTCTTGGTATGGCTGTATCCAAAGGGCTGATTGAAGCCATGGGAGGGCAAATTACGGTCGACACGGCTTTAGGGAAAGGCACGGTCATTCGCCTTATTTGGCATGACGTTATGGCTAACAGTGAAAGCTGATTGGGCAGGAAATGAAGAACTATTTATGATGTACACGTATAAAGGCCGCCCTCGATCGATTTGAGGACGGCTCTTTTCATGGATACGATTTTATCGTTTCTATGGGGATCGAATATTTTGGAATGATCCATACATATCTATATATTAATAAGGAATTAGGTGAGATTAAGTATTAATGGATTTTCTGTTAACACCTTGCATATTCTTCTTAGGCCCTCTTCCAGCATGGACCTCGGACAAGCCAGATTCAGACGAATGTATCCCTCAGCGTTGGCAACAAACATCTTCCCGTCTTCCAACAAAACTCCGGCATGATTGGCAAAAAACAAAGGTAAATTCTCTTCTTTTGGTACATAGGCGCTGATATCAACCCATGCCAGATAAGTCGCCTCTGGAATATGGAATATAGCTTCTGGCAAGTAACGGTTCAAATATTGCTTGGTAAATATAAAATTCTCGTCCAAATAATTTTTTAATTGCCGCAGCCACTCATCTCCATGCAGGTATGCAGCTTGTGTTGCGACAATACTAAGCGGATTTTTAAAGCCGTAATGACGCGCTTTCCAGGTTCCCCTGAGCGTTTCATTGGGAATGATGACATTCGAAAACATCAGCCCGGCCATATTAAAGGTTTTACTAGGAGCCATACAAGTGATAATCCGATCTGAGTCCGGGAAAAGTTTGGCCATCGGGGTGTGAACTTGCCCGTTCCTCAACAAATCGCAGTGTATTTCATCCGATATAATCCAGACCTCATTTTCAAGACAAATCTTCCCTACTCTCTGTAACTCTTCCTTGGTCCATACACGGCCAGATGGATTATGCGGATTACAGAAAATGCATACAGACACCTTTTCATCTCTAGCTTTCGCTTCCAGGTCTTCATAATTAATCGTATAATGCCCCTCTTGATTGATTAGTTCTGAACACACCAGTTCCAAGCCGTTATAATCCGCCGCAGCCTTGAAGAAGGCATAGGATGGGGTAAGGATCAGTACTTTTTCATCCGACTTGCAAATGTATTCAGCCAGCTCATAGAGAGCAGGAATGATCCCTGGTGAAGTAACCAGCTGCTCCTCTGAAAAAGTCCAGTTATAATACCGCTGCGTCCAGCCGACCACAGCAAGGTAATAGTTAGGATCAAACACCTGGCTATAGCCAAAAATTCGTTTATCCAGCCGTTCCTTGATGGCTTCAATAATCTCAGGAGGTGTGGCAAACTCCATGTCAGCGATCCACATGCGAATAAATTCATCATCCTTATAAGGAAAGACCATATCACCCTCCGCCTTAAAAATATACTCCCGGAAGCCGTCAGTGTTCATGGCGTTGGTTCCTCTACGGTCAATAACCTCATCAAAATCATACTTCACGCTTTTTGTTCCCCTTCCTGTTTCCGTCCCTGCTTCTCATGAATGGATTCATTATGGCATACAGCTCTCCATTGACTCAAACACAATAAAATCTATTCATATGAAACAAATCATCATTTTTGTTTCGTCAGAATACTAAAATTGCTTATGAAATGGTATAATTATTATGAATATAGCGAAACGTATACAAAATCATCATTTGTAATATTCTCAGGAAACATATTGGGAGAGTGAACAATGCATACTATCAATCAAGAAGTGGGTAAAAAAATCAGAAGCTTCCGCAAAATTAAGGGATTGACCGTTCAACAACTGGCAGACATGATTTACAAAAGTAAAGCTACGTTATCCAAATATGAGAGTGGCGATATTACCATTGATCTCGTCATCTTGTACAGCATTGCAAAAGCGTTAAACGTTCAGGTAGAGCAGCTTCTCTATATCGAACCGAGACAGCCCTCCACGTTGATTAACACACTTCCCTCCACTTTTTTCAAGAATTCCACCCGGTTTTATTCTTATTTTTATGATGGACGAATTAATAAGCTGGTAAGATGTGTAGTGGACATGCTGGCGCAGCCGGATGACAATCGTTATAAGACGATGTTATATATGAATGTTAAAAATTTTGAACATTATCAGGAATGCGAAAATACATATTGGGGGCATACGGAGCACTATGACACACTGACCACCCTTATGCTCAAAAATCAGGCTACCCCTCTCGAAAATCTGACCATCAATATTCTGGCTTCTTTCCTGGAATCTGAGCAGAAGTGGGGTCTCATGTCCGGCGTTTCCTTCCGTCCCTTTATGCCGATTGCTTTAAAAATGCTTTTTTCGAGAACACCCATACCAGAAACTCCCGAGCTAATTCATGAGCTTAAAATTTCCAAAGATGATGTGCGAACCATGAAAATATACAATATGCTCGCTGTGACCTGATTGCAAAATCCTGAAATATAAAAAAAGGCTATCCCAAAGGCCACAAAAATGGCGAACGGGACAGCCTCCTTTAGGTGAGCTGATAGTTGTTATGAAATCTAGTTGTAGTCCAAATGAGCAAATTGCTTCTTATCCTTATCTGTAATTTCACGCAGTACTCTACATGGATTTCCAACGGCTATTACATTGGCTGGTATATCCTTAGTTACCACACTTCCAGAACCTATAATGGTATTGTCTCCAATACTTACTCCCATATTAATAATTGCGCCTCCACCAATCCATACATTGTTTCCGATGGTTACCGGGAGTGCATATTCATACTCTTGAACTCTCAATTCATGATGTGTGGGATGGTTCACTGCATAGATGCTGACATTTGGCCCGAGCAATACATGATCTCCAAACGTAATTGGAGCACAGTCCAATACTGTAAAATTATAATTGGAGTAGAAATTCTCACCCAACGTAATATTGTATCCATAATCACAACGAAATGGAGGTTCAATAAAAAAGGTCTCGCCCGTTTTACCTAATATCTGCTTCAGCAGTTCGTTGCGTTTTTCTATTTCTCTAGGACGCAGAGTATTGAAGTCAAACAATACTTCCTTAGCGTATTGCCGATCATTCAGAAGCTCCTCGCTCATCCCTTTATAGGGCTTACCCGCCAACATTTTTTCTTTTTCACTCTGATTTTTCATCATAAGAATGTTCCTTTACATAGGTGGATCTATATGAAGATCGGCATCCGGCATTGTAGTTACCCAGCGTGTAAAGGTAACCTCAAAGCCGACACGAGTTGGCGAACATAAAAAAGGACCAGCTTGTTTTGCAGATTTATAAGGAAAAGGCGCCACACGCACTGTGCGCCAGCCGTGGGCTTCTGTCCGGGCACGGATAATCACTGCATCGTTCATCCGCGAAGCGCGCAAGGTCACTTCCTCACCGACCCAATCCGGCACAGCGGACAATGACCAATCTGAATAACCGTTAGTTACCACGACAGCCAATTGGGGAATATTGTCATTGATTTCAATCCCCGCTTTAATCCATTGCTCAGGTCCTTGATACAGCATAATTCCAGCCTGGTCATAGAGTTCATTAAAGGATGCAAGCTGAAATGTGACCTCTATGGCCTCAGAATCTTCCCAATTTGCCAATAAAGCATGTCCGCTGCTGCGATCAAATCCGTATAATGTGTTTTTCCAGAAGTCACTTCCCTCTTTGGCTGTCACCTTGAGGGTGTCGCCATCTTGACAAGTTGACAATGGAGCATTGGTCCATGTTCCCGTTTCCCATAATAATGTTTTTTTCATAATAGATATCATCCTCTCCGGAATTATAGATGTATATCATCTCTCTATTTTCTTTTTTCTACCAATTTCAAATTGTATGTCAGACTTTCAAGAGTCACCGAAATCAACCCGTTCATGTATTCATCATACGTATCGTTTTTCACAAAAATCTCAGGCATATGCTCTGCTGGTATATCCTTAAGACAGCCAGTATAAATATCGTTCAATACAGCAGGCTTGGATAATTCTCCGGTCAAAGCGATAGCTACAGGATCAATAACAGCAATAATGGAAGTGATCGTCTTTATAGCCAGTGGAACGAATCCCTGAGCACTTTTTATCTGCTTGAGCTGTTCTTCTCTTGTCATATCAAAGGGTAAAAAGGAAACTTCGCCTGCAAATTTAGTATTTCCTTTTAATAAGTGTCCATCGACAATAAAGCCGGCTCCCGGAAAGTTATCCTTGGGAAAAGCAACAATGGCAAAGGTTTTGTCCTCATCATAATTTTGCATTTTATAAAATCCATAGACTGTTAAATGCATATCATTTTCAATGGTGATTTCCAGTCCGTATTTATTGTGAAGCTGCGGACCCAGAGGAATTCCTATGAGCGGATCGATATCACACACACCGATAACCCCTTGATGTACAACCCCGGGAATACCAATGCCAACCGCTTTGACATTTCCATAGATGTTAATGAGTTCTCCAATTTGGTTCTCTATGACCTCATAATCAATATAAGGCACAATCGAGGTCTTCTCTACAATGATTTCGCCCAGCAAATTGGCAACCGCATAAGTGAGAGTATGCACTCCGCCTTCTGTTTTCACATGTAAACAGAGAATATAGGAATAATCGGCGTTATATCTATACCGCCTTGCCGGGCGTCCACCGTTGGATTCCTCCAGCTCTGTCTCTAACACTTCCCCGGTTTGAAGAAGCTCTTTCAGAATATTACCGCAGGTAGCCACACTGAGTCCTGTTATGCTCGCTATGGACGATTTGGTGGCATATTCAAGAGACTTCAATGTATTTTTGACTAACTCCACATTAATTTGTTTGACTCGGATTGCATTATTGGAGACTGGCAGTATTTGAATCCTCTCCTTTTCCGGCACTTATTAAAAGCATTACAATAAGCTGTAATATAACGCTCTGTCTGTAAAAAGTCAATTCGTAGCCTTCCATGGATTGGGAGTAGCAACGGGTTCAAGAATATTCCCCACTCCGTACTCACGTAAATTCAGCGATTCCAGATAATATAACGTAAATCATCATGCTATACTATTTATATTGAGCAGATTCCAGTGTGGCATCTCTGGGATAAAATCAAGTGAAAAAGGGGGAACTTTAGTGGAAACTATGGAATTTATAGCATTGATCGCGCTGATCATCTCCGTCATACTTTTGATCAAAGTCTATAGCTTGCAAGCTCGGCTTAATGACTTGAAATCCGATGTAGAGCGTCTTGAGAATCGTTCTGGAATGTCGGAGAATCGTTCTGGAATGTCGGGAATATCGCTGTCAGGCACAACCGCTACCGCGCCACCACATGTGCTAAACGCAGCAGTTTCGGAGGATATCAATGAAAGGCTGCTCCTGCTGATTAGAGAAGGCAAAAAGATTCAGGCGATAAAAGAGCTAAGAGTAGCTAGAGACCTCTCTTTAAAGGAAGCAAAGGACTATGTAGATGACCTGGAACGGCTCTAAGTGAGAGTAGAATGATTCCGCCGAGGTATATTTGCAACAAATGCGATGCGAATATTGGATGGACAGAATGTAAACTACAAAATCCTGAGTTATGATCATCAGGATGTAAAAATAGATGGTATGAACGTAGTCGGGAAAATTGGAACCCAACTGGAATTAAGTCCGCAGGATTTAGCTCAGCTCATGGATACCCAGTTTACGAATCTGACTCAGAAAGCATAAAACCCTCCAAGAGTTCATAAAATCTTTATGCGGATTTTCTCTTATTCTAAGATTGATGAAGCTTCAACTTGGAGAGGAAGATCAAATGATGCATAATGATTGCTCGAAAAATGCCAGAGTGCCCCAGCCCATCAGAAGTGACGGTGCTGGAGGCATCGACAAGGGTCCCCGGGATGTGATGAGGGATTTGCAAAATCCCGACATGCTGGTTCCACCCGTAACAGATAATGGACTCATTCCGAACATGAGGTTTTCTTTTTCAGATGCCCATATGCAGTTGAATCACGGTGGATGGTCAAGAGAAGTTACCGCAAGGGAGCTCCCCATTGCCACAACCCTTGCCGGCGTGAACATGAGTTTGACACCGGGCGGCGTACGCGAACTTCATTGGCACCAGCAGGCGGAATGGTCTTATATGCTGTTGGGGAGTGCCCGTATTACAGCCGTCGACCAAAATGGTCGGAATTTTATTGCTGATGTGGGTCCTGGTGATCTCTGGTATTTCCCACCTGGCATTCCACACTCTATACAAGGTCTTGAGGAAGGCTGCGAATTTTTGCTGGTTTTTGATGACGGCAGCTTTTCTGATCTGAACACATTATCCATCTCCGATTGGTTTGCACATACTCCAAAAGATGTACTGTCTGCCAATTTCGGCGTTCCTGAAGCTGATTTTTCGTCCATTCCTCAAGAACAAGTATACATTTATCAGGATGCCGTTCCCGGCTCTCTTCAAAGCCAAGCGGTTTCCTCTCCCTATGGTACGATACCTCAATCCTTTAAGCATGAATTACTCGCTCAGCCCCCCATCAAAACGCCGGGTGGAAGCGTACGAATCGTCGATTCTTCCAATTTTCCGATATCCCAAACGATCGCAGCTGCTCTGGTTGAGATTGAGCCTGGAGCCATGCGGGAAATGCACTGGCATCCCAATAATGACGAATGGCAATACTATCTTACCGGGCAAGGCCGAATGACTGTTTTTGGCGGAAATGGCGCGGCGCGTACATTTGATTTCAGAGCCGGGGATGTTGGATATGTGCCTTTTGCTTACGGTCATTACATCCAAAATACAGGCTCGAGCACGCTATGGTTTCTTGAAATGTTTAAAAGTGACCGTTTCGCTGATGTTTCCCTGAACCAATGGATGGCTCTTACCCCCACAGAGCTCATTCAGAGCAATTTAAATGTTGGTGCCGATGTGACCTCTAAATTGCGGAAGGCAAAATGGCCTGTCGTCAAGTATCCCGGTTATTCTTTTTATCCAAAGGATGAACTCTGAAGAATCCGGTGAACGTGCATCTTGTCTGTGCTCTCAGAAAAAAAGCATATCCTCATGCATTTCTTACTGCTATCTGATGTGAATATAATCCCTGTACCGTTATTCGTTATCCATAGCTATTTAGCATACAAAGATATAGGCTCCGACTTTAGCCGGCAGCCTATATCTTTGTAGCATTATGACTGGGGCTGACTAATCCCTCCCCTAATCATATACTGTATAAAATCAAACTCATCCCGTGTTTATCTACTTTACAATTCCGTTACGAATGGCAAATACAACCGCTTGCGTGCGGTCTTCGACCGCGCATTTTTGAAGAATTCGATGAACATGTGTCTTAACCGTGCTCTCACCGATATAAAGCCTGGCGGCGATCTCTTCGTTACGTAATCCGTAAGCCATCTGTTGCAAAACTTCCAGTTCCCTATCTGTAAAAGGTTCAGGCGGCATAGTAACTGATATCTGATCTGGTGCCCGAACCGCATCTACAAGTTCATCAGGTGCCGCGTCCTTTAGTAAATACCCGATTGCTCCCGCACGGATGCCATCATACACATAATCCTCCTGATCGAATATGGTCAGAATGACAACCTTGCAATCCGGTATAGCGTCTATGATGTCACGGGTTGCTTCAATTCCTCCCCCTAGATGGAGCATTGAATACATTGAAATTCCTCATTCCTAATCAGTTTCTAATCTAAGCTTAAATGTTCTATGTTTTTTCACATGTATTTCTCACTATCGTTTCATGTTCTTTATGTACATTGTTCAGGAGGGACAAGTATCTAAATAGGTTCCCCAGAACATGAGGAGGATTATGAATGAAAAAAGAGGAACAGGATCAGAACATGAAAATCGAAAGTCTCTCCATTTCCACGGAGGAGACGACGAACATATCCATAATCCGGAAAATGCTAAACAAGGTGCCGGAGGTCACCATTTTCTTTTGGATTATTAAGATTATGACGACGACCGTGGGAGAAACCGCTGCCGACTTTCTTAACTTTAATTTGCATTGGGGCTTGACTCGTACAACTGTGGTCATGGTTGTTCTCTTACTCGTCACACTTCTATTTCAGTTTAGGTCGCGCAAATATATACCTGGAATCTACTGGCTCGTGGTGACTCTCATCAGTGTTGTGGGCACGCTTGTCTCAGATAACCTTGTGGATTACATAGGGATCTCGCTGCAAGTTACCACGACTGTCTTTGCCCTTGCTCTCCTGGTGACTTTTACACTTTGGTATGGGAGCGAGAAAACATTATCCATTCATTCTATTTACACGACCAAGCGTGAAATATTCTACTGGGCAACGATATTCTTTACCTTTGCCTTGGGTACAGCAGCTGGTGATCTTATATCAGAGGGCCTTGACTTAGGTTACTGGAGGTCAGCGCTTATGTTTGCTTCACTGATTGGTATCGTAACGATTGCCGGCTATCGGTTTAAATTCAATGCCGTGTGGTCCTTCTGGATGGCGTACATTGTGACCCGGCCTCTCGGCGCTTCACTTGGGGATTATCTGTCACAATCTCATGCTGATGGCGGGCTCGGCCTCGGCACGGCTGGAACCAGTGTGATTTTTCTCGTAACTATTCTAACCTTGGTGATCTATCTGGCGAAATCCGGAATAGATCAAACCCAACCATCATCATAATCAGCTAAAAGCATAGAAGAAAACGTACCCGGGACGTAGCCGGAATAATCCCGGGTAGATTGCATCTTGACTCTAATGCTATATTTTCACAATGAAAATATAGTAAAAATATTGAAATTAATAACCAAATGCCTTATAATTACAACAAATAATATCTCCTAACAATTATAATCCGCAAATCCCAACCAAATTTATGTTCAGGTTTTTCTTTCTCTCACATCGTTAAATTTATACTATTTTTGCGTTATTATTCCATTATCAGGAGAGTGGCTGTAATTATGTTTAAAAATGAGATTTTAACAGGCTCACTACAGGAGCGTAAACAGATCGTAATCGACGATGTAGCAGCATTGGGCTACCCTTACAGTGAGTATGATCAGGGGCGAAAGGTCGGTGGTTATGCGGCTATGGCGCAATTTTCCAAAGGAGATATCAGCACTGGACTTGCCTACGTCAACATTCATCTGGATCGGAACAAAGACATGTTCTGGGGAATTAACGTAATGGAAGCTTATATGAAGTATAAAGAGTATTACACACCCGCATTAAAGGATAAAGTAAAAGCAAAAATGCTCAGTTTTAACATTTTGAATGCCGATGGGACGGCTCTGTCGGGAAATACAGAAAATCAACGGCTCATGTATGCGGCAGTCGGGGTTGTCGGAGCGGAAGAATGGCCAGATTATCCGGTGAATTATGCTACCATCGCCAGAAGTTATCTGCTGTCCGAACTTCCCACAATTACAAAACAGGGGTACTTTGAATACGACTCCCCAACATATTTTATCCATCATGTAGGACCGCTATTGTTCATTACCGAACACTTGAAAGATGCGACATTGCGGAATATGGCCAAACTGACGTTGGAGTGGTATTTTGCCAGTATCGTAGGGGAGTGGCTGCATGGGTACTGGGTGACCAGTCAGGCCAGAACATATAATGCGCAGCAAGAGCCGGGATATACACTTGATGAGAGTGCAGTGCTACTGTGGATGTTGTTTGGAGACAGTCGTAAGCCGATATATCTCGGCAATGAAACCAATCTGAAATTTACCACGATTCCATTTACGGTTGCAAACTACGAGTTACCAGACATTTTCAAGAGTATAGCGACAGCCCGTTCTACAACTTACACACATAAGGAACGGATGCCTAGAAACAGTAACAAACCGTATAAGACAAGCTACATCACCCCGGATTACGCCGTATTCAGTCAAAAGGACAATCGGCTCGCACAAAACCAGCTTCATCGTTGGGGCATCAAATGGGTGGGAGATACATACAGTGACGAACCAAATACGTTCTTCATGAAGCAACACTTCAGTGAGTCGATTAACTTGAATCCGTCCAACTCGGAATATTGGATTGGCGGAACGAATATGGAGGAAGTGCTTCAGGACGACGGTGCACTCATTACGGTATACAATATCACAAATTCAAATACATGGATCGACGGCCCTGTTTCATATAACGGAATCAAAGCAACGATCGAACAGGACCCATTCAATAGGAACGGCTGGATATTCTTCCATACAGGTAAAATGCTGATGGCTGTCAGGACGGCACAACCTTACGATTGGCCTTATGACACGGAATCGTGGAAATACGGAGGTTATCAGAGAGCGTTGCGGAGTGACGGGGCAAAAAATGCGGTCATCGTTGAAACAGCACCTCTTATGGACTACGCAGGCGGTTCTTGCATTAGAGAGCTTGACTGCTTTGCTGAGGCTGTGCTGACGAAAACCGTAGTGGATTTCAGCGGTGTTAACGATACCAATCCCCGGGTCTATTACAAAGGATTAACAGGTAAAGAGATGGAAATCGTATATGCCACCTCACGTAAAATTCAGGGTGCAGAAGTCAATTATGCTAATTGGCCTCTGCTGGATGATCCGTGGATGCATCAGAATTATAATGGAAATAAACTCGATTTGGTTCATGATAGAGAGAGGCGGACCTATGATTTCAATAACTGGAAGGTAACATCAAGCATTATGTAAAGTGTCTGTCGCCAACTGACAAGGGCGTCTCAACCAGGCTATCAAATCTGTTTGAGACGCCCCTACATTTACTTTCAGGTGCCTACGTGGGTTTGCACAAACTGATCAAATGAGATCGGGCTGCGCCCAGTGACACGCTCCACGATATCGGACACTTGGTCTTCACTTCCGTTTTCACGTATCCTTCTATCCAATCCCGCCAGCATGGCAGCGTAGTTCGCAGGTATACCTGCCTGAATCATGCCAACTTTCAGTTCTTCGTCAGACAGCGAGATATGCTGAATCGTTTTTCCTATAACATGGCTGATCAACTGGGCAACTTCACCATATGTCAACGAATGAGGCCCAGTGATCACATGAGCTGTGTTATGAGGCTTATCGTCAATCAGGGCTCTTACCCCCACTTCTGCAATGTCATCTGCGCTGACGAAACCCACTCTCCCATCCCCTGTCGCACTATAAATCGTACCGATGTTTTTGATGGTGCTTACATGCTGACCTTCGGTAAAGTTCTGCATAAAATAGGATGGCTGTAATACTGTCCACTCAGGAGCTAAAGGGCTTGATGCACTGGCCCGAATACCGGGTCATCCGCAGGGACAGATGCGCTACCCAGAAGCACGAACCTTTTCACGCCTTCATGAATGGCTTTTTCAATAAAAGGAATCATGACCTTGGCAGGATTTATGTCCATTACAGGCACAACCAAATAAACTTTATCTACATTTCTCCTTATCGAAAACGAATTTTTCAGACTAAACAGTCTAGAATATTCAAAAAAATTTTGACTAATCAGTCTAAAATGATTAAAAAATAAACGCTATAAAGCGTTCATAAAAATCAATCCAAAATCGACAGCGTCGTACGCACGACATCTTTAAGCACCTCAGGGCTTGCGGCTGTCTTGGCGGTAAATGTCAACGATAGCCGGGCATGATTTAGAAATCTGGCGATTGACAATAGCTCAGACTCCGTAGAATGAAGCTCTCCCTCTTTTTGAGCGCGGACCAAGGCGTTGTAGAAAGCAAGCTCAAGCCTTTCTGTATTCGCAGATATAAAAACTTTGATTTCATGATGATGCGGAACCTGTTCAATAGCACTGTTCATAATAAAGCATTCCTTGGATAGCTTGGGATCCGTCAAAACCCTGACAGATTCATTAAAAATCATCGTTATGGCTTCCTTAATGCTCCCTGGTTGACTTAGAAGATGAACTACGGCTTCGGTTTTGTCACCTATATAGAGCTGAATAGCCGAAAAGAACAAATCATATTTCGTTCCGTAGGTGCCTATGATCATATTTTTATCAGACTAATCAGTCAAGAAAAAATATTTTTTTATCCAAACATAGGCCCGTTGCCCAATTACACAGAAATAGCTGTATTTACGCAAAAAACACCGTATCGGAATACGATGTTTATGTTACTTATAAGTGAGGATTTTGCAAAATCCTGAAGTAATTATTCCTCAGAGTCTACGTTGTGGTAAACCTGCTGAACATCCTCCAAATCTTCTAATGCATCAATCAATTTGTCAAATTGAAGCTGTGCATCTTCTGGAAGTGTAATATCATTTTGGGCAAGCATGGTAAGTTCGGCCACTGTAAATTCTGTAACTCCCGCCTGCTTGAAAGCTTCCTGTACAGCATGGAATTGGTCAGGCTCTGCGTATACGATAACTGCTTCATCTTCTTCGATGATGTCACGTACCTCTACATCTGCCTCCATCAACAGCTCCAACACTTCATCTGCGGTTTTACCTACCAGACCAATAACCGCCGTTGAATCAAACATATAGGCTACAGATCCGCTTACACCCAGACTGCCGCCATTTTTAGTAAAAGCAGAGCGCACATCAGATGCCGTACGGTTTACGTTATTGGTGAGTGCATCTACAATGACCATGGAACCATTCGGTCCGAAGCCTTCATAGCGAAGCTCAACATAGTTTTCATCCCCGGCACCTTTTGCTTTTTCAATAGCCCGGTCAATGATGGCTTTCGGTACATTGTACGTTTTTGCACGTTCTAGTACGACTCTTAAAACCCGATTGGATTCAGGATCAGGCTCGCCCTGTTTGGCTGCTACATAGATTTCTACGCCAAATTTAGCATATATACGACTCGTATTAGCATCCTTGGATGCCTTTTTTTCTTTAATATTGTTCCACTTACGTCCCATAATATCCCGCTCTCTTTCTATATGAATATACACAACGGTATTCATTATATCCTTGTATATTATATCTCCTAAAGGACGCTTGAACAAGTTCAAAGGATTTAGTGATAAAAATATCTCCTTTTCTCATGAAATTCTAATTTTCATCTAAAGGTGCTCCCATGTTCAAGAGTTATGATCATATTACTTTCAACTTTTGAATCATATAAGAAAAGGAGTAATCTCTAATATGTTATCTAACCTGGACTATCAGATTCTCCACTTCATTAATGAACAAGCGAATAGCTTTTCTGTTTTGAATGGGCTGATGCGTTTTTTCGCCGAAGATGCCCAATATGTATTCGCCTTGGGCTTGCTCCTGTACTGGTTTTCAAGAAATAAACTCAACCGGAAAATGATCATATCGGCTGTGGTATCCGTATGTCTGGGCATGGGGATCAGCTTTATTATCGGACATCTTGTGTACCGGGATCGTCCCTTCGTCGCCCACGCCGTCATTCAGCTAATCAAGCACCCGGCCAATGCCTCCTTCCCGAGCGACCATGCCATTGGAGCTTTTGCGCTGGCGGCCACGTTTTGGCTGTACGGTAAGAGGTTTAGATTGTTGTGGCTCGCCGCAGCTTTACTTATCGGTTTTTCCCGTATCTGGGCTGGCGTTCATTACCCGTCAGATATTGCGGCTGGTGCACTGATTGGCACCTTGTGTGCAGTTAGTACCCAATATCTGCTCCTGCGTTTCAAACGTCCTCAGCAACTGGCAGACTCGTGCCTGAAACTGTACGAAAAAATAGAATATAAAATTTGGAACAAAACGACAAAACCTCAATCTGAGGATGCTTGAGTGTGATTAAGCCCATAAACCATCGATATGGTTTATGGGCTTCTTTAATTTATCCAATATGTTCAGACCCTGTACGCCCGAAAACAAAGCGTTACAGTTGCCCCTATATGTTCAATACTGCTTACTCTGATGTCACCGTTATATCGCTTGACCAGCTGCTTGGCTATCGCAAGGCCCAAACCTGTCCCGCCCTGCTCGCGGCTTCTGGCCTTATCCACCCGATAAAATCGGTCGAATAAATATGGCAAGTCCTCCGCCGGAATTCCGATTCCGTAATCGGTAATATGAATATAAACCTCATTTCGTTCCAGCGTCCCCGTTACAAGGATTTCTTTCGAAGAGCCAGAATATTTAACGGCGTTATCCAGCACGATCAGTAACAGTTGTTCCAGATGCTGAGGCGTGATGTGAATCTGCACCTTTTCGAGGGGAGTCAGTTCCTCTCGGAATATCATATCAGGATGCAGCATGGCAAAATTGGTGAGCGTATACTGAACGGTGTGACGGATATCTATTGCAGGCACATTCTGTTCAGAAGTTCCCGATTCGGCCCGCGTCAACTCCAGAAGATCGTTTACAATCCCTTTCAAACGTTCAAGCTCCTGAACGGACACACTGAGCGACTCATCCAATATAGCCGGATCGTGTTTGCCCCAACGGTTTAATAAGGAGATATGGCCTTCAATAATCGAAATGGGTGTACGTAATTCATGGGAGGCATCCTCAACAAACTGCTTTTGCTGTAGGAAAGAACGCTCCAACTGATCAATCAGCCCATTAAACACTCTTCCCAGATTTGACAGCTCGTCATTGTTATCGGATACTTGGACACGTTCCTCATGCAGCCCTTTTTTCCGTATTCTTGTCATCGTATCCGTCATGGACTGAATCGGCCGAATTAACTGGCGTGAAAGAAAAATTCCTCCTAGGGCGCTTAAAACAATAGCACCTATACCGCCCACAATCATGACACCTTTTATTTTGTCACTCACCTTCTCTAAATTTTCCATATTATTGATAATTTCAATTGTTCCCGTAAAACCACCTGAATTCAGCGGACTTCGCATGATCAAAACCTGATCCTCCAGATGCCAAGCAGTCATAATACGGGTGCTTTGCGCCGTTTGCGGCGGAAACCAATCCTCAGGCATCTCGTCGCTGACGCTCAATAGCGGGGTTCCTTGCTCGTTCAAAATACGAATCATTTGATGCGGATCATTCATATCCTCAATAAATCGTCGACTGTTCACGATTTCCTGTGCGGACATTTGTTTTACCTGAAAAAAACTTTGGATTTCATTCATACTCTTGCGGATGCTCACTTCTCCCTCACTGACCATCCATTGGTTAATCGTAAAGTATTGGACACCGTTGTACAAAACAAACAAAATACATAGCAGCAACGAAGACCACACCGCCATTTTCCAACGAATGGGCAGCCGGGAGAATATGGATTTTAACGTTGTCATTTTCGGATCACATACCCCAATCCGCGTAGTGTCTGAATAAAGCTCGGTTCCCCAGGCTCGTCGATTTTGCTTCGCAGGTAACGAATATACACATCTACGACATTCGTTTCCACCTCTGAATCATAGCCCCATATGAGTTCCATTAGCCTCTCCCGGGTCATGACGCGCCCAATATTCTGCATTAATATGGACAGCAGATCAAATTCACGCTTCGTCAATTCAATAATCTGCTGGTCTTTGGTCAAAATGCGGGCCTCGCTGTCCAGTACCAGTCCATTGTAGATAATTTGATTGGTATCTTCCACAGAGCCACTGCGTCGCAGCAAAGAACGCATCCGTGCCAGCAACTCTTCAATAGCAAAAGGCTTAGGGATATAATCATCTGCCCCGCTGTCCAGCCCCATCACTTTGTCCATCACACCGTCTCTGGCGGTCAGCATAATGATTGGAGTTTGTTTCGTTTTGCGAATCCGTCGGCATACTTCGATTCCGTTGAGGCCTGGGAGCATTAAATCCAGCAGGATGATATCCCATTCCTTGCTTAATGCAGACTCCAGCCCCTTCCGCCCTTCATAATTAACAGTTACCTCGTAAGATTCATGCTTTAGTTCCAGTTCAATGAAACGGGCCAAATTTTTCTCATCCTCGATCAGCAGTATCTTCTTCATAGCTATCCTTTCTATGCTCGGGGCGACTTCTCCTAGTATGCTTGTTTTAGAAACCAGTTTACTCTATGTACATTAAAAAATAATGATCTTTTCACTTTATTTTTCTCATGATATTTTAATGTGTCCTGAGTAAGTTTAATCATGAATCTATGAACACAGCTCTGTGCTCATCCGCCCCCTTTATGAATTACCTGATGAAAAACGGTGTCTCTCTGTTCCCAACCTGAACCACGATATGCACGACGGCACGATCCGGGAAGCAGATCAATGGCTGCAAGCCCATTTATCTGCTTATGCCCGCTGGGCACCGCAGCATAACAGTCTTTTAATCGTAACATGGGACGAAGATGACATGAGCAGTAACAACAAAATCCCGACTATGATTATAGGTCCTCATTTGAAAAACGGCCCTTACAACGGGAAAAGCACTCATTTCTCCGTGCTGCGCATGATCGAACAATTATATGGATTGGAGCTGCTCGGCAAGAGCAGAACGGCACCGCCGCTTAATATATGGACAACAGGCTCATAAATGTCTAATATGATGGTGGAGTATGACTTGAAGGGGATAGATCATTTGGAGGTACTATACAAAAAGCTGAGCAATAATCATGAAATAACGATATACGACACCACAGAGCTGTATGGTGAAAAGGGATTATTCCGGGTGATGCAGTTTTCAAATGCAGCCGTACAAGGCGCGGTGGATTTGAATCATCCGCAACGCATTCTGTTCGAATATCCGAGAGCCATCATCCATCTGATGGAGCTGAACGATCCGTCATTTGAAGACGTGTTTGTGATTGGGCATGGCATAGGTACGATTGCGGGTCATTTTACAGATAAACGCTTTAAGATTGCCGAGCTGGATGCACAAGTCGTGGAGTTCAGTCGAACATTCTTTGGATACGATAAGGACAATGTGACCGTTGGTGATGGACGTCGCATGTTGGAGAAGGAAGCGTCGGATGCTTATGATTATATTATTTTGGACGCCTTCACAGATCAGGGAACGCCGCCGCATTTAATATCCCTGGAATTTTTCAGGATGGTCAAAGAAAAGCTGGATTCCGAAGGCTCCATGATTATGAATGTAATGGGCAAAAGTGAGCACGATCATCTGATGAATGCCATTCATACAACGTTGCGTGAGGTATTCGCTTATGTCACAGCTTTCTCCCTCCCCTCGGAAGGAGCTGCCGACATTCAAAATATTATTGTGATAGGCCGGGACAAGCCAATCCGGTTTCAGGCACGCCATATGGCAGGCTTTAATGAGATTGCACTTGGAGAAGGTCACATTCTACAGGACACAGATACGTAATGCTTGTACAGTAATTGTTGGTAAAGATACGCCCAAACGATTGTAGTCCGGGCGTATTGGATTGTAGAACCGGATATGGTACAGGCTTGTAAATTAATAAGCTGTGTGGCTATTGTTGAATAAGTTCCAATATCCGTCGCTCTACATCTTGGATATGAATCGTCTCTTTGCTGCTGGATCTTCGCTCCACTAACTCTATTTTCCCGTGTTCAGCATCTTTGCCAACAACAATGCGCACGGGAATACCCACTAAAGTCCAATCTCAATCCCACGATGGAGCTTCAATTTCCCTTTGTCACAGTGAGGACATGGGTCCCCTTCCACGAGGGGGTTCCAGTCGCCTTTGACACGGCATCTGAACTTGCTATTTCGAATTTTTCACTACCTAAAATATGTTTAACTTTTACTTCGTTGACCTCATGATCTCCCCTGACGACTACAGCAATGGGTTGATCGTCAGCCATATAAATCAATGTTTTGATCATATCTTGTGGCTGTATTTGCAGCGATTCAACCAGTTGATCTATCGTGCGCAGACCTGGAGTATGAAACTTTTCCATTTTGTCTGTATTGAGAGAAGGGTTGGTGTCTGATTTTTCCATTCTCCGTGGCTCAGCTTTTTCAAGATTAGCAGCATAGTCACAGCAGGTACAAGCGGCTATCGTATCCTCTCCAATGTCAGCCAGCGCCATAAATTCATGTGTTCCGCCTTTGCCGCCAATAGCACCCGCATCTGCTTCAACTGCGCGAAAGTTCAGACCACAACGGGTAAAAATACGATGATAGGCCTTAAACATGGTCCGATAAGCTTGATCCAGCCCTTCCCAGCTCGCATCAAACGAATAGGCATCCTTCATCAAAAATTCTCTGCTGCGGAGCAAGCCAAATCGTGGACGTCGTTCATCCCGAAACTTGGTTTGAATTTGATACAGCATTACAGGTAATTTTCCATATGAATTCACCTCATTCCGTACTAATGACGTAATGACCTCTTCATGGGTAGGACCCAAAGCAAACTCCCGATCATGTCGGTCTTGAATACGCATCAGCTCTGGACCGTACACCTCGTATCTCCCTGACTCTTGCCACAGCTCAGCAGGCTGCAATGCAGGCATTAACAACTCCCCAGCCCCTGCACGGTCCATTTCATCCCGTACGATTTGCTCCACTTTTCGGAGAACACGTCTGCCGAGTGGCATGTAGGTATACATTCCAGCTGCAAGTTGCCGGATAAACCCTGCACGCAGCATAAGCTGATGGCTGACCACTTCGGCTTCTGCGGGCGATTCACGTAATGTTGTCAGTAATAATCGACTTTGGCGCATGTGTGACTGCCTCCTTGTATGAACGATAAAATATACGCAAAAAAGACACATCCGTCAGGGACGAATGTGTCTGGTACCACCCTTAATTTGACCATATCCATAGCATGGAACAGCCCTTCATCAGATAACGGCGTCTAGCCGGTAACGCTCTAAAATACACTCCGCTACAGCTCGCAAGGCAGGGAAACGTTCATTCGCGGCGGAGAAACCTTTCAGCCCATGGATTTCTTCTCTGTACGGCGATTGTTGAACCTTTGATCCTTGGTCTACACTATTCCTGTATATTACAATTTTCATTACCTTACACGAAACGGAAACCGTGGTCAAGGAGATAATTATCTATCTGGAATTCATCCAGAGACATGAACGATATTTTGATTTCAAAATAATTAAACTTCGTTGTTTTCCATATTGCATAAGGAATGGCCAAATTTTAGGACGTATACGCCTGCGAAAACCCAAAACAAAGCGGACAAACCGAGGCGAAATGTCCCAAATACGAATCGCTTCCTGCTTTACTCCTTTGGGCAACTCATTGGAGAAAAGAAAGCGGTTAAGCGATCGTGTAATAACTCCTGTTATCGCTTCAATCGTGCTGACATCCATCACAATGATCGTATCAGAGCGCTGGAGCCGCTCCGTAAAATAATAATCATGATAATTCCCTTCGATGATCCATTCTTCCTTTTCGAGCACTTCGCCCAGCTGTTTGAAAAATTGTTTATCCGTGCTCCGCTTCCACTCGGGTCCCCAATACAAATCATCCAGAGAGATGTACGGCAAATGAGTCCACTTGGATAGACGTTTGGCAAAAAAGGTTTTGCCGCTCCCCGGCGAACCGATCACGATAATACGTTTGGCGTGCTGCACAGCAAAAATTTCGTCATTCACCCTTCGATGTAAGGGCAGCATTGCATAAATCAGTCGATAAAGCGAACCTACCACGAAAGAACCTCCCTTTAAAAACATATACAGGAGGAACAGCGGCAAAAAAACGATAGCGTATTTTACACTGTTCATCAAGCGACCTGCTCCTTTTACAATTTCAGCAACAAAAAGTAGGTTAGATTCTCTTCTTTATTTATGTATCTTTCTCCTTAAAATACATACCCTTAAAAAACACAAAATTTTGCGGATGCATGCCGTACAGCTCCTTGAACATGGAATGAAGATTATTTAGAGAAATGGTCTCTGAAACCGTCCGATCCGTTTGAATGGTCAAGGCCACACAGCTGATTCCGAATTGACACACTTGCTCCATAGGGTATCCTTGGATAATTCCATATATCATTCCGGCAATAAATGCATCATCTGCGCCCGTGACATCCATAACTTCCGGAACTGGGTGCATAAAAATTTGTCCATGAGATCCATCCTGCGAGGCAAACAAAACACTGTCTGCTCCCCGAATAAGAATTACATTTTGAACCCCGAGTTGATGAAAAATCCGGGTTGCATCCAGCATTTGCTGATCATCCTTAAGTTCTATTCCCAAATAGGATTCAGCTTCTACCTGGTTACATACCAGCCAACCCACCCCATTCAAATTTCGAGGAAGCCTTCTCATTTTGGAGGCGGACACTGAAGAAACGACGAGCGGAATCCGATGTTCATGGCATAGCCGTATGGTGGATGCAATTACGTTCATAGAGAAATTCGTGTCCAACAGCACAAGTCGGGACGAGGCGATCAAAGGAGTATTTTCAAAGATTACTGAAGGACGGATCTGATCATAAATCTCCATTTCTGCTGTCGCTACAATCAGCTCCCCACGTTCGTCCAGCAAAGCAGTGTAAACCCCGGTTGACGGTTCACCTTTGACTTGCAGAGGAACCACTTTCATATAATGTCTAGACTGCTCGACTATAAATTCACCTTCCGCATCATCCCCAACTGCGGTTAACAGGCTGACCTGTTGGCTTAGCCTCCCCAAATTTTCGGCAACATTGCGAGCCACCCCACCGCAAGATTGCTGCCTGGTGCTGCTCGGGTTGGAGGTGTGAAGCTGAAATGTACCTTTAAGCATAATTTTACGGTCAAGATTGGCCCCCCCCGATACATAGTATTTTTTGTCTAGAAGGCCAAGGCTCGTCCAGTTCATTTTTGTGAATCTGTTTTAATTTCATCATTTGACTCCTTTCGCAAGTCTATTGGCATTGGATGTTTTAAATTTGTACAGAAATAAGCACTATATAAAATTAACATGTTCCAAATGTCAAATTCTCAAGAATAATGTCGATTGCATTAAAAAATCACCTATTCGTAAAAATACCAGCCATTTTACGAATAGGTGATTTGATTAAAAATACAGCCTAAATCCTTCGTTACGATATGCTATTTCAAAATAAATAGAGCAGCTCCATGAGAAGGTACCTCTGCGGACAGCTCTTGCTCTAAAGTGCCCAGATTCACACGATTCCATAAGTCTCTGCCACTTGTCTGTCCTTCAATGTCCAGGTCTTGCAGCGATACACAGACCCGCGAAGCTTCGTCTCCAGCATTAAACAAAGCCGCATATACATGACCTTCCACGTTATGTGAAGTCCAGACGATATGTTCATCCTTTCTGTACACCTGCCGGGCATCCAAACCGTTGCGGTGAGCATCCAGCACCTCTTCATTGGTCAGCAGAGAAAGCGTCCACGCATCGTTATCCCGCAGTTCTCCCCCAAACATTAGAGGGGATCGGAAAATACTCCACAAGGTCATCATCGTCAGTTGTTCATCCTTCGTAAAGCGTGTCCAGCGGTCATGGCTACCGGAATCTACAGAATCGACCGAGCGAATACCCAAATGACCCAGTGGCAGCATGTCGCAATCCGGCCAATGGCCCGGGCCCACGTGCTCTGCCCACTTCTCGCAGCGCTCAAACATGCCGTGCAGCAAAGGCCATACATCCCAGAAATCGTCGGTCATGCGCCACATATTGGCGTTGGCGATTAATTCGGATGCATGCTCCAGCGGTGCCGGACCTGGCGACAGACTCAAAACCATCGGACGTCCGCATTGGGCGATGGCCTGCCTAATCAGTTCAATTTCCGCCAAATGAGTATCATAGAGTCGTGAAGCTGCGATGTCATCCACCTTTACAAAATCAACACCCCATTCCGCATAGAGGTCAAACAGCGAATTATAATATTCCTGTGCGCCTTCCTTGGTAGCATCTACCCCATACATATCTGTATTCCAGGGACAAATGGAGTTGGGATGTGCAATCTGTCTCGCAGTTGCCTGGGTTCCCAAAATCGGCGTATCCTGATGTACCGCCTGTCTCGGAATGCCTCTCATAATATGTATACCGAATTTCAAGCCCAGACTGTGTACATATTCCGCAAGAGCCTGGAAGCCACGTCCATCCGCTGCGGAAGGAAAACGATTTACCGCTGGAATGAGACGTGAAAATGAATCCATTTCCAGCGGAACAAATGAGCGATATTGTGAAGAAACAGCTCCCGGCTCATACCACTGAATATCTACCACGACATATTCCCAACCGTATTCCTTCAAGTGCTCTGCCATATACTGCGCATTTCCCCGTACTTCTTCCTCACGCACCGCTGCGCCGTAGCAATCCCAGCTATTCCACCCCATAGGTGATGTATGCGCTACCAAATGATGCTTCATTCCAATTCATCCTTTCATCATAAGAATACTCATCCTGCTGCCAAAATCCACCTCGTCACTACGGTATTATTATAATGTAAACCCTTACTTTTGTCGCTCGTCACCTGCCTCTTTATTTTCCAGTCCCCCTTTTCATACAAATTAGTTGACTAACTTAAAGAATGTGGTACATTTAAAATTGGTTGTAAAAAAACTTTGACTTGAATCAGAGGGTGATTTTACGTGTGCGAGCATGCTTACAGAATTTTGTTGTTTTACAAATATGTCAATATTGAAGATCCTGCCACCTTTACAGCAGAGCATCTGGCTTACTGCAAGGAGCTGGGCGTCAAGGGAAGAATTTTGATTGCTCAGGAAGGAATTAACGGAACACTGTCTGGTACGGTAGAGCAAACCGAGCAATACATCCGTGATTTGCGCGCCAATCCGAAATTCCACGATATGGTTATTAAAATAGATGAGTCTGACGGTCATGCGTTCAAGAAAATATTTGTACGCCATCGTCAGGAGTTGGTTACGCTACGTCATGAGGATGAGCTGGACCCTAACGAAATCAGTGGCAAGCGTTTGTCACCGAAGGAGTTTTATGAGCAGCTTCAAGGTGAAGATGTGGTTGTGCTGGACGGACGTAACGACTATGAATATGACATCGGTCATTTCCGTGGCTCCATTCGTCCGGAAGTCGAATCTTTCCGTGAGTTTCCACAGTGGATTCGCGACAATATGAGTCAGTTCAAGGACAAGAAAATACTGACGTATTGTACTGGCGGAATCCGGTGCGAAAAGCTGTCCGGTCTTCTGATCAAAGAAGGCTTTGATGATGTGGGCCAGCTGGATGGCGGCATTGTAACCTACAGCAAGGACCCGGAGGTCCAAGGTCGTTTGTTTGACGGTAAATGTTATGTGTTTGATGAACGCATCTCGATCCCGATCAACCATACCGACGAGGACGTTATTGTCGGCACGTGCTTCCATTGTGAATCACCAAACGATCACTATATCAACTGTCCGGTGTGCAATCTCCAGCATATCGTATGTCCGGACTGTGAAGAGCAGCATCAACATTATTGCTCTGATGAGTGCCGGACCAAAGCGGAAACCGTTGCTTCTGCATAAATCAGCAAGATAATTGCTTTTATTGTAAAAAAGGGATGTTCCTATTAGCCTTTCAACATGGCTGTGGACATCCCTTTTGTTGTACACCTCGGTGCATTACATAGAATAACTACCACAAGCTTCATAGTATTTGCCTATGACCTTGATCGTATTTTCATCTTGGACGGGCTCAAAAGCTGCGCCTTATAATGAAAAATGTCATTACAAGAAAGGATTGGTGGATTTCATGATTCAAATCGTACTTTCAACCCTTCTATCCGTTATCGTTCCACTGTCCATTCCGGTGATCGCCGGGTTTTTACTCGGCAAATTCATGAAGCTGGAAACGAAACCGCTCTCGACTTTATACTTATATTTTTTAAGTCCCGCGATGATTCTGGACACGCTGCTCAAGGCACAGCTTTCTTTGCATGATGTGGCGCAAACTGCCGCCTTTTCGATCTTGAATCTGCTGCTGTTATGGGGAATTGCGCAGATTGCAGGGAAAATGTTTAAGCTAAGCGCCCCTGAAACGGCCGGACTCACCTTAATCTCCACGCTGACCAATAGCGCAAATTATGGCCTGCCCCTTATTTTACTTGCCTTTGGGCAGCTTGGATTGGATAAAGCCTCTGTATATGTTGTCATCCAGATAATTCTGGTCAATACCCTTGGAGTTTACTTTGCAGCCCGCTCTGAGTTTTCCGTTCAAAGCGCCGTTAAGTCAGTATTCTCGCTGCCTGCGATCTATGCAGCTTTACTCGCCCTGGGGCTTCGAATGCTAGATTGGCATCTGCCCTCAGGCATACAAGCGGGCGTTTCGATGATTGCTGCCGCCTATTCACCAGTCGTGCTGGCAATCCTTGGAACCCAGATGGCTTATGTAAAAATATTCAAGCTGGAGCCGTCTATTAAAAAAGCCAGCTACGCAGGACTCATCATCCGGCTTCTGCTCTCTCCGCTTGCGGCCTGTCTTGCCATGCTGATACTGGGGATATCAGGCCTTTTGTTCTCCGTGCTCTTTATTCTGGCTTCCATGCCTGTTGCCGTGAATGCTGTCATCTTGGCAGAAAAATTCAATGCATCGCCCAAACTCGTGTCCACCTGTATCCTGTGGAGCACTTTAGCCTCATTCCTGATTTTGCCTATCCTCATTATGATCGTAGCATGATAACTAGAAAAAAAGACTCTCTAGGGTGTAGTGAATCCAGTATGCAGCCTGCTGTCGACTTAGGCTGCATACAATTGATTAGCGTATTCGTGGAAAACTGATCCAGCCCAGCAGATTTAATCTTGATTTTTTTCCCTTTTCCCGGATTTGTCCCATAAATTCTCCAAGAAATCGTTCCCACTTTAAACCTATTTCTTTTTTCGCGCTATCGTTTTCAAGCACGCATCTTACACTCTGGTTTAAGGCAGATTCCAAGTGCGATAAGGCTTCGCGTAAATGATTATCTATACTTTGTTCGTTCATTTATCCGTTCTCCTCACTTTTGGGTATTGTCAAGCAATGAGATTTCTTGGTCAAGCTGCTTTTTCATTCTTTCAAATTGGGCTTCGGCAACGATATCTTCCACTTCTTGCCGGGCTAATTCAATGAAAGATTTGCTCCGATTGATCAAGTTGGCTCCACCTTGCATACCAGCTTCGGCAAGAGGGCGGAAAGTAGTTTTAGCAATAGGAAGCAAAGCAGAAGCGGCAAAAGCGAGCGCAGTGCCAATTACAATTTTATCCATGTTATTTTGCAGCATTGTGATCCTCCTGGTAATTAAGTATTACTGCGGCGTTAAGCCGCAGCATAGGTTTGGTTTGCAGGCAAAGCGCTGATTGCTTGCTTTTTTGAAATTAGAGCCAAAATCGGTTTGGACAAAAGAGATACCGATCCGGCTACGCCAAGGATGGGAATCCAATATTTCAGCGGCAGACTGGCGGTATGGAAAAATCCGGCCAATGGCGGGATATACAGTGCTCCTAGCAAAGCCAGCCAAGAAACGCAGAGAGCCCCGATCAAAAAGCGATCTTTCGTCCAATCGCGCACTGTTTCTTCAGAGCCTTCCTGTCGCCACGAAAAGGTTTGGATCAACTGCCCTGCGACCAATGTTGCAAAAGCAACGCTCTGAGCGATAGGCATTGGCGTACCGACTGCAAGGCTTGCAGCAAATAAGCCGAGCGATCCCAATCCCAGCAAAACCCCTCTTGTAATCACTTTCTGGTACAGGTCTTTATCGATGAAATCGGTTCGTTTCTGCTGCTTCGTTTTCTGCCCTGGATTTACAGCTAGAACCATTGCTGGCAAAGCATCGGTCAACAAATTCATCAGCAGAATTTGAATAGGAACCAGAGGGATCGGCAATCCAACCATCACGGCAACGCTGGTGACGATGATCTCAGCCAGATTTCCGGTTAATAAACAGCCGAGTGCCTTACGAATATTGCCGATAATGGTTCGGCCTTCTTTGACCCCCTCTAGAATCGTGCCGAAATGATCTTCTGTTAGCACCATATCCGCAGTTTCCTTCGTCACTTCCGTTCCTGTTCTTCCCATTGCGATACCAACGTTGGCTTGTTTGATAGCAGGCGTATCGTTGACGCCATCGCCAGTCATGGCAACGATTTGTCCTCCTTTTTGCAGCGCTGTTACAATACGAAGCTTATGCTCAGGCGTGACCCGGGCAAAAATGGATACCTGGTCCACAATTTGGCTCAACTCTTCGTCTGATAAACGGTCAAGCTCATGCCCAGTTACAACACTCCGCGCATCACTGTAAATTCCGAGTTGCTTCGCGATGGCAATGGCGGTAATCGGGTGATCGCCTGTGATCATCACAGGTTTTAGCCCAAGTGCAAAAGCTTCCTGAATATTTTGTTCTACTTCAGGTTTGGGAGGATCCATCATGCCGGTCATGCCGACATAAATTAATTCACGCTCGTCATCAATGGACTCATTATCGATACTCTCATCCAAAGGTCGATACGCGAAAGCAAGCACACGCAACGCTGCCGCTGAAAACTTTTCATTTTGCTGTATAATGTGCTGCTTCTGTTCTTCGGATAGAGGCAATATTTCTCCGTTCTTTTGGTATCGATTGCAATGGCGGAGAATCGTCTCAACAGCCCCTTTGGAAAAGAGATAGCATTCCCGTTCCGCCTGAACATCCTTGCAAACCACGCTCATTTTCGCGGTTTTAGAATCAAATGGAATTTCATGCCCGCGATGCCAATGGGTCATATCGTTAAGCCACAGTCCGTTTTTGGCTGCAAGGGTCAAAAGCGCGCCCTCAGTCGGATCCCCTTTGGTCATCCACTGTCCTTCCTGCTGCTCAAGCTTGCTGTTGTTGCATAGCAAGCAGATTTGCAGCAAGCGAGTCAAATCAGGATGGGCTGAAGGGTTTTCGTAACTTCCTACATTTTTGAGCCCTGCCGCTGCAGCGGCAGCCTCTGGAGCAAGCTCCTCCAATGCTCCCGTCGGTTCGTAACCATCGCCTGTTACAGTCCACGCGCGATCCGCGGTAGAGAGCGCTTTTACCGTCATTTCATTTTTAGTTAACGTGCCTGTCTTGTCTGTGCAAATAACCGTAGTCCTTCCTAATGTTTCCAGTGAGGAGAGCTTTCGGATCAGCGCGTTTTTCTTCGCCATACGGAAGATGCCTGCGCTGAGGGCAATAGTGATGGTAACCGGAAGCCCTTCAGGGATGGCAGAAGCCGCCAGTGTGATCGAAGTCGAAATCATTTGTGGAAAAGGGATGCCACGGAGCATACCAATTGCGAATACGATCCCTCCAACGATAAGAGCGCCTTTCACAAATTTTTTGCTAATTGACGTTACTTTTTCCTGTAAAGGGGTTACTTCTTTTTCCTGCTGCTTCAAAAGCGACATTAAATGCCCCATCTCGGTACTCATCCCGGTTTGTACAACAATACCAATTCCCTTGCCTCCGCACACGTCGGTTCCCATGAAGAGCATGTTGGTTCTCTCAGATAAAGCACAATCCTCTGGCAAAGAGGACTCATTCTTTTCGACGGGAAGAGATTCCCCGGTGAGGGTCGACTCGTTGGCTCGCATGTTCCATGAGTTAATTAACCGGATATCCGCTGGAACGCGGTCCCCTGCTTCCAGGGAAACGATATCGCCGGGCACCAATTCCACAGCATTTAGCTCTACGTGCTGGCCTTGTCTGATGGCCTTACATACTGGGGGTTGAAATTGATTCAGCTTGTCCACAACTTTTTCCGCTTTGCGTTCCTGAATCGTTCCAATAGCAGCATTCGCGAGCAGGATTGCCCCCATTGCGAGTCCATCGAATACTCCCCCCGTAAGAAAGGCCAATGCACTTGTACCAAGGAGGATCAGCGTTGTGAATTCCTTGAATTGGCCTAAATATGAAATGAGCCAAGGAGTAGGTTTTTTACTCTCAAGCCGATTTGAACCATATTGGTTTCTTATAGAAAGAACCTGATCAGAGGTCAACCCGCTTTGCAGGTTGGTTTGTAACTTCGCGATGATTTGTTCGTTAGGTAGTTGATACCAGGCAAAAGCTTCGGAGGCGACCGCAGCCTCGTTCTTATACGCCATTTCCGGTGGAGATGGCAAGGCTTCACTCCTGTTTTTCGTTCTGGATATAAACACAAGCGATAAAGCATCTCCGATCAAATTGATCACTGGAGCACTGATCATGCCTAATGTAGCAAAAACGGACCCTATAATATTCCATTTTTTAGCAATTGAAGCATGCTCGTTTACGATTTGCTCTGTTTTCTCGGCGTACATAGCACTTTCCTGTATATGTTGCAGCTCATGAATGGAAATCGTCTGGATTCCTGCTTTTTTATAAAACTCATTGAGCGGATTTTGCTCCAGACCGGTGACAAATAAAACCTCTTCGCCATGCTGCTTGAGCTCAGCAATCCGTTCAATCACTTCGCCTTGTTCAAAAGATGACCAGCTTGTATCCATTCGGTATTGGGAAAGCTCGTCAGTACTGATATGAAGGCTGTTATGCAACAGACCAAGCCGCCAGCCTTTTTCGCTGAGTGAAAAGGCGGCAGAGCCATATTCATTGACCGGTGATAGCCGATGTCTGGCAATTAACCCAAGACATTCGCCTTTGGCATCCCCCTGGCTTCCGACCAAAAGAACGTCGTATTCTTTTCTGGCAAGCCTCTTTGATTTAAGCTCATAGAAACTGCAATCAATACCGTGTTCCTCCATGTATTTGTAGCTGCCAATGATAACCTGTCTATCATTGACTTTTCCTTTTATACCCTGTGGCTCTTCTTTCACATGAAAAGCTGTGCGGATCGTCCGGCAAGTCCGTTTCGCCTTGCTGAACACCTCTTCTTTCCAAGGATGTTCTGTTTTCTCCATTAATGAAGCTGCCAAACAAATCGCTTTATCCGCATCTTGCTCCTTCTCCACCATGCATTGAATTTCTTCAATCTCTGTACGGTTAAACAGGAGTGATGCATCTTCGAATAAAATCGTTTTCGTTCGAGCGAGTTGGGATAATGATCCTTTTTCCGGAATCACGTATTTTCTTTCTCCTGAAACAAGCTCGGCCTGTTTCCAGGCATGCTCAGCAGGTACGGTCATCACCCGCGGATTTGCTGCCAGAAGCACAGCGATTGCACGAAGCGGATTCCGGGTAACGGCCCACGTCATTCCGGCTGCAATAAAACCTAATCTGCCTGCTTTATCGCTATATGTTTGAATTTCCGGTGACAAAGAAACCTCTTGCTGTCCATTTAATGCAGTGCAGTTTCGCTTCCAGTTCACATATTGCAAAATGCTGAGTCCGGCAAGCACTACAAGATTTTCGCGCATAAGCGCGAGAGCGAGAGCGCTTGTACCTAAAATGAGATCCGAGTTTATTTTTTTCTTTTCCGAATAGGTCTGAATTCCTCTTTTGAGAAAAGGGTAGCCGGTTACGACAGGTACGAGCGCCGATAAAAAGAACGGCGCCGGGCTTCTTGCCAGGGCTGAACGTCCGAAAAAGACCTGCTTGATTCCCAGCACGGCTAAACCGCTCATGGAAATAGCCAATGCAATGGGGATTTTTCCTCTTGGCTCGCCCGTATTGGTCTTAGGTGTCGTAGGGATCATCGGCAGATCACAAGGAATATCCAATTCAATCTGGGTAGCGGCAGCTTCCCGCTCCGCTTTCTTCGACCCGGTAGCCTCGTTTTGGATATCCGGGCGGGCTGTTAGATTGGCCGTACAAATCCGATCTTCTGTTTCACGGAGTATATGGAAAATGTGCTGCTCAGAAACAAGCTTTACATCGTAAAGAAGCAGCACTCTGCCCGTCACAGTACAGGGTTCCGCTCTGGAAATTCCACTACAAGCGGACAGACTTTTGGATAAAAGCTCTGCGCCAGCTTTGCTTCCCTGCAAACCGTAAATTTCCATCCGTATCCTGCCAGGAAGGACATGAAGAAACCTGTTTTTGTTTCGCAGCAATACCATATTTAACCCCTCTTCCATATCAAAAGCCAAAATCAACTTTGCTTATGGTTAACAATAGTTAGCAAAATATGCATTTTATTTTCTAAATGTAATCTAGTATAAAATTCTTATTTAAAGGAATTATTTTACTAACAACTTTTTAAGGAGAGTGTATTGTGGTTAAATCACCGCTCGGTATTATTTTCGCTGCTGCGGCCGTAGCACTTGCTGTGTCCCCCGAAGCCCGAAAAGCCGCACGCAAACTTGCCGTTAAAGGAGCTGGAATTGTGCTTGAGCTCGCGGATCAAGTCAAAGACAGCACTAGAGAGCTACAGTCCGCAGAAGCAGTACAAATCGAAGAAAAGAATACAAATGAAAATAATTAAAAAACGCATAATGGGGAACTAATATTCGGGAGTAACAAAAAATCAAACTAAAGGAGTGATCAGCATGCTTCAAGGCGGTTCATTATGGGGAGGTCTTATCTCCGGAGGTATAACCCAACTGCAGAATACCATTAGCTTGACGAAAGGACAAATGGATAACAAAGATTATATGGTTCATACGTCGGGGAATTTGACAGGAGCACTCGGCGTCATGGCCGGTATTGAGTATGGGGCTATCCTTGGAACTTCGTTGCTGCCAGGAGTAGGGACAGTCCTTGGTTCCGTTGTTGGTGGGTTGTTAGGGAACAGTATGGGCCAAACAGTTGGAATGCAAGCAGGCAATGTGCTTCTTAACAATCGTTTGGTCAGCAACATGACACAGTACGCATCGAAAGTAACCGAGTCCATAACGAGCCCGGTCGTGGATGCAATGCAGACGACAGCATCTCACGAATAAATAACAAAATATCCATATAACTCGCTAACTTCGTTTAGCGAGTTTTCCCCATTTTAAAAACGAGAGGAACCTAACAATTATGACTAAAAACGAACATGAGAATATTCCCGACACGATCACGATTCGCCTTAGCGCCACATGGCAATTGTTCCAAAAAATACGGTATTTATTATTTAGAAAAAAAGAATAAGCAGATGGAGGCATACGCTGTGAACTATATTAATCGTGAAATAAGCTGGCTTCAATTTAACAGACGTGTTCTTGAGGAAGCGCAAGACGAAAGCACTCCTCTGCTGGAGCGAACAAAGTTCATATCGATTGTTTCCACCAATCTGGATGAGTTTGTCAGTGTCAGGGTCGCAGGACTCATGGATAAAATTAGAGCGGGCAATCAAGAGATCGATTTCACTGGCTTTACCCCGCAACAGTTACAAAATAAAGTAATCGCCATGATTGAGCAATTAGTAGCAGATCAGTATGCAACCCATGCACGGATTATTCAACTGCTAAAGGCAGAGCGCCTTGTTTTTACTGCTTATTGCGAGCTTAATCCTGCTCAGCAGAAAGAAATGGAAACCTATTATCTTGAAAAAGTATTTCCCGTGCTAACTCCTCTAGCTATCGATAAAAGCCGCCCTTTTCCTCTGATTCGTTCGAAAAGTGTATATTTGGCCGTCGGTTTGAAGCCGCCTTCCGATGCATCGGGCAAGGACTGTTATATTGCCTTGGTTGAAATTCCGTCCAATCTGCCTCGCTATATTAAAGTTCCGTCTCTATCAGATCATGATGATTGGCAGTTTATTTTGCTCGAAGATTTGATTAAGCAGCATATTCACACTTTGTTTACTACGTATACGCCTGTTACTTTCCATACATTCCGTTTAACTCGAAATGCAGACCTTGATCTAAACGAGGAAGAGGCTGAAGATATCCTTGATGAAGTGGAGAAAGTATTGCGCGCAAGAAAATGGGGCACTCCGATTCGTTTGGAAATAGAAAAGGGATTTGATCCATTTGCACTGGAATTACTAGAAAAAGAACTGGAAATTGAAAGCCAGTTTTTAATTACGAATGATGGACCTATTGACTTAAGCTACTTCATGTCATTCGCCAATTCGATCGAGGGTTATGAGCATCTCAAGCATTCGAGATTTGATCCTCTTTATCCGCGAGAGTTTACGAAGACAGACGATTTTTTTTCAGTGCTGCGGAAAAGAGATGTTCTCTTATTTCATCCGTATGAATCGTTTGACGTTGTTAACGATTTTGTCGAACATTCTGCTGCCGATCCATCCGTTATGGCTATTAAAATGACCTTGTATCGCGTAAACGGTAATTCACGGATTATCCGATCTTTGAATCGAGCTGCCGAAGCAGGAAAGCAGGTCACTGTAGTCGTCGAATTGAAAGCACGGTTCGATGAAGCCCGAAATATCGAATGGGCAAAAGAATTGGAAAAAGCAGGTTGCCATGTCGTTTACGGCCTGCCCGGGTTAAAAATTCATGCCAAAATGATTTTGGTTGTACGTAAGGAAGCGGATTCTCTTAGACGTTACATTCATGTTGCCACCGGAAATTACAATGAAGTATCGGCGCAAATATTTACAGATATCGGACTGTTCTCTTCCTATCCGGAGATCGGCGAAGATGTCTCCAGCTTATTCAACAAAATTACGGGATTTTCCGCCCCGAGCCAGTGGCATTACCTCAGTGTAGCTCCGGCGCATTTGAAACAACGGTTGTTGGGCTGCATTCAGCGCGAAGTGGAAAATGCCTTGAGCGGCAAACCTGCAAGGATTATAGCCAAAATGAACTCGCTATCGAATAAACAGTTGGTCGACGAACTATATTCCGCTTCCCAGGCAGGCGTTCGAATTGATCTGATCGTTCGTGGCATCTGCTGCTTGCGTCCAGGAATTCCCGGACTGAGCGACAATATTACCGTTCGCAGTATTGTCGGCCGATTTTTGGAGCATTCCCGAATTTTTTATTTTGAGAATGCCGGCACGCCCCAATTGTGGCTATCCAGTGCGGACTGGATGACCAGAAATATGGACAAGCGGATTGAATTAATGTGCCCGCTATTGAATGAAGAACATCAATCTGTCGTCATCCAATATTTATTGCTGTTGCTGAACGATAATATTAAAGCCCGACAGCTGCTTCCCGATGGACAATATGTTATGGCGCACAATGAACAGCCCCCCTGCCGTAGCCAGTCAGAGGCCAAAAATCTGGTAGTAAGGAAAAACAACTCTTTTCCTATTCAAAACGACTGCATAACCCCGTTGGCAGCCTCTGCATACCCAAACGAGTCAGACCTGATTCACTGACTGTTATCATCTCCTGTTTGGTATTGCTTAATAAGATTGTTCAATTTATCCAAAAGATGTGGCGCCATATCCAAAATCTTGTCGTATACAGTAGGAGAGTTATCCAGGTAGATTGTTTGAACGCCCATTTTGCCGATTATTAAAATTGCGAGAGGTGTTACGGACACACCTCCGCCCATACCTCCGCCGAATGACGGCGTCACCCTTGCGGCTTGCTGATTGCGCCTTTCCCAATCGCTTCCACCTGCCGCAAAGCCATAGCTCACTTTACAAACCGGTATGATAATGGTGCCGTCAGACACCGTAACCGGTTCTCCAAGGGTCGTATTGACGTTCATCATGTCCTCTAAGTGATCTTTCGCCGTTTTTACAAAAGATTGTAATGGATGCTCTGACATTCATTCACCTCTCTACAATGGTTCTCTTATGTCATTGTAGTCAGGAATGAAAAAGAATAAACTGCATTGACTCTCTACACCATAGAGAGCCATGCACGATCCTGTCTCCACTCCACCTGCACCGGTGTTTCAAAAAAATCGCTAAGCGTTTCACTGCTCAGAATATCAGTCGTTTTGCCTTTGGCAAAAACGGTACCCCGGTGAATCAGAATGGTATGCGTGTACATGGGTAGAATTTCTTCTATATGATGTGTAACATACAGCAAATTCGGCGCACCCGGCGACTCGGACAACTGACGGATACTAGTTAGTAAAGCTTCCCTGGAAAAGAAGTCCAGTCCGTTACACGCCTCGTCCAAAATCAGCAGCTTGGGCGAGGCCATCAGCGCACGGGCAATAAGCACTTTTTGCTTTTCCCCCTGTGAGCACCCCTGATACAATCGGTCCACGAGGTGAGCACAGCCCAGTTGGGTCATGAGTTGTACGGCCTGCTCATAATCTGTATCCGTTGTTTGATCATAAAGTCCAATGGAGGCAAATTTGCCGCTAATGACAACATCCTGCGTGCGCTGACTGCCATTGATTCTTTCCTGTAAAGAGGAACTGACCCAACCGATGGATTTGCGCAGTTCCCTCAGATCCACATCCCCGAAGGTATGACCCAGCACACCGACACTGCCTGTAGTTGGCCATATGTAACCATTAATTATGTTAAGCATCGTTGTTTTGCCTGATCCATTCAATCCGAGTACAGCCCAATGCTCTCCTTCGGCTACTTGCCAGTTAATTTGATCCAGTATGGTGCGATTGTCCCTTTTCCAGCTTACATTGTTAAGTTCAATGACAGAATTCATGTTTATCCTCCTATTGATCATATCATCTGATGTTTATGAGCATAGTAAAAAATCACTTTTACTACGTTAATCCTCACTTTCGTATTAGAATAGCACAGGGTTGCAGGTTGTTCAATTCTAAATTCACTGTATAAAATTTTTAATCGTAACAGAAACGAAACCATGACTAATAGCCCACTTTCTGCTCCCCCATACATACGGGAGCAAAAAGCGGGCTGTTTCGTTGTTTTATGATTTGGATTTTGAAGCGATAAAGACCGATTTATGAGGCAGTTTATTCGCTATTTCTCTAGGAAGGCCCAGATTCGTTGCTAATACATCAACAGGGTTCCCAGCCAGCCACTCACTCAAATCAATGGCTTCGTAATGACCGCTGTTAAAGCCAATCAAAATGCGGCATACCTCCGAACCTATATTTTTAATATAATGTCCGGCTCCCATGGGTACATACCCCACATCTCCGGCTTCAAACTGCTCTGTCACTGCATTCCCTTCAGCGAGAAATACAGTCATTTCTGCATTACCATCCAAATAATATTGCCATTCATCCGCATTGGGATGCCAGTGCATTTCTCGCAATCCGCCCGGCTCCAGCTCAATCACAGATCCTGCCATAGTCGAAGAAATCGGAAAATCTTCTACCGTAACCGTCCGCTGTGTCCCTCCGCCCGGTGCCAATCTGGGCTGTTTGGCCATTAAAGGATACCGATGTTTAGTGATCAGATCGGAAGAAACGCGAGGATATGCATTATGAGAATCGTTAGAAGGTACAGGTCCTTTTACAAAATAGGCTTCCTTATCTGGCAAAAGAGCCAGTTCGTCGGCTGCAAGTCCCAGATTCTGCATGACAACCTCCGCAGGAGTCTGAGCGATGAAATCCGTTATGCTGAACGTGTGGTCCTCCGAAAAATCTCCATTATCAAAAATCAGTATAAAATGACACTCACCAGGACCAAGACCTTGAATTGAATGACCATAACCACGAGGAAAATACCAGACATCACCGGGATTGAAAATATCGACATATGAAGAACCGTCCGGATGGATAACCGTTGTCCGACAGGAGCCGCTAATCACATAGGCCCATTCAGCCGCATTAGCATGCCAGTGAAGCTCACGCATTCCACCCGGCTCCAAACGCATAGAAACCCCTGCTATTCCTTCCGATACAGGAAAATCATGGACCGAAGCCCCACGTGTGATACCTCCCGGTCCGGTTCTGGGTTCCTTTTTCTCCAAAGCATACTTAAATGATTTCATAGCCGATTCCTCCTCCAAATCATTTTATATGTCTATATTTACTTATTATAACATATCTATTATATACCTTTAATGTTAATGAAATCAAATTCATTCATTCTTTATCAACAGGATGTTTGATTCGATCCTTATATTCATCAAAATATATACTTCCATTAGAACTGATTACAGCATAATTGATGTTTTCAATCGAAAGCCCCTTCTTTTTTATCTGGGAATGTAGCCACTCTGTTGTAATGTCATTGTCCTTCAAATTAGCTTCAATAATGCTCCCATCCATAATCAATTCAATAGGAAAAATATGCTCGGAACGATCGTCCAAATGCAAATCTTTTCTGGTTACAGGTTTACTTTCCCACTTGGGTAATACGGAAATGGCTCCATTCATTTCGAGTACGGCATAGTGAACGTCTTGAATATTAAAAATATTTTTACTTCTTAGCTCCTGATTCAGTGTATCCAGTGTAATCTTAAGCTTTCTCATATTGCTCTCCAAAATTTTTTCCTTCCTGAATCAACACGGTTGGTTTTCCCGAAAGCCAGTCCCTCAGTTTCCGGTTCTTCATGGCAAAAAACATCAGCAAGTAAGAAATTCCGGTAAATACAAGCAGGGATGTTAGTAAAATCCTTATACTTATTGTGTTATTAAAGGCAAGATTCGCGGTAATGGCCCCCAATGTAATGGCAGCCACAAAATCATGGTAGGTCATTTGCGCAATAGTCGATTTGCCCAATATACGTGCTATAAGCATCATTAGGGTAAATGCGGATATTGACCTTAACAGGGTTTCCCATAGTTCCATATATCAAGACCTCAGTTCTCATTGTTTTAATATAGCTTTTCCAATTCCACTTTTCTCATTACATTCATTTTCGATCAGCAATAAAACAGGAAAATCGAGTATGTAAAAAGGATGAATCGACAAGGCATTCATCCTTTTATTTCTCCATTCAGAGCTACAGTCACCGAAGTAATTCCTCGCTCATGAATTTTTTGCTTTTTTAGAGTCTATTTTTTTAGCCTTATCCTCATTCTTATTTTTATCTTTATCCTTATTTTTATCTTTGCTTGGAACTGTAGCCTTTCTCTTTTCATTGGCCAGTCGCCAATAGCTTAAAACTTTGCGGTACATCGACTTATCCTTTAATTGATTAAAAATATACGGATCAGGCTTCGTATTCACCTCAATAATCCATGGGGTAAAGGTGCGCTCCATTCCAATGTCCACTCCAATTTGACGGAAATTCGGATATGTTTTTTGCAGTTGTGTGGCAATGGTAATGCCCAGGGCATTCAGCTTCTTTATCAGCTCAGCCTGCTTGCTTTGAGATAAATGGGTCTTTAGCAGCTCTGCCAGTGCCATCGGCTTACCGCCGCTATGATAATTGGTTACAATTTTACGAGGATGACCTAGCCGGCCAATAATTCCGGTAGATTCCCATGGACCTTTTGCATTGCGCTGCACCATGACCCGGATATCAAAATAACGCTTCTGATGGCGCAGTAAATGGATTCCCTTTTGAATGAGATAGCTTTTCTTCCCCGTTTTCTTCGACAGGCTGGTATATAGTGCCTCTACATTTTTGAACTCCAAACGCTTTTCCTCATGTTGATAGGCAAAACGCTGACCTTCCTGCTCTACTCTCATTACACCTTTACCGAATGTACCTCGGTCGGGTTTTACATAGACCATACCGTACTTCTCCAGCATTGACTTCAAATTGGCTTTGGTATATCTCCGGGTATCCGGCACAAACGGCTTGATGCCACGATGCGGGAGCAGCAATTTGGTCTTATGCCACTTGCTGCGCAAAGCCTGTGCTTGTGAAGATTTCACTTGCTCCTCTCCTCTCTAATCTCAGGGTAGAACGCTCCTGTTAAAAAAAGATCAATCCATCGTATGCACCAACTCCCCATCCGAAAGCTACATCAGCCCTGTGCTGCTTAGAAATAGACGACTGGCCTTGCCCGGTCGAAGTTGCCTGTCCAGGCATACGATAATGTAAGACGCCAGACGCGTACATTTGCATATATAGGGAGTGAATAGCATGTCAGCGCAATCAGATGGGCCACGGAAGGGTTCCCTTACAATCGATGTTCTGATTCCTGCAATTGATAAAGATATTGCCACATTACCGCTGGTGATAGACAGTCTGCGCCGTCACGTACAGCACCGAATTGGAACGATTTATATCGTTTCACCGCAAAGCACTGGAATTCGTCGACTGTGTGCCAGCAAAAGCTGTACATTTGTAGACGAAAAAGACGGTGCTGCCCATAACAAAAAAACATATTCGTTACGGTACAGCGCGCTGGGACCGCTCAGGCTGGCTATATCAGCAATTGCTCAAAATGAACGGTGATAAAATTAGTAAAGCTCCTTTCTTTCTCGTCATTGATGCGGATACGATTTTGATTCGTCCACATGTGTTTCGGAAGGACGGCAAAACGATATTTTACTATCGGAGCTGGAGCCAGCCTGAGTATTTCCGCACCTACCGCAAGCTGATGGGCGTGAAGGCTCCCTCGCCGAAGTCCTTTGTTACTCACTATATGCTGTTTGAAAAAGCGCAGCTCACCCGCCTCAAGCAGGTTATTGAGGCCCGTCATGGAAAACCTTGGTATAACGCGATTATCCAAAGTATAGACCGGAAAAAGCAGTTTGGTTTTTCCGAATATGAGACGTATGCCAACGATCTGTACAGCAAGCAGCCCTCTCGGATGATTTTGCGCAAGTCACTTAATAAAGCGCTTCATAGTCGGGCTTCTTCCCTCTCGCAAAAACAATTGGATGCCTTCGCTAAAAGCCATCGTTCTTTATCCTTTCATCAACGTAAGGTATATCAGATCGTTAAAAAGCAACAAAATTCCGCAAAATGATTCGTTTCACAATGAATCTGTATCAAAGGAGGAAGTGCCTGTGCACATCGTATTGTTATGCGGTGGTGCTGGAAAACGGCTGTGGCCATTGTCCAACGATATCCGCTCGAAGCTGTTTCTCCGACTGCTGCCTGCCCCTGACGGGCAACAGGAATCTATGCTTAGTCGGGTGGTTCGACAGCTTACTATAGCCGGACTGGATTCCTCTGCCCTGCTGCTGGCTCATCGGAGCCAGGTAAATTTAGCATTTCGCCATACGGAAGGTCGTCTGCCCGTTCTAGGCGAACCGGCCAAACGGGGAACCTTCACCGCAGCTGCACTGGCAGCTGCTCATTTTCACGCCAGAGGCGTAGGACTGGACGAAATTGTTTGTATCGCTCCAGCGGATATGTTTGCGGGGGAGGATTTCTTCCACAGTGTATCGGCACTCTCCAGTCTGTTGCTGGATAGTGGAGCCGATCTGGCCATGCTTGGGACAAGGCCCACTCATCCCTCCGACCAATACGGCTATATCGTTCCAGATCAGGGAGGGATAAGGAAAGGGAACATCTCCTATGCGTCAGTTGCCCGCTTCACAGAAAAGCCGGATCGCCTGGGGGCGCAACAGCTTATCAGCCAGGGTGCGCTCTGGAACTGCGGCATTTACGCTTTTAAGCTGCGGTATATGCTGGCCTGCATGGAGCGTAGTGATTTGCCGCTGAACGACAAGGCATTATGCGCGATGTATGACTGCCTCCCTGTTCGCAGCTTCGACGAGGAGATTGCGGAGCGTGCCAAACGTGCTGTCGTCCTACCCTACGAGGGTGAATGGCGTGACATCGGCAGCTGGCAAGCATTAACGGAGCAGCTCGGCAACCGAGTGATTGGACGCGGACAGATCAGTGGCCCCGCTCATGGTACGCATATCGTCAATGAGCTGCCCTATCCACTTCATGTCATTGGCGTGGAGGATATTATTGCTGCTGCCAGCCCCGACGGCATCCTCATTGCCGCCAAGAGTCATGCCCACGCGATCAAGGAGAAGCTGGGGACTCTTCCGCTACGCCCTATGCATGGTGAAACCGCTTGGGGCAGCTACCGGGTGCTGGACGAATTTGATCATCGGAGTTTGAACGATATTCTTGCCATACGCTTGACAGTTCTGCCAGATCATCGCTTAAACGGCCATTGTCATGGCAGTGGGCTGAAAGTTTGGACGATCGTTTCTGGCCGGGGTGAGGTCATGCTGAACGGAGAACGCTTTACGGCGGCAAGCGGTTCAGTCTTTCGTATTCCGGTTGATATGTATCACACGATCCGTGCCGATCTGGATAAACCATTGGAGCTGATCGAGGTTCGTCTGGGGGAAAGCTTGGTCACCGCCTTCTATAAATCCGAATCCTGACGCATAGATATGTCACATGAATGGCAAATAAAAAAATCGCTTTTGAGTATGGGAAAGGAGAATCCCTTGCTTCAGAAGCGATTTTTATTTTGTAATACATTTTCATTAATACACGCCCTAGGTAACAGCTCTAACCTTGGCAGATAAATATACCTCGTTGGCCTTGATCATCCCGGCTTCTCTTAAAAAATGCCGCACGATCTCCAACTGATACTTGATACGTACATTCTTGGGCAAACTCCAGCCTGTTTCTACGGTGACCGCGCGTGCGCCCAGGATACGGGCTGCCGCCGTACGGGAGGAACCTGGAAGCTCATGCAGCCGAAGGTTAAAATGTCGGTCTTTATTCTTGATGGAACGGTTCATTCGTTTTATAGTTCGACGCACCGCAGGGACTGCCGGATTGTCCTTATTGGAAATTAGCGTTTGACCCAGCACCTTGGCATCCTTTTGTGACAATCCGTTGGCTTCATGCAGGTCAAGATACCACTCGGGTTGATGCCTTTGTGTTAATTGGAATACCGCAGCGGAAAGTGGATTGGATGCCGCCTGCTTTTTTGTGCGTGGAAAGGTTCGGTTGAGATCAGGTACGCCCCTGATTCGTTTGCGGTAAGCCGCCTGGTTCACGATCGGTACGATAATCAGCTTGCCTTGGCTAATTTGCAGCTTCTGCTGCTTCAACAGCTCCACCAGCTTCTCAGCCGCGCGGATGCTTGCGATTTCCTTGCCGTGGATGCCCGCGACCACCATCACATGCGGACCGCCCTGTTCCCCAGTGGCTATATAATAAGGAGTCGCCCAAGAATAACCCTTTCCAAGCATAAGCTTTGTTACCTTCATTCCCTTCACCTCCGTCTAGGCTCAGGCTTTCGATGCCCTTTTCCCCTCTGCCTGTCGGCGGATAATTTCACGGTATAGATTCTCATATTTATCGGTCATCTGTTTGTTGGTAAATCTTTGCGTCACATACAGGCGAAGCTTGGCTGGTGGTGGGTAGTTTTTTTGCTGCACCTTTCGCGCCATTTGCTCAATCGACTTGCAAATAAGCTGTGGAAAGCCTGAGAGCACCTCGGGAACCGAGCCATTTTTCAGAGCCAGTACGGGTGTTCCAGAAGCCATCGCCTCCACCATCACAAGTCCGAATGGCTCTTCCCACAAGGTCGGAAACAACAGACATTCCGCGTATTTGAGCAATTCCTGCTTTTGTTTGCCTCCCACGGCTCCCACATAGCGGATATTGGGATTACGCTGAATTCGTTTCTGAATCTCCTGACGAAAAAATACCGGAGCTTTGATAGGGCCGGCAATGAGCAGTCTTTTTCCTGTTCGTTCTGCAACCTGAATAGCTTGCAATACGCCTTTATTACGTATAATCCTGCCCATGAACAGCAAATAGCCGCGCTTCTCGCTGCTGAACTCGTATTCATGTGTGTTGATACCATTATAGACATAAAATCCTTTGCCCCCGCCCATAAGCTGGCGTGCCCGTTTACTGACAAATACCGGGTTTTTACCGTGTCTCTTCACGGGAAGATGAACTGTGCATACCGATGGACAAGGCAGTTGCCTGCGTCCCAGAGCAGAGCGAAAGGTATGATCGTGAATGATTTGTGTGCCAGTAGGCATGTGCTGAAGGACGTACTGATGGATCTGCTCGTGCTTTAATCCCTTGGGATAAGCAATCAGCCTTGCACTGCTCCTGCTGCCGCGGGCGGCAAACAAAGATACATGATGTCCTCGTCTTACCAGTTCCTCCGTTAATTCATACACGACCTTTTCCGTTCCACCCTTGATGGAGGGTACCGGCTGTGCATTGGGATAGTTGGAGATGATCTGAACAATGGTTAGAGGTCGGCCTTTGGGCATTTTAATCTGCTTTGAAGCCATATGAATTCCCCTTCCTGAACAGAAATACGGTGTGATCTTCACGGTATGAACGGGAACCTTAGCTTACTCCCGTACAAGTTATAAACTGTAGTATATATGTATGTATATTTTTCGTGATTGCTTGTGCGAATCATCTTTAGGTCATTTTTTGTCATAGGTACCCAGTGATAAGGAGGAACTGCATATTTTGTCAATCCAAAATTAAGGTGAAAATTCTCATCGTTTTCTAATAATAGGGGGAAAAGCATTGAGGTTACAGGACTGTAACCTTGAGTGGTAAATTCAGGATATTTTATTTGTGTTATTGTCATCTCAAGACATCACAGCAAGATACAAAATACGAAATAATGGAGGAATGTTATATGACACACACTTCAAAAAAACTATGGATGGGCATTTGCTTTACGATGACTTTGGCATTCGGCGCCGGGAGTTTCGTTGTTGGACCTGACACCACACATGCCGCTTCTGTGAGCAAAGCTGATCAGATTATTTCCACTGGTTCACAGTTTATGGGTGTACGCTATCAGCATGGAGCACCAGCAGGGAACACAAGCTCTTTTGATTGCTCTTCATTTACTCAATATGTTTTTGGACAAAACGCTATCAATCTGCCGCGCTCTTCCAGACAGCAATCGACCGTCGGCACTTTTGTACCACGTAGTCAGCTGCAAAAAAGGCGATCTGGTCTTTTTCTATGCGCCAATTCACCATGTAGCGATTTATATGGGGGACGGCAAAATTTTACACACATTCGGTAAAGGCGGCGTAACGATTACGGACCTTAATTCAGGCTGGTGGAATTCCCATTACACTACAGCACGTCGTGTCCTCTAGGACAAATGTAGATGCATTCTCAATCATCTGTAATCCCTTACAAAATATCAACAAATAAGGGCTGTTCCGCGAGTAGATATGTCTACTGGATGGACAGCCCTTCCTGTTATATTCGAGGCAGTGTGACGGTCACCTCCGTTCCTTCTCCTTCCACGCTTTCCATACCTATTGTCCCCTGATGGATGTCTGTAATAGCCTTGGCAATCGGCAGCCCAAGCCCGGTTCCTCCGGTTTTACGATGTCGAGAGCTGTCTACCCGATAAAATCGTTCAAAGACTCGCTTGACCTCGCCCACTGGTATCCCGATTCCATAATCCTTGACCCGGATGTACACATCCTTTTCATCTGTAGACAGCAATATTTCGATTGGAGCCGAGCTATACTTTAAAGCATTATCAAGCAAGATAACTAGTAGCTGGTTGATTTTTGCAAGGTTGGCATCAAGCCAGATTTCTTTTTCATCTGTAAAAATAGTTATTTGACGATCATGTACAGGCTTGAAATGCGCTATTACCTGTTGACAGCAACCGATCAGCTCTATCCGTTCATACGGCTCGGGTTCTTTTTGCTGTGAGGAAGCCAAAGTCAGTAATTGCTGTGTCATCGTTCGCATGCGCTGAGTTTCTTCATAGATGGATTCAATGGATTCCTTATAGATGTCCTCGTCACGCGTGCCCCACCGCCGCAGCATGTTAGCATAGCCCTCAATGATCATTAATGTCGTATTCAGCTCATGCGAAGCATCTGAGACGAATTGTTGCTGGCTTTGAAAGCTCTCTTCCAATCTGTCCATCATTCGATTAAAGGTCGCGGTCATTTGAGACAATTCATCTTGATTGTGAGTGCGAGCCGGGATTTTTTTGAATTTAAGGCTTCTTTCAATTTCCTGCATTGTCTGTATACTGCTCGAAATCGGTAGCAATATCGCATTCGCTAAAATCGTGCTGCCTACCAGACTAAGCAGCATAGCGCCTGTAGTTGAGGTGACCAAAATCGTATCTAAAATATCGAGATTATTTTCAAGCGCATCCCATTTTTCTACGATCTCCAGCGTTCCCTCCTGATTGCCTTCCGGTGAAAGCACTGGGAGATGAATTACTAAAATTTTATGACCCTGTACATCTGTCAGCTGTGAGCTTTGAGAAGGGTTAAAACGTATATCGCCCAGCTTAAAGCGGGACTGACGACTTACTTCATACAGAAGACGGGATTGCTGGTCAAAAACCCTCAGGATTGTGTCTCCTGAAAGCTCATCTTTCAACTCGGGTCCCCATGCATTTTTCAGAATCATCGCGGAACCGGTTTCGGCAATGATTTCAGTCCACTTATTTTGCAGCACTTCTCTTTCATTGCGAGTGGCGATTTTGACAAATAACAGATGAACGGTGACGTCCACAAACAGGAGAATGGTCATCACCAGAACCGAGCTGAGCAGAGTAATTTTGGTCCGCAGCTTCAATGGTCTTCCTCCCTGATGCAATACCCTACGCCACGCACGGTTTTAATCAGCTTTTTTTTGTAGCCATGGTCGATTTTTTTACGAACATATCGGATATACACATCGACTACATTCGTATCGCCGACAAAATCAAACCCCCATACGTCCTGAATCATTTGATCTCGCTGCAATACTTGATTTTTGTGCTCCATGAGGTAATGAAGCAGATCAAATTCTTTGGGCGTCAGTTCGATTCGCTTTCCTTCTCGCACCACAGAACGTGTCTTGGGTTCCAGCATCAAGCTATCGACCTGAAGATACGGCGGCTTGTCCTCTTCTTGTGAAGAGGTAGCTTTGGACTCCAATTGATGTCTCATACTGGCCCGCATCCGTGCTAATAATTCCTCGATTTCAAAAGGCTTCGTAATGTAATCATTTGCACCTTCATCCAGACCAGAAACCTTATCCGTAGTTGCGTTACGTGCAGTGACCATAATTACGGGCGTATGCTTGTCCACTTTTCGAATCTGCTTTAGCACCTCGACCCCGTTGATTTCCGGCAGCATCACATCCAAAATGATGATATTCCATGTGTGTGCCAAAGCTTTTTCTAATCCTTCTTTACCCGTTTGAGCAATTTCAACTGCATATCCTTCGTGGGATAACTCCAATTGGAGTAATCTGGATATTTTCTCTTCATCATCAATGACCAGTACCGATTTTTTCACCGCAAAACCACCTGATTTCTATAGAAAAACAAATTGAGTTATGGAGAAGACATGCATTTTTTTATTTGATTTTAAGCTCTTATCCGTGCAGTCGCTCTATAAAATAACTTTGTAATTCAATTTTTTGATGTTAAGGAGAAATTTATTCATGTTAATTAATGTAGACTATGTTTTATTTCACTGGGTCAATGAACTGGCTAATATACGCTGATAAAACCAAATACAGGCCGCCATCCAGCAGCCACTCATAAAATAGCCACCCACAACGTCGCTCGGATAGTGCACGCCCAAATAAATGCGGCTTGTCCCTATCGCTATAATCAGCAGGCTACTGAGCACAATCAGAAGGATACGGCCTGGCCTGGAAGGAACATGTTTCCACACTAAAAACGTCAACGCCGCATACATACTAAAAGCGGTCATGGAATGTCCGCTCGGAAAGCTGTATCCATTCGCTTCAATAATACGGTTAATTTCGGGTCTCGCACGCTGAAATAGCCATTTTAAAACCGTATTCAGCAGCGCTGATCCCAGCACAGCAATCGCCAAAAATAGCAGTTCTCTGCGATGTCCCAATACTCTGTGCAGCACAAACATGGCGATTAAAATAATAATCACAACCGGAATTCCGCTGCCGATCATAGTGAAAAATTTCATTAGACGGGTCATGGAAGGCGACTCCAACTGTTGAATATTCGCAATAATTTTCTGGTCAAAATGCTGTACTTGATGGTCGCTAACCCATAATGCGATTAAACCGAAACCGAGCGCACATACTACACATGTAAGCAGGGCTAAGGAGATGGGTAGCTTTGTTGGTGTTTGTTTCATGTCTTGTTGGTCCTCCATGAGGTTCGTTTCGTGTCTTTACTTTACCCACATTTCTTTTATAATTTCACTAAAAGAATTAGCTTTTAGCGTAAAGCATGCTCAGCTTTTTGGCAAAAGAATGCGGAGTCAGCCTGTGATATGAAATCAACTCTCCGTTACAGTATGCCTGCCTTCTCAGCCGCTTCAATTACGTTTTGCGTGGTAATCTCCAAATAGGGGCATTGATGAGTTCGCAAGATGGTCAAGCCTTCACTAAAGCGCACCAGCCGCTGTACCCAGTTATTTGGAAAATAAAGATCAGAGTGGTCCCTATTAAGCTTGTATACATACAACTGAAAAGAATAAGGTGCGTCTTCCACATGCTGAAATCCATTTTTCAGAAAAATGTCGGGACCGGGCGCCCACGATGTATCCATGTTGGTAACCACAGCGACTCCCTTTTTACCCAACGTGACGGCATCCTCGATACAACGTCGAATGAGCTGCGAGCCTAGCCCCAAACCCGTTATGCCAATCCATACACAATGAATCACAAAATATCCGTCCGCATGAACGGCTCTCCATGCCTGTTCACCCGGCGCATACTCGATAAATCCTGCTGGCTTATTGGATTTTTGCAAACTCCTTCATAATGACTAAAATAACGCAAGCGAATTGTCCACATAAGCATAGAAAAAAGGATGCCTCTCAAGCCTTATAACGGCTCGAATGGCATCCTGTTATTTTAGGTTGGCGTAACTTCTCCAAGCTTAACCTTATCCTCTGCTTCCTCCGTTGGATAGCGTCTACGGAACCATAGCGACTGGAGCAGCAAAAAGGTACCACTTACCGTCCAGTATAACGGCATGGCAGCAGGCGCATTAAAAGAAAAAACAGCCACCATAATGGGCGAAAGATATCCCATGATCGCAAACTGCTTGCGCTGGTCAGCCGTCATTTGAAGCTGGGATAGCTTGGCCTGTGCCAAGTAAACGACTGCGACGAAGATTGCCAAAATCCAGTCCGGCTGCCCGAGTCGGAACCATAGGAACGAATGAGACGCCAATTCCGGGGTAAGCCGGATGGCTGTGTACATACCGCTCAATATGGGTAGCTGAATGAGAATAGGCAGACAGCCGATATTCAGCGGATTAAATTGATGCTCTTTGTAAAGTGACATCATCTCCTGCTGCATACTCTGCTGGCTGGCAGCATCCTTCTTATTTTCGTACTTCTTCTTAATTCGGTCTAAGTCGGGCTGCATAGCGCTCATTTTGCGCTTCATCCCCTGTTGAGCACGTGTTTGGCGCATCATAAGAGGTAGTAACGCCAGACGGACGATTAACGTCAATGACATGATCGCCAGTCCAAAGCTTCCGCCAAACCATTGCGCTAGTTGCTGAATGAGCCAGGATAACGGGAACACCACATAATGATTAAAAAATCCGGGTGTCTGTGCATTAATCTCCGCAGCATTCGCGCCGCAGCCGGAAAGTAGCATAACCACCGCCAGCGCTACCATAATTCCGAATATCCGTTCTTTTTTACCCCAAAAGGTGAATCCCTTGAATCGTTTCATATGTTCCTCCTCGTTGATTGGCTGTGCCATCGTTCAACGAGGGAGAACAATCTGACGCGTCTTCATCCGGCGCTTCCTTCCGCCGGATATGACGTGCCAGCCGGACAGGCATGTCCTGCCCGCGGGCAGTTAACGGCATCAGCGGAGAAGCATGCGACCGCACGGCCCCGCCTTCTATCCAGCACTCGGGCACATTGCCGTGCAAATGAGCGAGATATGCGTAGGTTACCGTACACAGCAAGCCGATCGTAAATAAGTAGGGGAGCAGGTCCTGAAGCTCAAACAAGGGATTCACCTCCTTCGATTCGTTGCTACGATTATAGCACGAAACTAGGCAAGCGACTATTACATTAGAAAGAGGTTCAACGGGTTGGCGTACTACTGAATTGAAGCATCCCTCTTACTCGAAAAAAACTGAAATGAAATGGATTATGAAACTTTTGGTTTTTTTACAGTCTAATCAAAGAGAAGTTTACCAAAAGCCTTACTCACCAATTAACTATTAAAGGAGCAAGCATGTATGAAAAAAACGGTACATAGCTCATTGCTAACAGGATTGGCGATAGTCAGCATCGGGCTGCCTTTGACTGGCGGTGGTTTTGCCTTAACAGCAAATGCAGAGCAATCGACAGTCTCTATGAGCAACGGGGCTTATAGTTCTCCAATCCAAGCGCCTGTGATTAAACCTTCCTGGTCTTTTCCCGTTATCCCAATCGATAGAAATCAGGTTTCGGAACAGGCGGTTGCGGTTGCGGAAAACGGTAAGGTATTCGCAGTGGATTCTAACCACAGACTAGTTGCCCTTGAAGGTACTTCGGGCCGGAAATTGTGGCAATATGGCGATCAGCTTACCCCTGTTTTGATTTATAGCAACGGCTCCATCTACGGAATGACACAAAGTGGCTCCATCTATGCCGTTACAGAATCAGGCAAGAAAGCATGGACCACTTCGTTAGGATTTACTAAGGCAGATCATATTTATAGAATCGACTCTACAGTATACATTACACAGTCGGAGCAAACGGCTGCCGTTGATGCTGCCAGCGGCAAGCTCAAATGGAAAATCAGTGAGGATAAGGACTCGTACCACGGTCTGAACGAGCTAATGGAAACTAATGGTGTCCTTATCCGCAATTATAACGTACAGGGCAGCCTAACCTATGAACAGATCAATGCATATGACGCTAAAACTGGCAAAAAGCTTTGGGAAAGCTTCAGAACATCCTTTCCACTAACCGTTAAAGACGGGGTCGTCTACTCTGTTGTCAACACGTTTATGATTGATGACGACCCGGTAAACAGAAAGATTACGATAGCACAGTATAATCTCAAGACAGGAGAATCCAAAGGAGAGCGTCAATACCGCTGGACTGACCCTGAGAATAAAGACGGTATCTTCCGATCCGGGGGCATTTATGGCTCTGCTTTTCTGGACGGCAAAGACCTTTATGTTTTTCAGGGAAAGGCACTGGCTTCCTATGACTTCTGGAACTACAAGCCAGACAGCAAACCTGCTCGCAAGTGGTCGCAAAATGGCTATGAGCAGCTTGTTCCTTTATGGTCCATTCATGAAGGTCGCATGTTCTACCAGGATTTTAGTACGGGCGGACTGATTGCCATGAAGCTGGCTTCCGGGCAATTCATCCATTATGATTACGGTGATAATCCAACCATTCAGGCTGACGTATTCGGCAAAGGGGTCTATGTTGGACAATCAGATGGCGTGTTTCATGGTTATGACCTGATGACCTTGAAACCCGTGTTTACCGTCAACATTGGATCACGCTCCTTCGGTCCAACGCTCAAATCCGGCGGAATGATATTTATTCAAAGCGGCAACCGTCTGCATGCTGTCAAGCTCCCTGCTTCTTTAAAATAATTTCAAACCTTAACGAATAGCAAGCATACGGTTCAGGGCCAGCACAGCATCCTGCCTAATCTGATCGTTAACACGAATCACACCCACAGGCTCTCCACGGTCAATCTGCTCCATCGCCCACAGCAGATGGGGAAGATCAATCCGGTTCATCGTCAGGCAGGGACACATATCGGGATTGAGCGATTCAATTTGCTGTTCGGGGTACTGCTGCCGGATACGCTGCACGAGATTCATTTCCGTGCCAACGGCCCATTTTGTCCCCGGCTCTGCCGCATGGATCGTGTCGATGATGAATTTCGTGGAGCCTGCGCAATCTGCAAGCTGAACAACCTCATAGGAGCATTCGGGGTGAACGATGACCCGGATGCTCTCGTCACGCTCACGGATACGATGGATATTTTCGACTGTAAATTTTTCATGAACAGAGCAATGCCCTTTCCATAAAATAATTTTTACTTCTGCCGGGTCACGGTCCGTCTCCAGTTGATCGGTCATTGGATTCCACACCGCCATTTCATTCAGCGGAACTCCAAGATCATAAGCTGTGTTGCGGCCCAGGTGCTGATCCGGCAAAAACAAAATGCGTTCCTTCTGCTTCAGCGCCCAGTCCAGCACTTGCTTGGCATTCGAAGAGGTCACCGTAGCCCCGCCATGTCTCCCCACAAAAGCTTTAATTTCTGCCGTGGAATTCACATAGGTCAGTGGGATGATCGTGTCGCCCACCATCTCCTGCAAATGCTTCCAGGCCCGCTCTGTCTGCTCCATATTGGCCATATCTGCCATCGAGCATCCTGCGCGCATATCCGGCAGCACGACCGTTTGCCGATCCGTAGTCAGCATATCCGCTGTTTCTGCCATAAAATGTACTCCACAAAACACAATAAATTCTGCTTCCTGATTTTGTGCCGCCATTTGGGCAAGCTGAAGGGAATCCCCTGTCATATCTGCAAACTGAATAACCTCATCCTTCTGATAGTGATGGCCCGGAATTAGCAGCTTTTGCCCCCATTTTTGCTTTAGTTGGGCAACACGCTGCTCCATATCAGCAATCGCCAGTGTCTTGTAGTACTCTGGCATGAGTCCACGATTTCCTTGTAAAACGTCAAGCATAGACATTTGAATCCCTCCATTATCTCTGCGGCTGTCTGCCCGTCTTCCCAGTAACAGACAAGCGTTGTGTGTTCATATATGTTTACAAGTGTCTTGACACTTATATTTACACATGCCTACAATAATCTCAAGGCTTTTTGGATGGAATTATTTTTAGCAGGGGGAGATTCGCCATGATTTATCTGGACTACGCCGCTTCTACACCGATGTGTGACGAAGCTTTGAATATGTATAACACATTAAATAAGGAAATGTTCGGAAATGCCAGCAGCCTCCATGATGCAGGCGGTCAAGCGGCTTATGCACTGGATTTAAGCAGACAACGGATCGCAGACATGACTGGAGGCCAAAAGGAAGGAGTTTATTTTACAACAGGGGGAACGGAGTCTAACATGCTGGCTGTACAGTCCATCCTGAACGGCCTGCCACAGCATAAAAAGCACTGGATCATGAGCGCTCTGGAGCACCATTCGATGTACAATCTGGCTGCTTTGCTGGAGCGGCAGGGCTATGAGCTGACCATTGTACAGCCGGACAAGGCAGGACGAATCACCCGTGATATTCTCTTACCTCATCTCAGAGAAAACACCGGGCTTGTATCCGTACAGCACGCCAACTCGGAAACCGGGCTTATTCAGGATCTTGCTGCCTTGTCTCCCCTGCTACGCGAACGAGGGATTCTGCTGCATAGCGATGCGGTGCAAACCTTTGGCAACATTCCCATTGATGTAGCAGCCATGGGGGTGGATGCCCTCTCCGTATCAAGCCATAAAGTGTATGGTCCGAAAGGTGTCGGTGCTGTATATCTCAAACCGGGAACCCCGTGGCGTCCCGTGTACCCTGATACACTGCATGAAAACGGATTTCGTCCCGGAACGGTTAATGTTCCCGGGATTGCTGCGTTTGTTGCGGCAGCGGAAATGATGACAGAACAAATGGAGCTGCATCAGGAACGATATGCCGCGCTGAGACAGTATTTTTTCACCAAAATTCAGGAAAGATCAATTCCATTGCGTTTGGGCCGCTCAGGAAAACAATAAGATTGAGAGACTCAGTCATATACTGGGATGTTTTTTTCACGGTTATGAGGGACAATATGTTATGCTGGAATGTAACCGTAGCGGTGTCTGTATATCCACCGGAAGCGCCTGTTCTGCCGGACATCACGAGCCCTCGCCTGCTCTCAAGGCGCTTGGAGCATCCGATCGTGAAGCATTGCAATTTATCCGTATTTCCTTCGGGAAAGCAACAACCACCGGGGATCTGGATGTATTGGTGGATATTTTAACAGACCTGACAAGCAGACAAGAAAGGAGCTTATCCCGTTGACTGAACCTTTAAAACGGATGGGCACGGAACGCCGTGAACAGCTACTGCTGTGGCTTAAGAGCGAGTCCCCGCTGACCGGGAGCGAGCTGGCACGCAGGGCTTCCGTCTCCAGACAAGTAATCGTACAGGATATTTCCCTGTTAAAAGCTAGCCAAGAGCCTATTCTTGCGACGAGCCAAGGATATATTTATATGGAGCCTGCGGGTGAGGCCGCTCCCCCAGCCTCACGTATTATCGTGTGCAAGCACCGACCTGAACAGACAGAAGAAGAACTAAAGCTGATCGTCGACTATGGCGTAAGTGTACAGGATGTTATTGTGGAGCATCCCGTATACGGTGATCTGACTGCTCCGATTCGGGTCGGAACCCGCAAGGAAGTGGACGATTTTATCCGCAAAATCAGCTCCACCCAAGCGACTTATCTGTCCCAGCTGACCGGAGGTATTCACCTTCATACCTTGCATGCCCCTGATGAAGCTAAAATAAATGAAGCCTGTGCCGCATTGGAGAACGCCGGTTTTCTAATGACGGACTAGCTTGCAGTGTTATAGCAGATACTATGTAACCCCTGTCTCGCATGTGGAGCGCACCCTGCGCTCCGGTGGGACGGCTATAGGCTTAAAAATGTGCTCATTAAAAAGTAAAAGTCCCGGCCCCCTCATAAAAGGGAATCGGGAATGAATTACGTCAGCTTAATTTCGAGCAGTTCGTATTTGATGACAGCCATGGGTGCATTTACATGAACGATACTGCCTACTTCTTTACCTAAAAGTTCCTTTCCCAGAGGGCTTTCATAGGAAATTTTATTATCCAGCACGTCTGCCTCAGCAGGACTTACAATTTTGTACTCCATCTTCTCAGAAAATTCGATGTCATTCAGAATGACTGTGGATCCGATACTAACGGTTCTAAGATCCAAACTGCTCTCATCCACGACCCGAGCTTTGGTCAGCATCTTCTCCAATATGAGAATCCGGGTTTCCATAAACGCTTGGTCGTCCTTGGCTGAGTGATACTCACTATTTTCTTTCAAATCGCCGTAGCTGATAGCCAGCTTAAGCCGTTCGGCGAGTTCCTTGCGTTTTACGGTCTTTAGTTCCTTAAGCTCATCCTCCAGCTTGGCCAATCCCTCTTTAGTCAACAAAACTTCTTCATTCGACATATTTTATCTACAACTCCTATTTCAGCATTTTGCATCATTCGATTACCAACGCATTTGGCTTTCTTTATTGTAGTTTACTCTATATTGAGCCAACATGCGAAAAGAAATTACAGGGTGATAGGAATCGGGTTTACCCAGACAGGGTTATTCTTACAGTAACCAACGCTCTCTGGTTCGCATATCATATGAATATAACGGCATTTTGAATGAGCACGTGCAGTTCCGTTGTCCTTGCCCGCAATGGCAAGGACAACATATGGCGGGAGGAAGATTCAATGACTTCCTTAGGAAAGAATGGAAACCAAAATCGCAATCAAAAATCCAAATCATCCCCTAACCCCAACGGACAAAAGAAAAATGGGTTAAATAGTAACTCGGCTATCTTCTCCGCCCTGCATGGAAAAAATGTGGAGGTCATCGTAGCAGCCCTGTTATTAACAGGAAAGCTACATGTCGATTCCGTTACTTTATACAGACAAGCAACGCTGCTTGTGGGATTAACGGGAAAATACAAAACATTAGCAGCAGACCCTTCCAACGTTGATAACATGGTGAAATTTTTAAATGATAACGGGAATATGACGCTGGATCAAGTGATACAAGCCTTTCAAAAGAAAATGCAAAAGTAATATGCCGATTACGAAAGGGGTTTTTTGTGGTGAGTGAGCTTGCGCCAAGTGAGTTTGATGGAGAGCATTTTGCAGAGTTTGTTATTATTACAATTCTGATTGTTTTATTCTTCTTTGGCTCCACCAATATAGAGAATCTCTCGGCTCAACCAACCCAATCTTAAATGGGCAGGTCCCCGTTTCCGGGGGCTTTTTTGTAATCAATATGAGAAGCGATGGTCAGACATAAGAGCAACAGCATGAATAAATAAAAAAGAGCATCTATTGACTCTGTAAAGTCCATAGATGCTCTTACGATTTAACGGTCCTTCACTTCGACGATTATCGTTTTGCCAAAAGTTTCTCCTGAGGCATTGACCAGCTCGGCCCGATACTCATAAGTGCCCGATTTGCGGCCTTGGATATCTGTGACTGCACTTTGAGCCTGCGGCGTTTGGTTCGGCAGCTCTTGCGTGTCGATCAGCTCGCCATTTTCATATAAATTGTATTGGGTCGCATTCGTGCCCCACCACATGTTCACAGCAACGGTGTAATTGCCGTCACCATCCCAGTTGTTGTGAGACAGCACCGGAATGCCGGGCGAAGCATCGGTCACTTCGACGGTTAACGGATCACTAACCGTTTTACCGGAAGCGTTGATCAGCTCGGCGTTGTACGTATAAGTGCCATTTGCCTTGCCCGTTACCGGGATGACTGCTTTCTGTGCCCCGGGGGAGGCGGATTTCAACGGTTGAGTCCCGATCAGCTCGCCGTTTTCATACAGCTTGAGTTCATCACCGTTCGTACCCCACCATAGATTCATAGTGATATTATAATCGCCGTCCTTCAATCCGGTATTCTGCCCGTTATCATGGGACAATACAGGTTTGCCCGGCACTTCGCCTGCAGCAGCTTTCCGGACTGTAACGGTTACTGGATTGGATACGACGGTTTTACCGTCCAGGGTTACGCTGGCCGTAATTTCGGCGCTCCCCTCTTTTTCTGCCTTAATTTGTCCATACGTATCGAGGGTAACAGACTCATGACTGCTGGCATACTGAACGGAAGCATGACTTAAATCCGCTTTGCTGCCATCTGTGAGCGTACCACTGAGATGTGTTACTGCTGTATCCCCAACATTAAGGGTTGTTTGATCCAGCGAAAGCTTCACTTCTTGCAATGCCGCCCCTGCCTGAGCTGTAAAATCAGCAAGACCACGAGGCTTTAACTGGTAATTCCCTTTGAAAATCGCTGAAATTCCCTTAATCCTCACTTGCTGTCCTTCTTGATATGGAAAAGAGGTCCGTGTTACGCCTGTACGTGCATCCACACGCACATGGTGGCTTACTTCGCCGGACACCGCATCAAATTCAAACGAACCGATGGGAGTCGCGTCTGCTACATTACGAATGATGGCCTGTGGAAGCTCGACCAACTGCCCTTGGTTAGCATCGCTTAGTTCGGTGATCTGTAGAGCTTCCGGAAGCTGTCCTTCTCCTGTTTTTTCAATAGCCACCGGATCGGTCAGCTCCAGCTCGCTGTTATACAGCGCCAAGGTTGCCGTAATCTTCACCTGATCGCCTTGGTGAAAACCGCTTTGGTTTTGATATACATAAATACCGCCGCTTTCATCCTGCATATAAAAGGCTTGACCGCCATATGCACCCGGCTCGGTCGTCACCGTACCTGCCAGTGTAACCACTTTGCCAGCCGGGAGGCTCCGTGCTTCTGCAACACGGATACGAGCCGGAACAGTATTCCCTTCCTCGGGCAACGGCTGGGCCGGAACATCTGCCAGCACGACCGATTGGGTCAACAGGTTGCTGCCGTTTTGTCTCAGCCTAAGACTGGCCGAACCGCTGGTTCCCGGCTTAATCCGTACGGTGAGGTCTTTGTAGGCATGTCCCTTGCTGTCGGACTCCAGACTGAATGCTCCGCTATAGCCGTACGAGGTCGGCCAGGTGCCATCCTGGTTTTGAATCTGGGCAACCTGATTGCCGCCCGCTACATAAATGCCTGTGCTGAATCCACTAATCGTGGTATTCGGAGCCAGTTGGTCCGCAGTAATTCGAATTTGAAAAGGCTCTGCATTCGGCAGCTGATCCTGACGAACGATGCTGTACGCAGGCTGCGCACTGGCAGTAGGTCCGCCATAGGCTCCGGCTTTAAAAGTTTGCTGATCCCACCATTTGTAACCTGCTGCAGGAGCAGACCAAGGCTCGGCTTGTGGCTCCGTCGAAGCCTGCGGCTCCTCAAAAGGCAGCAGTGCTGTCGGCTGATCAAGCTGCAAGCTTTTCACATCCGTCAGGCTGGTGTAGTTCTCCTTCTTGGATAACCAATCGACGATATTAACCAGCAACACGGCATCATCCTGCTCCTTAAAGCCGTCATACGTCGTCTTCTTGGTTCCTGTCTCTTCGCGCAGATATTTTGGCGTCGCATCTTCAACAGGAGATGAGTCCCCCAGAAAGGCAGCTTTACCGAGTCCTACTTTGGATACGGCTGCATAGGGTCCTTCTGGTATGCCGCCTCCGTTATAGACGCCCTGATCTACCGCGTTGCCCCAAGCCTGATTGGTTTTAGGGAGATATACGATCCCCTTGGCTTTCGCCGGGTCGATAATCGCCAGTGTTGATCCTGCATGCATTGCGACATTGCTCACCCCAGCTGTAATGCCGAACGCCTGCGCTGGCTCGACAATCTGATTGGCGGTAATATCGCCTAATGCATTGTAGCGAAAACGCACACCAAACTGGCTACCCAGCCAATCCGAGCTGACTACGCCCTGCATCGCCGCCGAGCTTCTTTCTTCCGCGTTCATTCCCTTGGCAGGATCTTCCCATGCTCCGCGACGGTAACCATTAATACTCTCTGATCCGTCCCAACGGTTCTTGTTGCGGTCCGCATTATAATGATCTCCAATGAAGAAAATGCTGTTGCCTGCTTTGACATACTGCTCCATCACAGCCTGTTCGCTTTGTTTGAAAGGTATATTCGGCTCTGCCGTCACAAATACATCATAATCCTTCAGATCATTGTAAGTAATGGGCGTAGATTTGCGAAGCTCATGCACATCATAGCCGTTGCTTGCAAGGGCTTGGCCAAAGTCTGAAAATCCGCCATCAATCACCCAGTCTGCCGCACCGGCTGTCTGTCCGTGTGTATTATCGAACAACACTTTTTTGCCAGCGTTTTCATTAACCACCTTGGCGGCGATAAAAGGGGCCGGATCAGCCGGACCTTCTGCCGATGCCGGTTGTATGCTGCTCACAGCACCAGCGTACAACGACAAAGTGAACACCATTGCAGTTGCGTATTTGAAGCTGCGGGATGCAAAAAGACGAATGATTCCCAATTCTTATTCCTCCTGTTTGTTAGTTTGCGTCCCCGGTTGATGGGGAACCAAGTATAAATTTTAGCATTCATTTATGTTCGGACATGCAAAGTTTTGTAAATTAGTTTCCATCTCTATATGGAAACTAGCTCTTGGATTCATGCAAAATGCTTTGATTGTTTACGAATAATGAACAGGAAGAAAATTCCAATAAAAAAGATATACAGTATGCAGCAATGTGAGCACCGCAAACAGGATTTTGCCTGTGGCTCTACCTCTCCTTTCCCCCGTAATCAGCTTTGCACCATTCACGATCAATACCCATACAGCAATGAGCGCTGAAATCATTGGGAGCGTACAAATCCCCCAGACATACCAGGCTGGATAGCCATATACAATCTGACTATTTCCATAAATAAACTGTACGCCGAGAAAAATCGTATTCAGTAACGCGATGAATGCAAGGGTTGAAGAAATGTGGGTTTTATCTTTGCGGATAGATCTTATTGCATACCTTACGACCCAAATCAGCAGGGTTGTGATGAAAAACAAGGAGGCAGCAGCATAGTTGACAAGCAGCGTCCAGGTACGGTGCCAAAGTGCCGTCTGCTTCATGGTCTTGCTATCCGGAGCGACCATCATCCATGTACCGTTTTGCGGATACAGCAAAATTTTAAGCTGCCCTCCCTTTTCCACAAACAGCCCATCGCCTGCTGCTTGAAAAACTTTGTTCGTTGCTTCATTTTCATTCGGGTACACACCGTTAACAATTAGCGTATGATCATCTTGAATCTGAACGGTGTATTTAATGCTTCCCAGCATCCGAATCCATTTCCCCCACCCATGAACGGGGTTCACATTCACCTGATATACGCCCTCGATCTCTGGCGGAAGCTTCACTTGGGTAGCAGAAGGAGCCAGTGACTGTGAATCGGCCTGCGGCTCTGCGGGCAGCATTTGGGCTATCGCATTTATGACTTCTCCATGAAGCAGAGTGTCCGTGTCAGCCGTATTGATGGTCACAAAAATACCAATCTTTTGAGACGGAATCAGTACCATTTCGGAAATAAAATCATCAATTTCCCCGGTAGCCCACAGCATGGGTACTCCTGTCTCCAGTTGGCCACGGAAAAATCCGTAGCCCACACCATCCAGGCGTGGATCTGCTGCAAATTGCTGTGTATGCATGGCTTTTACCGTTTGGGGCTGGAGTACCGCCCTCCCCTCATATCTGCCTTCGTTTAAATGAGTGATTAGATAATGTGAAAATTCGTTGGGTGTGATGCTCAACGCTCCTGCTCCCGGCAGATTAATATACGAAAAAGGCTGTTTCAAATACGCTCCATGTTTCCACCGATACGATTGAGCCAGTGCCGGATTATTCAGCGGCAAATCTAGTGTCGCGCCAGGCATATCCATCGGCTGGAACAGATGTGTACGGAGGTAATCATTCAGTCCCTGACCGCTTACTTGCTCCACAATATTACCGACCAGACCGTAGGCGACATTACTGTAATCAAACTGAACTCCGGGCTCGCGAATGGGCGGCTGATTTTGAAAATAAGTGCTGAGATACTGCTCTGTAGGCAATGAGCCTGCCTTGGTCGAGCTGTTAATGCCGTACAGCGCTTCGTCCAATCCCGAGGTATGTGTCAAAAGCTGATGCAGATTAAAAGGCTGATTCTGGTATTGAGAAGCTTTATAGCTGTAGAGATAGCTGTTCACGTCTTCATTCAGATCAAGCTTGTTTCGCTCGACCATCTGCATAGCGGCGCTTGCACTATAAGATTTGGTTAGAGAGCCGACACGAACAATGGTCTTTGCCGGGTCGAAGGCTGTTTTTCTCTCCAGGTCTGCATATCCATACCCTTTGCTAAAAAGTATTTGATCTCCCTGGGTCACGACGACGGCAGCCCCCGGAATATGCCATTTGTCCAATTTTGTGTTCATGATGTGATCCACTGCTTTTTCCAATGAATTCGGCGTTATGTTGCCTGCTGCCCCTGCCGGAGCAATGAGCAGATTCCAGAGAAACAACGATGCAATGAATGCGGATAGGCAACAAATGCCTCTATTCTTCATGTGAAGTACCATCCTTACGTATGAAGTTGGCTTCTTGATTGAACGGTGCGGTGATTGCATAGCGGAGCAGATGTTTTCACTCGGATTCGGAGCCATCAGCATGGCGCTATGGAATCATCGCACTTCCCATAGAGAGAGTGCAGATGATAGAGCGAATCCTGAGCGAATCACGTAAGCAGCAGGCTTCTTACATGTTCGATCAGGATTCATGGGTTACAGATTAAAAATTAGTGAACTCCAGTCAAATCATCGACCGTAGTTTTTCAAGAATTATGATGTGCCAGATCTTGTGCCATGTCTTTGTCCATGTTCCGGATTATGTTTTGTATTGCGGCACGGATACTTTTTACATTTTCCTCGATAAATCCGGGTTCCAGCAGTTCATAATGATTGCCAATCAAGCTATGCTCTTCATAGCTTCCTTGTGTAGCGTCTTTCCATAAAAGTCGATTGTCTCCTGTACCCTTGACCGTTTCCGATCCAACGGCGACAAAGCCGTGAATATTCGCCTGAACGCTCTCTGTATTCACAAGCTGGTTGCCATACACCGCGTAAGCGATCATTTTACGCTGGTATGTTTCATTCAACAGCTCACGGTAGGATTCGGGAACCTGTTCCAGCATGGCATGAATTTCGTGCTCTGTTTCTTCGACTGTGAAGGGCAGGGCTTCCTTCCTTTTGACCGAATCGAGCATCAAAATGTCGGATACAGCATGACCTTGACGCTCCAGTGTGTCGGCAACCTTATGCGCCAGGTTACCGCCTATGGAATAACCAAGCAGCACATACGGACCTTGCGCTTGCGTGCTGACGATCAAATCAACATACCGTGCCAGCATTTCCTGCTCATCCGCTGCATCATCTACGAACTCCAATCCATACACGACTGCATCCTGATCCAGTTGTTTCGCAAGCTCCGCGAACGACAGCCCGTATCCAAGCATGGGCGGAAAGCAGAAGATGGAGACAGGACCGTGTTCATTCAATCGAATGATTGGACTATCTGCCTTAGATTGCAAATCCGATTTCAATAATGCGAGCGCCTGCTCTTCGATGGTCGGGAACTCCAGAACACTGCGGATTGGAAGCTCGATGTCTGTGGCAAGGTGGACTTTGCGTACAAGCTCCAGCACTTTCAAGGAATGTCCCCCCAACGTGAAAAAGTCATCGTGGATACCCACTTGCGGGATTTCGAGCACTTCCTGCCAAATGGCTGCCAGCAACTGCTCCACATCGGTTCGCGGTGCGACATATTCTATGCCCGTGTGCAGCGCTTTGTCCGGCACAGGTAAAGCTTTGCGGTCGATTTTGCCGTTTGTCGTCAGCGGTAACCGATCCAGCTGTACGAATGCGGATGGAATCATATAGTTCGGCAGACTGGCCGACATCACAGCTCGAATCTCACGGATGGTCAGCTGTTCATCGGAAGTGAAGTAAGCACATAATTGCTGCTGGCCTGTTTCATCTGCACGGGCCATGACGACCGCTTCTCGTACCGACTCCACCTTCAACAACTGCGATTCGACCTCGCCCAGCTCGATCCGGTACCCCCGGATTTTCACCTGATGGTCGATCCGGCCCAAATATTCGATGTTGCCGTCCGGCATCCATCTCGCCAAATCGCCCGTGCGGTACATCCGCTCATCGCCTGCTTCGCCACCGGCAAACGGATCAGCAACGAATTTCTCTGCCGTCAGTTCTGGACGGTTCAGATAGCCTCGCGCTACGCCTACACCGCCGATGCACAGCTCCCCTGCTACCCCAATCGGCTGCATTTGCTCCGTCCCTTCCTTCACGATGTACAGACGGATGTTCTGAATCGGTTTTCCGATTGGAATAACGGCATATTCCTCCGTCGGCTCGCAATCGAAATACGATACGTCCACCGTGGCTTCCGTCGGTCCGTACAGGTTGATCAGCTTCGCTCCAGCGATTCCTGACACGAGCCGTTGGAAACGTGCCACATGCTGCGGAGGCAACGCTTCCCCACTGGCAAATACATGACGCAGCGTTCCCAGCTTCGCTTGCATTACTTCCTGCGGCTGCTGCTCCACATACTCCAGGAATGCATGCAGCATCGCAGGCACAAAGTGCATCGTGCTTACGCTATCGCGGGCAATCGTTTCGACGATGTCCTCTGGATTCTTTTCCCCGCCAACCGACAACAGACTCACCTTCGAGCCAACCATCGACCACCAGAACAGTTCCCACACCGACACGTCGAAGGTGAAGGCGGTCTTTTGCAGGATCGTATCCTCCGCACTCAAGCCGTAACGGTCATGCATCCACAAAATCCGGTTCAGCACGGAATGGTGTTCGACCATAACGCCCTTCGGTTTTCCAGTGGAGCCGGAGGTGTAGATGACATAGGCTACATGGTGCGGACCAGCCAGCGGTGCCAAATTCGAGCCGTCTTCTTGGTAAATTTCTTCGCTGTCCAGCACCAGCACCTTGCCGTCGAAGCTCAGCGACGCTTGCGCGGCCAAATGCGATTGCGTCAGCACCAGCTTCGCTCCCGAGTCCTCCAGCATAAAGCGGATACGGTCCGTCGGATATTCCGGATCGATCGGCACGTAAGCCCCGCCTGCCTTGAGGATCGCATAGATGCCCACGATCATTTCCAGCGAGCGGTGTACTAAAATGCCTACCGGCTGATCCGGTTCAACGCCTTCCGCACGCAGGGTACGTGCAAGACGGTTGGCCGTCTCATTGAGTTCTCGATAGGTCAATGATTGATGACCCAAAGCTACAGCAATATGATCCGGCGTGCGCTCTGCCTGCTCCTCAAACAGTTTTTGGATCGTGTGATTGCTTGGATATGCAGAGGCAGTGTCATTAAACTCTCCTGTAATTTGTTGTTTTTCCGCCGCTGTAACCAGTTCCAGCTCTTCTACGCAAACATTCGGGTTAAGCAAAACTTGCTCCAACAGGTTCACAAAATGTCCATGCAGACGCTCAATGTCTGTTTGATCAAAGCTTAACGCGTTATACATAAAACGAATCTTTATGCATTCTCCCGGCATAACGACGAGGTTCAGTTCGTAGTTGGTCTGCTCTGCAGCCACCACGTTGGAAATCGGGAATGGTTCCTGCCCGTCAATTCCCAGTTCCTCGACCTGCTCCTCCACCGGATAATTTTCAAACACCATAATATGGTTAATTAAATCCTGCTTCTGGTCGGTCAATGCCTGAATTTCAAACAGTGGATACGTATCATATGCATGAGAAGCCAGCGCCTGCTCTTGCATTTTCTTCATAACTTCTGCAAAAGATTCCCCTGCCTCGCAGCGGATGCGAACGGGAATGGTATTAATGAACAAGCCGATAATATCCTCGACCCCGATAATATCCGATGGACGACCTGAGACAACACTGCCAAATACGACATCACTGTGGTTGTTATATTTTTGCAGCACAATCCCCCATGCGGTTTGTAATAACGTATTCATGGTCACCTGATACCGCTTAGCCGTCTCCTCCACCCGGAGGGTCAGCTCACGCTCCAAATCCGTCGCCCAATCGCTGGCCTTGTAGCCTTCACTCTTTCGACCGGATTTTATAGCTGGTAGTGCTGTTTGCTGCTCATACCCGGATAAATAGCTGCTCCAGTAGTCGGCTGCCGCCTTGCCATCCTGTGCTTCCAGCCATTCAATAAAGCTGCTGTACGGCACTGCCGGTGCCAGCTCTGGCACTCTGCCCTCCTGAAGTGCTGCATAGCTTTCAAACACTTCTTTATTTATAAGGGACAGACACCAGCCGTCCATGACGATATGATGGAAGCTCCATACAAAATGATAGCTGTCTTCTCCGGTACGTAAAATCGCTACACGCAGCAGGACATCTCGACGCAGATCAAAGCCCCGTGCTCTATCCTCCAACTCGAAGTTTTTCACCCAGGTATCTCTTGTACCCACATCCAGCTTGTGTAAATCCTCATATTGAAAGCCGCAATCCCGACTTCGATACACCACCTGCAACGGCTCCGTATCCCGGCCAAAATAAAAATGTGTACGCAGCGCCTCATGTCGCCGAACCAGAATATTCAGGCTTTCTGCAAAAGCCCGAATGTCCATCCGACCTCGCATATCATAAGAAACCTGCTCAAAATACGCGTCATTCGCGGCTGCTTGACTATCCAGTTGGCTGTGAAACAGCATTCCTTTTTGCATCGGGGTCAGTGCATATACATTGTCAACCTCACCCGCAGCACCCATTTCAGATAACAGGCTGTCCAAGCCCTCCACACTCATTCCTTTATAGGAAATATCACTTGGGGTCAGCTCCGGCTGTTCTTTATGAATGCAATGCGTCAAAATTTCACGCAGGCTCGATTCCAGTAATTTCGCCAACCGCTCTATCGTCTCTGGTCGATAGCTGGTACGGCTATAGCTAATCGTCAGACCCAGCTGACCTCCCGAAATGATGCCGCCAAAATCCAGCGTATACGTCCGAGCCATGGTCGGGCTTAGTGGCATGCCCCCACTGTAAGGGGATGACTCCAGATCATTTCCTTTCATATCCTGATCGAATTGTCCCAAATAGTTAAAGCTTATTTCTGGATCTGCCTCAAATAAGGCTGGAGATGTTACCTGCTCCTGGTGATCAGCTACATATTTCAGTACACCGTAGCCAATCCCTTTTTTCGGGATGCCGCGCAGTCCTTCCTTCACATGCTTAATCCGTTGCGAAAGAGTAATTTCTTGCGGCATATTAAGCAAAACAGGATATTGGCTTGTAAACCACCCAATTGTTCGGGTAATGTCTACCTCAGGTAAAATAGCTTCGCGTCCATGCCCCTCCAGATTTATCAGGAAACGCTCATTTCCGCTCCACGCTTGCAATGCCATCCCTACCGCTGTCAGCAGCAGATCGTTAACCTCCGTGTGGTAGGCACGATTGGCCTGTTTGAGCAGTTGCTCTGTCTCCGCACTAGTCCATACAGCGGTAACCGACTCACTGTCACCAATCAACGGATTTTTGTGCTCATGATGCCCGTAATCCTGCGGCAAGGGAGCCAGCTCGGCTTGTGCAAGCTCCTCCCAGTACGAGCGCTCACGTTCCATGGCTGGGCTATTGGCATAAGCGTACAGCTGCTGGGCCCACGTTTGGAACGAATCCGTTTTATGAGGTAACTGAATCACCGGTTCCCCCTTGGAGGCCTGATCATAAGCAGTTGCCAAATCCTCGAATAAAATGCGCCAGGATACCCCGTCCACCACCAAATGGTGAATCGCGACCAGCAGATGATCTCCATCCGGGCAACGGAACAGCCCCAGCCTCATGAGCGGCCCTTCGCTTAGGGAAATGCTGGATTGAATTTCATTGCAATTGGCTTCAACCATCTTCGCCAAATCGCCCTCGTTTACTTTGCTGTCCCTATAATCAAAGATTTCCAGATGGTATGGTTCGCCTTCCTCTATACCACGATTCCATGCCGTATACCCATTCTCCGACGAACGAAAAACCATACGCAATGCATCATGGTGCGCTGTAATCTGATGGAGCGCCTGCCGAAGTGCCTGTTCATCGTAGCCTTCTTGTCGATAGAGCATGACAGATTGGTTAAAATAGTGCGGCTCTGCCGTTGGCTGTTCAAAAAACCAGCGCTGAATCGGTGTAAGCAAAACAGATCCCGTAACCTCTCCCTGCTCTGCTATTCGGTTAACAGGCTGAATAAATTTGCTTAGTCCCGCAATCGTCGGGTATTTGAACAAGTCCTTCATCTCCAGCTTGTATCCAGCCTGAAACAATCGGGACGACACTTGAATGGCCTTGATGGAGTCGCCACCCAGATGGAAAAAGTTATCCTGTATGCCCACTCGCTGAATCCCAAGAATTGCCCCCCAGGCGGTAGCCAGTGCTTGCTGAACATCCGTCTCGGGTGCTACATAATCCATGCCTGTATCGACGTTTTGCTCCGGTGCAGGCAGAGCCCTGCGGTCTACTTTACCATTCAGCGTCAAAGGCAGTCTGGAAAGTTGCACAAAATAGGAAGGCACCATATAGCCAGGCAGATCCTGCGACAAAACGTTACGTAAGTCACTGGCGCTCAATTCGCTGTCTGTTACAAAATAAGCACACAACTGTTTTTGCCCGTTATCATCCTGCCGTACGGTAACAATCGATTCCTTCACTCCTGCAATCGTGGACAAACGGGTTTCTATTTCACCCAGCTCAATGCGGTAGCCGCGAATTTTGACCTGCTCATCCATTCTTCCCTTGTACTCCAACACGCCATCTGCACGCCAACGCACTAAATCCCCTGTACGATAGCAATGCTCCCCGGGCCGGAACGGACTTTCTATAAACTTTTCCGCCGTGAGCTCCGGCCGATTCAGATATCCACGTCCCACACCGTCACCACCGACGATCAGTTCCCCCCAGGCTCCGATCGGCTGCAGCTTCAACGAACGATTGACCACATACGCGGTCGAATGATCAATCGGACGCCCAATGGGAATAGCTTGGGTTTGCGGTTCTGTAATGTCATAGATGGTGGAAAAGGTGGCGTTTTCCGTCGGCCCATAAATATTGGCCAAACGAAGCTGCGGGTGCTCCTTCAGCACACGATTGACGTGTGGTATGGATAACACATCACCACCCACAAGCAATTCCTTCAGGGAGGAAAACACTCCAATAGCTTGCTGTGAATGCTGATTGAATAAAGCCGTGGTCATGAACATGGTGTTAATACGATACTTGTCAATCGCCTGTTTGAGCTTGGCGGCGTCCAAAATAGTGTCATGACTTACCACATACAGTTGACCTCCGTTCAGCAGCGTTCCCCAGATTTCAAACGTGGAGGCATCGAACACCACGGCACCCATTTGCAGCATACGCGTATTTTCGTCAAGCGTGGCATAGCTTTTGTTTTTCACCAAACGCACGACATTACGGTGATCGATCATCACGCCCTTCGGCTTGCCTGTCGTACCAGAGGTGTAGATCACATACGCAAGATCCGAGGAAGATCCCTCCATTGGAACAGCAGCAGATTCATCCACATGAGCGTAAAGTTCAGATTCGCTACTCCATCGTTGTTCATCACTCAAATCTATGATCGGAATACCTGGTTCAAAAGGAACCTGCTCACGTCGCTGTGAAAGTAACAGCCGAGTACTGGAATCCTCCAGTAAATAACGGATACGCTCCTCAGGATATTCGGGATCAATGGGAACGTAAGCCCCTCCGGCCTTCAAAATCGCCAGCATACCCACGATCATTTCAATGGAGCGCTCCGCCATAATCCCTACTCGCTGTATCTCTGGCTCGGAGCCGCGCCGTATCCCATGAGAAGCGAGTATACGTGCCAGACGGTCGGAGCGTTCTTTCAGTTCGTGGTAGGTGAGCTGTGTGTCCGCAAAGGTGACAGCCAGCCGATCCGGTGATTGTGCGGCCTGTTCCTCGAACAGCACATGCAGCACTTGATCACGTGGATACGGATAGTCTGCTACTGTATCGTTGAATTGCATTACAATCTGCTCTTTTTCTTGGTACGAAACCATTTCAATAGCCGAAAGAGCGATATCCGGCTGTTCTATCACCGCATGGATAAGCTGCTGCAAATGTACAGCCAGTCGTTCGATGGTTTCCCGTTTGTACAGCCGGGTTCCGTATTGAAGACCGAAGACAATTTGCTCCCCATCCTCCATCGCGAACAGACTCAAATCAAATTTCGCGGTATTTTGTTCACTCGGATAGGGTGCCAATTGCAAACCTTCCAGTTGCTGATCCTTTTGCTCCAAATTTTGTAGAGCAAACATGGTATCAAATAACGGATTACGGCTTAAATCTCGATCCACGTCCAGCTTGTCCACCAGCTCTTCAAACGGATAATCCTGATGTTCAAAAGCTTTCAATGCGTTTTCCTTGACCTCTAATACATAATCGCGGAAGGTCTTACCACCTTCCGGATAATTGCGAATTGCCAGCGTATTCACAAACATCCCGATCAGGCTACCAAGATCAGCATGGGGCCGCCCCGCAATCGGCGAACCGACAATAATATCCTCCTGCCCGCTGTAGTGGCTAAGCAAAGACGTATAAGCTGCCAATAGCACCATATATAATGTCGATTCCGTCTGTACCGCAATGCTTTTTAAACCTTCGCTCTGCCGTTGATCGAGCGTAAATTCCAGCAAATCTCCTTCAAAGCTTCTCGTCGCCGGACGTGGATAATCGGTTGGTATATCCAGCACAGGCAGCTCTCCTGCGAAGGTATTCAGCCAGTAGCTTTCCTGCTGCCGATAGCGTTCACTTTGCTGCTGCTCCTGTTGCCAAGCAGCGTAGTCCTTATACTGAATGCGCAATGGTGGCAGTGTGTCACCTGTATATAAATGGATGAAGTCCTGAATCATCACATTTATAGAGGTACCGTCCGAAATGATGTGATGCATATCCAGTAGTAAAATATGATGCTCTGGATCTGTTTCAATCAAACCGACTCGGAAAAGCGGAGCCTGTCCAAGATCGAACGGCTGGACAAAGTCGCGTACTAGTTCGTCCGTCTCCTTTGGGTCAGCTCCATGGGCATGAATCAACTCCATACGAAAAGAAACTTCGTCATGTACTCGCTGGACAGGTTCACCGTTCATGGTCTCAAAGCTGGTACGCAATATTTCATGGCGGTCAATAAGCTGGCGGAACGCATTGTCCAGTGCATTATGATCAAATGAACCTGTCAGTGTCAGAGCGCCAGGAATGTTATAGCTAATTCCCGCTCCATCAAGCTGATTGAGGATATACATCCGTTTTTGTGCCGAGGACACCGCATAAAATGGCTTATTCTCCGTAACAGGTATGGATTCATAGGCGGTTTGCTCCAGCGCTTCAATCACCTGCGCAAGCTGTTCAATCGTCGGGTGCTGAAACAGGTCCTTTAGCTGCACATTTTTATGCAATTCCTTATGAATAAGTGATATAACATGTGTCGCTCGCAGGGAGTGCCCTCCTGCTTCAAAAAAGTTATCCTTAATCCCAATGCGCTCAAGCTCCAGCACATCTTTCCAGATACTCGCCAGTTGTACTTGTAATTGATTTTGAGGAGCTACATATTCTGCGCCTGAGCTTATACTTCCCTCCGGCTGCGGCAACGCCCGGCGATCCACCTTGCCGTTCGGTGTCAGTGGCAATTGCTCCAGCTGTACAAAATATGACGGCACCATGTAGCCCGGTAATTCTTGGCTCAAAGCGCTGCGCAACTCACTTGCTGTTACTTCCTCATGGGTCACCACATAAGCGCAGAGCTGCTTTTGCCCCTGCTCATCCTCATGTGCAATAACGACGGATTCTTGCACCGCCTCCAGCTTCAACAGCTGCGCTTCCACCTCGCCCAGCTCGATCCGGTAGCCCCGAATTTTCACCTGGGCGTCGATCCGTCCCTTGTATTCCAGCGCCCCGTCCGCCTTCCAGCGTACCAGGTCGCCTGTGCGATAGCAGCGTTCTCCGCTGCGGAACGGACTGTCGATGAACTTTTCAGCCGTCAGGTCCGGACGGTTGCGGTAGCCACGTGCTACCCCGTCACCGCCGACGATCAGCTCACCCCACGCCCCGACAGGCTGGAGCTGCATCGAGCGATCCACGACATACGCCGTTGAGTTAGTGATTGGGCGGCCAATTGGCACCGATTCGGATTGCACACCGGCGATCGCATGCATGGTGGAGAAGGTCGTATTTTCGGTTGGGCCATAGATGTTACTGATCCGCAGGGAAGGATGAGCCTCCAGCACCCGGTTCATATGCGGAACGGACATCACATCCCCGCCGACCAGCAGCTCCCGTATCCCCTCGAACAGCGCCAGATCCTGCTGGGACAACTGGTTAAAGAGCGGTGTGGTCAGAAACATCGTGGTAATGCCGTGGCTGCGGACCGCTTCCTTGAGCTTCGGCGCGTCCAGAATGACATCCTGACTCACCAGCACCAGCTGTCCACCGTTCAATAGCGCACCCCAAATTTCAAAGGTGGACGCGTCAAAGACAACGGCCCCGGTCTGCAAAATACGCGTATCGGCATTCAATTGCGCGTAGTTTGTATTTTTCACTAGACGGACGACATTGCGGTGTTCCACCATAACCCCTTTCGGCTGGCCAGTTGTTCCAGAGGTGTACATGATATAGGCCAAGCGATCAGCAGCGGTTGCCTCCACTTGTTCTGATTGCGTAACTTCTGGTTGTATAATTTCTGGTTGTGTGGTTGTAGTAGAAGCAAGCTCAGGACTAGCGGAAATGGAGTAGAGCGGGTTTAAGCAATCTACATATCCGATGCCAGTTACGTCAGCATACGTCTCGTTGTCGTTCCGCAAAACCGGATCGAAACGATCAGCATCATCCGTTCCATAAATTGCGGAATCGCTCAGGTCGAGCACAGTTCCCTTAAAATCAACGGGCCGATGCTCCATTCGCTGTACGAGCAGTATGTTAGCACCAGAATCCTCCAGCAAATAGCGTACGCGCTCATTCGGGTATTCGGAGTCAATCGGGACATATGCTCCGCCTGCCTTGAGAATTGCAAGCATACCGACGATCATCTCAATCGAGCGTTCAGCCACAATGCCGACAGTCTGCTCGGTGCAGATCCCTTGCTTACGTAATGTATGAGCTAGACGGTTGGCCTTTTCATTCAATTCTCCATAGGTTAGGCTATCTTTTCCGAACACTACCGCCACCTGCTGTGGGACCTGCTTCACCTGTTTCTGGAACAATTCATGAATGGACGCATGACGTGGATAATCCACAGCTGTATCGTTGAAGGTATGAAGCAGCTGCTCCACTTCTTGCTCTGACAGCAGTTGTGCTGCGGAAATCTCCAGTTCTGGCTGATGCAGAACAACGCTGTACAAGCGCAACAGTTGCTCAACAAAGCGTTCAATCGTCGCCTCGTTATAACGGTCGCTACTGTACTTCACGTTCAGAGAAACCGCTGCATTTTCCCACTGAAATTGCAAATCAAGCTCAGATTGTACATAATTCAAAAAATCAGGAATATGAATATTTTGCATAGACGCCGTGGTGTAAATCAGAGGCTTTTCATCCTCGTTACGTGGAATTTCAAGCCCCTCGGTATAGTTCCAAAAAGGTATATTTTGGTGCTCAATCGCTTCGCTGACAGAGGTTTTGATTTGAGACAGCAAGGCTTTGAAGGTCGTTGTGGAATCCAGTGTGTTTTTCAGTATAAGCAGATGATTGATCGGCTTTGTAGCACCGTTGCCAGACTTGGCTACCGGAATGCCCAGCAGCACACGTTCCTCACCTGTGTACTTATGTAACAGACTTTCTACTCCAGCAAGCAGAACCATAAACACTGCCCATGGAGCGCCACCTGTTATAGACAATATTCGCCCGGAAATTTCAGATGGAAAAGTGAGCGTGTACGTAAGGGAATTTAAATTCGTTACAATTGCATCCTTGGACATGTTGTTGGTGTATGGAAGGCAGATGATATGATCCTCGGATTCCAGCTTATGACTCCAGTAATTTTTTTCCTTCTCAAATAAGGCTTTCAATGACATCCCTCCTGCTTTATGGGGTCTGTACCCCGGTTGGAATGGTGCGTTGTTACGTAGATGAGCGTTGTGTCGGAAAAATAATACTTTGCAGGCAAGGGCAGGCGGACAAATCGCCGCCCTCTGCACATGCAAAGTGAAATCATTGCATTTTAGAAAATGATTTAGAAAACAAAGTCGATGGAATCCGGTGAGAAGCCTTCCGGCTGCTCGCCCGAGTTCACCTGAATTTCGCTTAACAGCAGATCCGGGTTTGCCCCAACCTGTGACAGAATCGCTATCAAATCTTCCGTTAATCGTTCAATCGCCTCTGCCCCAAACAGCTTCGTGCAATATTCAAAGGAACCCTTGATCACCCCGTCTTCATCGCTCATGGACAAGGTCAAATCAAATTTGGAGATACGATGCTCCCGAACATACGGACTGAAGGACAGGGTCTCAAGCTTCGCTTCCTGCGACTCCGTATTTTCCAGTGCAAACATGGTGTCAAACAATGGGTTACGGCTTGTATCCCGTGCTACATCCAGCTTTTCCACTAACTCTTCCAGTGGATAATCCTGATGCTCGAAGGCTTGCAGCGTACGATCTCTGGCTTCCAGCAAGTAGTTGTGGAACGTTTGGTTGCCCTTCGGCTGATGCCGGATGGCTAGCGTATTGACGAACATTCCGATCAGTGGCTCCAACTCAGGCAACAAGCGGCCTGCTACCGGAGTACCGATGATCAAATCGTCCTGACCGCTGTATTTGGACAGCAGAACGGTGTAGGCGCTCAATAGCACCATGTACAACGTACTTCCGGTCTGTGCCGCCATTCGGTGCAGTTGTTCGGATACATTCGGGTCAACTGTAAATTCATACAGCACACCCTCGAAGCTGCGAACAGCAGGTCTTGGATAAGCAATCGGCAAATCCAGTACCGGCAATTCTCCGGCTAAATGCTCCAGCCAGAAGTGTTCCCGGCGTTGATATGACTCACGCTGCATTTCCTGCTGCTGCCACACGGCATAGTCCTTGTACTGAATCGGCAGCGGCTCCAATTCCTGCTCCTCGTACAGCTGTACCAGTTCCTGCACGATATTGTTAGACGATACACCGTCTGAAATAATATGGTGCATGTCGTACATCAGGAAATGGCGCTCTGGTCCGGTTTGAATGATCCGGACACGCAGCAGTGGTGCCTGCCGAAGATCAAAGCTGCGTACAAAGGATTCGATATACGCTTCGGCTTCAGATTCACTAACCTGCAGGCGCTCTACTGCAAACTCAACCTGATCGTAAACCCGCTGAACAACCTCGCCTTCCACCATTTCAAAGGAAGTCCGCAACGTTTCATGGCGGGCTATTAACTGACGGAATGCTTCCTCCAGTCGATCTGCCTGAAGCGGTCCTTCCACCGTTAGCACATCCGGCATGTTGTAGCTGACATCCCCACCTTCCAGATGGCTCAAAATGTACAGACGTTTTTGAGCCGAGGAAACCGGGTAGTAGGCCTGTTTCGCCGCCGCAGGGATCACCGTATAGGTGTCTGTGCCGTGCGTAGCTATGAGCTGGGCTTGCTGCTCAATCGTAATGTGCTGGAACACCTCACGCAGTGTAATCCGGCTGTCCAGTTCCTGATGGATTTTGGTCACCAGCGTTGTTGCTCGCAGGGAGTGTCCACCCATGTCGAAGAATGAGTCGGTGACTCCAACGCTGGACAGCTTCAACACATCCTGCCAAATTTGAGCAAGCTTGGCTTCGAGCGGCGTCCGCGGCGCAACGTATTCCATGCCACCTTCGAGGCGCGTTTCCGGCGCTGGCAACGCCTTGCGGTCAATTTTTCCGCTTGGGGTCAGCTGGAAACGATCCAGTTGTACAACATATATCGGGATCATGTAATCCGGCAGCTTCGGCTGCAGCGCATTGCGCAGCTCCGGCAGACTCAGCGGTGCTGTGGCTACGATGTAGGCACACAGGTCCTTATGTCCGTCTTCGCTTTCCCATGCCGTGACCACGGCTTTCTGAATGCCGTCTACGGTCAGCAGCTGTGCTTCCACCTCGCCCAGCTCGATCCGGTACCCCCGGATTTTCACCTGGTGGTCGATCCGGCCTAAATACTCGATGCTTCCATCTGGCAGCCATCGGGCCAGGTCGCCCGTCCGATACATCCGGTGGATGTGGGCATCTGGAGCTTGTTCAGCTTCCACTGAAGCTGAGGCAAACGGATTCGGTATGAACTTCTCTGCCGTCAGTTCCGGCAGGTTCAGGTATCCTCTTCCTACACCTGCACCTCCAATATAGAGCTCACCTGCGATACCGATCGGCACCAGTTGCTGCTGGCTGTTCAGGATGTACACAGACTGGTTCGCTATCGGCGTTCCGATGGATACGGTGTGTTCACCTTTTTCCAGCAGCACGTTCAGGGCTTCTACATCTTCAATCGTATAAGCTGTTGCATCTACCGTCGTTTCGGTCGGACCATACACATTAGTAATTACCGGGCGGTACCCGGACCACTTGTGCAGGAACACATTGACCAGTTGTACAGATAATGCTTCACCGCCGATCAGGTAATGCTTCACTTCTGGCGCTTCCGTCACACTGACGCTTTCGTTCAAAATATGCAGATGCGCAGGTGTGCCGTCCGACAGATCAATTCGGTGCGTTCGGTAGTAGGCGATCAAATGCTCCCCGCTCAGGCTGACGTCACGGGATACCACATGCAAGGTGTGGCCTAATAACAAGCTGGCAAAGATTTGCTTCACCGAAGCGTCAAATACAAATGCCGACAGCCATGCGACATGAAGCGGCTGTTCATAACGGCTGTATACTCGCTCAAATAAAGCATCTACCAGATTGCTGACACTGCCCTGCTCGATCATGACACCTTTCGGCTGACCGGTTGTGCCTGACGTGTAAATCATATAGGCCAGGTTATGCGGGCGGGCCACAGGGATCAGGTTGCTCGCATCCTGTGCTCCCAGTTGAGCTTGAACGTTCTCATCGTCAAGAACTACTGCTCGAACTGTGGATGGCAAGCTGAGTGAGAGATTGGCGACTCTGCTTGTAATCACGACCTTTGCCCCGCTGTCTTGGAGCATGTAGTCGATACGTTCCTGCGGATACATGGTATCCATCGGCACATACGCGCCTCCGGCCTTAAGTACTCCTAGAATGCTCACCAGGATATCGGCAGAACGTTCCAGTAACACGCCTACCGGTTGATCTGCATCGATTCCTTCCGCTCGTAACACACGGGCCAATCGGTTCGCACGCTCGTTCAGCTCGGCGTAGGTCAGCGTCGTGCCCCCAGACACGACCGCTACCCGATCAGGGCTGCGCTTCGCTTGCTCTTCAAATCGTTCGCTGAGCGAGCGACCTTGTTCTGTTTCACGCACGCTATGCGCGTTCGGGTCATTGAACACCTTCAGAATCCGCTCGGTTTCTTCCGCTGTAATCAGCTCCAGCTCGCCCAACTTCGCATCCGGGTTCGCTGCCACGGCTTCGGCCAAACGAATGAAGTGACGTGTCATCCGTTCTACGGTTTCCCGTTGATACAACGCGGTTGCATACTGCAATCCAAACTGGATGCCTACCCCTTCCTCCCTGGCTTCCAGCATCAAATCAAACTTGACTGGCGTTTGTTCCAAGCCGTATGGACGGAAGCTTAGGTCTGCCAGCTGCAATTCGCTTTCCTCAGTGGTTTGCAGCGTAAACATCGTATCGAACAGCGGATGGCGGCTCATATCCCGCTTCACGTTCAGCTTTTCCACCAGTTCCTCAAATGGATAGTCCTGATGTTCGTATGCTTGCAGGGCACGATCTTTCACTTCTTCCACGTAGCTGCGGAAGGTATGCTCTGCCGTCGGATAGTTTCGCAATGCCAACGTACCAACGAACATCCCAAGGATCGACTCCAGATCTGCATGCGGTCGTCCTGCAATCGGCGTGCCGACTACCATGTCCTCTTGGCCGCTGTATTGGTGCAAGAGTGCGGTGTACGCAGCCAGCAGCACCATGTACAATGTAGAGCCTGTGTGCGCCGCCAGTTCTTTCAGGCGTTCGCTAACTTCATGCTCCAGTCCGAACACGACCGTATCCCCTGCCGTACTGCGTACCGCCGGACGGGCAAAGTCCGTAGGTACATCCAGTACAGGCAACTCACCCCGGAAGGTGTCGAGCCAGTACGCTTCCTGACGCTGCATCCACTCCTGATGGGCTTCGCTTTGCTGCCATACCGCATAATCCTTGTACTGAATCCGCAATGGCGACAGCTCTTCACCCTCATACAAGCGGACAAATTCATCAGTCAGTACGCCCATGGACACACCATCCGAGACGATATGGTGCATATCGAGCATAAGCAAATGCTGTTGTTCTTGTTCCACTCCTTGTACGCCCAGGTCCACCAAGCCTACCCGCAGCAGCGGCGCTGCTTGCAGAACGAACGGACGGACAAAGCGCCGTACCAGTTCTTGCGTTTCCTTGCTGACCATCATGTCCGTATCCGTAGTCGCACCCTCTGCCTGTACCTTTGCATATTCCACCTCGAACGGCACGATCTCCTCAATCCATTGCATCGGCTCACTGTCCACTAGTTCAAAGCGGGTACGCAAGGTTGCATGGCGGGCGATCAGTTGCCGGAACGCGTCTTCTACTCGTTTCACATCGAGCGGACCACTCACTTGCAGCACCGACGGCATGTTGTAGTTCACATCATTCGGGTCGAACTGATGCAGCACATACAGTCGTTTTTGCGCCGAGGATAACGGGTAGAAGCCACGGGCTTCTGTCACCGGAATGGACGCATAGTTCACTTGATCCAGCTGTTCCAAAACGGCTGCCAGTTGTTCAATCGTTGGTGCTTCAAAAATACTGCGCAATGGAAGCGGCTTATTCAGTTCCTTGTGAATCTTCGAGGCCAGGGTTGTCGCCCGCAGTGAATGTCCGCCAATCTCAAAGAAGTTTTCCTTCACTCCAACCTGTGCCAATCCAAGTACATTTTGCCAAATTTGGGCCAACTTCACTTCCACCCATGTCCGCGGTGCAACATAATCCGCTCCGCTTTGCAGACTGACCTCTGGTGCCGGTAGTGCTTTGCGGTCGATTTTACCGTTTGGTGTCAGCGGCACCTGCTCCAAGTGGATGAAATATGACGGCATCATGTAGCCTGGCAGCTCCTGGCTTAAAGCGCTGCGTAGCTCACTTGCCACAACTTCCTCATCGGTGACCACATAAGCGCAGAGCTGCTTCTGCCCTTGCTCATCTTCTCGTGCGATGACCACAGCTTCTCGCACCGCCTCCAGCTTCAGCAGCTGGGTTTCTACCTCGCCCAGCTCGATCCGGTAGCCGCGAATTTTCACCTGTGCGTCGATCCGTCCCTTATATTCCAGGGTCCCGTCCACATTCAAGCGTACTAGGTCGCCTGTGCGATAGCAGCGTTCTCCGCTGCGGAACGGGCTGTCGATGAACTTTTCGGCCGTCAGATCCGGACGGTTGAGGTATCCACGTGCCACCCCGTCACCGCCCACGATCAGTTCTCCCCATACCCCGATAGGCTGGAGCCGCATCGAACGGTCCACGACATACGCCGTCGAGTTATGGATCGGTCTGCCAATTGGTACCGATCCTGATTGCACGCCAGTAATCGTATGTGTTGTGGAGAAGGTCGTATTTTCGGTCGGGCCGTAGCCGTTAATAATCTGCAGGTTCGGATGGGCTATCATTACCCGGTTAATATGCGGTACAGACAGCACATCACCACCGACCAACAGCTCCCGTACCCCCTCAAACAGATCAAGATCCTGCTGGGACAGCTGGTTAAAGAGCGGCGCGGTCAGCCACATCGTGGTAATGCCATGATTGCGAACAGCTTCCTTAAGCTTAGGCCCGTCCAAAATGACATCCTGACTTACCAGCACCAGCTGTCCACCATTCAATAGCGCACCCCAAATTTCAAAGGTGGATGCGTCGAAGACAATAGCCCCAGTCTGCAAAATGCGCGTGTCGGCATCCAACTGCGCATAGTTAGTATTTTTCACCAAACGTACAACATTACGGTGTTCTACCATGACGCCCTTTGGCTGGCCCGTCGTACCCGACGTATAAATCACATACGCAAGGTCGTTCGGACCAGACAACGGCTCTAGATGGGAGCCATCCTCGTGGTACACACCCTGTGCCCCATCCAACACCAGCACGTTGCCATTAAAAGCAGCTTTGTCCAGCAGATGGCTTTGCGTCAACAACAGCTCTGCCCCCGAGTCATTCAGCATGTAGCGGATACGCTCCTCTGGATACGTCGGATCGATCGGAACATATGCACCCCCGGCTTTCAAAATGCCTAAGATACCCACGATCAAGTCTACCGAACGCTCGGTCATCAGTCCCACCAGGCGATCCTTCGTCACGCCTTGATTGCGCAGAGTACGAGCCAGACGAGTCGCGCGTTCATTCAGCTCGCGATAGGTCAACTGCTCTCCTTCGAAGAACAACGCTGCCTGCTCCGGTGTCTGCGCTGCTTGTGTTTCGAACAAGCCATGGATCGTTTGCTCCCTTGGATACTTGACGGCTGTATCTCCCCATACGCCCAGAATTTGCTCGCGCTCCTGCTCACTTAAAACATCCAACTCATGCACTTGAATGTCTGGCTTCGCTGTCACTTGCTCCAGCAGCTGCACCAGATGGCTCTGAGTCCGTTCAACGGCTTCACGATCATAGAGCTTCGCATTGTATTCAAATCGGATTTTCATCGCTTCCAGCGGAATGACGAGCAAATTGAAATCATAGTTGGTTTGTTCAATCATACCTGCGTTGCTAATTTCAAAATCCGATTCTGCACCTTCGCCAAGTTGCTCGACCTGCTCCTCCACCGGATAGTTTTCGAACACGATAATGTGGTTGATCAAGTCTTGCTTTTGCTCGCTTAAGGCTTGAATTTCATATAGCGGATACGTTTCATAAGCTTGAGAAGCCAGCGCCTGCTTCTGATTCGCTCTGATCATGTCGGCAAATGTATCCTCAGCTCCACTACGGATACGTACTGGAATGGTGTTAATGAACAAGCCCACCATATTTTCAATACCCGAAATATCAGCCGGACGACCCGACACTACACCGCCAAAAACAGCGTCATCACTACCGTTGTACTTTTGAAGCAGCAAGCCCCATGCCGTTTGCAGTAATGTATTCGTGGTCACGTGGTGCTCCTTGGCAACCATTTCAATGCGGCCTGTCAAATCCTTGCCCAGATCGCACAGCACATGCTCAAATTGTGCACCTTCCGCTTTCACGCCTACTTTTCCGGTCGGAATCGAAGTTTGCTGATCATAGTCGAGCAAATAATCCTTCCAGTATGAAGATGCAGCCTCTACATCCTGTGCTTCAAGCCACTCAATATATTGACTGTACGGAGTAACTGGGGCAAGCTTCGGTTCTCTATGCTCGACGGCTGCAAAATAAGCCTCAAACACCTCATCCGTTACCAACGCCACACACCAGCCATCCATCAAGATGTGATGAGAGCTCCACACAAAATAATAATCCTCATCACCTGTTCGTAAAATCGCCACGCGCATCAATGCATCCTGGGACAAATCGAATCCGGCTGCCTTGTCTTTGCGAATAAATTCCTTCACGTACGCGTCACGCTCCTGCTTAGCCAAATGACGCAGATCCTCATATTTGAAACCAATATCCTTGCGGCGGAAAATGACCTGCACCGGCTCATCCTGCCAACCACTGTAGAAATTAGCTCTAAAAATCTCATGCCGCTGCGCCAAATGATTCAAGCTATCTTGGAAAATATCCGCTTGGAAGCGTCCGCGCAAATCAAATGTCGTTTGTTCAAAATAAGCACCTGACTTTGCATCCATCAGATTATGGAACAGCATACCTTTTTGCATCGGCGTTAACGCATATACATTTTCCAGTTCGCCAATGTCACGAGTCCGCTCTACCAATTGATCCAGCTCAGCCATGGTTACATTTTTAAGCATTACATCGCTTGGAGTCAGCTCCTGTTGTTTGCGGCCTGCGCAATGCGCAATGATTTCCCGCAAGCTGGTTCTGAACTCCTCGGCTAGCTGCTCCATCGTTTCTCGGCGATATTCCTGATTGCTGTAGCTGATCGTCAATTGCAGTTCGCCTTCCGAAATCATTCCATTCATGTCTAGCGTGTGCGATCTGGCTGCATGTGCGCCAAGCTCTTCACCGCTGGAGTAAGGAGATACGTCAATGGATTGATTTTGCATATCTTGATCAAATTGTCCCAAATAGTTAAAGCTGATTTCAGGCTCGGTTACAAAACGCTCTTGCTCACGTGCGGCGGACAGGTATCTCAAAATACCGTAGCCGATACCCTTTTGCGGAATGCGACGCAGCCCTTCCTTCACATGTTTGATGCACTGTGAAAGGTCTTGTCCCACGCTCATATCCAGCACAACCGGGAATTGAGTCGTGAACCAGCCGACGGTGCGAGTAATATCCAGCTCTGGCAAAATGGACTCCCCGTCCATGACCTTCCAGGTTGACGAGCACTCGTCCAATGCCAGCCCAGCGATGAATCGTCATTCCTAATGCTGTAAGCAGCAAATCATTCATATCCGTGTTGTAGGCACGATGCGCCTGTTTTAACAGCTGCTCCGTTTCCTGAGCTGTCCACGTGGCAGTAACGATATCGCTGTCTCTATTTAAGGAATAGGACTGTGGCTGGTCTTTTGGAAGCGGCTCATACATTCCCTGTTCAATTTCTTGCCAGAATGTGAGTTCCGCTGCAATTTCCGGACCGTTCGCATATTGAGATTGTCCATCAGCCCAGGTGCGGAACGAATCCGTTTTGTACGGAAGACGAATCGCTTGTCCGTTCAATGCCTGCTCATAGGCTGTTGTAATATCCTCGAACAAAATGCGCCAGGATACGGTGTCCACCACTAAGTGATGAATCGCAATCAGCAAATGGTCTCCATCTGGGCAATGGAACAGCCCCAGCTTCACCAGCGGTCCTTCACTCAAATCAATTCCAGCTTGAATTTCATTCGCTTTGGCCTCAATGGCCGCAGACACCTCAGTCTCATTGCGGAAGTCCGTCTGCTCCAGCGTGTACAGCTTACCCTCACCAATCGCACGGCTCCATGCTTCGTATCCGTGATCGGTAGGACGGAAAATGGTACGCAGCGCGTCGTGATGGCTAACCATTTGCTCCATCGCTGTACGCAATGCCGTTTCATCAAAACCGTCCTTGCTATGCAGCATGATGGACTGGTTATGGTGATGAGCATCCGTCAGGTTTTGCTCAAAGAACCATTGTTGAACTGGTGTCAGCTTCACAGCGCCCACCACTTCGCTCTGATCTGCCAATCTTGTCACAGATTGGACTTTCAGCGCCAATGCAGACACCGTTGGATTGCTGAACAGGTCTTTCATGTCCAGTCGATAGCCTGCTTGCAGCAATCGGGACGATACCTGCAGGGCCTTGATCGAATCGCCGCCCAGCTCGAAGAAGTTATCCTGCGTGCCTACCGCTTCCACGCCGAGCACCCCTGCCCATACCGAAGCCAGTACCTGCTCGACCGTTGTACGCGGTGCCACATAGGCTGCACCTGTATGGATGCTGCCTTCCGGATCCGGCAACGCCTTACGGTCGATTTTGCCGTTGCTCGTCAGCGGGATCGTCTCCAGTCGCATCAAGCGTGCTGGCACCATGTGTGTCGGCAGTCCTGCTTCCAGCTCAGCCTGTACCTCCTCGATCCGCAGCTCCGCTTCTCCCGTGATATAGCCGCACAAATACTTGTGCCCACGCTCATCTGTCCGGTCGATCACGACCGCTTGACGCACACCCGGCACCCGCTGGATCACGGTTTCGATCTCGCCCAGCTCAATCCGGTAGCCCCGGATTTTGACCTGATAGTCCATCCGGCCGATAAAGTCCACGTTCCCGTCCGGCATCCACCGTGCCAGGTCACCTGTGCGATACAATCGTTCACCCGGCACGTACGGATTCGCCACGAATTTCTCGGCCGTCAGGTCGGCACGGTTCAGGTACCCGCGTGCTACCCCGGCTCCGCCAATGCATAGCTCGCCCAGTACGCCGATAGGTACCGGATTCAATTGGCTGTCCACGATATAAAAACGTGCATTCAGCCACGCCTGACCAATCGGCACACTGCCGCTGCTTGGCAGCTTCGATAGCTCTTCGTCATAGAAGCTGGAGTCAATCGCTGCTTCCGTTACGCCGTAGCTGTTAATGATGCGAATATCTGCACCAAATCGTTCTTGTAGCACCCGGTAATCTGTCACGCTACAGCTATCCGAGCTGGTGATCAGCAGCTCCAGACTGCTCATGTCCAGTCCGTGTTCATGCACATGCTGCATGAATGGTACGATCAAGGCCGGTGTCGATTCGAACACCGTAACCTGATAGTCACGAATCCAGCTGTATAGACGGCTCGGATCAATCCGGTCGTCTTTCGGGCAGATGACCATTGTTCCGCCGTTATAGAGCGCCCGTGCGATATCCCCGACGAATACGTCAAAGGAGAAGCTTGCCAGTTGCAGCAATCGTACCGGGAATTGGTTCAGACGGTAATCCCGCCGATACGCCGCAGCCGTATTCACCAAGCTCCGATGCTCAATCATGACTCCCTTCGGACGTCCCGTTGTTCCGGAGGTGTAGATCACATACGCCAGATCCTGCGGCTCGTTGATATGCTCGATATCCGCAGTATCCCCGGTGTACAGCGACTCATCGTCCAACGCCAGTACGGTATGCAGACGCAGTCCTGTTGCTGGTTCGGATGTTGCTTTGTTTTCCTCCAGCCATCCCTGCGCACGCTCCTGCAAGCCTGTTTGAGTCAAGAGTACCGTCGCACCGCTGTCCTCCAGCATGAAACGAATACGTTCTGACGGATAATCGGCATCCAGCGGCACATACGCGCCTCCTGCCTTCCATACCGCCAGTACGCCGACCAGCATATCCACCGAGCGTTCGCTCAAGATGCCGACAATCGACTCGCGTTCAATGCCTTCATTTCGCAATCTACGAGCCAACTGGTTCGCACGCTCGTTCAGTTTGCGGTACGTAAGCTGTTGCTCCTCGTACACAACCGCCACGTGATCCGGTACAAGCTGCGCCTGTTCCTCCACAAAGGTATGGAACAGGGCTCCTGCTTCAACGGCAGCAACATCCGATACCCCCACATCTCCAAAACCGTAGATGATTTGTGCTTTTTCCTCGACGGTTACCATATCCAAAGCTGCCAGTGGCTGCTGTGGATGAAGTGTAATGGCACGAACAAGTTCGGTAAAATGCTTGGCCAATCGCGCGATGGTTTCAGGCTTGTACAGCGCCGTGCTGTATTCCAGACTGCACAGGATACCTTCCGGCTGCTCCACTGCATCCAGAGTCAAATCAAATTTGGCAGTATTATTTTCCGTCGGATACGGCTTTAAGGTCAGACCTTCCAGCTCCAACTCCTGCTGCTCAAATGTTTTCAACTCAAACATCGTGTCAAACAGCGCATTTCGGCTCGTATCCCGTGTCAAATTCAGCTTTTCAACCAGCTCTTCAAAAGGATAGTCTTGATGCTCATAGGCACTGAGCGCATGCTCTTTGACCTCTCGCAGATGATCAAGGAACGTTTTCTCGCCAGATGGATAATTGCGGATCGCCAGCGTGTTAAGGAATACGCCTATCAGGCCCCCCAACTCCGCATGTGGTCTTCCCGCAATCGGCGTTCCGACGATAATGTCCTCCTGCCCCGAATATTTATGCAAGAGCGTGCTATACGCTGCAAGCAACACCATGTACAAGGTTGATCCGGTTTGAGCGGCCAGCTGCTTCAACTGCTCGCTGTCCTCCATGCTGATGGCAAAATCCAATCGAGTTCCTTCCAGACGCTGTACGGCTGGTCTTGCAAAATCTGTTGGCATATCCAGCGCCGGAATTTCACCAGCCATGGTTTTCAGCCAATAGCTTTCTTGCTCATGAAGACGTTCACTTTGCATATCTGCATGCTGCCAAACGGCATAGTCCTTGTACTGGATGCGAAGCGGCAGCAGCTCCTTGCCTGCATACAATTGAGAAAGCTCCTGCACGATAATTCCCTCAGTAACGCCATCCGAAATAATATGGTGCATGTCATAGAGCATAACGTGACGTTGCGGTCCGTTTTCTACCAACTGAACCCGCAGCAACGGTGCTTGCGCGAGATCAAATGCACGTACAAAGTCCAGTGCATACTGCTGTGTCTCTTCTTCGCTTGCACGCACATGCTCGACGTTGAATTCGACATTTGGTTCAATACGTTGAACAACCTCGCCATCCACCATATCGAATCTGGTTCGCAGGGTTTCATGACGGGCAATCAGCTGACGGAAGGCTTGCTCCAGTCGCGTTTTATCCAGGGAACCTTCAATAATCAAAGCTTCCGGCATGTTGTAGCTAACCTCTCCACCTTCCAGATGACTCAAAACATACATCCGTTTTTGCGCCGAGGAAACTGGATAATATGCGCGCTCCTCCACAACAGGTATGGATACATACGTGTGCTGTGTCTGATGTTCACCCATCACCTGTACCAGTTGCTCAATCGTCGGATATTGGAAAATATCTCGCAGCGCCAGCTTGTGATGCAGCTCCTGATGAATTTTCGCCACCAGTGTTGTAGCACGCAGAGAATGTCCTCCCACTTCAAAGAAGTTATCCTTAATGCCTATCTGCGAATGATTCAGCACACTTTGCCAGATACGTACCAGTTGCTCTTCCAGCAATGTCCGCGGTGCAGCGTACTCCGTACCTCCCAAGCGTGCTTCCGGCGCAGGCAACGCTTTGCGGTCGATTTTTCCGTTAGGTGTCAGCGGGAAATGATCCAGTTGTACGACATACGTCGGGATCATATAGCCCGGCAGCTTTGGCTGCAGCGCATTGCGTAGCTCCGGCAAGCTCAATGCCTCTGAGGCTACGAGATACGCACACAGGTCCTTGTTGCCATCTTCGTTTTCCCAGGCGGTGACCATCGCTTTTTCAATACCATCCACGGTCAGCAGCTGCGCTTCCACCTCGCCCAGTTCAATCCGGTAGCCCCGGATTTTGACTTGATAGTCCATCCGGCCGATAAAGTCCACATTTCCGTCCGGCATCCACCGCGCCAAATCGCCTGTGCGGTACAATCGTTCACCCGGCACATACGGATTCGCGACGAATTTCTCGGCCGTCAGATCCGCACGGTTCAGGTACCCACGCGCTACCCCAGCTCCGCCAATGCATAGCTCGCCCAGTACGCCGATAGGTACTGGATTCAATTGGCTGTCCACGATATAAAAACGTGCATTCAGCCACGCCTGACCAATCGGCACACTGCCGCTGCTTGGCAGCTTCGATAGCTCTTCGTCGTAGAAGCTGGAGTCAATCGCCGCTTCCGTTACGCCATAGCTGTTAATAATCCGAGTAGCTGCGCCAAACCGCTCTTGCAGCACTCGGTAATCCGCCACATTGCAGCTATCCGAGCTGGTGATGAGTAGCTCCAGACTGCTCATGTCCAGTCCCTGTTCATGCACATGCTGCATGAACGGTACGATCAGAGCTGGTGTCGATTCAAACACCGTAATCTGATAATCGTGAATCCAGTCATACAGACGGCTGAGATCAATCCGGTCGTCTTTCGGACAAATCACCATCGTTCCGCCGTTATAGAGCGCCCGTGCGATATCCCCGACGAATACGTCGAAGGAGAAGCTCGCCAGCTGCAGCAGCCGTACCGGGAACTGGTTCAGACGGTAATCCCGGCGATACGCCGCAGCCGTATTCACCAAGCTGCGATGCTCGATCATGACTCCCTTCGGACGTCCCGTTGTTCCGGAGGTGTAGATCACATACGCCAGATCCTGCGGTTCATTGATAGGTTCGATATCCGTGGTGTCTCCGGTGTACAGCGACTCATCATCCAACGCCAGCATTGTCTGCAAGCACAGTCCAGTTGCTGGTTCGGATGTTGCTTTACTGTCAGATGGCGAGTCTAATGTTAAACTCAGGTCTCCATGGAGGGTATCTGATTCCACCGTCTCAGCGCTAACCGCCGTTTCCAGTTGGCCCTCAGACTTCCCTCCGGCCAAGGCCCCTCGGCTTTCCTCCAGCCATACCTGCGCACGCTCCTGCAAGCCTGTTTGGGTCAACAGTACCGTAGCACCGCTGTCCTCCAGCATGAAACGAATACGTTCTGACGGATAGTCTGCATCCAGCGGCACATATGCGCCTCCAGCCTTCCACACCGCCAGTACGCCGACCAGCATGTCTACCGAACGTTCGCTCAAGATGCCGACAATCGACTCGCGTCCAATGCCTTCATTTCTCAATCTACGAGCCAATTGGTTCGCACGCTCGTTCAGTTTGCGGTACGTAAGTTGTTGCTCCTCGTACACAACCGCCACGTGATCCGGTACAAGCTGCGCCTGTTCTTCCACAAAGGTATGGAACAGGGCTCCTGCTTCAACAGCAGCAACCTCCGATACCCCCACATCTCCAAAACCGTAGATGATTTGTGCTTTTTCCTCCACGGTTACCATATCCAAAGCTGCCAGTGGCTGCTGCGGATCAAGTGTAATCGCACGAACGAGCTCGGTAAAATGCTTGGCCAATCGTGCGATGGTTTCAGGCTTATACAGCGCCGTGCTGTATTCCAGACTGCACAGAATACCTTCCGGCTGCTCCACTGCATCCAGAGTCAAATCAAATTTGGCAGTATTATTTTCCATCGGATACGAATTTAGAGTAAGACCTTCCAACTGCAACTCCTGCTGCTCCAATGTTTTCAACTCAAACATCGTGTCAAACAGCGCATTTCGACTTGTATCCCGCGTTAAATTCAGCTTCTCAACCAGCTCTTCAAAAGGATAGTCTTGATGCTCATAAGCACTGAGCGCATGCTCTTTGACCTCTTGCAGATAATCAAGATATGATTTGTCGCCAGACGGATAATTACGGATCGCCAACGTGTTGATGAATACACCTACCAGGCTCTCCAGTTCCGCATGCGGTCTTCCGGCAATCGGCGTTCCAACCACGATGTCCTCTTGGCCCGTGTATTTATGCAAGAGCGCGGTGTACGCCGCCAGCAGCACCATATACAGTGTTGCGCCTGTTTGTGCGGCCAGCTCTTTCAGACGTTCGCTAACTTCACGCTCCAGTCCGAATTCGATCGTATTTCCTGCTGTACTCTGCATCGCCGGACGGGCAAAGTCGGTTGCCAGATCCAGCACAGGCAGTTCGCCTCGGAAGGTGTCGAGCCAGTACGCTTCCTGACGCTGCATCCACTCCTGATGGGCTTCGCTTTGCTGCCATACCGCATAATCCTTGTACTGAATCCGCAATGGCGACAGCTCTTCACCGTCATACAAGCGAACAAATTCATCGGTCAGTACCTCCATGGACACACCATCCGAAACGATATGATGCATGTCGAGCATGAGCAAATGCTGCGGTTCTTGCTCCACTCCTTGTACGCCAAGGTCCACCAAGCCTACCCGCAGCAGCGGCGCAGCTTCCAGATCGAACGGACGGACAAAGCGTCGCACCCGCTCTCTCGTTTCCTTGCTGACCATCGTGTCTGTATCCGTAGTAGTCGTATCCTCTGCCTGAATCTTTGCATATTCCACCTCGAACGGCACTGTGTCCTCAATCCATTGCATCGGCTCACTGTACATCAGCTCAAAGCGGGTACGCAAGGTCGCATGGCGGGCGATCAGTTGACGGAACACATCTTCTACTCGTTTCACGTCCAGCGGGCCACTCACTTGCAGCACCGACGGCATGTTGTAATTCACATCATTCGGGTCGAACTGATGCAGCACATACAGTCGTTTTTGCGCCGAGGATAACGGGTAGAAATCACGGGCTTCCGTCACCGGAATGGACGCATACGCCACTTGATCCAGACTTTCCAGAACTGCTGCCAGTTGTTCAATCGTTGGTGCTTCAAAAATACTCCGCAATGGAAGCGGCTTGTTCAGCTCCTTGTGAATCTTCGAGGCCAGTGTCGTCGCACGCAGCGAATGTCCGCCAATCTCAAAGAAGTTTTCCTTCACGCCGACCTGCGCCAAGCCCAGCACATCCTGCCAAATTTGCGCCAGCTTCACTTCCACCCACGTCCGCGGTGCAACATAATCCGCTTCGTTTTGCAGGCTGCCTTCCGGTGCTGGCAGTGCCTTGCGGTCGATTTTGCCGTTCGGACTCAGTGGCATCTGCTCCAGTTGTACAAAGTACGATGGCACCATATAGCTTGGCAGCCCCCGGCCCAGCTCACTTCTCAGCTCGCTGGCTCCGAGCTCTTGACCCGCGACGTAGTACGCTACCATTTGTTTTTGGCCTGTTTCGTCCGCACGAGCCATGACTACGGCTTCGCGTACCGACTCCACCTTCAACAACTGCGATTCGACCTCACCCAGCTCGATCCGGTACCCCCGGATTTTCACCTGATGGTCGATCCGGCCCAAGTACTCGATGTTGCCGTCCGGCATCCATCTCGCCAAATCGCCCGTGCGGTACATCCGCTCATAGCCTGCTTCGCCATCCGCAAACGGATCGGCAACGAATTTCTCTGCCGTCAGCTCTGGACGGTTCAGATAGCCGCGTGCTACGCCTACACCGCCGATGCACAGTTCCCCTGCAACCCCGATCGGCTGCAATTGCTCCGTGCCTTCCTTCACGATGTACAGACGGATGTTCTGAATCGGTTTTCCGATTGGAATGACGGTATATTCCTCCGTCGGCTCGCAATCAAAGTACGATACGTCCACCGTCGCTTCGGTTGGGCCATACAGGTTGATCAGCTTCGCTCCAGCGATACCTGACACGAGTCGTTGGAACCGCGCCACATGCTGCGGCGGCAACGCTTCCCCGCTGGCAAATATATGGCGTAGTGTTCCCAGCTTCGCTTGCATTACTTCCTGCGGCTGCTGCTCCACATACTCCAGGAATGCATGCAGCATCGCAGGCACAAAGTGCATCGTGCTTACGCTATCGCGGGCAATCGTGTCTACGATGTCCTCCGGATTCTTTTCCCCGCCAACCGACAGCAGACTCACCTTCGAGCCAACCATCGACCACCAGAACAGCTCCCACACCGACACGTCGAATGTGAAGGCAGTCTTTTGCAGGATCGTATCCTCTGCACTCAAGCCGTAACGGTCATGCATCCACAAAATCCGGTTCAGCACGGAATGGTGCTCAACCATAACGCCCTTCGGTTTTCCAGTCGAGCCGGAGGTGTAGATGACATAGGCTACATGACGCGGACCAGCCAGTGGCTCCAGATTCGAGCCGTCTTCGTGGTACATGTCCTTGCCACCCTGCACCGGACGATCCAGCACCAGCACCTTGCCGTCGAAGCTCAGCGACGCTTGCTCGGCCAAATGCGATTGCGTCAATACCAGCTTCGCTCCCGAGTCTTCCAGCATAAAGCGAATACGGTCCGCCGGATATTCCGGATCAATCGGCACGTAGGCTCCACCTGCCTTGAGGATCGCATAGATGCCTACGATCATTTCCAGCGAGCGCTGTACTAAAATGCCTACCGGCTGATCCGGTTCAACGCCTTCCGCACGCAGGGTGCGTGCGAGACGGTTGGCCCGCTCGTTCAGTTCACCGTAGGTCAACGTCTCTGCTCCAAACAGCACCGCCACCTGATCCGGTGTTCGTGCCGCCTGTTCCTCGAACAGCGCACTTAACGTCTGACCCTGCGGATAAGCTGCCGCCGTAGCTCCCCAAACCTGAACAATCTGCGCTTGTTCTTCCGGTGTTACCAATTCCAGCTCATTCACACGGATATGCGGATTGTTCACGATTTGCTCAATCACATGCAATACATGTCCTTGCATACGCTCCACGGTAGCCCGATCGTACACATTAGCGTTATATCTGAACATGATGCTGAAGACTTCATCAGGCATCACAATCAAGTCCAGATCATAATTCGTTTGCTCGACAACCTCTACATTCGTAATTTCAAAAGCGGACGGACGAACTTCGCCAAGCTGCTCCACCTGCTGCTCTACCGGATAGTTTTCAAACACCATAATGTGGTTAATCAGATTTTGCTTCTGCTCCGTCAGCGCCTGAATCTCATACAGCGGGAAACTGTCGTATACTCCTGAGGCCAGTGCCTGCTCCTGCGTTTTCCGCATAACCTCCACAAAAGTGGCATTCCGTTCACTTTGAATCCGAACTGGTATCGTATTAATGAACAAACCGATCATATTCTCTACACCAGCAATATCTGTCGGGCGTCCAGATACGACACTACCGAAAATAACATCCTCATTGTTGTTATATTTCTGCAAAATAAGGCCCCACACGCTTTGCATCAGCGTATTAATCGTCACCTGCTGCTGCTTCGCAATCCGGTACATGGCTTCGCTCCACGTTTGATCCAGCTCCACCGTTATTTTTTCAGAAATATATTCGCTGGTTTCACTAGCTGTAGTGGATAGAGCATTTTCCCTGCTGTCCACGGCTTGATCTTTTGATGAAGCATCCGAGCCAGGTAGCAAAGTCTGCTGTTCAAAGCCCGCCAAATAGCTGCTCCAATAATCTTTTGCCGCACGTTCATCCTGACGCTCCAGCCATTCGATATATTGGCCATATGGGGTGATATTAGCAAGCTTCGGCTGCTTCTGCTCCACCAGCGCAAAGTACGTACCGAACACTTCACCTGTAACTAGCGACAAGCACCAGCCGTCCATGACAATGTGATGGAAGCTCCACACCAAATGATACGTTTCTTCATTTGTCTGCAACACCTGTACGCGCATGAGCGCATCGGTACCGAGATTAAAGCCCCGGGCCTGGTCCTCCTGCTTGAACGCATGGATATACGCCTTTTGCTCCGCTTCCTGCATTCCACGTAAATCCTTGAAGGAAAGGTCGCTATCTTTGTGACGGAACACGATCTGTAATGGCTCCTCACTGTGCCCTGTCTCAAACATATGGAAATTCGTCCGCAGCGCCTCATGACGCTGTGTCAGTAGATCAAGACTCTTCCGGAAAACAGCAACATCAAAGCTGCCTTTTTGATCAAACGACGCTTGCTGGAAGTATGCGCCTGATTCCGGCTCCATCAAGCTATGGAAAAGCATCCCCTTCTGCATAGGCGAGAGAGCATAAACATTTTCCAGTTCACCCACAGCAGCCATTTGCTCCGTCAATTGTTCCAGCTGCTCCAACGTCAAGCCCTTGAACAATACATCGCTTGGTGTTAGCTCACTCCGCTCTTTGGAGGCACAATGAACGATCACTTCCTGCAAGCTCTCCTGCAGCAATTGTGCAAATTTTTCCACGTTATGTTGATGATATACCTTGCTGTCATAGCGAATTTCCAACGTGAGCACGCCTGCTGTAATCATCCCGTTCACATTCAGTGGATGCTCCAGAGCGGTATTGTCACTCATCGGCTCTCCACCTGTATGTGAAGACAGAGTGATATCACCATTTTCCAAATCCTGATCAAATTGCCCCAAATAGTTAAAGCTAATTTCAGGCTGCAAGGTCAAGGAAGGATTGGCAGCATGCTGAGACATATATTTCAAAATACCGTAGCTAATGCCCTTATGTGGCACATGACGCAGATCTTCCTTCACCCGTTTGATTCGCTGACCAACTTCTGCCTTACCGTCAACATCGAGCAGCAGCGGATATTGGCTCGTAAACCAGCCCACTGTACGTGTGATGTCGATATCTGGAATAATGGCTTCCCGGCCATGTCCTTCCAGGTTGACCAGCACACGCTCCTGACCGCTCCAGTTGTATAACGCTGTACCCAGTGCGGTTAACAGCAGATCATTGACCTCTGTGTTATACGCACGGTGTGCTTCCTGAAGCAGTAGTCGTGTTTCCTGCTCGCTCCAAGCCACGGTCACAGTCTCACTGTCTCTTATCAGAGAATGCTGTCCTTCCGTGCTCTCTTGATCCTTAGGCAACGATGCGAATTCCATTTGGGCGAGATGCTGCCAATATTCGCGTTCGTTTTCGATGGCCGGACTATTCGCATATTGAGACAAGCGCTCTGCCCAAGCGGAGAAAGAGTCCGTTTTATATGGCAGACGAATCGCTTCTCCCCGAACCGCCTGCTCATATCCGGTGGCAAAATCCTCAAACACAATCCGCCATGAAATGCCGTCTACGACCAAATGGTGGATCGCAATCAGTAAATGATCTCCGTCCGTGCAATGGAACAGCCCCAGCTTGACCAGTGGTCCCTCGTCCAGACGAATGGAACTTTGAATAGCATTCGCTTTCTCTTCAATGGCCTTCACCACGTCCGCAGCGTCTTCGTTGCCCGTCAAATCAACAACGTCCAGACTATAGAACTTGCCTTCGTTCAAGCCACGATTCCTCGCTTCATAGCCCTGTTCGGTCTGACGGAAGACCATGCGCAGCGCATCATGATGCTCGGTCACCTTGGTCACCGTTTGATGCAATGCGGCTTCATCGAAGCCTTGCTCTCTATACAGCATCACCGACTGATTGAAATAATGCGGCTCTGCTAAAAATTGTCCAAAGAACCATTGCTGAATCGGGGTCAGCTTGACCGCTCCCGAAACCGCACGCTGATCGGCTGTACGGCTGACCTTGTGGACATGACCACTCAGCAGCGATACGGAAGGATATTGGAACAGATCCTTCATTTCCAGCTTGTAGCCAGCTTGCAGCAAACGGGAGGATACCTGGATCGCTTTGATCGAATCTCCACCCAGATCAAAGAAATTATCCAAAATCCCGACTCTCTTTGCCCCTAATACGGCCTGCCAAATGGAAACCAAAGTCTGCTCCAGCGCTGTACGCGGCTCTATATAATCCGCTCCGCTTTGCAGGCTGCCTTCCGGTGCCGGCAGTGCCTTGCGGTCGATCTTACCGTTCGGTGTTAGTGGCATCTGTTCCAACTGGATGAAATACGAAGGCACCATGTAATTTGGAAGCTCCTCGCCCAGTAAGCTGCGAAGCTCTCCTGCGTTCACGTCCCGTTCGGCAACATAGTACGCCACCAGTTGGTTTTGCCCCTGCTCGTCCGCCTGGGCCAGTACGATGACCTCTTGCACATCTTCCACTTTCAGCATTTGGGCCTCAACCTCGCCCAGCTCGATCCGGTAGCCCCGGATTTTCACCTGATGGTCGATCCGGCCTAAATATTCGATATTGCCATCCGGCATCCATCTCGCCAAGTCACCCGTACGATACATCCGTTCATAGCCCGCTTCGCCAGCCGCAAACGGATTCGGTACAAATTTCTCAGCCGTCAGCTCTGGACGATCCAGATAACCACGGGCCAGACCCGGACCGGACACGCACAGCTCACCCGCTACGCCTACCGGAGCCAAATGTCCATGCACATCCAACATGTATACCCGGTGATTCGGCACAGGGCGTCCGATGGAAATCAGTTGGCCTGCTCTCTCATCCTCGGATACTGGCCAGATCGACGTCGCTACCGAGTTTTCCGTTGGACCGTAGCCATTGTAGTACGCCACCTGGTCCTTCCACTTGTATACCAGCTCTGTTGATGATGCTGAACCGGCAGTGAACAGAATACGTAGGTTTGGCATCCGTTCCGGCTCCAGATATACCGCATAGGTCGGCGGTAAGGCTGCCACGGTAATGTGATGATCCGCCATATATTGCTCAAACCGCTCGTAGTTCAAAATCGTCTCTGACGTTGGCACATACAACGTGGCTCCGCAGAACAGCGCCTGGAAGATTTCCCAGCAAGCCGCATCAAACGAATAGCTGGCGAACAATAACGCATGATCCGACGTGCTGATCCGAAGTGTCTGATCAAAATACGTTTTCAGATTGCACAGCCCGTGATGCTCCAGCATAACGCCCTTCGGCTGCCCCGTCGTACCCGACGTATAAATCACATACGCCAGATCGTTTGGACCGGACAACGGCTCCAGATTGGAACCATCCTCGTGATACACCGTTTGATCTCCATCCAGCACCAGCACGTTGCCGTCAAAAGCTGCTTTGTCCACCAGATGGCTTTGCGTCAACAACAGCTCTGCCCCTGAGTCATCCAGCATGTAGCGGATACGCTCCTCTGGATACGTCGGATCAATTGGCACATATGCGCCCCCGGCTTTCAAAATCCCGAAGATGCCCACAATCATGTCTACCGAACGCTCAGTCATCAGACCCACTAGACGATCCTTCGTCACGCCTTGACTGCGCAAGGTACGAGCCAGACGATTCGCGCGTTCATTCAGCTCGCGATAGGTCAACTGCTCTCCTTCAAAGAACAACGCTGCCTGCTCCGGTGTCTGTGCTGTTTGTGTCTCGAACAAGCCATGGATCGTCTGCTCGCTTGGATACTCGGCGGCAGTATCTCCCCATACGCCCAGAATTTGCTCGTACTCCAGCTCGCTTAACATATCCAGCTCTTGCACCCGAATGTCTGGCTTCGCTGTCACTTGCTCCAGCAGCTGCACCAGATGACCTCGAATTTGTTCTACACTTTCACGTTCAAATGCCAGTGCATTATAACCAAAGCTCATGTGAATAGTGTTCCCCGGCAGCACCACCAGGTTAAAGTCATAGTTGGTCTGCTCGACAGACTCAACGCCTGTGATGCTGAAGCTGGACCCATCACCGTTACCTAATTGCTCAATTTGTTCGTCTACCGGATAGTTCTCAAAAATAAGAATATGATTAATCAAATCCTGCTTAAGCTCCGACAACCCCTGAATTTCATACAACGGGTACGTATCATAGGCATGGGAAGCAATCGATTGCTCCTGGGTTTGCTTCATCACGTCTGAGAATAAGCTATCCACATGACTGCTGATGCGTACAGGAATCGTATTGATAAACAAACCAATGATGTGCTCCACATTTGGAATTTCTGCCGGACGTCCAGATACCACGCTGCCAAACACCACATCATCTGTGCCATTATATTTTTGCAGCAAAATACCCCAAACGGTCTGCATCAACGTATTGATGGTTACCTGATAACGATTGGCTATTCGCTGAATGCTTGCCGTTAGATCTGCGCCCAAGTCAAAATCCAGACGCTTCGCCTGATATCCCGTTTTACCCTGGATTTTAGCCTGTGGCAAGCGGGACTGTTCCTCATACCCTTCCAGAACCTTGCTCCAGTAACCTGATGCGGCCTGACGATCCTGCTGCTCCAGCCATTCGATATATTGACTGTACGGCGTTACAGGTGCCAGCTCAGGCTGCTTATGGGCCAGTATCGCAAAATAGCTCGCAAATACTTCATTTGTCACCAGCGACAGGCACCAGCCGTCCATCACGATATGATGGAAACTCCATACAAAACGGTACGAATCCTCACCTGTGCGCAAAACAGCGACACGCATCAAAGCATCTTGCGCCAGATCAAAGCCCCTCTGCTTGTCTTTACGCGTAAATTCAAGGATGTACTCGTTTTGCTTCTCTTCCTCCACATCGCGCAGGTCCTCTACATATAGTTCACTGCGCTTATTGCGGTACACGACCTGAAGCGGTTCATCCTTCCAGCCACTGTAGAAGTTCGTGCGCAATGCCGTATGCCGCTGTACCAATACATCCAGGCTTGCCGCAAAAGCAGCGATATTAAAATGTCCTTGCAGATCAAAGGATGCCTGCTCAAAATAAGCTCCCGATTGCGAATCCATAAGATTGTAAAAGAGCATACCCTTCTGCATAGGCGTCAGTGCGTATACATTTTCCAGCACACCTGTACGTGAAGCCTGTTCCGCAATTTGTTCCAGCTCTCCAGTCGTCAGACCTTTGAAGGACACATCACTCGGAGTCAACTCCGGCTGTTCCTGAGCGACGCAATGCGTAATCACCTCTTGCAAAGCGGCTTGCACCAGTCCCGCCACATGCTCCAGCGTTTCTTTGCGATACTGCTTACGACTGTAAGCGATCGTCAATCGCAACATGCCTTCCGAGATCATCGCGTTCAAATCCAGCGTGTACAGTAACGGTGAATGTGTATCATCTGTCTCACCTGCACCGTGGGACGACAACGTGATTCCGCTGTTTTGCAGATCCTGATCGACCTGACCCAAATAGTTAAAGCTGATTTCCGGTTCTGCTGCAATTGCACGCGCTTCATCCGATGCGGACGCATGGGACAAGTAGCGCCACGTTCCATACGTCAGCCCTTTATGCGGAATCCGGCGCAGGCCTTCCTTCGTGTCTTTAATCCGCTCTGCCAGCGTCAGATTTGCACCCGTGTCCAGCAGCACCGGATACAAGCTCGTAAACCAGCCTACCGTACGTGTAATATCCACCTCTGGCAGGATCGCTTCCCGACCATGTCCCTCCAGATTCACCAGCACATGTCCTGCGCCTGTCCAGTTATGCATCGCCAATCCTAACGCGGTCAGCAGCAAATCATTGACCTCGGTGTTGTAGGCGCGATGTGCCTGCTTCAACAGCTGCTGGGTTTCAGCTTCGGTCCACTCCACCGTCAGCACTTCGCTGTCTGCATTCAAGGAGCCCTCATAGGCAAAATCCTTAGGCAGCGGCGCAGCATCAGCTTTGGCCTGCTCCAACTGCTGCCAGTAGACTTCATCCGATGCAGCTTCAGGACGGTTGGCGTAAGACGACAACTCCCGTGCCCATGTTTGGAAGGAATCCGTTTTATATGGCAAACGTACAGACTCACCCTTCAGCGCTTGCTCGTAGCCTGTAGAGAAATCTTCAAACAGAATCCGCCACGACACCCCGTCCATCACCAAATGGTGAATGGCTATGAGCAAATGATCGCCCTCTACTGTGCGGAACAATCCCAGTTGCACGAGAGGTCCTTCGGACAGATAAATGCTGCTTTGAATTTCAGTTGCCTTCGCTTCCAGCGCTTCCGCATAGGTTGCCTGTTCACGGTAATCCACCGTTTCCAGCGTATACAATGCGCCTTCATCTACACCGCGTGTCCAAGCCGTGTAACCGGATGAAACCTGACGGAAAACCGTACGCAACGCATCATGGTGCTTCACGATATGATCCATTGCCCGGCGAACCGCCGTCTCATCAAAGCCCTCGGCGCTATAGAGCATGACCGCCTGATTAAAGTACTGCGGACGCTCGCGCTCCTGTGCAAAGAACCAGTGCTGGATCGGAAGCAAAGCGGTTTCCCCACTCACTTCTCCTTGATCTGCAATACGGCTCACCTCTTGCATATGCGGTGCCAGTGTTGCGACTGTTGGATACTGGAACAAATACTTCATGTCCAGCTTGTAGCCTGCCTGGAACGAACGGGATGCGATTTGAATTGCCTTGATTGAATCGCCGCCCAGATCAAAGAAATTGTCCAAAATACCGACAGTTTGCACGCCCAGTACTGACTGCCAGACTGCCACGAGTGCCCGTTCCGGTGCGGTGCGCGGCTCTTCATAATCCGCCCCGCTTTGCAGACTACCTTCCGGTGCTGGCAGTGCCTTGCGGTCGATTTTGCCGTTCGGACTCAGCGGCATCTGCTCCAGCTGTACAAAGTACGATGGCACCATATAGCTTGGCAGCTCCCGGCCCAGCTCACTTCTCAGCTCGCTGGCTCCGAGCTCTTGCCCGGCAACGTAGTACGCCACCATTTGTTTTTGGCCTGTTTCATCTGCACGGGCCATGACGACCGCTTCGCGTACCGATTCCACCTTCAACAACTGTGATTCGACCTCGCCCAGCTCGATCCGGTACCCCCGGATTTTCACCTGATGGTCAATCCGGCCCAAATATTCGATGTTGCCGTCCGGCATCCATCTCGCCAAATCGCCCGTGCGGTACATCCGCTCATAGCCTGCTTCGCCATCCGCAAACGGATCGGCAACGAATTTCTCTGCCGTCAGCTCCGGACGGTTCAGATAGCCTCGTGCTACACCTACACCGCCGATGCACAGCTCCCCTGCTACCCCAATCGGCTGCAATTGCTCCGTGCCTTCCTTCACGATGTACAGACGGATGTTCTGAATCGGTTTTCCGATTGGAATAACGGCATATTCCTCCGTCGGCTCGCAATCAAAGTACGATACGTCCACCGTCGCTTCGGTTGGGCCATACAGGTTGATCAGCTTCGCTCCAGCGATTCCTGACACGAGCCGTTGGAACCGCGCCACATGTTGTGGCGGCAACGCTTCTCCGCTGGCAAATACATGGCGCAGCGTTCCCAGCTTCGCTTGCATTACTTCCTGCGGCTGCTGCTCCACATACTCCAGGAATGCATGCAGCATCGCAGGCACAAAGTGCATCGTGCTTACGCTATCACGGGCAATCGTGTCTACGATGTCCTCCGGATTCTTTTCCCCGCCAACCGACAACAGACTCACCTTCGAGCCGACCATCGACCACCAGAACAGTTCCCACACCGACACGTCGAACGTAAAGGCTGTTTTTTGCAGGATCGTACCCTCCGCACTCAAGCCGTAACGGTCATGCATCCACAAAATCCGGTTCAGCACGGAATGGTGTTCAACCATAACGCCCTTCGGTTTTCCAGTCGAGCCGGAGGTGTAGATGACATAGGCTACATGACGCGGACCAGCCAGTGGCTCCAGATTCGAGCCGTCTTCGTGGTACATGTCCTTGCCACCCTGCACCGGACGATCCAGCACCAGCACCTTGCCGTCGAAGCTCAGCGACGCTTGCTCGGCCAAATGCGATTGCGTCAGCACCAGCTTCGCTCCCGAGTCCTCCAGCATAAAGCGAATGCGGTCCGCCGGATATTCCGGGTCAATTGGTACATATGCGCCGCCTGCCTTGAGGATCGCATAGATGCCCACGATCATTTCCAGCGAGCGGTGTACCAGAATGCCCACCGGCTGATCTGGTTCAACGCCTTCCGCACGTAGGGTGCGTGCGAGACGATTGGCTCGTTCGTTCAGTTCACCGTAGGTCAACGTCTCTGCTCCAAACAGCACCGCCACCTGATCCGGTGTTCGTGCCGCCTGTTCCTCGAACAGCGCACTTAACGTCTGACCCTGCGGATAAGCTGCCGCCGTAGCTCCCCAAACCTGAACAATCTGCGCTTGTTCTTCCGGTGTTACCAATTCCAGCTCATTCACACGGATATGCGGATTGTTCACGATTTGCCCGATGACATGGTCGATATGACCTTGGATACGCTCCATAGCAAACCGGTTATACACAAGAGCATTGTATTCAAACAGGATGGAGATATCCTCGTCAGGCACGACAATCAGGTTAAAATCGTAGTTGGTTTGCTCTGCAAGTGCCACATTGGCAATAGAGAAGCCAGTCTGATCGCCTGTCTCGCTGGAACTGCCCACCTGCTTCATTTGCTGCCCGATCGGATAGTTTTCAAAGATCATAATATGATTAATCAGGTCTTGCTTTTGTTCAGTCAGCGCCTGCATGTCATACAACGGGAAGGTGTCATACGCACTGGACGCCAAAGCCTGCTCCTGTGTCCGTTGTAATATTTCAGCAAACATGGCATTCTGCTCACTGCTAATACGAACCGGAATCGTATTGATGAACAGACCGATCATGTCCTCCACACCCGGAATGTCTGCCGGACGTCCAGATACAACACTACCAAACACGACATCCTGATTATTATTGTATTTTTGTAAAATAACGCCCCAAACGCTTTGCAGCAATGTATTAATCGTTACCTGCTGCTGCTTGGCAATGCGGTTTAACGCCGCGCTCCGTTCTTTACCTAGTACAAATGACAGCTTTTCCGAAACATAACCGGAATTTGAAGCCGTACCGCTTCCTTCTTTATCTTCAACCCGTGCCATTAGGGAAACCTGTGCATGCTCGCCAGGCAGCAAGGTCTGCTGCTCGAAGCCAGCCAAATAGTCGCTCCAATAGCGGGTCGCTTCCTGCGTATCCTGCCGTTCCAGCCATTCAATATACTCACTATACGGCTTGACAGGTGCGAGCTCTGGCTGTTTGTGCTTCAGCAGGGCAAAATATGCACCAAACACTTCGTCCGTCACCAGTGACAGGCACCAGCCGTCCATCACCATATGATGGAAGCTCCATACAAAGCGGTATGAGCTATCCCCCGTGCGGAAGACAATTACGCGCATAAGCGCGTCCTTGCCTAAATCAAAGTTTTGCTCTTTATCCAGGGCCACAAATTCAGCTACAGCGTCTTCACGACCTCTGACATCCTCATAGCGGAAGCCCGGATTTTTATAACGATAGACGACCTGTAACGGTTGACCATACCAGCCGCTGTAGAAATTCGTCCGGAATATAGCATGTCGGCTAACCAGCAGCTTCAGGCTTTCCTCGAATACGGTCGGCTCAAAATGGCCCTCAAGATCAAAGGTCGCCTGTTCAAAATACACTCCTGATTCTGCGTTCATCAGACTATGGAACAGCATACCCTTTTGCATCGGCGTTAACGGATACACATTCTCCAATTCCCCAACCGTCTGTGTCTGCTCAACAATCGTGTCTAATTGCTCCAGCGTCAGACCCTTTAACAGTACATCGCTTGGAGTCAATTCTGACCGCTCCCGTATGACACAATGCTCGATCATTTCAAGCAAGTTGGCTTTCAGCAGGTCAGCCAGCATTTGGATGGTGTCCTTGCGGAAGGCCTTGCCGTTATACCGAATATCCAGCTCCAGTATGCCGTTCGTGACGATCCCGCCCACATCGAGCGCGTATTTCATCTTCGTCTGGTCACTAACAGCCAAACCAATTGGGTAAGGAGACATCCGAATATCGCTGTTTTGCAAATCCTGATCAAACTGTCCGAGATAGTTAAAGCTCACTTGCGGCTCGGCGTAGCCTCCATCTGTTTGACCCGTAGGCAAAGCGTCTTCTTGATGACCATTTGCCTGGCCAGCTTCACTCAGATGTCTCCAAATACCATAGCCAATTCCTTTATTCGGAATCTGACGCAGGCTCTCTTTGACCTGTTTGATGCGTCCCGACAAATCATGATCACGACCGATGTCCAGCAATACCGGATATTGACTCGTAAACCAGCCTACAGTACGTGAAATGTCCGTATCCGGCAAAATGTCCTCACGTCCGTGCCCCTCCAAATTGATCAGGCTGCGTTCATGACCCGTCCATGTGTACAGCATCATGCCCAATGCAGCCAGAAGCAGATCGTTCACTTCCGTGTTATATGCGCGGTGCGCCTGCTTCAATAGCCGTTCTGTCTCTTCTTCCGTAAGCTTGATGACCACTGTATCCGTGTCAGCCAAGGTAAATTGACCAGCCTGCGCTTGATCCTCAGGCAACCGTGCTTGATCCACCAAAGCGGATGTATTCAATTGCTCCCAGTAGGCGCGTTCACTTTCCATTGCCGGGCTATTCGCATAAGTGGACAGTCGTTCAGACCAGGAATGGAAGGAATCCGTTTTGTCAGGTAATTGGAGTGCTTCTCCATTTACTGCCTGTTCATAGGTTGTAGCCAAATCCTCAAACAAAATGCGCCACGATACCCCGTCCACCACCAAATGGTGAATCGCCATCAGCAAATGATCCCCATCTGCACAGTGGAACAAACCAGCTTTAAACAGCAGCCCTTCATGCAGTTGAATACTGCTTTGAATTTCACTGGCTTTCGCCTCAATCGCTGCGCTGAGCACGGCTTCATCCGTCAAATCCCTAAAGTCCAGCACGTCCAGGTGGTACAGCTCGCCTTCCTGCAATCCGCGGTTCCATGCTTCATAGCCTTGCTCTGTCTTGCTGAACACCATCCGTAGTGCATCGTGGTGCTCCGCCAGCTTGATGAGCGCCTGACGCAGAGCGGATTCGTCAAAGCCCTGCTCCCGGTGCAGCATAACCGCCTGATTAAAGTGATGCGCGTCCACCTGCTCCTGTTCCGCAAACCAGTATTGAATCGGCGTCAGCACCACTTTCCCTGTGACTTCGCCTTGCTCGGCCGTTCTCTTGCCCGCTAAACGCAGATGCGGAGCCAGCTCCTTCACGCTTGGATATCTGAACAAGTCCTTCATGTTCAGCTTATAGCCTGCCTGGAACGCACGGGATACGATTTGAATCGCCTTGATCGAATCGCCGCCCAGATCAAAGAAATTGTCCAAAATACCGACGGTTTGCACGCCCAGGACGGACTGCCAGACTGCTACAAGTACCCGTTCCGGCGCGGTGCGCGGCTCTACATAATCCGCTCCGCTTTGCAGGCTGCCTTCTGGTGCCGGCAGTGCCTTGCGGTCGATTTTACCGTTCGGTGTCAGTGGCATCTGCTCCAACTGAATGAAGTATGAAGGCACCATATAGCTTGGCAGCTCCCGCCCCAGTTCACTTCTCAGCTCGCTGGATTCGAGTTCTTGCTCCGCAATATAGTATGCCACCAGTTGGTATTGGCCTGTTTCGTCCGCACGAGCCATGACTATGGCTTCTCGTACCGACTCCACCTTCAGCAATTGCGATTCGACCTCGCCCAGCTCAATCCGGTACCCCCGGATTTTCACCTGATGGTCAATCCGGCCCAAGTATTCGATGTTGCCGTCCGGCATCCATCTCGCCAAATCGCCCGTGCGGTACATCCGATCATAGCCTGCTTTCCCGTCTGTAAACGGATTAATCACAAATTTCTCGGCCGTCAGTTCTTCACGATTCCAATACCCACGCGCCAAGCCTTCTCCTGCAATACATAACTCGCCCGGCACACCGATTGGCTGCAATCCATCATTCGCATTCAGGATATACATTTCCGTATTCGCGATAGGACGTCCAATATTAATTTGATTGGCATGAGTCAGTTCCTGTACTGTCGACCACACCGTCGTTTCTGTAGGACCGTACATGTTATAAATGCGAAGACCGTTTATTTCTTGCAGTGCTGCCAGCAGCTTGGACGGAAGTGCTTCACCCCCGACCATTATTTCCTTCACACTTTGCAGCGCATGGGAGCCTGCTTCATGACCCAGCAGCATTTGCACCCGGGATGGTGTCATTTGCAACATATCAACATGATGATGAACGATCAACTCACCCAGCGCCTGAGGATCAACCTGATGCTGGCTGTCGCCAAGCACCACCGTCATTCCACCCAACAGTGGCAGGATGGTTTCCAATACGAAAATATCGAATGAAATTGTCGTGAGTGACAAAATGGTTTTGCCCGCTTCAAAGTCGATTATTTCGCGCATCCCTGTAATAAAGTTGAGTACCGAGCCATGCTGGAGCATAACTCCTTTCGGATTTCCAGTCGATCCAGAGGTATAAATGACGTAAGCCAAATGCTCTGGGCGGGCAATCGTCTCCAGATTGCCGCTCTCTCCCTGATACAATTCTGTATCCTCAAGGAAGATTGTATTGGCGTTGCAATGGTGCTCTTCCACTAGATCACGACTGGTCAGAAGCACTGTGGCCTTACTGTCTTCCAGCATGTATTCAATACGAAATGACGGAAATTCGGGATCAATCGGCACATAAGCACCGCCTGCTTTTAGAACAGCAAGGAGCCCTGCGATCATTTCCACTGAGCGCTCCACCATCAGGCCAACCAGCTTGTCGGGTCCTACTCCCTGCGCTTGAAGCATTCGTGCCAAGGAGTTGGCCCGTTCATTCAGCTCCCGATAAGTCAGACTCTGATTTTCAAACACCAATGCCACTTGATCCGGCGTACGCTCCACCTGCTCCTCAAACAGCTCATGGATTGTCTGATTGTGCGGATATACCGCAGCGGTGTCATTAAACGCTTCTGTAATCTGTTGTTTTTCCACCGCTGTGACTAATTCCAGCTCTTCAACGCGAACGTTCGGATGGAGTGAAATTTGCTCCAGCAGACGGACAAAATGTCCATGCAGACGCTCAATGCCTATTTGATCAAAGCAGAGTGCGTTATACATAAAACGAATCTTCATACCTTCTCCCGGCATAACGGCTACGTTCAGATCATAGTTGGTTTCCTCTGTAGTCACTACGTTCGAAATCGTAAATTTATCGTGACCACCACTTCCCAACTGCTCTACCTGCTGCTCTACCGGATAATTTTCAAATATCATAATATGGTTGATCAAATCCTGCTTCTGTCCGGTCAGCGCCTGAATCTCATACAACGGAAATGCGTCGTAGCTATTAGAGGCCAGCGCCTGCCGCTGTGTTCGTTTCATCAGTTCGACAAAGGCCTCACCCTTTTCAGACAGAATGCGCACTGGAATCGTATTTATGAACAACCCAATCATGCGCTCCACACCCATGATATCGGCTGGACGGCCGGATACAACACTACCGAATACAACATCCGGACTGTTGTTGTATTTTTGCAGCAGCACGCCCCATACCGTCTGAATCAATGTATTGATGGTCACCTGATTTTGCTTCGCCACCCGTTTGATCTGAGCGACCAGTTCCGGCTGGAATTCGCATTCCAGTTCTCCGCCGACATATTCCCCGGCTTGTGCGGATTTAGGCTGTGTTTTTTGCTGCGGAAGCATAATTTGCTGCTCATAGTCTGCCAGATACCCGCTCCAGTATTGCAGGGCCGCTTCACGATCCTGACGCTCCAGCCATTCAATAAAACGACTGAATGGCGTGACCTGCTCAAGCACCGGCTCCTGACCCGCACGAAATGCCTGATAGCTGCCAAATACCTCCTGTATCATAAAGGACAAGCACCAGCCATCCATCAAAATGTGATGGAAGCTCCAAACAAAGTGGTACGTTTCATCCCCCGTTTGCAAAATGGAAATACGATTGAGTGCATCCTCTGCCAGACGGAATCCTTTGGCTTTATCTGCAAGCACAAAAGCCTCAACCCGAGCTTCACGCTCCTCTTTTTCCAGTCCGCGCAAGTCTTCGTAGTACAATGCTCCGCTGCGGTTGCGGAAGACAACCTGTACAGGCTCATCCTTCCATAAATTGATAAAGTTCGTCCGTAGGGCCTCATGACGTTGTACAAGCAGATCCAGGCTTTTGCCGAAGGTGACCACATCAAAACGTCCGTTCAGCTCAAAGGTGGCCTGCTCAAAATAAGCCGCCGAATCCTCGTCCATCATGCTGAAGAAGAGCATCCCCTTTTGCATTGGCGTTAAGGCATACACATTTTCCAGTTCACCCATATCTCGCGTATCTTCCACCAGTTGCTCCAGCTCGTCCAGCATTACGTTATCTAGCAGGACATCACTTGGTGTCAATACCGTTCTTTCCTGGGCGACGCAATGGCTGATCACCTCACGCAAGCCCGAAGCCAGCAGCTCTCCAAGCCGGGCAATCGTCTCATGACGGAATTGCGTTGTGCCGTAGCGAATAGTAAAGATCAGCTCGCCGTCCTCGATCACTCCATTGATATCGAGCGCAAAATCCATAGCCGCGTTTGTGCTGACAGGCACACCCATAGAATAAGAGGAAGGCTCCAGATCGTTGCCTTTATAATCCTGATCAAACTGGCCCAGATAGTTAAAGTTGATTTCTGGGGTCAACTGGAGCTGTACGCCTGCTCGCGCGAAAGCCTCCGTATTTGACAGGTATCGCAAAATACCATAGCCAATGCCTTTTTGCGGAATATGGTGCAGCCCTTCCTTCACCTGTTTGATCAAACGGGCGATATTTCCACCTTGTCCCATGCTTCCATCCAGTACAACCGGGAATTGGCTCGTAAACCAGCCAACCGTGCGCGTAATATCCACATCAGATAAAATGGATTCCCGTCCATGACCCTCCAGGTTGACCAGCACGCGTTCAGAACCGGACCAGTCATATACGGCTTTACCGAGTGCAGCCAGCAACAGGTCATTCATTTCCGTGCTATACGCGCGGTGAGCCTGCTTGAGCAACAAATCGGTTTCCTGCTTCGTCCAGCGGACGGTGACAACCTCACTGTCTCCAAGCAAGGCATGATCGTTGTCATAATCCTTTGGCAACGGCTTCGCCAGACTTGCTTCTGCTTGTTCAATATGCTGCCAGTAAGCAAGCTCCCGCTCCATCGTCGCACTGTTCGCATAGGCTGACTGGTGCTCGGCCCATGTCTGGAACGAATCTGTTTTAAGCGGCAATCGAATAGCTTTGCCCGTTTTACCTGCAACAGCCTGCTCATAAGCGGCTGCCAAATCCTCCAGCAGAATGCGCCACGATACACCGTCCACAACCAAATGGTGAATGACGATTAACAAATGATCGCCCTGAGCGCATTGGAACAAACCAAGCTTCACAAGCGGTCCCTCGCTCAAATGAATGCCAGCTTGAATTTCATTCGCCTTGGCTTCCACAGCTGTGGATTCGTCTTCAATCCCACTGAAATCTACAATTTCCAGTGTATATAGCTCGCCTTCCTCCACACTGCGGTTCCAGGCTACGTAACCATGCTCCGTCTCGCGGAATACAGTACGCAATGCGTCATGATGCTGGACCATGCGTTCCATTGTATGGCGCAGCGCATCTACGTCAAAGCGCCCAGCTCGATACAGCATCATCGCCTGGTTGCTGTGGTGCAGGTCAACCGGCTGCTGCTCAAAGAACCACCGTTGAATTGGTGTCAACTCTACCTCACCGACTACCTCTTCCTGACTGGCGATTTTGCCATCTGTGCGAAGCAAAGGACTAAGGGACGCTACCGTCGGATTGCTGAACAGGTCTTTCATGTCCAGTCGATAGCCTGCTTGCAGCAATCGGGACGATACCTGCAAGGCCTTGATCGAATCGCCGCCCAGCTCGAAGAAGTTATCCTGCGTGCCTACCGTTTCCACGCCCAGTACCCCGGCCCATACCGAAGCCAATACTTGCTCTACCGTTGTACGCGGTGCCACATAGGCTGCACCTGTATGGATGCTGCCTTCCGGCTCTGGCAAGGCCTTGCGGTCGATTTTGCCGTTGCTCGTCAGCGGTATCGTCTCCAGACGCATCAAGCGTGCTGGCACCATGTGCGCTGGCAGCCCTGCTTCCAGCTGGGCCTGTACCTCCTCGATCCGCAGCTCCGCTTCTCCTGTGATATAGCCGCACAAATACTTGTGCCCACGCTCGTCTGTCCGGTCGATCACGACCGCTTGACGCACACCCGGCACCCGCTGGATCGCCGTTTCGATCTCGCCCAGCTCGATCCGGTAGCCCCGGATTTTGACTTGATAGTCCATCCGGCCGATAAAGTCCACATTCCCGTCCGGCATCCACCGCGCCAGGTCTCCGGTGCGATACAATCGTTCACCCGGCACGTACGGATTCGCCACGAATTTCTCGGCCGTCAGGTCGGCACGGTTCAGGTATCCACGTGCTACCCCGGCCCCGCCAATGCATAGCTCGCCCAGTACGCCGACAGGCACCGGATTCAGCTGACTGTCCACGATATAAAAGCGGGCGTTCAGCCACGCCTGACCAATCGGCACACTGCCGCTGCTCGGCAGCTTCGATAGCTCTTCGTCATAGAAGCTGGAGTCAATCGCCGCTTCCGTTACGCCGTAGCTGTTAATAATCCGAGTATCTGCGCCAAATCGTTCTTGCAGCACCCGGTAATCCGTCACGCTGCAGCTATCCGAGCTGGTGATGAGCAGTTCCAGACTGCTCATGTCCAGTCCCTGTTCATGCACATGCTGCATGAACGGTACGATCAGGGCTGGTGTCGATTCGAACACCGTAACCTGATAATTGCGAATCCAGCTATACAGACGGCTTGGATCAATCCGGTCATCTTTCGGGCAAATGACCATTGTTCCGCCGTTATAGAGCGCCCGTGCGATATCCCCGACGAATACGTCGAAGGAGAAGCTCGCCAATTGCAGCAGCCGTACCGGGAACTGGTTCAGACGGTAATCCCGGCGATACGCCGCAGCCGTATTCACCAAGCTGCGATGCTCGATCATGACTCCCTTCGGACGTCCCGTTGTACCGGAGGTGTAGATCACATACGCCAGGTCCTGCGGCTCGTTGATATGCTCGATATCCGCGATATCCCCGGTGTACAGCGACTCATCGTCCAACGCCAGTACGGTCTGCAAACGCAGTCCTGTTGCTGGTTCGGACGTTGCTTTGTTTTCCTCCAGCCATACCTGAGCACGCTCCTGCAAGCCTGTTTGGGTCAACAGTACCGTAGCACCGCTGTCCTCCAGCATGAAACGAATACGTTCTGACGGATAGTCTGCATCCAGCGGCACATATGCGCCTCCAGCCTTCCACACCGCCAGTACGCCGACCAGCATGTCTACCGAGCGTTCGCTCAAGATACCGACAATCGACTCGCGTCCAATGCCTTCATTTCGCAGTCTGCGAGCCAGCTGGTTCGCACGCTCGTTCAGCTCGCGGTACGTAAGCTGATTCTCCTCGTACACAACCGCCACGTGATCCGGCACAAACTGCGCCTGTTCTTCCACATAGGCGTGGAACAACCATTCGACTTCCTTCGCATCACTCCACGCATACACGCCAACTGAACCAAAACCGTCGATGATCTTCGCTTTTTCCTCAGCAGTCACCAGCTGAAGCTCATCTACCAGCGCATTCGGTCTGTTAATCGCTTCCTCTACGATATGCAGCAAATGCTCGCGGATTTGCTCCATAGCTGCGCGTTCAAACACCAGCGCGTTGTATTCCAAATGAACACCGATTTCATCACCCGGCACAATGGTAATGTTGAAATCATAGTTCGTTTGCTCCGACACGGAAGCATTCGCAATGGTAAAGCCGTTCGTTTCATGGCTACCCATTTGCTCCATGCTCTGTTCCACCGGATAGTTTTCAAACACCATAATATGGTTTACCAAATCCTGCTTCTGCTCTGTCAGGGCCTGAATTTCATACAACGGATAGGTTTCATAGGCACGGGAAGCAAGCGCCTGCTCCTGTGTCTGCTTCATCAGCCCAGCGAACGTAACATCTTCCCCGCTGTGAATCCGTACAGGAACCGTATTAATGAACAAACCGATCATTTTATCGATGCCCGGAATATCCGCTGATCTACCGGATACAACACTACCAAATACAACATCCCGACTATTGTTATATCGTTGCAGCACAACACCCCATGCCGCTTGCAGCAGCGTATTGACCGTCACCTGCTGCTGCTTGACCAGCTTGTTCATCCGCTCCGTCACTTCACGGCTCAGTGTAAACGAAAGCTTGTCAGCCTCATATCCCTTGGCGCGACCGTCCAGCTGCTTCGCTTGCGGCAACACCGTCTGTTGTTCAAAGCCGGCAAAATAGTCACTCCAGAACCGTTCTGCTTCCGCGTTGTCCTGCCGTTCCAGCCATTCAATATATTCGCTATATGGCGTTACCGGGGCAAGCTCTGGCTTTCGGTTTTCGAGCAATGCAAAATACGTATTGAAGGCTTCCCCGACAACCAGGAACAAGCACCAGCCGTCCATCAAAATATGGTGGAAGCTCCACACAAAGCGGTAAGACTCCTCGCCCGTACGTAATATAGAAACTCTCATCAGCTCGCCTGAGCTGAAATGAAACCCTTCCGCTTTGTCTCGCTCAGCAAAATCAGCAATGTACGCGTCCAGTTCTCCTTGCTCCATCGAACGCACGTCTTCAAAACGGAATCCGGCAGCTTTATGACGATACACCACCTGTAAAGGCTGCTCATTCCAGCCGCTATAAAAATTCGTTCTGAAAATTTGATGGCGATTCACCAGCAGATTCAGGCTTTCGGAAAAAGCATCCACTTGAAAGCTGCCCTGCAGATCAAATGTTGCCTGCTCAAAATACGCCCCGGATTGCGGCTCCATCAAGCCGTGGAACAGGATTCCCTTTTGCATCGGCGTTAGCGAATAAACATTTTCCAGCTCTCCCGCAGCAGCGGTTTGCTCTACAATGTGCTCCAGTTCTCCAGCCGTTAGTCCTTGGAAGGACAGATCGCTTGGTGTCAGCTCTGGCAGCTCTTTGTCCACGCAATGAGCTAATACCTGGCGCAAGCATTCCTGAAGCAAATCAGCTAGCCTTTTGATTGATTTTTTCATGAACGTTTTGCTGCTGTAGCTGATCGTCAGCTCCAGCGCACCATCCGTGATCATGCAGTTGATATCAAGGGAATACCGCTTGGTCAACGTGTCACTAATGGAAGCCCCGAGGGAATAAGGAGACATACGGAATGCATTATTTTTCAAATCCTGATCGAATTGTCCGAGATAGTTAAAGCTAATTTCCGGCTCAACAACAAAAGCTGATTCCCCTTCTTCAGTAGCAGAAAGATATCTCAAAATACCGTATCCAATTCCTTTATGCGGCAAACGGCGCAGCCCTTCCTTGACGTCCTTGACACGTCGTCCCACATTCCGATCCTCGCCCATATCCAGAATAACTGGGAATTGGCTGGTAAACCAACCGACCGTACGTGTAATATCCACGTCTGGCAATATAGCTTCCCGTCCGTGACCCTCCAGATTCACAAGCACCTGACTGATGCCTGCCCACTCGTGAACCGCGGTTCCCAGAGCCGTCAGCAATAGATCATTCGCTTCCGTATTATAGGCACGATGTGCCTGCTTCAAAAATTGCTCTGTTTCTTCGACTGTCCACGCTACCGTGAGTGTGCGGTCATCACGGAGATGAGGCTTGGCCTCGGATTTGCGAGTGTAATCCCTGGGCAAAGCTGCTTGAGTAGCCCCAGCTTGCTCCAGCTCTTGCCAGTACGCACGTTCCTCCTGCAATGCTGTGCTGTTCGCATAAGCTGACAGCTGATCAGCCCACAGGCGGAAGGAATCCGTCTTATTTGGCAAACGGACAGACTCGCCCTGTAAAGCCTGCTCATATCCAGTTGCCAAATCCTCCAGCAAAATACGCCAAGACACACCATCCACCACAAAATGGTGGATCGCCACTAGCAAATGATCTCCATCAGGGCAACGGAACAGACCCAGCTTTACCAGAGGGCCTTCATCCAGGCGGATGCTGCCTTGAATTTCGCTGGCTTTTGCTTCCAGCTCATGTGCAAAATCAGGTTCGTTCGTAAAATCAACCACTTCGAGGATGAAGAGCTCACCTTCTTGTACGCCACGGTTCCATGCTTCGTACTCGCCATCTGCATTCTGGCGGAATACGATACGCAGGGCATCATGATGCTCAACCATGCGTTGCAGTGCCTGACGAAGCGCCGTTTCGTCCATACGATCCTCACGGTGCAGCATCAACGCCTGATTATAGTGTTCTGGCTTGGCTGGCTGCTGCTCAATAAACCAATGCTGAATCGGCGTCAACGCTACCGCACCCGTGACTTCCCCTTGGTCTGAGACGCGGCTCACCTGCTGCACCCGTCCATTCAGCTCAGCAATGGTCGGATATTGGAACAGTTCCCTCATTTCCAGTTTATAGCCGTTTTGCAGTAATCTTGAAGACACCTGAATGGCCTTGATCGAGTCGCCTCCCAGATGGAAAAAGTTATCCAGTACACCGATATGCTCGATGCCTAGTACAGATTGCCATACCGATACCAACGTCCGTTCCACATCGGTTCGCGCTGCTACATAATCCTCGCCAGAATCCACACTTCCCTCCGGCTGTGGCAACGCCCGGCGATCCACCTTGCCGTTGGGTGTCAGTGGCAATTGCTCCAGCTGCACAAAATACGACGGCACCATGTAGCCCGGCAGTTCCTGGCTCAAAGCGCTGCGCAACTCACTTGCCGTTACATCCTCATGGGTCACCACATAAGCGCAGAGCTGCTTTTGCCCCTGCTCATCCTCACGTGCAATCACCACCGCTTCTCGCACCGCTTCCAGCTTCAACAGCTGTGCTTCCACCTCGCCCAGCTCGATCCGATAGCCCCGGACTTTCACCTGGGCGTCGATCCGCCCCTTGTATTCCAGCGTCCCGTCCGCATTCCAGCGCACCAGGTCGCCTGTGCGATAGCAGCGTTCTCCGCTGCGGTATGGGCTGTCGATGAACTTTTCTGCCGTCAGGTCCGGGCGATTCCGGTATCCACGTGCCACCCCATCGCCGCCGACGATCAGCTCTCCCCATGCCCCGACAGGCTGGAGCCGCATCGAACGGTCTACGACATACGCCGTGGAGTTGTGAATCGGACGACCAATCGGTACGGATTCTGATTGCACGCTGGTAATGGCATGCGTCGTGGAGAAGGTTGTATTTTCCGTCGGGCCATAGCCGTTTACAATCCGCAGGGAAGGATGAGCCTCCAGCACCCGGTTAATATGCGGGACGGACAGCACATCACCGCCGACCAGCAGCTCCCGTACCCCCTCAAACAGTTCCAGGTCCTGCTGGGACAGCTGGTTAAAGAGCGGCGCTGTCAGCCACATCGTGGTAATGCCATGGCTGCGAACAGCTTCCTTGAGCTTCGGCGCGTCCAAAATGACATCCTGACTCACCAGCACCAGCTGTCCACCATTCAATAGCGCACCCCAAATTTCGAAGGTGGACGCGTCGAAGACAACAGCCCCGGTCTGCAAAATGCGCGTATCAGTATCCAGTTGCGCATAGTTTGTATTTTTCACCAGACGTACGACATTGCGGTGCTCTACCATAACCCCTTTGGGTTGCCCAGTAGTTCCCGAAGTGTACATCAAATAGGCGAGTCGATCCCCGAATTTACCCGTTTGTGAAATCTCATTTTTCAGATTTGTATAATGGGTATAATTCGCATGATTAACCTCGTTTTGCTCCGATTGTACAGTATTTAAGCCTTGGTCAGCCTCTGCTCCGTATACAGTAGCATCGCTCAGATCCAGCACAATCCCGCTGTAGTCTTCTGGCTGCTGCTCCGCATGCTGCACCAGCAGCAGCTTCGCACCTGAATCCTCCAGCAGGTAGCGTACACGCTCTGCCGGATAATCCGGGTCAATTGGCACATATGCGCCGCCCGCCTTAAGGATTGCCAGCATGCCGACGATCATATCTGTGGAACGCTCAGCGACGATGCCTACCGTTCGCTCAACAGTAACACCGTAACCGCGCAGCGTGTGAGCCAGTCGGTTGGCCTGTTCATTCAGCTGCCCATAGGTTAGACGACGGTTTCCAAACACAACGGCAGTCTGATCCTGCATATGCTCTGCCTGTTGCTCGAACAGTTCATGAATCCCTGCATCATGTGGATATGGCACTGCTGTAGCATTGAATACATCCACAATTTGCGTCCGCTCCTCGTCACTAATCAGTGACAGCTCCTGTATACACTTCTGCGGACCCTTCACCATATGCTCAGCCACACTCAGGAATTGTCGGATAATTCGGGCAATCTCCTGTTCGCTGAACAGATCGGTACGATAATCCAAATGCATTATAAACTTATCGTCATCCAGCATTTCTACCATATGAATATCAAAGTCATTCACCGTATCTCCACAGAAATCGGTATCCACCTGCTGAACGGCTTCATCAAAACGGGAAAAGCTCAGCGTACGATACTGAATTGAAACACCAAAGAGGCGCTGAATATCCAGACTGCTTTGCTGTTCACGCAAATCCTGAATAATTTTGTTGTACGGGTAACGCTGATGCCGCAAAATGGACGACTGCTCCTTGCCCACACCTTGCAGGAAGGTCAGCAGCTCGGATTCCGGCTCAACCAGCAGACGCGTAGCCACGGTGCTGACGAACATGCCAACTGTATCCTTCTCCTTCTTCGACGTACGGTTAGCGTACAGGGTACCTACGGTTAAATCCTGTTCCCCTGTCACTTTATGTAAATAAATATACAGGGCGGCCAGGAAGAACGTAAAAATACTGATTTTATGCTCCTCGCAAAAAACCGTGACACCACGATACAATTCAGGCTCCAGTGTATAGCTCTCCCGGCGTGCAGCTGTGCTCAGCGTTAGCGGATTGTATGATTTCAAACCTGTCGTCTCTGGCAAATCGGCAAACTTTTCCGTCCAATATGCCTTGTCCTTCTGGTAACGGTCAGATTGCTCATAGCTTTGCTCCACCTGAATGAAATCCAGATATGGATTCGCTTTGGTCGGTGTAGCCTGACCTGTACCATGGACAATATCCATGTAATGCGTCGTAATTTCATTAATAGCCTGATTCATGGATACACCATCTGAAATAATATGGTGCATTGTGAAATTGTACCAGGTTTCTTCTGCCCCCAGCTGCAAAATTACCAATTGGTAGAGCTGTGAATCCAGCAATAAAAAGGGCTGGGAATTAAGACGGTTTACCAGTTGCTCGGCTTCCTCCAGGCTAACCTGGAGCGTTTCTATGCTTTGTTCAGCAAATGGCTCTACATATTGATACGGAATACCATCCTGAGCAGTGATTTTAATGCGAAAGGAATCATTTTGTGCAATCACCTGATTCATCGCCTGCTGCAATGCATCTATGCGAACAGTTCCCTTGATTTTAACAGTTGTAATAAGCGTGGACGTGTTGCGATTGGGATACAAAAGCTCCGTATACCAAATACGTTGCTGTGGCTGGCTTAATGCAAACAATTGAATATCGTGCTGAGTCATATGTTTCTCTCCTCGCAAAATAGATATTGTTAAAAAGTACCCTCGCATATTTATGCGGTTTGTTCCTCGGGATGCTTTCGAAACTGAAGCTCATACAGCTTCGCGTAATGACCGTCCTTGGCAAGGAGCTGGTCATGGGTACCCTGTTCCTTCAGCTCGCCATCGGCAAGAACACAGATTGTATCCGCCCGCTCAATCGTAGACAATCGGTGGGCAATGACTAATGTCGTACGATCCTTCATCAGCTCATTTAAGCCCTGCTGGACTTCATATTCCGATTCTGAATCCAGCGCCGAGGTCGCTTCATCCAGCAGCAAAATCGGTGCATTTTTGAGCAAAGCGCGGGCAATCGCGAGCCGCTGTCTTTGACCACCGGACAAATTGGCTCCGCGTTCACCGACAATGGTGTCGTAGCCCTCTGGCAGCTCGGCTATAAAGCCGCTCGCATAGGCTGTTTTGGCCGCAGCCTCAACTTCCTCATCCGTGGCATCCGGTGAGCCAAAGCGGATATTATCCGCTACTGTACCGTGGAACAACGTAGCCTCCTGTGGTACATAGGCCATCAAATCCCTGACCTCATCTAACCGAAGCTCTCCTGCCGAGCGACCACGGACCCGCAGCACACCCTCATCCGGTGGATAAAAGCCTAGCAATAGCTTCATGACTGTGCTTTTTCCACCACCACTTGGGCCGACGAGCGCGGTGACCTGCCCTTCCGGCACGATCAGGTTCAGCCTTCGCAGCGTTGGACGGTCCGGTTGATAACCGAAGGTGATGTCATGCAGCTCCAGCGCAGCCGAAACTTGTTCCATGGCGTGGCCTGAGCTCGCAGTTTCGACATCACTATGAGATCCCTCAGGCTCACGAGCTGATAAAGCTGCCGCCTCCGGACCGATCAGCCCAGCCTGCGGTCCCTCCTGTTTCAACGCTGGAAAATGCTCCTCTTCCTTCGACTCATCCAGAATTTCGCGGATACGTGCCAAGCCAGCCAAGGAGTTTTGCAATAGCGATACAGCCGCCCCCAGCTGCAAGAACACCGCGGAAATGCCGCCTTGCAGTTGCACAATCTGTCCCAGGACTCCCAGCTCCATCTGCTTCTGTGAAACCAGAATCAGTCCGGTGACAAGCACACCACCCAGCGTAATAAATTCAATTACAAAATTATACATATCCTGCAAGCCCATATGACGTCCCTGCTGGATGCTAATGCTGTTTATGTCCTCGCTTGTATCGTTACAAAGTCCGCCTACCTTGGTCCGCAATCCAAACAGCTTCACTGTCTGCAAACCAGAAAGCAGATCACTCAATCGTTCTGTGAATCCGCTCATCCGTCCCTGTAATTCCTCACTCGTCTGTCGCATCTTCTTCGCGAAATGAGAATTTACCCAAGCTGAAGCCAGTCCAAGTAAAACCGCCATAACCCCAAACCGCCAATCCAGCGCCAGCATAATGACCAGCGAACCAAAGAAAAGCGAAACTTCAAGTATAATCGAGCGAATATGAACGGTGTAAGCCTGCTCCAACGTCTTTACATCGTTCGTCATGCGGGATACAAGATCACCAGAATGGCGTTTTTCGACCTTTTCATAGGATAGCTTGACGATATGCCCGAATAGTCTCACCCTTACATTGGCAATCGCCAGTTTCACACACCGCTTGTACATGTAGCTGCACAGCGGAGCAATAAGACTTAGTGCCAAAAATGTACCGCTGACCAAATAAATCGCTTGGTAAAGCCCCTCCACTTTCCCATCAACCGCAAAATTCAGCAAATAATGCACCACAAAGGAAAGTAAAATCGTGACGCTCGCATTGGTCAGACTGTTGCCAATCAACCCGATAAAATACCATTTTCGGTGCGGCTTCATCAGGGACATCAACTGCTTAAACTCATAAAACCCCTGCTTGAAGGTCACGTTTCTCACTCCTTTCCTCTGTTATCGGATTGCCGTTTTCCATCGTATGCGGTTCTTCTTCGAAATTTTGCAAATACAGCTTTCGATATTCACCGTTGCGACCCAGTAATTCCTCATGCGTGCCCGATTCCACCACGCTCCCCTGATCAAGCACAATAATCCGGTTCGCCTGACGCACGGTTGACAGTCGATGAGCAATCACCAATACCGTCCGATTATGCATTGCCGCATTCATCGCGATCTGTACCTGAGCCTCCGACTGGCTATCGAGCGCTGAAGTTGGCTCATCCAGTAGAAGCAGCGGAGCATTTTTCAACAATGCTCTTGCGATGGAAATACGCTGCTTTTGTCCACCAGACAATCCGCCTCCCCGCTCGCTCAAAAGGGTTTCATAGCCCTCGGGAAGCTGAACAATAAAATCATGTGCATGCGCCGCTTTCGCCGCCTCGACAATTTCTTCACGGGTCGCCTCCAGACGTCCATATCCGATATTTTCTGCAATCGTGGCCGGAAAAAGCGACGGCTCCTGAGATACCATCGAAATATGGCTGCGCAGGCTTGTTAAATTCCAATCTGTCAAACTCTTTCCAAATAGTTGAACAGTTCCAGCATGCTCACCCGGTTCATTAAATCCGCAAAGCAGCTTAAAAATCGTGCTTTTGCCGCCACCGCTGCCGCCGACAATCGCTACCGTTTCTCCTTGTCCTACCTGGAAGCTGATATCCCTGAGCACGGTGTTCCCTTCATCGTAGCCAAAGGTCAAATGGTCAAGCCTGACCACAGCAGCGTCATCGTCGCCTTCTGCTCTGTCTGGCTCGCTTTTACTAGCATTACTGGCTTGGTCGGCTTTCCTGTCTGCATCGTCCTCAAAATGCAGGCCCTCACCCCCTCGATTCTCATCGACTGAGGTGATTTCACCACCTTGACGTTCATCCCGCCAATCCAATACCTCAAACAAATGCTTGGCCGCTCCCCCCGCTTCCTTCATTTGCGTGATGATCATCGGCAGCATGGAAACAGGCTGCAATATGAACGAAATCAGATATAAAAATAGAACGATGCCTCCAGCATTCAGCTCTCCTTGTTGAATCAGGTATCCTCCGTACGCAATCACCAAAATAATTGGTGTTGCCAGCATCATCACACCTACCGGAGTAATAGACGCATAGCGCTTTTCCAGCCCCAAGCCGCGTCTGACGACCTCCTCCATCATCACCATATACTTCTTCAACAGCACAGCCTGCATATTGAATGCCTTGACGATAGGAATTCCTCCAATTGCATCCTGTCCGACCGCGTTCAAATGAGCCATTTTCTCCTGAAGCTGCTCGGAATATTTTTCAATCGGCCTGCTCATCAGTGTTGTTATGATCATACCTACAGGCAAAAGCGCAAGACTGGCCAAGACCAGCTTCCAGCTTGTCATTAAAAGCAACACTAGTGATGCCGTAAACACAAGCGGTAAATAAAACAGATTGGCAAACTGCTCAATAAAAAAATTCTGTAGCATCGCCGTATTGTTCGTAAGCCGGGATACCAAATCTCCAGTAAACTTCCTCTCCACTCTGGAAACTGGTAAATCGCAAAACTTATGTACGAGGTCGCCTCTCAAATCGCGCAGTGCGCTAACGCTAAATCGCGCCGAAGCGTACCTCATCACAAACTTACAGGGCATTCCAACTAGCGTCATACCAACAACTAAATAGATCATGTTCTGGGTGGAGGAGAAGGTCCCCGCAACCATTTGCTCGATGGCCTTACCCAAAATAATGTCTATGGCTGCCAAACATAAGGAGGCGATCACCGTTATGAAAACCCATAGATTGTACGGTCTTACATAACGCGCGAGTCTTCGAAAAGCAGAATTTGATCGAAACAAGGACATCCCTCTTTTTCGTTGCTCACACTTTCGCAGTGCGAACTTTTTTAGTGAGGATTTTGCAAAATCCTGAAGTTGCAATGGACATGGTGAGATAAACTCTGGCTCTGGATGTATGAGTATTTACATGGAATGAAATCATTCTTGAATTATGCTGGGCATTGCATCATGGTGGTGGGTTGATTGTCGAGTGGTTGCCGAGATGTTAATCATGTTTGTGTATCGTGGTGTATCATGATGTGTGGGACTTTTAACTCTGCCTGAATCGTGGTTGTAGGGTATTGGTGCTGTAAGATGTATGAGCTGCAGCAGCGTGGTTCAGGGCTGAAGATGCGGACAAAATATTCACGACTGTGCTTATAACTTCTTGCTCTTGTTCATGAATGAAAAAGTGATTTCCTTCGAACATTCGCACATCAATGGGCGATGTGGTGTGCTGCTGCCAGGCATGAAGTGAATCAGTGCTCACCTCATGATCCTTCATGCCGCCCAAAATAGTCATCGGACAGGCCAAGGGGCCTCCCTGCTGATAAACATACGTTTCGCACACCTTAAAATCCGCGCGCAGACGAGGCATAATAATTTGCATTAAATCTGCATTTTGCAGTACTTCTTCGGGTGTTCCCTGCATCAAACGAAGCTCTTCGGTGAAAGGTTGATCTGCTAAATCATGGAGTTGTTTTTTTGAATACGGACGATGTGGTGCGGATTTACCGGATACGATGATATGGACAGGCAGTTTTCCGGTTTTGCTATACAATTGCCGTGCTGTTTCAAAAGCAATCAATGCTCCCATACTGTGTCCAAAGAAAGCAAACGGCTTATGTACGTATGGAGCCATAGCAGGAAGCAGCGAGTGCACGATGTCCTGAATGGTATCCATTGGGGCTTCTGTGGAACGGCTTTCACGTCCTGGAAGCTGTACAGGCAACACAGTAATATCAGGCGCAAGTCTAGACTTCCAGGAACTGAATATGGAAGCACCGCCACCAGCATAAGGGAAGCAAAATAGCTGGAGCTTCTCAGCCGGATGAACCGCGGTTCTCGCAAACCAAGATTGTGACCGAGTCGTCATATGAATTCCTCCATCCTCTACACAGTTCAGAATTTTACATTAAATCCTTATATCTCTTTTTTTCTTCCAACACTTTCTAACTATTTTTAAATATACAAACTTTAAAACCGCTTGACATGGGACAAAAGATCTAAATTGATAGAGTTCATAAAAATAAAACAAAATCCATATTATGCTATCTATTCCCAGTCTTTAAAAGCAACAATTTCACTTTATGCATTAATTTCCTGCTGATCATGATCTATTAATTGGATTCAAAACGAGTTTTCAGATTTTCATGAATTTTGTAAAATCAAATTATTATGATTTGCAATAAAGCTAGAAAGCTTTGTACTACAACAATTTTACCTTTACATGCCATTAACATAAATGTAACAAATTCGTCCTGATATCATCCGACAATTTCCGCCTTTTTCCGCAACAGCCTTCGACCTCCTATTTTATGGAATCAAATTTCATCAAGCTCAGATCAACCAAAATTAATAACTCTTTAATTTTTTAATAGATCATGCCATTTTGTAGTTCTATAGAACCAATTTTCGCAGATTTTTTTTCGACTCTCTGTCAAAAAATTTTAGTTCAGATTGAATTTTTCTCCCCTAGAGCTAAGAATTTTCTTTTCAAACCTTTATAGAAACGTTTTTATCTTCCTTCAAAAGTGTCAATTTTCAGGAATTTATATCTTTGGTTCTGGCCCTTCTGCAATCGACAAACGAACCTGAAACACCAAACAGCAAGTCTCTATGTGGTAAGAGACTTGCTGTTTTCAAGCTTATTATGACTTGGTCTTTGATGTAGCTGTGAAGACTTAAGAGGATGCGGCTGCAGCGAGCGTACCGGAAGCGTCTGTTGTGTGGTGAATACTACGCACGAAGCGAATCGTTTTTGTTTCCGAGTGCATCACGACCGAATGGGTTTCCGCTCTATGACCAGGGAGAGAACGAACCCCCTGCAACCACTCGCCAGGTGTCACACCCGTAGCCACAAACATCACGCCTTGGCGTCCGACCATATCATCCATTGACAATAAAGCCCCCGGATCAGCAATGCCCATACGTTTGCACCGTTCGATCTCTTCTTCACCATGAGGCAACAGACGACCTTGAATCTCTCCACCCATGCATTTCAGCGCCGCAGCAGCCAACACACCTTCAGGCGCTCCACCGGAGCCGATATGCAGATCAACACCGCTATCCAGGCATGTTTCAATTGCACCCATTACGTCTCCATGCCCAAGCAGCTTGATCCGAACGCCGCTCTCCCGCAGAAGCTTGATAATTCCGGCGTGACGTGTACGATCCAGAATGGACACGGTAAGTTCGGACAAGGATTTACCCAGTATCCGTGCGGCCTTTGACAGGGTAGCCGGAATCGGATCATCCAGCGATAGCTTTCCAGCCAGTGCCGGGCCTACGGCCATTTTTTGCATATACATATCCGGAGCATGGAGCAGACCTCCGCGGGGGCAGCAGCAATGACCGATAGGGCGTTGTTCAATCCGTTCGCCACCGTTTCGGTTCCCTCCAGCGGGTCGACGGCGATGTCTATGGCCGGCCCTCTGCGATTGCCTACTCTTTCCCCGATATACAGCATGGGAGCCTCATCCATTTCTCCTTCGCCAATGACGACCGTACCGTCCATAGATACCGCGTTAAAATGAGTCCGGATGGCTACCGTAGCCGCCTCGTCCGCGCTGTTCTTATCTCCACGTCCTGTCCATTGCGCTGATTGCAGCGCTGCCGCCTCTGTAACCCGAACGAATTCCAATGCCAGTTGACTCTCCATACCTTCCCTCCACCTCTCCTATATATAATTGTTATCCTATGGCAAATCATTATTTTTAGAGCAGCTATGCTGCCTTTTTTATCTATTTATCTATAACACTCCTGTATCCTACAGCAACTATTATCTATTGAGCAGCTACGCTTCTATAACATCCTGATAATCAAACCCGCTGTTTCTTCAATCGCTTTATCGGTGACATCTATGATCGGGCAACCTAACTTCGTAAACAGGGATTGCGCATACGCAATCTCTTCCTCCACCCGCTTCGATGTAGCATATTGCACATTGTTAGGCAGTCCCATCACCTTGAGTCGCTCACTACGTATTTTTAGCAGCAACTCCGGCTGGATCGTTAACCCAAACACCCGACCATGCTGTACATCCTGCAACTGTGCAGGCGGTGTCAGCTCCGGTACAACGGGAATGTTGACTGTTTTATAACCTTTATGCGCCAGAAACATCGACAAAGGAGTTTTGGAAATACGAGATACGCCTAGCAGTACAATATCTGCTTTGAGAATGGCGCTCACATCTTTGCCATCATCATATTGAACCGCAAAATCCATGGCTTCCACACGACGAAAATAATTATCGTCCATCCGATGCAGCAAGCCGGGTTTTTCCTTGGGATCATCATGGAACGTGTCAGCAAACGCCTGCATCATCGGGCCCATGATATCGACAGCCCGCACATTCAGCCGGACAGCCTCCTCTTTCATCGCTTCTCTCAATTCCGGCTGTACCAGCGTATAGGCTACAAAACCTTTACGCTCAGCCACCTCTTCCATCACCCGGCTCAGTTCGTCTTCATCTCTTACATTCATAAATCTCTTGATCTCTGTGTCCGGTAGCTCAAATTGGCGCATGGTCGCCTGAACGACGGCTTCCGCCGTCTCGCCAATCGAGTCTGAACAGATCGCTATAAAATGACTGCGCGCCTGAACCATTCGATTCCTCCCATTAATCCTCTGCTACCATATCGAGCAACATTTTGATAATATTTGTTTTCGTAATGCGTCCCACGACTTTCCAGTGTTCCCCTGGTTTGTCGGAGTTGGAAGGGACGACGACAGGCAGACTGTCGATTTGACGGGCAATGATTTTGCGCGCTGCCTCCAATACAGTGTCTTCCGGGGAAACGGTGACGACATTTGCCTGACGAGTCATGACGAGACTGACAGGGATGGTCGCCGCATTCGGATTGCCTAACGTAACCTTGAGCAGATCCTTGCGGGAAGCTACTCCTGCCAGATTCCCCTCCTCATCGGTAACGATCAGGTTACTCACGTTCTCCAGAAAAAGAGCAACCACAGCTTCCTGAATCGTTGTTGTTTCACGTACGATGACTGGAACCCCGTGAAGATCGCCGACCTTCATTTGCATGAGCCGGAATTTTTCCTCCCGGTTCGGCGTGCCCCGTTTTCCGACAAAATAACCAACCTTGGGCTTCGCATCTATATAATTCAGAATGCCCAGCTTGGATAGGTCAGTCCGAATGGTCGCCTTGCTGAGATTGAGCATTTCCGCAATCTGATCACCGGTAATCGGGGCATGCTTTTGTACGATGTTTAAAATTTCCACTTGTCTTGCCGTAAGGTCGATGATGAACGCCCCTCCTTTTTTTTCCTTGCTATCTGATATTGAATATAATACGTCATATATAATTATAAATCAACCTATAAAAGCATATAAAACATCACATATATAAAATTAAAGCGGTTATTGATGGTTTTTTATCGTTTAAAGCACTTATACCACACCAAAAAAGCGGATACTTCACACCCTGCTCTTTCGAGTAAGACGAAGTATCCGCTCCTTTATTCGTATCTTAAAGCATCGATCGGACGCAGCTTGGACGCCTTCCGCGCCGGGTACACTCCAAACAGTACACCAACCCCCATGCAGCACAGAAAAGAGTACAGCACCGGTTCCATCGTATACACAATCGGCATATGGACAAATTTCTCCAGCAGCTTCGCGCCCCCAAGACCCGCCATAACGCCAACCAGTCCGCCCATCAGACTAAGAAAAACAGCCTCGGCCAGAAATTGCAGCATAATGTCACTGCGCTGCGCACCAATCGCCTTGCGAATCCCGATCTCCCTCGTCCGTTCCGTGACGGACACCAGCATAATATTCATGATGCCAATGCCCCCAACACCGAGCGCAATCGCAGCAACGCCGAGCAACAGCATATTCATAACCTTGTCTACACCTGAGACCGTTTTTAGGATCTCCGTCTGGGTCATGATCTGAAAATCATCGCCCTCTGATGGCTTCAGCTCATGCCGGGCACGCAGCACCTGTCGGATTTCAGCACTCGCCTGGTCAATCTTCTCCTCCGTTGTTGCAGAAGCATTCACCTGCTGAATGCTCATATTCCCCAGCCGTTCCATCCCTGTTGTAATCGGCACATATACCTGCTGCCCGCTGTTACTCATATTGGAATTGGAATTCGTCAGTACCCCGACCACCTTAAAAGGAAGCTGCTTGATCATGATCGTTTCCCCCACCGCCTTGGAGGCATCCGGACCAAAAATATTACGGGCTGCATCGCTCCCTAGCACCACGACATTCAGTCTCTTTTCCACTTCATAGTGGGTAAAAGACCTGCCCTGAGCGAGTGACAGCTTTCTCACATGGATGAAAGCCAGCGAAGTCCCCTCAATCTGCCCGCTGACCTTATTGCGGCTCCACGTAATATCCGCATTGGTCATGGCACTTGGAGCTACCTCGGCTACGGCTTTTTGCTGCTCTAGCGCAGCGATATCCTCCAGAGATATTCCTTTCGTCTGATTGAACGACATGGAGCTGGACCCATCATATGGGGCATAAGGATAAATCATGAGCAAATTATTCCCCATACTGTTAATCTGCGACGTAATCGTGGCCGTAGAGCCTTTACCAATGGCAACAATCGCGATTACAGCAGCCACTCCAATAATAATACCCAGCATGGTCAGCAAGGATCGCAGCATATTGGTTCGCAAACTGTTGAGCGATACCCGGATAATTTCCCGAAATTTCATGCCTTCACTTCCTCTGCCGCCATTCTTCGGTTCCCAACAGGCTGATCCTCTTCAATCCGTCCATCGCGAAAATGAATCAGACGCTTGGCGTATTCCGCAATTTCCTGATCATGCGTAACGAGCACAACCGTTTTACCCTGATCGTTCAGGCGTTGGAAAATCTCCATAATTTCAACGCTCGTTTTGGAGTCCAGTGCGCCTGTCGGCTCATCCGCCAAGAGAATCACCGGATTGTTCACAAGTGCGCGCGCTATGGATACCCGTTGCTGCTGACCGCCTGACAGCTCATTCGGCTTGTTGTTCATCCGATCGCCCAGCCCCACACTGGTCAGCGCCTCAATGGCCCGCAAGCGCCGCTCCTTGGCTGGTACGCCTGCATAAATCATCGGCAGCTCTACGTTCTCCAAAGCTGTGGCCCGCGGAAGCAAATGGAATTTTTGAAATACAAATCCGATTTTCTGATTACGGATAATAGCCAGCTCATCCTCACGAGCTTCCAGTATGGAATAACCGTCCAAATAAAATTGTCCCGAGGTAGGCAGATCCAGACAGCCGATGACATTCATCATCGTGGACTTGCCTGATCCAGACGGGCCCATGATTGCCACAAAATCACCGTCAGCAATGTTGAGTTGCACATCACGCAGGGCATGAATTTCCTGATCCCCAACCTGGTACACCTTTTTCATATCCTCAATTTGAATGACATGTCTCATCCCCGTTTAAAAGCCTCCTTGCATGCCACCCATATTGGAAGGGTCTGGCGGTGCTTCAGGAGCAGGCATAACAATCGTATCGCCCTCCTTCACACCTGACTTGAGTTCAACCCGATCTGGCGTGTAAAATCCGAGCTCTACGGGCTTGAACGTGCGCGCCCCTGGATTTGCCGGATTGGAAGCAAGATAGACGCCGTCCTGTCCGCCTTCGGATCTCAGCGCAATCGCTGGCACAAACAGCACATTTTTGTGTACTCCCAAAATAACAGACACATTCATAATCATACCGGTTTTCAGCTTGCCTTTCGGGTCATGAACGGACAGCTCCATCAGATAGGTCGTCATGCCTTCATCTGTGGATGCTTCCGGTGAGACGAATTGCACCTTGCCCGGGAACGACTCACCCGGGTAAGCATTGGTGGATAACACTGCTGAAAGTCCTTTTTTCACCTTTACAATATCGTTCTGACTGATTTTTGCGCTAATCTTGAGATTGTTGGAGTCCGAGTTATTCATGACGATAAAAGGTGCCGTTGGACTGGTTCCGACATCCCCATTCACCTTTAAAATGACTCCATCCCACGGTGCCGTGACCTGAAGCTTGTTCAGGTCATTTTTTTTCTGCTCCAGCTCGGTGGCCAGCCTTCTAACCTCAATCCGTGCGGATTGGATATTGGAGGCATCGGCTGGAACCTCCGTTTTGCGAAGCTCAGCCATAGCCGATCGATAGCCGATTTCAGCCTCTGCGATAGCATGACGCTTTTGCGACATGATTTTGCGGAATTGTAAATCCAGACCGTCATAATCTGTCTGCGCCTTATCCAGCGCTTGCTCTGCCTGCTCCATTTCACTGTTGGACACCGCTCCGGCATCATGTAAAAACTTTTGATCTTCATATGCCTTTCGCGCCTGCTCCAACTGCTTTTTGGAAGCCTTCTTCTGACTTTCCGCTTCTTCCAGCTCAAATGATTCCTGCGCTGTATCGACAGCCATTTTAGCCCGAAGCACGTTCGTCTTCTGAATTTCAATATCCTCCACCTTCGGCCCCTTCTCCAATTCAGCCAGCTTGGATTTGGATATTTCCAAATTATCGGATGCGCTCTGGATTTGCATCTTAATTTCAGAACTGTCCAGAAGAGCCAGGACTTGTCCTTTTTTCACCTTGTCTCCGGCCTTTACGTTTAGCGCCGCCAGCTTATTTTCGCCTGCACTTGTGAAATTCAGCTTTACTTCCTTGGAAGCCTGCACGGTACCAGACGTATCCAGCTTCTCGCTCACATCCCCGCGTTCCACTTTAAGCGTCTCGTCCTGAACCAATGGTACAGCCTGCTCTTTGGGAAGCTTCAAATATACTGCTGTTCCACCCCCGCCTATTACTAGCAGCACAACCATGGTCCAGATCCACTTTTTTCTCCGTTTTCTTCGTAACTTTAATAAGGCGTCGTTTAAAACCGTTTCTGCCAACTTCGTTTCCTCCCTATGTGCTCCATGGCTTGCTCAACGTGTATTCATTCTGGCTCAGCTCAATCGCCAGCTCTTCCATTTGCCGTTCAATCTGGTTCACCTTCAACTGGCTATTTTTCAGCTCCAGCTCGATAATTAAGCCTCTGGCCCACTTTTTTGCGGGACAGCTCCAGCCCCTCTTTTGCCGTGCGCAGACTTTCTTCCAGCTGAACGTATTTTTTTTGGTTTTCCTTGACCGTGGCATATAAATTGCGGAGCGATTCGGCAAAATCCTTTTCTCCCTTGTCCAGCTCCTCCTTGGCTGTATCCACGTCCATTTTGGCTAGATCGTAAGCACCTGCACCGCTGTTAAAATCGAAATATCTCACATTGAGTTCCGAAGTCTTGATGCTATCCTCCAGCTTCCACAAGTTCGGATTCATATCCATCAGCTGTTGTATATGTATTTCGATATCCAGCTTCTTCGGTTCCTTGTACACTGGTCGATCCACCATTTCATAGGCTGTTCCATTAGGCTGGCCCATCAGAAAATTCAGAGCGTCACGCGATTTTTGCAGCGCAATTTTCCCCTGCTCGATCGTCTGCTCCGCCTGGCTTCTGGCCTGTGTACTCTCGTTTTTCGCATACTCAGACAGCTTGCCGCGCGCAAATTTGGCGAGTGCAATCTTTTCCTCCGCTTGAGCAATTTCAAGCGCTTCCAGATCATTTTTCACCTGATTCTCTGCCACGAATACGCTTTGGTAGCTTTTCATCACATTAAAATAAATCTGATCCTTGGCGAACTGCGCCTGCTTTTTGCTGGCTAGATAGGATAACGTCGAAGAGTTATAATTTCTCCAGGATGACTCATCACCAACATATTCACCATCTATAAAATCGACGAATGCATTGCCCAGATCCTTTTCCGCATTTTTCAGTTCCATTCTTCGACGCTCCACGTCCCGCTCGGCAGTACGCGTGTTGTAGCTATTCGTTTGTGCCCATTCCGCTGCCTGCTTGAGCGTTAATGGAGGTAAAGCCTGACCCGTTATGGAGGCGGTCTTCGATGTAACCGCAGCAGACGAGGTTCCTGATATACTTGCTGACGTATTTCCTGTTGTGCTTCTTGCTGCACTGTCAGCCTGAACGGTGGAAATCAAGCCTGACGACATCGTCAATACGAGCAGCGTCGCAGCCGCTTTATACTTCATAGGTGAATCTCTCCCCTTTCGGTGTAATCTTTCGAATTATTTCCATAGATTTCGACATAAATTTCCACAGTCTATCCGCCACCTAATTGTACTTTCAGGTGAATGGTGGTACAAGGTGTTAAACCAATACATTTTTGTAACCTTTATTTCAACATTGTCAATACAAGCTGTTCTCTTGCAAATCAGATATAAAACGAATCTGTTTTTACCTGAAATTTACCTAAATTTCAGCTAATTTTAAGGAAACCAACAGTATCTATTAAGGTTAGGAGCATATACTAGAGAAAGAATAACAGCCGCTCACTGGGAGGGTTAATAGATGATAAAAGAATCTCGCATGACAACTACGAACGAACCGTCTGATTTGTGGATGACCCGATTTTTACGTGAATCCGAACAGCAAAAGAAGCAACTGATCCGGGAAGCCCGGAAAAATAACGATTTACCGCTTATAAACAGTATTTCTTTCCACCTTGCCCAACGGAATCAGCAACATCTGATCAGCTAGGGATGATTTTAATAGAGATGTATCTCACTTCTAACCTAAAAAGCCGATCAACGTCGCTTGCATGCGTACGTGATCGGCATTTTTAGGTTGTTTCTATCTATTCGTCTTCTATCATTGCTTGAGAATCATGCAAGTATTTTTCCAGTGAAATTCGTCCGTTCTCCATAAACTGTATACCTTCCGCTTCCAAAAGCAGCCTTTGTAAAGAAGCTCCTTCATCGTCCTGTAGCGCGATTTCCCCCAATCGATTTACAACCCTGTGCCAGGGCAAGCGATGCTTGCTGCTAAGCGTATGCAAAATACGCACCACCTGACGCGCCCCCTCTCGGACTCCCTGCTTCCGCTGCAATTTGTCCGTAGGTCATGATTTTTCCCTCAGGGATGAGCTGGATTATTTTTAATACACGAGCTGTAAAAGGCTGCATGTTATCGTCGGATCTCCTTTCCCCTAGCCGTAAACTGTGGTCTTCACGTCTCAATACAATGCTGACACCAGACAACAAAACCATTCCGGCTCTCGTGCTGTTTTTCTATCATTATAGCACCCACAGTCTTCAGTTGGCGAAGGCTAGAATCCGCTTAGACCCTGCCTTTTTAAATCCTTTGCTACTAGACGTGCCAGTTCCTTTGCTCCCGCATAATTCGGATGCAGCGTGTCACCGTTCATATACAGGGCAAGTGTGGCTTGTGGGCCAATGGAAGTAAAATAAGCTGAGCTAAGGACGTTCAGATCGACCAAAGGCGTTTGTTCCTCTTGAGCCAGCGCTAAAATAGAGCCTCTATACCATCTATTTTCAGCGGTGTGTACATGATTCGCGTTAAAATCAGTGGCTCGCCCCTGCGGTGTTGAAAGGATTACGATTGCCCCTTTGGCCTTGACCTGCCGGATCATATCCCGCATCCAGTCCTTAAACTCCGCTTCGCTTTCGTTATGCTTCGGGTTGGTGTCATTAATGCCCAACTGGAGAATGAAATAATCCCCTGGCTTAATGTATTTGATGATAGCCTCTAGCTGACCGTCCTGATGGAAGCCCCTTGCAATTTGCCCCCCTGAGGCCATGTTACGGATCTGGAATGTATTGGTGTTTACGAATTGCGGCAATAGCTGACCCCATCCGGCCTGCACGCTGCTATCCAGTGGATAGTAATTGCAGACAGTAGAATCGCCGCCGATGTAAATCGTCCGATTCGTAACGGGGTTATTAGACAATCGCCTGATTTCCAATGCACTTATTGCAAAAGAGGTTCCCTCTTTACCTTCTGTAATCAGCAAATTCAATTGTCCGTCCGTCACGGGAATTTGAAAACGGTCCTTTGCTCCGTCCCCCGTCATATTGATGACCTGATACACTCCCTCGGCGGCAACGCTCGCTCGGGTCGTATTCCCTAACGTGACCGACACCTCATATACCCCTGGGGCAAGATCCACATCAAATGTATTCTCGCTTTTCGTACCGGTAGTCAGAAACCGTACCGCATCACTAGCGACGCCAGTACCCGTTGCTCCCACATTACGTACGTTCTCGGGTGTACGAAATCCGTAACCGCGCGTCGCATCGTATCGCAGGGATGCACTCACCCCGGTATAGCCTGATTCCACTGGACCCGCGCCAAAATCAAATTTGTAATCACCAGCCGCTCCATACGCAGGTGTTGTCCCATTCAAGCCCGGCGTACTACATAATAAAGCGACCAAAAGCATACTGGTCATTCCTTTCATCCACTTCATATCATCATTCCTCCTTCAAAATGTAGAATACCCTAAGGACGTTTCGATTTTTTGTAAGCGCATACAATAATTTCGTTCCTTTACCTCATGGATACAGGTTTGTACCCATTTGATTCCTATGCAGGCGAAGGCCTGCTTATTCATCTGATCACTCCCTTTCAAATCAATCGCACTCTTAAACATTATAGAATAAATGGGTATATTATGTAAATATCCCAATGTGAATAAGCCCCGCACATATTCACCTGCAGGGCCTTCGTACAAAAGGAACCTTTTTGAAATTCAATTCATTTATATCCTTACATCAATCTCCAACCAAAATACCGTCGAAGCTCTCTGGACCTACCCGTATCGTACCCAGCAGGTTTGAAGAAACAAAAGCGGTGTACACCAACTGTGGCGTAATCGGCGGGTTAAAGTCATCTGCCGAGAACGCGATGACCTGAGGAGCCGTTATACTCAGGCTAAACGTAGACGTTGCCGAGTAAACAAGTGGATCGGTTGGCAAGGTACCTCTTACAATAGTGATCGTAATTCCTACTAAAGCCAGTGGCAGTTGAACCGACAGAGTACCTTTAAGCAGAACCCGCGGCGTGCCTGTAATTCCCAGTGTGTTTAATCCGATCTGCCCAAACAATTGCGGCGTATTCAAAACGGTGATCGGAATGGCAATAGAGTTTGCAAATGAGGCATTTTGAGATGTTCTTCCATCTATAAATGTTCCCATGTTTTTTCCCCCTTTCTCTACCAGATACTCATAGTCTATGAAAAGATGACTTATATGCTTGGACTAAATAACTTGCTAAACACACAACTTTCTCTTTATAGGCGAATGTACAGCCCTTTCCCTGGCCCCATGAATACACTAAACCAACAATGGGAAAAGGAGCGATGTAATGTCTACGTTTAAAGCCACTTTAAGGGGGAGTCATGAAGTACCTCCTGTCAGAACAAATGCCACGGGAAATGCGGAGTTTCATTACCATAAGGAACGTCGGCAATTAAAATTCGAGCTTATCCTGCGCAACATTTCGCGAGTAACCAGAGCGGATATTCATCTGGGACGCAAGGGTGAAAATGGTCCGGTCGTAGCTGTCCTGTTCGGCCCTTCCAAATTCGGAATCACGGTCAAAAGAGGCGTTGTCAGCGGTGTGCTGCGTGCATGTGACCTCGTCGGTCCACTCAGAGGCAGAACCATTTATGACTTAGTTTGCCAGCTCAGAGAAGGCAATGCTTATGTTAATGTTCATACCGTCCGGCATCCAGATGGAGCCATTCGCGGACAGATCAGACGTTGCAAGTAACCACCGTATGAAGAAAATTAAATATGAAAAAGAACTTTCATAGCCACCTTGAAGTGCTTACATGCACCTTTCATGTGGATTGAAAGTTCTTTTTTCTATTCCCCATCAATTCTTAATAAAAGTTAAGAAGTTCATAAGCGTTTCTTAAGTCCTTGCCTTCCGGGTTGTTAAGAACTTTATTTTTTAATAGAGAGACAGTTCACACCCCAAAGGAAATGAAGCTTATGAAGCCCCTTATAAGCCCGACATCCAAAGAAAGAATTCCCGAGTTGCAGTTGGTTAGAGCCATGGCGATTCTAGCCGTCATCATGGTACATGCCACCTCTTACATTACCGAACTGCACGATGGCAGTATTTCGGTTAGAAGCAGCCGCAGACAGACGGATTTTGAAACTCGCTTCCCTCTCTATCATTCTCGCTAGTCCATATACAAACGAACCAGCCATAGATCGTATCTTTGGCCGGTTCGTTCCTGACTTTTATGGAATTAAGGATTGTATCCCTTTATTTTTGGGAATCGAACAATGCTTCCCCGTTGGATTCGATAATCTTTTGGTACCAGTAGAAGCTGTTCTTTTTTCTTCTTTCCAGCGTACCTGAACCATCGTTGTTTTTGTCCACATAGATGAAGCCGTATCTTTTTTTCATCTCTCCTGTTCCCGCGCTGACAATGTCGATTGGGCCCCACCAGGTATAGCCAAGCACTTCGCAGCCATCTTCAATAGCTTCATGGAGCTGGATCAGATGTTTGTTCAGATAGTCTACTCGCTCGGGATCATGAATTGAACCGTCTTCCAGAATTTCATCATGACTGCCGTAGCCGTTCTCTACAACAAATAGAGGCTTCTGGTAACGGTCGTACATTTCATTACACACATAGCGAAAGCCTTTCGGGTCAATCGGCCATCCCCATGGCGTTTTTTCCAAATAGGGATTGTCGAGTCCCATAATTCCCCCTGTATTGCCCAGAATGGGCATACCTGCTTTATGCGTCGTACTTCGATAATAGCTAAAGCCCAAATAATCAGCCGTATGCTCTCGCAGTAATTGTTCATCTCCGGGCTCCATTTGAATCACGATGTTATGCTCTTTCCAGATCCGTTTGGCATAGCTTGGATAATAGCCTCTAAGGAGTACATCGGAATAAAATAAAGATCTTCTTCTCAGCTCATAGGCGTCAAACACATCGTCCGGATTGCAGGTATTCGGATAGATCGGACTCAGGGATAACATAGCGCCCATCATCGCACCCGGGATAATTTCATGACACAGTTTAGTAGCCAGAGCGCTGGCAACAAAAACATGGTGACTGGCCTGATAAATCGTCGGAAGCTTGTGCTCATCGTCTTGGACAACAATGCCTCCTGCCGCCAAAGGAATCGTGTGAAAATGGTTGATCTCGTTGAAGTTCATCCAATATTTCACTTTGTTTTTATAACGTTTGAAGACAACTTCCGCATACTTTACGTAGAATCCAATCAGCTCGCGGCTTTTCCAGCCTTCGTATTTGCGAATCAGATTCAGGGGCAGCTCAAAGTGAGAAATAGTGATGACCGGCTCAATTCCATACTTCAATAGTTCATCAAACAGATCATCGTAAAATTGCAGCCCTTTTTCATTCGGCTCGGCATCATCCCCATTCGGGAAAATTCGGGACCATGCAATGGAAGTCCGAAAGCATTTCATGCCCATCTCCGCAAACAGGGCGATATCTTCTTTGTAACGATGGTAAAAATCAATCGCTTCATGGCTGGCATAATACTTGTTCTCATCAATCGTATCATCAAACGTTCCGCCTACAATTCCTCCCCGGAATGCATCACTGATCGCTGGTCCTTTACCGTCCTCGTTCCATGCCCCTTCGGCCTGATTCGCCGCTATAGCACCACCCCACAGAAAATTCTCAGGAAAACTTTTGGCTATTTGTTCTGTCATGACTTATTTCCTCCTTTATTTAATGTATTGTGAGCAAAACACTTTGCAAATCTACAGATTTTTGCTGTGTTTGGGTGACCTTTTGGTAAGCAGTACTGTTGGTAACAATAATCGGAGTGGTCAGGTCATAACCGGCTGCCTGGATTTTCGGAATATCAAATTCAAGCAGTAAATCACCCCGTTCAATCCGTTGCCCTTGCTCCACATGCTTTGTGAAATAATTGCCTTTCAGCTTAACCGTATCGAGTCCCACATGAATTAACAAGTCCAGATGGTTGTCGGAGGTGATGGCTACCGCATGGCCGGTTCGGAATACGAGCGAGACAACCCCGGACACTGGTGAATATACCTTTCCTTCACTCGGTAGAATGGCTATTCCTTGACCCATCGCTTCTGTAGAGAATGCCGGATCAGGTACTTCACTTAACGGAACAATTACGCCATTTATAGGAGCATAGACACTCTCGATGACTACGGTTTGTCCAGATTCAGTCTGTAAGGCAGGCTCGGATTTTTCTGATTCCGTTTTTCCTGTCTCCGCAACCGTTGCCCCGTTACCTTCATTGAAGCCCAGAATATAAGTTAATACAGTAGTAACCACGAATGAAATGGTGATGCTGATTAAATAAAAAGCAATGGTATTTGTAAAGAACGCCGGAATAGTCGTTATGGCCGGGAACACATAAGCAAGCACGGTCGTCTGGAAATGCCCAGCAATGGCTCCTCCGATCGTTCCCCCGATGACGGCGGCAATCATCGGTCTTTTCAGCTTCACGGACAACCCATAAACGATAGGCTCTGTAATACCAGCGAACAGTGAAGGGAAAATAGATGACAGCGCGTAAGCTTTCAGCTTTTTGTCCTTGGCTTTCAGAAAGACCCCAAGAGCGACACCGGATTGGGCGAAGGTCGCGGAAGCCATCATGGGTCGGATCGTATCAAACCCTTTGAGGGAAAGATTGTTGATCATCGCAGGGGCAATCCCCCAGTGTAAACCAAACATCACCAGGAAGGTCCAGCCGCCACCCAGAATGGCCCCGGTCAACAGGCCGCTTTGCGTACTCAAAAATTCAATACCATCCGCAATACCTTTACCGGTGTACACTCCCAGCGGACCGATCACAATGGCGGTAAGCGGAACCATAATTAATAAGGAAACGAGCGGGACCATAAATAATTCAATGCTTTTCGGAACTACCCGCTTCAGAAATCGTTCCAGGTATGAATACAGCCAAATGGCTAAAATCGCTGGAATAATGGATGTCGTATAACTCATCAGGACAACGGGAATATGGATAAAGGAAGCAATATCCCCCGTGTTTTCCATCAGCTTGGTGAAGTTAGGCTCCAGCAAAGCGGCCATAATTGCGGCAGATACGATAGGCTGGGTCTTGAACGTTCTAGAAGCTGAAAACGCTAACATCAGTGGCAGGAAGAAAAACACGCCGTTACCTGCGGCAGCAAGGATAGCATAGGTACTGGAGGCACTGTCCAGCCACTCTAACTGTGTAAGAATAACCAGGATAGCTTTCAGCATCCCTGCACCAGCCAAAGCAGGTACAATCGGCTGGAAGATAGAGCTCATGACGGTAAAAGCACGACTGATGAAATTACCTTCTTTTGAATGATCCTCTTTCTCATTGTTGCCGCTCTTTACCTGAAGGTTGTAATTTCCCGCAATCGCATCATAGACCTCGCTAACATGATTGCCGACGACCACCTGATATTGGCCCCCGCTCTCTATCACGGAAATGACCCCGTCGGAATTTTCCAAAGCCTGTTTGTTGGCCTTTTGCTTGTCCTTGAGTGTGAATCTCAGACGGGTCATACAATGGTACAGATCACGGATATTTTCCTCTCCGCCTACATTTGTTACAATGAATTTCGCTAATTCATCATGTTTGCTCATAACGCCTGCCTCCAATGCTCTCTGGTTGATATAAAAAAAACCTGAGTAATCACCGATACCAAAATGCAATTTAGTATCGAAATCACTCAGGTAATGCCCACGAATGGTAACACCCTGTTAGTTTTCAGTTCTGTTGACCAATCTGGAAATGTGAATCATAAGATACATCATTTCATCATTGGTTAATTTCTGCTCAAACTGCTTATTCACATACACCCCTATTTTTTGTACACATCTGTGCTCTTCTGGAAATTTGATTTTCAGGTCTTCGAACAAATTCATGTACTGCGGGTCTGCCGATTCATGGGCAAAAAGCCGCTGGGCAAAAAATTTAAGATGAGTTACAAATCGGTTGTAATTCCATGAATCTTCATCAATCTCGACATTGAAGTGGTATTTTACAATATCCATAATATCCTTGATGACTTTTGACGTTTTTAGCGTCAGGTCAAGCTTCTGGTTATCCAGGCGAGCGTTGACGAAATGCAGAGCAATAAACCCGGCTTCATTCTCATCGAACGTGATGTTGATCCTGTTACGGATCATCTCCAGCGCATGTTTTCCGATAGCGAATTCTTCGCGATAAAACCGCTTGATTTCCCATAGAAACCGATTTTCAATCGGGGTTCCCCGATCATGCCGCTCAATAGCAAATGAAATATGGTCAATCAAGGCCAGATAAATATAATCACTAATTTCTCCGGCCAATCTCGGTCTGGCATACTCCACGATTTCATCCGCGATTTCAATACATTCCATCTTCACATCTTTCAGCAAATCCGCCAGCTTCGCGGATAGATCCTGAGTTTTGACTACAAACAGCTTCGTGATTTTCCGCTCATCGATGGTATCCCCCGGTTTCAGGTTGAATGCGATTCCATTTCCTGTTGCAATGACCTCTTGGGCGTCCTCTTCCTCTGCTAATACTACATTGTTGTTAAGCGCTTTCTTCAAAATCATGCGACCACCTGCTTTTATTTACTGGAAGGCCATTTTTTAAAGAGACTCTGTTAAAAAATGTGCATACACTAAAAAACCTGAACAGAATACCGCTTAATAGACGTTATCGCCCATTTACCGGAACTCCATTCAGGTTATGCCTAAAATAGTAACACCCTGAAAATTATGAGATTCACTTTTGTAATCGTTTTCTTGGCTTCATTATAATAGAGTTTCTTTTTTTCTGTCAACCCTTTATTAAAAAAGCCTTTCATTCGTTTACTGCAGCTTCGGAGTCCCTGCACGGTTCACAATCCAGATGCCCGCCAGTACTAAAAAAATGCCAAGCAAGGTAGCCGCTTTGAGTTCCTCGTGAAGAAAGATCCAGCCGGACACAACACCGATGATAGGAACCAGCAACAGCGTAACAGAAGCTTTACTTGCTTCCATTCTGGTGAGAATATGGGTCCACAGCAGGAATGCCAGAGCCGACGCCACAATACCGGAAAATAAAATATAAAAGATCGACGCAGCGCTAAAATGCGGCTCCCATCGCTCAAACAACAGGGAATACAATAGCAGTCCGAGTGCACCGAACGCCATCTGCCAGGTCGTAAACTGGGTTTTATCGCAATGCTGGAGCTTAAGCTTGATAATCAGGTTGGAAAGTGCCCAAGCAATCGCTGAACTCACCCCAAGCAGCATAGCCCACAAATTGCCGCCCAAATGAATGTCCATAGCAAATAACAGGCCCATCATCCCTGTAGCAATCCCAATCGTCCTGCGTGTATTGAGCCGCTCACCCGGAATAAGAAAATGGGCCATCATGGATAAAAACAGCGGCATGCTGTACGTAAGCACGGAAGTTAAGCCAGCATTAATATAGTTCAGGGATATCTGAATAGCAATATTAAAATAGGTAGTCTGGAGAATTCCGCAGATGATATACCATTTCATCGTGTGCCTGTCAGGATTGGGGACCCGTTTCCAAATGAGAATTCCGAACAGGAGCAGCGTGCCGGTGAGAAACCGAAAAGCGGCAAATTGTACAGGTTCAAAGGCTCCGTTTCCCAATTTCATAATGACAAAATTAAAGCCCCAGATCAGGCATAAGAGCAGGCTCGAGCCTTTCATGCATCATACGCCTCCGTTTAGAGCACTTCTCCGCCCGATTCAATCACTTTTTTATACCAGTCAAAGCTTTTTTTCTTGTAGCGGTTCAGTGTTCCGTTGCCCAGATCATCCTGATCGACGTAGACAAAGCCGTATCTCTTGGATGCCTGTGAAGTTGAAGCACTGATCATGTCGATTGGGCCCCAGGCGGTATAGCCAAACAGATCTACTCCATCCTCAATCGCTTCCCTCATTTGCTCGATATGTTTTTTCAGATAATCGATACGGTAATCATCGTTAATCGTACCGTCAGGACTCATTTGATCTGTCGCGCCCACGCCGTTTTCCGAGATGAACAGTGGCTTCTGGTAGCGGTCATACAGGTTGTTCAGCGCATAACGTAATCCTTTAGGATCAATTTGCCAGCCCCATTCGGACTGCTCCAGATAAGGATTTTTCACGCCGCCAATTAGATTTCCGCTTGCTTTGGCATGCTGGTCGGCAGTGGCGCTGGCATTGTTGGACATATAGTAGCTCAGGGATACGAAGTCCACGAGATTATCGCGCAGGATTTCATCATCGCCGGGTTCTTTATGCAGGACAACGCCTTTTTCCTTGAACATGCGTGCGGTATAGGACGGATAATACCCCCTGGCTTGTACATCACTAAAAAAGAAGGATACTCGTTCTTCCTTTTGGCATTCAAGCACATCATCCGGATTGCAGGTATTCGGATAAAGCAACAGATAGCTGATCATGCACCCAATCTGGGAGTTTGGTATAATCTCATGACAGGCTTTGACTGCCAGCGCGCTGGCTATAAACTGGTGATGGGCAGATTGATACTTGTCCTGCTCCAGATTCGGGTGATTTTCTTCAATGATCCCGGCGCTAACAAACGGATGATGTTTGACACAGTTCATTTCGTTAAACGTAATCCAGTATTTCACTTTATTCTTGTAACGGGTAAATACAGTCTCGGCAAAACGGACGAAAAATTCAATCAGTTTCCGGTTTTTCCAGCCACCATATTCGGTGACAAGATACAAAGGCATATCGTAATGGGTAAGCGAGATGACAGGTTCAATTCCTTTGGCCAGCAGGGCATCAAAAACCTTGTCATAGAATTGCAGCCCTTTCTCATTGGGTTCTGTCTCGTCGCCATTCGGGAAAATACGTGTCCAGGAAATGGAAGTGCGGAAGCATTTAAAACCCATCTCGGCCAGCAGATTAATATCTTCTTCATAACGGTGGTAGAAATCATTTCCCCGACGTTTGGGATAATTTTTGGTGCTGTTTGGGTCCAATGCTTCATTGACTTGGGCATGGGTCATCATATGCCACTGATCCAGCCAATGCTTTTTGTCGAGTGTTGGATCAAAGGTAAATACATCAGAAATCGAGAGCCCCCTTCCATCTACGTTGTAAGCCCCTTCAATCTGCATGGCAGCGGCTGCCCCGCCCCATAGAAAGTCCTTGGGAAAACCTTTTGCCTGTTCCATGTTGCATTCCTCCAAGTAGGTTATAATTTGTGAAGAAGTATGCGGAACCCATGTCCCTCAAATGCATTCCGGATTGCTGCATACGCTTTATGCTTTCATGCTACAATCTGGGATGCATTCCAGGTCAAGAACTAAATTTTTGGAGTTGAAAGTCATGCATAATATAAAAAGAATTGCTGAAATTGCGGGGGTATCGACAAGTACCGTGTCTCGGGTGCTTAATCATCATCCTTATGTCAGTGAAGCTACGCGCACCAGGGTGATGGAAGTCATTCGGGAACTGGATTATATTCCGAATATTAATGCGGTGCAGTTGAAAGTAGGCCGTACCAAGGTTATCGGGATCATGACCCCAACGATTAATAATTATTACATGCAAATCATCAAGGGAGTATCCAATGCGGGTAAAGAGCAGGATTATCAAGTTCTCATCTACCAGACGGAGGAAAAGCGGGATTTGGAGAGCGCGGCGTTAGAGCTATTGAGGCAGAAAAAAGTGGACGGACTCGTCATTTTACGGCGTATGCTGGACTGGTCTGCTGTGAGGCGTTATACCCAATATGGGCCGATTGTGACCTGTGAGCCATTAAAAAATAAAGAGATTTCATCCATTTATCTCGATCATTATGAAGGATTTCGGATTGGATTAGAGCATTTGGCCGAGCTGGGATTTGAAAAAATCGCCTGCACCGTAGGCAGAAAAAACAGCGTAAACAGCCAAAGAAGACTCCAGGCCTATTATGACCTGCTCGCGGCAAGGAAGCTGCCAGTGAATGAGGAATGGTTGCTCAGCGGTATCCATACGGTACAGGACGGAATGCGGGCGTTCGCCAAGCTGGAGTCATTAAGAGAACGTCCCCATGCCATCATGACAACCAATGATTTTGTGGCATGCGGTATTATCTCAGCCGCCCGCAGTAAGGGCTGGAATGTTCCAGAGGATTTGGCAGTGGTCGGCTTTGAAGCCGACGAAAGTCAGGTAGCCGACGCCATGGGACTGACCAATATTACGAACCCGTTGCAGCGAATCGGACAGGAAATGTTCCGTACATTATATCAGCAATTGAACGGGCAGCCTTTGGAGCCAGCCTCCCTTGCTTTTGAATTGAAGGTTCGCCAGTCTACCTGCTAACTCACCCTATTAACTAGCCTATTAACAACGTATAAACGATTCCGGGTCCGTGTACACCGATGGTCAGATCATTTTCAATATCCGACGAGCGGCTGGGTCCGGTAATAAAATGAATCCCTGCGGGCAGTTGCTCACGTCCTACTTCGTCAAAGCGGCCTAAAATCTCGCCCAGCCGCGTCCGCAGACGCTCCAGTGGAAGGAGAATGATCAGCACGGTTGGCAGCAGACTGACCGCGCGGCCCTTCTCCGGTGAGGACAGCACCGCCACCGATCCGGTGTAGGCGGCGGCCTCATCGGCAATGACGATGCCGATATCCGCCTCGGCGGCGCGGGCCTTCCAGTCCTCGACTGGATCGGTGTTCCACACCGATAGACGGACTTCCGGCAGCGCCGCTTCCAGCTGGAGCGCATCCAAGTCCGGCTCATTCTGCCGGACGATATAGGCCGCTCCCAGCTCACGCGCCTTGCGCGCGATCCAGTCTGCCGTCTGCTCCAGATCCGGCAGACGCACGACATGCCCGCCAACACTTGTAAAGTTGGCGGTGAACTCTTCGATGCGCTGCTCCGCGCTCCATTCGAATTCGTGCCAAAATGCAGGTGCGCCGCGAAACGGCTGCACGGGCCGCTCCGTCTGTCGCGGACGCTTGAGCTTCGTTGCAATGCTATCCATAAAGCGCACCTGCTTGGCGCGGGATTCGCCTTCCATTTGATGGAGCCACGCTTCATGGGCCGCCTTTGCTTGCGCAGAAGGTCTATTCTGTTCACTCATGCTACCTGCCTCCTTTACTTCTATCTTCCAAAATCGTCTCCATTCGGCTGCGAACGTCAGGCTGCATCACGTTACGTTCCTGCTCCAGCTCATGTTCGAGGGTGTTCCATTGCTGACGGAAGGATTTTTTCGCCAGAGAGGGAGCCACGCGATACGTATTCCAGCCCTTTAGCGGGCCGAGCTTCAGCGTAATTTCTCCCTTACGGACGACCATCTTCTGGGCAATTTGCCCAAGTCGAATCGCCGCTGCGAATCGTTTCGAGCTGGAAACAACGGTCGCAAACCCTTTCATTCCTGCTGCTTCCAGCTTATCTCCTTGTCCAGCCTCAACTTTGCGTCTGCGCAAATAGACCAGCATGTCATGCAACGGTATTTTGACCGGACAGGCTTCATAGCACGCACCACACAGACTGGACGCACTTGCAATATCGTTCCATTCTTCGATGTTGCCATGCAAAGCAGGCGTAAGTACCGCACCGATAGGTCCGCTATAGGTCCCGCCATACGCATGTCCGCCAATGTGGCGATAAACCGGGCAGGCGTTCAGACACGCCCCGCAACGAATGCAATTCAGCAACTCCTGAAACTCGGGATTGCCTAGCTGTAGCGAGCGTCCGTTATCTACGATGATGATGTGCATTTCCTCCGGTCCATCGGCATCCTGACTGCGCCGCGGGCCTGAAATACCGGACATATACATCGTCAGCTTCTGACCGGTAGCGGAGCGTGGCAGCAATGTAGCCATTACCTCCAGATCCGTCCATGATGGAATAATCCGTTCCATACCCATCAGCGTAATTTGCGTTTTGGGCAAAGTGGATACCATCCGCGCATTGCCTTCATTTTCGAACAGTACCATGGAACCCGTCTCTGCGATGGCAAAATTACAGCCAGTCATTCCGATATCTGCCTCCAGAAACTTTTCACGCAATTTTTTACGGACAAAACCAGCCAAAATCGTCGTATCCGCAGACAGTTCCTCCCCCGCTTCTTTGGACAGCAGTTCGGCAATCTGATAGCGGTTTTTGTGAATCGCCGGAATGACGATATGAGATGGAGCCTCGCCTGCAAGCTGAATAATATACTCACCAAGATCGCTTTCAATCGTCTCGATATCGACGCCCTCCAGCGCCTGATTCAAGTGCAGTTCCTCCGACACCATCGACTTGGATTTAACAACAGACCGGGCCTGATTGTGGGCAGCAATATCCAGCGTAATCCGTACAGCATCTGCGGCTGTATCGGCAAAATGAATATGCACCCCGTTGGCTCGGGCATTGTTCACAAACAGGTTCAGATAATAGTCCAGATGGGCAATGGTATGCAGCCGAATTTGACGGCCCCGCTCACGCCATTCCTCCCAATTTCCGTGCTGCTCTGAAGCCGCCAGCTTGCCGTTGCGCAAACGCTCCGTCGTGAAACGGACCGCATTCCGCAGAAAATCGTCGTTCAGGGCCAGCTCGGCGCGTTTTTTGACCTTTTGGCTCATCGAATGTGAATGTACAGCGGTCATGCGTGCTTCACCCCTTCATACAGCAGCTCGGCCAGATGCATAACCCGCACCGGCTCTTCCCGATACCGGAGATTTCCCGCAATGTTCATCAGGCAGGCCATATCCAGTCCAACCAGCACCTCGGCCTCCGTCTCCCTGATATGATCCACCTTTTCCGTCACCATGGCTCCCGAAATATCCGACATTTTTACCGCAAAAGTACCACCAAAGCCACAGCAATCCTCTGCAAAAGGAAGCGGCACCAGCTGCAAGCCCTTTACGCTGCCAAGTAGCTGCATCGGCTCCTCCTTCACGCCCAACAAACGGGTACCGTGGCAAGACGGATGGTAGGTTACCGTATGCGGAAAAGACGCGCCCACATCGGTCACGCCAAGCACCTGTACCATAAATTGCGTAAATTCATATGTCTTTTGCTCCAATCGCCGCGCTGAGTCCAGCCATTCCGGCTCATCCTTGAACAACTCCGGGTAATGATGAATCATATAAGTGCAGGAACCGGAGGGCGATACGACAAAGTCGCTGTCGTCAAACGCTTTCAAAATCGTTTTCGCCGCTGCCCTCGTTTCATCCCAGTAGCCGCTGTTATAGGACGGCTGGCCACAGCATGTCTGCACCTTTGGAAAATTTAGCTCGACACCATATCTGGCAAGCAAGCGTGCCATCGCTTCCCCCACCTTGGGATAAATCGCATCACTCAGGCAGGTAATAAATAAAGATACCTTCATACGAGACACCCCTTCCGTCCATGGAATAGCTATTACTTTATAACTGAAAAGTTCCCTTTAGTGCCACTGCGCAGTCGGATGGTGCTTCCCATCGCAATCGCTTCTCTTGTACAGCACCATTCCGCCTACTCCGTTTTTATATGAATTTTTCGAGTTCAGCTTATATGAAAAGTAAACGCTTTCTAATTATCTTAAATGTTGTACCTTTTCCTGTTGAGCTCTTAGTTAGTCTGACGTCACTATGTTTGAACCGTTACCTACTCACTACAAAAAAATCCACTTATGGAGGATACTAGCGAAGCGGTTCATTTGAACCTGGAGAAGCGTCAGCGTTCGCCTAAAAGCTTTCCAAAGGAAAGCTCTCATCATAAGCATAAGCTTGCAGTGGGATTCTCACCTATACATGTTTTACATCATCAAAGAATCCCACTGCAACAGCGATCGTAAGATCAAATGAAACGCGGAGCGCCCTCCCCCTCAGCACTTTTAAAATTCTATTCTCATTTCGGAAACTACCCGCTTTATACAACCGTAACCGAAATCGACAGTTCTGCTAATTGACTGCGAATCGGATTCGGCAAACGCGAGTCGGTAATAATCTCGGACACCTGCGACAGCTTCACGACATGCGTGAATGCCTGCTGCCCAAATTTGCTTGCATCTGCCAGTAAAATCACACGATCTGCAATGCTGACCATTTTCTGCTTTAAACGGGCTTGCAGCTCATTCGATTCACTAATGCCCCGATCCAGATGGACCCCCTGGCTGGAGAAAAACAATTTATCCACATAATACGATTCCAACGAGCGCTCCGCCAGCGGACCAGCGAATGACAATGAGCGCTGTAGCAACTGTCCTCCGGTGGAAATGACCTCGATTTTTTCCTTACCCGCCAGCTCTGTTGCTACACGGATCGAATTCGTCAATATCGTCAACGGAATATCCGGCAGAATCGACGCCATATACCAAGCCGTTGTACTAGCATCCAGCAAAATACGATCATGCGGCTGAATCTGCTTTACCGCTTCCTCGGCAATCCGGCGCTTTTCCTCTGCGTTCATAATTTCCCGTACCGCATAGGGCGTTTCGGGCTGCTCGTTTTTGACGCTGACTGCTCCACCATGTGAACGGCGTAGCCGTCCCGCCTGCTCCAAACGGTCCAGATCGCGGCGGATCGTTTCCTCCGTTACTTTGCACAGCTCACTCAACTCCGACACACGGATGCTTCCTTTTTCATTGACGAGCTGTACGATCATCTCATATCTTTCTGCAACCAGCATGGCAATCTCACTCCACATCTTTAATGTACAAAAAGTCCCGCCACACGCCGGAATCGTCCGTAGGCATCCTCCCACGCTTCCGACTCGGCAGGTTCATATACCTCTACGGAAATAGAATCCGCGATGACCCGGCGTGCTTCCCATATATCGGCGAACTTTCCCTGTGCCATCCATTGTACCGCAAGATTGCCGATTGCGCTTGCTTCTGCGGGTCCAGCCCACACGGGTTTTTGAATCGAATTAGCCGTCCATTGGCACAACAGCCGATTTTGAATTCCCCCACCGACCATATGCAGCCCGTTAAACCGTTGTCCTGACACCCGTTCCGTAAGCTCCAAAACGTAACGGTACTTCAACGCCAGACTTTCCAAAATACAGCGTGTGACCTCCCCCGGTGTCTCCGGCAAAGGCTGCCCGGTATTACGGCAATATTGGCGTATGCGTGTTCTCATATCTCCGGCATGCAGAAACAGTTCATCGTCCGGGTCGATCCATGAAGCAAACGCCGGAGCCTGCTCCGCCATGTGTACCAGCTCGGGGAAAGAATAGGAAGTTCCTTGACGCTCCCACTCTCTGCGTGCCTCCTGTAAAATCCACAAGCCCATAATATTTTTAAGCAACCTGTAGGTTCGGCCCACCCCGCCTTCGTTCGTAAAATTAAATCGAAGCGTATCCTCGTTGATCACAGGCTGCGGGGTTTCCGTTCCCATCAGAGACCACGTTCCGCAGCTTAAATACGCAAATGATCGTTCCAGCGCAGGCACCGCAGCTACAGCCGATCCTGTATCATGTTCCGCTACCGCAATAACAGGAATCGCTCCGATGCCCAGATCAGTCATGACCGAGGAACGGATCGTACCTGCGGCACTTCCCGGCTCCAGTACCTTTCCAAACCAGGAATGGGGAATATCGATACTAGACAATAACTCATGATCCCATGCCTGCTGCAACGGATTATATAACTGCGTGCTAGTCGCATTGGAAAACTCATTGTGCATTTCACCCGTTAGAAAATACCGCAGCAAATCAGGGATCATCAAGAAATGCTTTGCCTGCTCCAACAGCGGCGATTTTGCTTTTCGCATAGCAGCCAACTGAAACATCGTATTAAAGGTCAAAAACTGAATCCCTGTGCGCTGAAAAATAAACTCCTTGCCCAGCTGACCCTGTACTTCCTCCATCACCCCGTGGGTATGCCAATCCCGATAATGATAAGGGTTACCCAGCAATTCTCCGGCTTCTCCAATCAGTCCAAAATCGACCGACCAGGAATCAATCGCCAGACTGGACGGGTTCACTCCCATGTGCTTAGCTTTGAGCAGTCCTTGCTGAACCTCGTGATACAGACGCAAAATATCCCAGTGCAGACGCTCCCCGACCTTGACCGGATCATTCGAAAAGCGATGGATTTCCTCCACCTCTATACGTGAATCCGTCAATCGACCGAGCAGAACCCTGCCGCTGCTTGCCCCCAGATCATATGCGAGGATGCTCACCAGCTTGCACCACCCTTGCCTCTTTGCAAAATCTGCGTGCCATAATCAGACGCTAAATAGGCTTTCATCGGATCAGCGGGTAGCCCTTGCTCCTCACGTATTGCCTTGAGCAATGGTGCAACGTCGAACTCAAACGCTTTGCGCACAGCATCCTCCGCACCCAGCACATCCTGACGGCTCGCCGCTTCCTCCACCTCTGCATGATTGATCAGCAGCGCCTTCGCATATTGTGTCTGCACATTCAGCACTGATCGAATCATCGCCGGGATTTTTTGTTCAATATTGTGCGACTGGTCGATCAAATAAGCGATTTTGTCCACCGTATGTCGGATATCCGTATCCACATCCTGAGCTGCATTTAAAATTTGATAAAAAATCAAGAACAGCTCATACGGATTCGCGGAGCCCACGATGAGATCATCATCCGCATATTTGTAGCTATTAAAATGAAAGCCGCCCAGTCGCTTCTCATCAATTAAAAACGCGACAATATGCTCCACGTTAGCTCCTGGCAGATGATGCCCTGTATCCACAAGCACCTGTGCCTGCGGTCCCAACTTGGTCGCGTAATTGTACGCCATGCCCCAGTCGGCAATATCCGTATGATAAAAGGCTGGCTCGAACGCCTTGTATTCAATCAGCATGCGCATATCAGGTGTAAGCGCCTTATACATTTCGCTGAGTGCTTCCAGCATCCAATTTTTCCGCTTGCGGATGTCTCCCTGACCCGGATAGTTTGTTCCGTCTGCAAACCACAGGCTAAAATCGTTGGAACCTGTTTCCTTCGCAATGTCCACACATTCCAGCAAGTGGTTTGTTGCCTTGCGGCGGATTGCCGGGTCTACATTGGTGACGCTGCCGAGCATGTAATCTTCATCCTGAAACAGATTCGGATTAACCGCCCCAAGCCGCAGTCCGAGGCTTTCGGCATGACTGCGGAGCTTGCCGTAATTATCCACCTTATCCCACGGGATATGAATGGCGACCGATGGACACAATCCGGTTACTGCATGAACCTGTGCGGCATCCTCCAGCTTTTCGAACGGATCACGCGGCACGCCTGTTTTTTGAAAAACTTTAAACCGTGTACCTGAGTCGCCATAGCCCCATGATGGGGTTTCTATGCTAAGCGCTTTCAGCTTTGACTTTACTTGTTCCAGGTCAATGCCCCTTTGTTGCTGCTGTTCCTCGAATAAAGCGTACGCTTTGTCACTCATCGTGGTTCCTCCTTGGAAAAAGAAGTGAGTTATGGAGGTGGGGGAGTCGCTTCGCGTGCGGATTGTTCTTCCGATCGCTGTTATCCCCGGATTTTTTTATTTTATAGAACATATAAAGGTAAAAATCCGGGGATAAAGGCGAACGCTACGCTTCTTCAGAACAATTCCGCCCGCTCCGCTGCTGCCTACCCATAAAGTCACTTCTCTTTTTATGTTTTGGGTGTGCATTTTCGGAAAAACACAAAATGCGAAACGTAAATAAGTTATTATTACTTATTTACGTTTTTAATACTCTCCCATTTTCTAGCGTGTAAAGGCAGCGGGTACGCCGCCGTCGATAGTGAGCATGCAGCCTGTCGTTTTTTCCGCCTTGGATGAGGCGAAAAAGGCAATGCCCTCGGCGATATCCTGCGGGTAAATGTTTACCAGTAGCGTCGTCCGCTTGCGATAGTGTTCTTCCAGTTGGTCTGGCTCGATGCCGTAGGCGGCGGCGCGTTCGTTGCGCCAGTTGGAGTTCCAGATGGCGGAGCCTTGCAGAATCGCGTCCGGCAAAATCGTGTTTACCCGAATGCCGTATTCGCCGCCTTCTGCGGCAATACAACGGGCGAGATGCGCTTCCAGCGCCTTGACCGAGCTGTAGGCCGTTACATTTTTACCTGCATAGACGGAGTTTTTCGAGCCGACGAACACCATGCTGCCGCCAAGTGTCTGCTCCTTCATCAGCTTGAACGCTTCCCGTGCTACCAAAAAATAACCTGTGCCCAGCACGTTTATGTTCAAATTCCATTCCTTTAATGATGTTTCGTCGAATGGACTGGAGGTGGCCAGCCCCGCATTGTTGACGATGATATCCACACCACCGTAGGTTAGCGCGGTTTCCGCATAGGCATCCTGAATCTGGTCCTCCTGCGTCACATCCATTTTAACTGCAATAGCGCGGTTTTCTCCGTAGTGGTCATTCAGCTCGGAGGCCACCTTTTGCGCGCCTTCCAGATTCAGGTCGGCCAGCACGACATGTGCTCCTTCATCCACCAAACGGCGTGCGGTTGCACTGCCGATTCCGCCTGCACCGCCTGTAATGAGCGCGATTTTGCGTGAAAATTCCGCTTCTGCCGGAGCGAGTGACAGCTTATACAACTCCAAGGGCCAGTATTCCACGTTATACGATTCGTTTTCACTGAGCGAAACAAACTGTCCTAACGCCGTCGCACCCCGCATCACCGCGATAGCACGATGATACAAAGCGCCACTCACCTGTGCGTTGCTCCAGCTTTTGCCTGTGTTAATCATGCCGATGCCCGGGATTAAAATCACACGTGGCGCGGCCTCAAACATAACGTCTCCTTCATGCCGATTGCGTTCAAAATAGGCTTGGTATTGCTCCTTATAGGCTGCGATACCCTCTACGAGCTTTATTTTTAAACTCTCGACATCCTCCACGTCCGGTGTCCAGTCTACAAAAAACGGCACCACCTTGGTATGAACCAAATGATCCGGGCACGCTGCCCCGACCTGTGACAATACAGCAGAATCCTGACCATTTACAAACTCCAGCACGTCCTCTGCATCATCAAAGGTAAGGATCATCTGCTTCTCATCACTGACCGCTCCCCGAACGGATGGCATGACGCTAGACGCAATACTGCGGCGTTCCTCAGGAGTAAGCGCTTTATATTTTACGCCTCCAAACGACTGTTTTTCCTCTTGACGAGCTTTAATATAGCTTTCTGCTTCTTGAATGATTTCGATGGTTTTCGCATAGGCTGCCTCGGAAGTTTCTCCCCATGTAACCAGACCGTGCTTTTCCATCAATACCAATTCTGCTTGCGGATGATCGAGTACAGCTTGAGCAATCATCTTGGACAGCTTAAAACCAGGACGAATATAAGGTACCCATACAAAACGGTCACCGAAAATCTCTTTCGCAATTTCCTTGCCGTTATGCGCACAGCACAAGCTGATAATTGCGTCCGGGTGGGTATGATCCACATGTCTAAAAGGTAAAAAAGCGTGCAATAGTGTCTCAATCGAAGCACGCGGATGCTTGGCATCTATCATACAATTCGCCAGATACGCGACCATATCCTCGTCAGACATATCTTCCCTTTCGAACAAGGGACGGATATCCTCCATACGAAGCCCTGTAAAGTTATGCGCTTTCATCGTAGCAAGATCGGAACCGCTGCCCTTGACGTACATTACTTCTACTTCACGCCCGCGAAAATCCTGTATCGTCGTTTTGGCCGAAGTATTGCCGCCTCCCCAGTTACACACGCTCCTGTCTGTGCCGATAAGGTTAGAACGATATACGAGCTGTTCCAGCGTGTTTTTTTGCTCAGATGCTTGTGAAGAATTCCACAGACTTTGTACCATAGGAAAAAGACCTCCAAGTTCAGTTTTAGTTTTGAACTACTTTATTACAGTGGTTATTCTTGGTTTATGGAGACTATAACACTTTTGTTTTCATTTGAAAATAAGAAATACAAAAATAATCAAAAATAAATTTTAATTTTGAATAACCTGTAAAACGGATACATTGATCTGTAAAACGATAATTGACACGCGGAAAAGAAAGCGCTTTATTAAATGTGAGTATGGAAGGCAATCCGGAGCCGCCTCATTCAACTTACAACAAAGCACAGCCTCTTCAAGGAAGCTGAATTACTGATTTTATCCTCTAATCTTGCCGTATTGGCAACATAGGGGTCTACGGAGGGATGAGTATGGTTACAAAGGCAGGCATTTGGAAACAGCGTCTCGGTTACGGAGTTGCCGATTTTGCGTGTAACTTGATTTGGCAAATGATCGCTCTCTATTTAATGTTTTTCTATACGGATGTCATGGGGCTACAGGTACTTGCGGTCAGTACGTTGCTGTTAAGTTACACGCATTGTAGATGGTGTGGCGGATGCCATTATGGGGATTATTATCGACAAAACCCGTACACGCTGGGGAAAATCACGGCCTTATTTTCTGTTTGGAGCTATTCCGTTCGGTATCTTGGGTATCCTTACCTTTTACGTGCCGGATATCGGCCCTGTCGGTAAACTGATTTACGCCTATATCACCTATATGGGCTTATCCCTGGCGTATACGATGGTCAATATCCCGATGGCTTCCATTTTGCCGAGTCTGACTCGGGATGGACAGGAGCGCACCGTGCTGGCGACGACCCGTATTATCTTTTCTTTCATTGGAGCTACGGCGGTTAGTGTATTGACGATGCCGCTGGTCCGTATGCTAGGTAACAGATCACAGGCGCACGGATTCTTTTGGACGATGGTCATTTTCTCGGTTGTGGGTATGATGTTGTTTTTTGTAACCTTCAAAAATGTAGAAGAAAAAGTAAAGCTCCGGCAGGAAAAAGTGACGGTTGCCCAAACCTTTTCTGCGCTTAAAGGGAATACGCCCTGGTACATCTTCGCAGCCAACATTATCTTTATGTTCGGAGGCATGTTTTTTCATCAAGGCAGTCTGATTTATTATTTCACGTATTATGTGAACCGCCCGGATCTGCTCGGCCTGGTCGCAGGAATTGTTTCCCTTATTCCGATCATCGGTACCTTTGTCACCCCAATGCTTGCCCGGCGTATGTACAAACGTAATTTGTTCCAGATTGCAAGCGCAGTTACTGTTACAGGTATGCTGATCATGCTTATTTCCGGCACCAACATCTTCGGTTTAATCGTCGGTGCTATCATTTCTGCCCTAGGGAACGGCGTTCGGGCAGCAATTTACTTCTCCATGCAAGCCGACTCGGTTGATTACGGGGAATGGAATCCGGCATTAGCGCAGCGGGCTTTATTTCTTCACTGAATGGTTTTATCGGAAAGGTAGCTATGGCTCTGGCAGGTGCTGTTTCCGGTGTATTTTTAACGTGGGGGAATTATGCTCCCAATCAAACACAAAGCGCTTCCGGCCTGTTCGCCATTCAACTGAATTATCTCATCATTCCGCTGATTTTAACGGTCATTTCGATGATTATTATGTACTTTTATCGTCTGGATCACATTTTCCCGCAAATCCGTAACGACATTCAGGAACGAAATCGAGCGCAGGATGCGTCTGAAGGCGAGAACACTTCGAATGTTCATGGAAATAAAGATATCCTTCCTCAATCGGTTTAATTATCCTAAAGGAGGCATTCACATGTCAGAAACATCTCCTATTCAGCAAGCTGACAAAATAAAAATTGCACGTAATGAAGCTTTTATTAACCAGGCGGTTCAAGCACAACCGCATTTGAATACGTCCACTGCCCCGCCACAGCAAATGGTCGAGATTGTCCATAATGCAGACGCGATGCATGGCTGGAAAACACATCCGATGCAATCCGTTTCCACGCTGTCGCAGCAGCATTACGGCAAAGGAGATGAATTTATTCTCGACTTTGGCACGCATCAGGTCGGATATCTCTCCTTCTCTGTTCGTCCAGTCGGCAGTCCGCCGGATGCGCCACTTCATCTCAAGCTAACCTTTGGCGAAATGCCCGTCGAAGTCGCGGAGCCCTTTGGCTTTGGAGCGTCTGAATGAACAGCACCTCCCGCCGCATACCGACGAATGGTGGTCTTTTATCGACTGGCATGAGCAGTTGGATAAGCAAGCCCCTTCTCAAGCCATACTTATTTACACGTTAAAACGGGCCATTCGATTGGCTAAACAGGTTGATCCTGACAAGCTTCCGTTCCTGAACCAGCGGTTGGAGGACGTTACGACCGCAACACTGGCCCAACTATGGGATGAAATGCAAGGCTTCTTCGTCAGCGGTCCCAACCGCCAAATTTCGTGGGCCGGACAAATCTGGATGGCTTTGGCCGAGGTGCTGGATGCAGAGCAAAACGCAGCTCTCATGCAACGCTTGCTATCCGAGCAACCGGATATCGGCCTGACGACACCGTATATGCATCACTATTTGGTCGAAGCTTTGCTGATCACAGGTGACCGGGACGGAGCCGTAAAACATCTCAAGTCCTACTGGGGAGGTATGCTACGGGATGGAGCGGACACGTTCTGGGAATTGTACGATCCCCATAATAAAGCCTTTTCTCCCTACGGCAGTTATTTAATCAACAGCTACTGTCACGCGTGGAGCTGCACCCCAACCTATTTGATTCGTAAGTATACGCTTTAAAATGCAATAAGGCCGTGCCGGGATCGGGTTTTAAGAACCTTTTCCAGCACAGGCTTTTGGTAGGTAAATCACTTGATTTCCCTCGTCTGGTAGGATCAGGGCATATCAAGTCGTTTTTTAACGACTGCTGGTACACCTGCAGCCAAGGTAAATTCGGGTATATCATCTTTAACAAAGGCCCCACCACCAATTATAGACCAACAACCGATGTGACGTTTCTCCCGTACCGAGGCTCCAATGCCGATATAGGCTCCCTCATCTAGGGTTACATTTCCTGCCAGATTCACACCGGGGGCTATGGTTACATAATCACCAATATCCGCATCATGACTGACGTTAACACTCCGGTTGATAATTACATGATGTCCGATCTTAATATTGTCCGACAGGACAGCCCCCTCAAAGATCATGCTTCCCTCACCAATGGTGTTTCTTCGAGACAAACGAACACGTGGATGTATTAGCGGGGCTGCGATACGAAATCCCGATTGAATTGTATGATAAGCGAATCGCTTCTTTAATGCCGGGTCACCCACCCCCGCACATATCAGCTCTACCTCATATTTTAACGCTTCAATGTCAGTTAACGTCCCCAGTACAGGAACGCCATTTACGATCTGCCCTTTCGTCTCTGGCCGTTCGTCTAAAAAACCTACCACTTGAATTCCCAGCTCTTCACATAACCAGTTGACTTCCCTGGCATGTCCGCCCGATCCCCAAATAACGATTTTTCTCATCTGGTTGTCTCTCTTCCCAAGCTCCCTAGAACGTTCACAATTCTTCGAACGATAATCTCGTCCAACTCCTCCCACAAGGGCAGGCTGACAATATGTTTGGTAATATGCTCGGTAACATGAAGAGTAGACCGGGGATAACTTTGAAACTGCTTCTGTTGATGGCACGCCGGAGAAAAGTAGGTTCTGGCTTCTATTGAATTAGCGGCTAATAACTCAACGACTTCTTGATTGCTGTGAGAATCTGGACAAAGAATAGGTATAAATTGATGAACAACCGATCCTTGCGTTTTTTGTATAGACCATCCTCGTTCTAATAAGTCTGCTTGGATCAGTTCTTGAAGATAACATTCGTAGATAGTCCTTCTATTCTCCCGTACAGCTTTGAAATGGTCGAGAGTGGCTAAAGCGATAGCAGCGGTATACTCAGATATCTTACTGTTAAGACCTTGGGTGACAGACTCCCTGCTGCTGGAGAAACCGAAATTCCCCGCCTGACGAATTCGCTTGATGAGATCTTGGTCCATACTATATACTAATCCACCCTCTCCAATACCGAAAGATTTGGTGGCATGAAAGCTGAACACTACGGCTCCTCCGAAGCCTTTGCCAAAATGTACGGTTTCCTCCAAAGTTATAGTTCCAAAACTGGCAGCAGCATCGATGACTACCGGAATTCCTTGCTCCTGCAGCTTATTGTATACGGATAAATCAATAGCTGTACCGAAAGTGGCATATGGAACGATTACCGCAATCTCATCTCCCAGCAGCTTGACTGCCTGCTCTAACTGCTCCCTATTCATTTGCCAATTCTCCAGTTCAATGTCAAGAAAGTAAGGTTCTAGCCCGCACCACTCGGCAGCAAGTGGGGTAGCAGCAAAAGTAAAACTTGGCATAACTGCATATTTTCCCTGTGGTCGTTTGCTTTGAGCGATCGCCAAAATCAACCCGATGGTAGCGTTATGAACGGTCACAGCCGAACCGATTCCATCAAACATTTGCGCAATGACCCGCTCTTCAAACAGGTTATTTAAGGGACCATAATTGGAATAAATCCGGGTCTCTTCTATTTTCTCAAAATTGGCAATAAATCGTTCCTTTTTTACTAAATTAGGTCGTAAGAAGGGAATGTCGAACATGAGCCAGCCTCCTTCGCATATGGGATGAGCAAGCTAGGATTCCAATGTTTTTAATATCATTTCAATTCGCTCGATATCTGCATCAAATTGTGGACGACCCTTTATACGTTCATGATAAGAATGAAGTGCAGTTTTAAACAAATCGTTAGTATCAAGAAATCCATCATCTCTTGAGGCAATCATAATATCTAACCATTCCGTAAACGCATTTTGACCAAGTGTTTGATTATTTTGATTGGGATGTATTCGGAAATAGCTTAACGCTTCAGGAATATAAACTGCTTTTCCTTTGGATAGTAAGTTCAACCAAGACGCTAAATCATTAAGAAGAGAATACTGTTTTCCTTTATATACTCCAAACTGTTCGATAAGATCTGTTTTTTTAAATAACACTGTCGTAGGTTCACCAATCACATTTAAACAACGAGTTAATGCAACGTTTGCCAACATTCTTCCGTCCATTATCCTTGTTTCCTCGTGCAACCTTTCCGTTGCATAGAGCGGTGAGAGAATAGCCCCTGATTCATTAATGGTTTGCCGATACGAGGTAACCAGTGTGATGCTTTCGAAATTCTCAAAAAAATAGATCATCCTTGCTATTTTTTCTTTATGAAACATGTCGTCATCCATCAAGTAATTGATATATTCACCTGACGCCAAATCGAAACATTTATGCCAATTTCCGAGAAAAAGATTTTTATCATTTTTATAATATTTAATTTGGGGAAAAGAATCTAAATAAGAATCAAGCATTTCTTGTACTTCATTCGTTGTACTGTCATCACAGATAATGATTTCGATGTTCGGGTAAGTTTGTTCCAATACACTATCGATGGCGATTTTTAGTGTATGCGGCCGGTTATATGCAGGTATAACTACACTTACTAATGGGCTTTCCACGCTTACTCCACCTTTCTTTTATGCTTATTCAGACGGTTTACTCGTTGGTGTCATATGGGCTGATCTGTTCCTCACATCCCCGAACACATACACATACATATATATTACTGGGAAATAAAATGATGCCAGGAAAATGGATGCTTCAATAATATCAACAACTCACGTCTGAACTCGGCACCTCCCTCTCGTTGGTGTTCGAAACTGGTAAAGGGGAATGATCATGCCACTGAATTTCACTCCGCTACTGACAACTCATTTATTTGTATCGAAGAAGGTTTTAAAGGATCATGTAAAAGAATTGATAGATAGATTGGAAGAAAATCACATTACAATAAACTTGTATGAGGCTGATCAACCACTTATAGACAATAGCCTCCAAAAACCTCGGGTTTATGTCTCGCTCGGAGAAGAGTGGGGAGAATTTTCAGCACTAAAAGCGTTGCCTGGTCACGAAAAAAAACGCTGGTTGCACTTCCAATCACCAGACGAAATTCAACCTATGCATTTATTTTTCTGCTGGCTCAAGGCAACAGATCCTCTTCCGGAGAATAGAACGATTCCTCCAACACATTTTTCTTCAAACACACCTTTAATATCCGTGTTTACTGCCAGCTACAGGTCAAAAGAAAAAATTCAACGACCTTATCAATCTTTATTGAAGCAGACCTACAAGAACTGGGAATGGGTAATCGTGGATGATTCCGGTGATGAAGATGAGACATACAAGGAGTATTTACTCCCTTTAGAGGATCACCGTGTGCGGAGATATCGCCAGGATTCCCGTAATGGCTATATAGGGGCCATCAAAAGGTTTGCAGCAGGTCTATGTACAGGGGAAATTTTAGTAGAAGTCGATCATGATGATGAGCTAACTCCTGACTGCCTGGAGAAAATCGTCAAAGCATTTCAACAAAATCCTGACTGTGGCTTTGTTTATGGGGATTGTGCTGAAGTGTATGCAGAGAGCAATCATGCACATTGGTATGGCTGGGATTGTGGCTTTGGTTACAGTGTTCATTATCGAGTCTGGCTGCATGAAATGAACAGATGGCAAAATGCACAAAAACATACGACCATTAATGGCAAAACCATTCGTCATTTGGTCGGTTTACCCAATCATCCCCGTGCGTGGACGAGGGACTGTTATCATCTGATCGGAGGCCATCGCAATGAACTACTGGTAGCAGATGATTACGATATGCTGGTCCGGACGTTTCTTTGTACTAAATTTGTAAACATCCCTGATTTGATATATATCCAATATCGTAACGAAAATGGAAATAACACTACATTCCTCATAAATAAGCAGATTCAGGTTCTTGTAGGGGAACTAAATAGATGCTATTTTCAAAGGATTCAAATGAGATTGAAAGAGCTCGATTTGCCTGAGCAATTGCCTTATCGTCGTATATGGGAGGCTTCTACGGATGATCCTGCCCGGAAATCTGCTCATGTTATTCAAGAAGATAATTCAAGATTCTCGATATTGTTCCCTATCCCCCATTCCTGCCCTAAAATAGAGCATACCCAATTAATTAAGACGCTCCAAAAGGGCATTGAAAACAACTTTAGGGAGATCCAAATCGTGGTTGTAGGTCGAATTCCATCAGAAATTGAAACCTATGCCTCCAAAGCTCCCAAGGGAGCCATACGATGGTGGCCTATGGAGCCAAATGATTCATTAGAAACTTGTATTCAATATGCAAAATTTGTTGCGTCCTGTAAAGAGAAAGTGGTTGTGTTGCCCTAAATTACAACAAGGCTGATTAGAATATTAGCCAACAATTATTTTCCAATACCTTTGTCGAAGTCTCTTGGAATTTATTTCCACAGGACTTCGACAAAGGTTTTTTTCGTTAGAGCAGAACTTCTTAATAGCAATACGGTGATTCCTTCACCGACAAATTCGTAAGCATTAACTTAAGACAAAAAAAGACCCAAAAGTTATAATAACTTTTGAGTCATCTAAATATACCTTGACCTTAAGCTTACAGAATGCCTTGCGGTCCTTGGTCACCTTGTGGTCCTTGAACACCTTGAGCTCCTTGGTCGCCTTGAGGTCCTTGAACACCCTGAGGTCCTTGAACACCCTGAGGTCCTTGAACACCCTGAGGTCCTTGATCGCCTTGTACGCCTTGAGGTCCTTGGTCACCTTGGTCGCCTTGAACACCCTGTGGTCCTTGGTCACCTTGTACGCCTTGAACACCCTGTGGTCCTTGGTCACCTTGTACGCCTTGAACTCCTTGAGGTCCTTGATCACCTTGTACGCCTTGAACACCCTGTGGTCCTTGGTCACCTTGGTCGCCTTGTACGCCCTGAGGTCCTTGGTCACCTTGGGCTCCCTGAACACCTTGAGGTCCTTGGTCACCTTGTACACCTTGAACTCCTTGAGGTCCTTGGTCACCTTGGTCACCTTGAACTCCCTGAGGTCCTTGGTCACCTTGGGCTCCCTGAACTCCCTGTGGTCCTTGGTCACCTTGAACACCTTGAGGTCCTTGGTCGCCTTGGACTCCCTGAACACCTTGAGGTCCTTGGTCGCCTTGGACTCCCTGAACACCTTGAGGTCCTTGGTCACCTTGGTCGCCTTGCGGTCCTTGGTCACCTTGCACTCCTTGAACACCCTGTGGTCCTTGGTCGCCTTGGGCTCCTTGAACACCCTGTGGTCCTTGGTCACCTTGCGGTCCTTGAACACCTTGAACTCCCTGTGGTCCTTGGTCACCTTGAACTCCTTGAACTCCTTGAGGGCCTTGGTCACCTTGTACGCCTTGAACACCCTGTGGTCCTTGGTCGCCTTGGGCTCCTTGAACGCCTTGTGGTCCTTGGTCACCTTGAGATCCTTGAACACCCTGTGGTCCTTGGTCACCTTGGTCGCCTTGAACGCCCTGAGGTCCTTGGCCACCTTGGGCTCCCTGAACACCTTGAGGTCCTTGGTCACCTTGGACTCCTTGAACTCCTTGAGGTCCTTGGTCACCTTGTACGCCTTGAACTCCTTGAGGTCCTTGGTCACCTTGCGGTCCTTGAACTCCTTGAGATCCTTGGTCACCTTGTACTCCTTGAACGCCCTGAGGTCCTTGGTCACCTTGGGCTCCCTGAACTCCCTGAGGTCCTTGGTCGCCTTGGGCTCCCTGAACTCCCTGAGGTCCTTGGTCGCCTTGGGCTCCCTGAACTCCTTGAGGTCCTTGATCACCTTGGACTCCTTGAACACCTTGAGGTCCTTGGTCACCTTGTACGCCTTGAACACCCTGTGGTCCTTGGTCACCTTGTACGCCTTGAACTCCTTGAGGTCCTTGATCACCTTGTACGCCTTGAACTCCTTGAGGTCCTTGGTCACCTTGCGGTCCTTGAACTCCTTGAGGTCCTTGGTCGCCTTGGGCTCCCTGAACTCCTTGAGGTCCTTGGTCACCTTGAACACCTTGAGGTCCTTGGTCACCTTGAGGTCCTTGGTCACCTTGAGGTCCTTGGTCGCCTTGGACTCCCTGAACTCCCTGTGGTCCTTGGTCACCTTGCGGTCCTTGAACTCCCTGTGGTCCTTGGTCACCTTGGACTCCTTGAACTCCTTGAGGGCCTTGGTCGCCTTGGGCTCCCTGAACACCTTGAGGTCCTTGGTCGCCTTGTACGCCTTGAACTCCTTGAGGTCCTTGTACGCCTTGAACTCCTTGAGGTCCTTGATCACCTTGGGATCCTTGAACGCCCTGAGGTCCTTGGTCACCTTGAACTCCTTGAGGTCCTTGAGGTCCTTGGTCGCCTTGAACTCCCTGTGGTCCTTGGTCACCTTGGGCTCCCTGAACTCCTTGAGGTCCTTGGTCACCTTGTACGCCTTGAACACCCTGAGGTCCTTGGTCACCTTGTACGCCTTGAACACCCTGAGGTCCTTGGTCACCTTGTACGCCTTGAACACCCTGAGGTCCTTGGTCGCCTTGGTCTCCTTGAACACCCTGAGGTCCTTGATCACCTTGTACGCCTTGAACTCCCTGTGGTCCTTGATCGCCTTGGTCTCCTTGAACTCCCTGAGGTCCTTGATCACCTTGAGGTCCTTGGTCACCTTGCGCTCCCTGAACGCCTTGAGGTCCTTGGTCACCTTGGGCTCCCTGAACTCCTTGAGGGCCTTGGTCACCTTGCGCTCCTTGAACTCCTTGAGGTCCTTGGTCACCTTGGTCGCCTTGGACTCCTTGAGGTCCTTGGTCGCCTTGGACTCCCTGAACTCCCTGTGGTCCTTGGTCACCTTGCGGTCCTTGAACTCCCTGTGGTCCTTGGTCACCTTGGACTCCTTGAACTCCTTGAGGGCCTTGGTCGCCTTGGGCTCCCTGAACACCTTGAGGTCCTTGGTCGCCTTGTACGCCTTGAACTCCTTGAGGTCCTTGTACGCCTTGAACTCCTTGAGGTCCTTGATCACCTTGGGATCCTTGAACGCCCTGAGGTCCTTGGTCACCTTGAACTCCTTGAGGTCCTTGAGGTCCTTGGTCGCCTTGAACTCCCTGTGGTCCTTGGTCACCTTGGGCTCCCTGAACTCCTTGAGGTCCTTGGTCACCTTGTACGCCTTGAACACCCTGAGGTCCTTGGTCACCTTGTACGCCTTGAACACCCTGAGGTCCTTGGTCACCTTGTACGCCTTGAACACCCTGAGGTCCTTGGTCGCCTTGGTCTCCTTGAACACCCTGAGGTCCTTGATCACCTTGTACGCCTTGAACTCCCTGTGGTCCTTGATCGCCTTGGTCTCCTTGAACTCCCTGAGGTCCTTGGTCACCTTGTACGCCTTGAACACCCTGAGGTCCTTGGTCACCTTGTACGCCTTGAACACCCTGAGGTCCTTGGTCGCCTTGGTCTCCTTGAACACCCTGAGGTCCTTGATCACCTTGTACGCCTTGAACTCCCTGTGGTCCTTGATCGCCTTGGTCTCCTTGAACTCCCTGAGGTCCTTGATCACCTTGAGGTCCTTGGTCACCTTGCGCTCCCTGAACGCCTTGAGGTCCTTGGTCACCTTGGGCTCCCTGAACTCCTTGAGGGCCTTGGTCACCTTGCGCTCCTTGAACTCCTTGAGGTCCTTGGTCACCTTGGTCGCCTTGGACTCCTTGAGGTCCTTGGTCTCCTTGTACGCCTTGAACTCCTTGGTCTCCTTGGGCTCCCTGAACTCCTTGAGGTCCTTGAACACCCTGAGGTCCTTGGTCACCTTGGTCGCCTTGGGCTCCCTGAACTCCTTGAGGTCCTTGGATTCCTCGATCGGTTCCTAAAAGTTCGTCAGATACTAACCGATGGGCAGGTACTAATTGCCCCAATGCATCTTTACCCCAAACAGAAATTTGAGTTTCATTCTCTGCTGGTCCGCTAGTGGTAAAAACGAATTCAAATGCGTCTACATTTGCAAAGAAATTCCTCGTTATAACCGCATTTGGTCCCACTACCACTAATTGTTGTACATATAATGTTCTGCTACCGTTTAAAATAAAACCCTCGATCAAAACGATAGAAGAATTTACAGAATCTCGGTTATCTATTTTTACTGTGACCAGTTGGGTGGGTCTGACTCCTAGAACAGGATCGTTTGCAATAGGTCCAGTAGATAATACTACCATTGGATACTCCCTCCTTTCTAGTAAAATCAAGCTTTTTTGTGAACAATGAGATCTTTCTCAAGATCCTGTTCCCTCTATTTTATGTCTCAACCATTTGTTACGATTGTGGTTCTATCTCTGTACATATGTTGTGTTTCAAGAATCTAGTTGCTCATCCGCAACAATGCGCTGAGCATCAATGATTTCACCACTCCCGTTTCTTCCCCAAACTGAAATATCAGTACTTTCTTCTGCAGGACCGCTTGTGGTAAAAACAAATTCATATGCGTCGAAGTTCGCTACATAATTTTTCGTAGTAACTGCATTGGGAGCTAACACTACTTCTTCTAGCACATACAATGTTCGTAAACTGTTTAAAAAGTATCCCTGAATTAAAATAGTTGAAGAATTGACTAAATCCTGGTTAATTATTTTTACGGTAACCTGTTGGATCGGCCTGGCCCCACTAACAGGACTATTCTCAATAGGTCCAGTTGATAATACTGCCATTAAGTTGATGTCCCCCCTTTACCATTTATTAACTACAAATCCATATAAACATATAAAAAATACTATATATATTGAACTTGAAAAATTTATAGTAGTTGGATTCGATCCTAAACATGGGATTATTTAGATTTAAATCCACTATATTATTTTACAGTTCAATCTATATAGAACAGAATAGGGATTACTGTAGCTACATCTATCATATTAATAATTTGTTACACATGACTGTTTGTTTGCCTATTAAAATTAAAATAGATATTTACTCATTCAATCCATTCAATCAAGCCTTATTAAATTCTGAGGATATTAAAGGTAGTGACCGAGCTTTAGGTAACTTATTAAAGCTGATTCATCAATACCAATACCATTCCCAACCATAAAAAGGAAAAAAGGCACCCCAGAAAAAAAGGCGCCTTTATCCTTGTAGATCAATTTCAAATAAACTCCATTCTCTTGCAATCACGTTTACACAGAAACAGTGAAGTTATAATAGTTTTTTTACAAATGCCACTTGCACCAACAGTTCATGCTACAACACTCTAGCAGATTTATTTTTTAATTTCTCAAATTGTTCCAACCTTTGCTTCTCATCCCATAAATAATGAAATCCCCATCTATTTGCTGTATCCCCTTCTCGCAGTCCTTGTTTTAAAGCCGAGAAACGTGAATTTAGATAGTCAAATCCCAAGTATTTATAGTGTAATAATAAAATATCATTATTGGATGGCTTTATGACGTCCCCTGTAGGTGAAGCAGTATGCCTGCCAGGACTGAAATTTATTTCTTGAATCGCATTTGGATTAAATATTTGAGGCTTATCGTACGTTTGACTTCTTACACCATTCCTTACCGTTTCATGTAATGGCTGATGGCTACTCGGAAAAAAATCAGAAACCATCTCATAACCATCAGGGACAATCAATGTTATCCCTTTAGAGGTGCATTCTTGCAGATATGTTCTAAGGTTAGGGTGATAGAAATGTTCATCTGCGTCACACACAATAACCCAGTCTGCCTTGCCTCTGCTACCTTTCCAAAATTGATTGAATTTATCTTGTGCTGATTTCACGAGAGAATTACCTTCTATTTCGAATCTATCTATAACAACTTTGGGATTTTCCTTTAACATGGATACAGAATTATCAGTTGAGGCATTATCGAAAATATAGTATTGATCCGCTATATTATCATAGTGCTTAAAAAAAAACGGGAGCATTTTTTCTTCATTCCAGCATAAAGCATATACATGTATTATCACGTGTTCTTCCCCTTTCACATTCAAAGCTTATGGATCGACTTGCTTGATAATATATGCAATTTATATTTGTAGGGTTCAAGTCGTGGAAGACGAGCTTTTCGTTAAGCGAGTATGTGAGAGATGATAATTAGCATTAAAATTAAATGCCGTCCCCAATTGGGGTAGCGTGCAATCCCGATAATGCTGCTCAATGTATTACAAAATATCAATAATTGTTTTCACATAGGCTGCCTCGGATGTTTCTCCCCACGTAACCAGACCATGCTTTTCCATCAATACCAATTCTGCTTGCGGATGATCGAGTACACCTTGGGCAATCATCACCTCCCACCGCATACCGACGAATGGTGGTCTTTTATCGACTGGCATGAGCAGTTGGATAAGCAACCCCTTCTCAAGCCATACTTATTTACACGTTAAAACGGGGTATTCGATTGGCTGAACAGATTGATCCTGACAAGCTTCCGTTCCTGAACCAGCGGTTGGAGGACGTTACGACCGCAACACTGGCCCAGCTATGGGATGAAATGCAAGGCTTCTTCGTCAGCGGTCCCAACCGCCAAATTTCGTGGGCCGGACAAACCCGGGACGGAGCCGTAAAACATCTCAAGTCCTACTGGGGAGGTATGCTACGGGATGGAGCGGACACGTTCTGGGAATTGTACGATCCCCATAATAAAGCCTTTTCTCCCTACGGCAGTTATTTAATCAACAGCTACTGTCACGCGTGGAGCTGCACCCCAACCTATTTGATTCGTAAGTATACGCTTTAAAATGCAATAAGACCGTGCCAGAATCGGGTTGTGAGAACCTTTTTCGGCACGGCCTTACTATTTGATTAACTACTCGTCTGTTCGCATCACTTGGGCAAGCAGCTCATACGACCGCAGGCGCGCTTGATGATCATATATATGAGAAGTTGTAATCAGCTCATTGGCTCTCGTCTGATTCATTATAAAATCAAGCTTTTGCTTGACCGTATCAGGGCTACCGATTGCAGAATACCCCAACATATTGCCGCGAACCGCCTCCCTCTCCTGCTCACTCCAGAGCTTCTCCATGTCATCAACTGGTGGCTTTAGTTTCCCGCTCTGCCCGCGTATCACATTGAGAAATTGTTGTTCTTGTGAAGTGAAAAGCCACTGTGCTTCCTCATCAGAATCTGCAACAACCACATTGACGCCGACCATCACATACGGCTTATCCAGTGCCTTCGATGGACGGAAATTGCGATGATACAGCTCCAGAGCGTGTAGCAAATGAGCCGGGGCAAAGTGACTGGCAAACGCGAACGGCAACCCGAGCTGACCTGCCAGCTGTGCGCTGAATCCGCTTGATCCCAGCAGCCAGATCGGTATATCCAGCCCTTCTCCCGGAACCGCCCGTACACCCGGAACTCCCCCTTTTAGCGCTGAATTGAAATAGGAACGCAGCTCATTTAATTGCTCCGGGAAATCTTCACCAGTGCTGTGCAGCCCTCGCCGTAGCGCCCTCATGGCAGGCTGATCTGTGCCTGGAGCCCTACCCAGTCCCAGATCAATCCGTCCCGGATACAGTGACTCTAACGTTCCGAACTGCTCTGCAATCATGAGCGGAGCATGATTGGCCAGCATGATGCCGCCTGAGCCTACCCGAATCTTGTTGGTATGCGCAGCTACGTGCCCGATAACCAGTGAAGTAGCCGCGCTGGCCACCGCCTGCATGTTATGATGCTCCGCCAGCCAGTACCGATGATACCCCCATTGCTCGGCATGCTGGGCAAGAGCAACGGTATCGCGGAAGGAATCGGCAGGAGTGCCGCCTTCAATGACGGGTGCAAGGTCTAGTATAGATAGTGCAACGTTCCGAATAGTCATTTTTCAATGAACCTCCCTGTATTTGTATCGCTGGTGAAATGCTATATCACTGATGAAGTAAACGCCTGTCCCATTTCCTTCACCATCACATATAATCAGTAAAATAGCTGCACTGTCAGAGTATCGTTTTACGATTCCCCTCACCGCTTTAATTATTTGATATATCAATTGATATGTCAAATATAATAATGTGTCCCGTTATGAATTGCAAATGAATTAAATTTTTAATTTTTTTGAGAAATAGTTTACTTTTACGAAAAGCTCCTCTATCATTTACTTATATGGATAATCATTATCCACATTAGACTGATTACAGATTTTGAATGTATAGAGGTGATGCTAATGCATATGAAAACAGGCGTCGAACAATCTGTCTACGCCCTCCTGCTACTCGCGATGCTGCCAGACAAAGCGGTTTTGCCAGGAGAGGCCATCAGCCAACAATTAGGTGCTTCGCCCACTTATTTTCATAAGCTGTTGCGAAAATTGGTCAGCTCTGATTTGATTACTTCTGTTCCCGGGGTCAAAGGCGGGTTTAAATTAAAGAAAAAACCTGAGGATATTCGGGTATTTGATATTTATCTTGCGATCGAAGGACAACAGACACTCTATTCTTCCAGCGGTATTTACAACGATATGCTTGAATTAAAGGAAGAAGATCAGTGTTGCCTGCTGACAAATTTGATGGAAGAGGCGGAAACGTCCTGGAAGGCAGTTCTGAAAAGGGAAACCATCTCATCATTATCCGCTGACTTTTATAAAGCGGGTTATGCTGCCAAAATTACTTCTTTGGAGAACTGGATTCAGGAAAAAAGGGTTTTGTAAAGAATTTGAAATCGCAGAAAGGATCATGAACATGAACGATTATTTAGTAAAAGCTCTTGCCTACAATAACCAGGTCCGGGCTTACGCCGTCAGAACGACGGGGACGGTAAGTGAAGCACAACGGCGTCATCATACCTGGCCCACGGCATCGGCTGCATTGGGACGCTCCATGACGGTCGGCGTCATGTTCGGGGCCATGCTTAAAGATGAGGATAAACTCACGATCAGGATTAATGGTGGCGGCCCCATTGGCACTATTCTTGTCGATACCAATGCCAAAGGGGAAGTTAGAGGTTATGTAAAAAATCCGCAAACCCATTTCGACCTTAATCATATAGGGAAATTAGACGTCGCCAGAGCAGTTGGAACAGATGGAGCGCTGATTGTATCCAAGGATATCGGATTAAAGCAGCCTTTTGTCGGACAAGTCCCTCTTATATCAGGTGAGCTGGGTGAGGACTTCACCTCATATCTGGTCCAATCCGAACAAATTCCTTCTTCTGTTGGAGCCGGGGTGATTGTCAATCCTGACAACTCCATTCAGGCGGCTGGCGGATTTATTATTCAGCTAATGCCGGGTACGCAGGAAGAGGTAATCAGTTTTATTGAGAGACGCCTTGAGGCCATTCCGAGTATTTCCTCTATGGTCATGCAAGGACTGACGCCGGAGCAGATACTTGGACAGATTTTGGGAGAAGACAATATTAAAGTATTGGAAACCATGCCTGTGCAATTCCATTGCCCCTGCTCTGAGGAACGAGTTTCTAATGCCATTATCAGCTTAGGTAGTGAGGAAATCGCAGATATGATCCATACCGATGGACAGGCCGAAGCACATTGCCATTTTTGCAACGAGCATTACCATCTGACCAAAAAAGATCTTGAAGGCATGCTAGAAACGGCTACTTCATAATTGCAACAAGTCTATCCTGCAACATCGGTGCCTTGCTTCGCAGTGCTGCTAACCAAGGAAGAGACTAATCCTTGCTAAGCAAAATCTCCTAAATAAGAGCTGTCCCCAAGGTAGTTTTAGCTACTAAGGGACAGCTCTTTTCCTTTTATTCGAACCTTGTTGTCAATCTCAAACTTCATTCACCCGCCCCTGACACTCGCGGTACTGACTGGGCGTATAGCCTGAGTACTCCTTAAATTTCCGATAAAAAAAGCTCAGGCTTTCGTATCCCACCTCATACGCTATTTCGCTGATGCTGTGGTTCGTATGGCGAAGTAGCGTCTCCGCGTGCAGCATCCGTTGGGTTTGGACAAGCTCCCGAAAGGTTTTGCCTGTCTGCTCTTTAAGCAAATTCCCCAGATAATTAGCGTTAAAACTAAACGCCGCCCCCAATTGGGGTAGCGTGCAATCCCGATAATGCTGCTCAATGTATTGCAAAATATCAATAATGCTCGCTTTACCCGGCTTATGATCCAGCTCAAAATTCATATCCAGCTGATACACCCGCATCAGCTCGGTAAGCAGCAAAGGCACATAATGACTTAGCATCTGCTGGGAATGAAATAAAATATAACGGTTGTGTCGTCTGTCCCGGGATACCGCGTTAGCCAGAAAATCAGCCACAATACCCGTATTACTGAACCGTCCAAAAAAAAGTGGTTGAGAACGCTTCCATTTTCATAATCAAATTAACCAAAATATCATTTTCCCCAAGCGCGTAAATGCTGTGCGGAACATTCGTATCCAAAATACATATCTGCCCCTGCTCCAGCCTAATTTCCCTGCCGTCAATAACCTGTCTGCATTGCCCGGAATACATATAATTCATTTCAATAAAATCATGATTGTGTAAGGGCATGTCCGCAAAACGATGGTGCTTACTCATATAAATGGAACCGCTATCAAAAAAATATTTGCCCTGCATTCGAAGAATCTCATGTCCTATTTCGCTTTCGGTAATATGAAACCCTAGGGGTTCTAAATCGTTCACATTTTTCCCGGTGCGAATCTGTATTTCCTCTACAGCATCCAGGCTTCTGAGAAATTCATCCAATTGCTGTTGGTTCATCGTTTTCCCTCCTGCTCTCTCCCAGATGTCATGCGATGAGATTGACAATAAAACAAAAAAAGCCCCTCTGCGTCAATGCGTTGTATGTAAAAAAATGCTCCTAAAAAGGAGCTTGTGCGGACTGTACGTACTCAGGATCAGGGTATCCAAATGGATCTGACAGGTAAACAAGCAGGACGTGGCGCTTATGTCGGCGCTTACGCAGACTGCTTGCATAAAGCTCGAAAAACAAAGGTGCTGGACAACGCCTTACAAGTTCACATCACCGATGAAACCTATTCTTCACTGGAGCAGCATCCAGTGTGGCAGGATGGATCATATCCACTATGCTGCAACGAGGGTGACGCACGCGTATAAGGATGGTAAAATCTTTATCCACACTATACCGGACACCTGACGCGCGTGCAATGTCTACTTTTCCAGCCGGGCATTCAAAAGCTGATCGTATCCGAACTGCTGGCGCGTAAGCTCCTCCTTGCGCTGTTTTTCCACAGCTTTTCCCCCCAATTCCCACGCTTCCTCCGGCTTCACTACAAATACACCATCGTCATCACCCAAAATGAGATCACCTGGATGTACGCTGACCCCAAATAGGCTAATCGAGGTATTCACCTCTCCCTCCAGTTCTAGTGTACGTGTAGTCAAGGCGCTAATTCCTTTGGAAAAGACGGGAAATTGCAGCTGGTTCAAGATACCGACATCTGTGACACAACCGGAAACAATCACACCAGCAAGTTGTTTTTTCATCGCTACATAGGCTCTGAATTCTCCCCAACAGGCTCTGGCATCGTCACCGGACATATCGACGACAAGGACATCACCCGCTTGTGCCAATTCCAGTGCATGACGCACAGCGGTGGAGTCCAGATGGGGAAGCCTGACCGTAACTGCATTCCCCAACAAACGAATGGGACGGAACAACGGCTGTGCTCCCTGCATACATCCAAAATCCGTGAAATGCCCAAGGGTAGAAGCACTAACATGCTGATAAAGCTCCAGCAGGTCCGTCGTTACCCCCTGAACCCGAGGTTGAATCCGAAACATACAAACCAGCTCCTTTCGTGATCTAACCAAAACTCACACTATACATCTAGGAATCAAAGCAGGCGGAATGGCGCTTAGGCAAAATTTTCAGCTCACTATAGCCCAAACATCGTAGCTCATACTTAGCTCGTACAATGTATCTTCGGACAGGTAGGGCAATAGCTGCCCTTTTCCTTCATCTGATAAAAATAGCAGCAGGTTTTGCGAACACGTACAGCTTTCACAGCCGCAGTGGGCGCAGCGGTTACCGATGCCGTTACAGGTGCAATCTTGACTTCCAGCATCTTGTTATATACCGACATGGCATACAGAGCCGGGGACACGATCAAAAAACCGTACCGCTTCGCCAAAACAGAGGCCGTTACCCTGCGTGCAGAAAAATCATGCAGCCCTGCCAGCCGATCCAGATACATGGCGCATTGAGTTGCATCCAGCAAATCGACCGCAGGTAGATCATACCGTCCGTTTGGAGCTTGTTCACCACGGCTGCTTATTCGCAATTTTTCCGTCAGATACGACCATTCGTCAGGCTCAAACGAAGATCCTTTGGCGTACAGCACCCATTTTCCTCCCCTTTCCATGAGGAATAAACATCGGTGTTCCGTACAAGGGATCAGGAATGACTTGGCAGCGCAGTTGGAATACCTTTTCCACCGTCTCTGCGGTCATGATTTCTTCCGGCTTTCCCTGCGCATAAATACGTTTATCGTATACCGCAACCATATGGTGCGCATAGCGACAAGCCAGATTCAGATCATGCAGCACCATGACAATGGTCCGCCCTTCTCGTTCATTCAAATCAAACAGCAGGTCCAAAATCTCAATTTGATGCGTCATGTCCAAATAGGTCGTCGGCTCATCCAGCAGGATCATATCCGTCCCCTGCGCCAAAGTCATGGAAATCCACGCACGCTGGCGCTGCCCGCCAGATAAGGAATCTACCGGACGATCCGCAAAAGCCTCCAATTGCGTCGCTTGCAGCGCGTTTTGTACCTGTGCTTCATCCTCTGCCGACCACTGCTTCAGCCAGCTCTGATATGGATATCTGCCCTGCTTGACCAACTGATACACTGTCAGTCCTTCCGGCGCTGACGGTCCCTGCGGCAAAATGGATAGCCTTTTGGCAATTTGCTTGGAGGGTAACTGGGCAATGGCCTGTCCATCCAGCAGCACAGCTCCCGCCGCAGGCTTCAATAGCCGCGCCATGGCACGCAAAATCGTCGATTTTCCACACCCATTGCTGCCTACTAGTACCGTTATCTTTCCCTCCGGAATTTGCAGGTCCAGCTCTTGAATAACCGGATCTGTCCCGTAGTTAATCATCAGGTCCTTTACCTCTAAACCCATGCAGCTTCCCTCCCCTTTTATAAACTGCGAACTTAAGATCTTCTATATTCCATTAAAAAAAGAAAAACACCCATAAGTGTTCAAAAAAATTCCAGCTCGGCTTTAATGCCGATTTCGGCGCTGGAGCAGCAAATACAGGAAAAACGGTGCGCCCACCCCTGCTGTAAAAATGCCTGCGGGAATATCAATCGGATAAAAAGCCGTACGGGCCAGCAAGTCGGCGAGATACACCAGCAATCCCCCTACCAGTGCTGACACCAGCGTCAGGCTACCCATAGAGCGGCCTACCAATCTGCGCGCAATATGCGGCGCGATTAAACCCACAAAACCAATCGCTCCCGCAACTGCTACTGCAGTTCCAGCAAGAATCACACTGAGCAGCAGCAACATCACACGATGCCGCTGCACCTCCACTCCCAAGCCGGTAGCCACATCATCCCCCAACTCCTGTGTGTTGAGGCTGCGTGAAAAATAGAGAACCAAAGGTGTGCAGATCACAACAGCGATCAGCATGGTATATACGTTATTCCACGATGCTCCATACACGCTGCCCGTCAGCCAAATATAAGCCTTGCCGGCTGTAAAGGACGAGCTCATGACCAGCATCAGCGTCGTAATCGAGCTCATAGCAGAAGCCAAACCTATCCCCACCAGCACCAGTCGGATTGGTGTCACACCATCCTTCCAGGCCAATATATACACAAGCAGCGATACGACCAGCGCTCCAGCGACAGCCGCCACAGGTAGCCATTGAATGCTCAAAACAGCTCCCCCATAAGCAATGAACGTAACTGCCGCTACGGATGCTCCGCCTGTAATCCCGAGAATGTCCGGGGATGCCAGCGGATTACGGATAATGCCCTGAAGCACCGCTCCCGCAATGCCCAGAGCCGCACCAACCAGCACTCCCGTAAGCGCTCGCGGAAACCGCAGCCTGTACAGAATAAAATCATAATCGCCTGAGCCACGCCCCCATATCGCTCGAAGCACTTCCCAAGGGTGCACATACGTATCTCCCCAGCCTACACTAATCACGCCAATGATCAGTAGCGCCAAAGCCAGTCCACACATCATCCATAGTGCTTTCTTTTCCAGTTGGATATGAAACCTGCCGCTCCTGCTGCGCAGCGTCACATAATGCTTCGCATTCATGCCGTCTCTGCCAGTCCCATGCTTCAAATTCACGCGCTTCATTTCCACGCCACCCCTTTACGGGCAATGTAGACGAAAAAGGGAACCCCTATCAAAGCTGTAATGACGCCAATCGGAATTTCCTGCGGCGAAATCAGTACTCTGGCTGCGGTATCCGCCGACACCAATAGCAAAGCACCCAGTACCGCCGAAAAAGGGGTAATCCAGCGGTAATCCGCACCAACCAAAGCACGCGCCACATGCGGAATGATCAGACCGACAAAGCCAATCGCCCCCGCAATAGCAACAGAGCATCCAGCCAGCACCACAATAATCAGGCCCATCGCGCATTTTACCCATAAGATATTTTGCCCCAAGCCCTTCGCTACATCTTCCCCGGTCACGAGCAGATTCACCGCTCTCCCCATAAACATCGCCGAGATCCCAGCCGCTAGCATAAAAGGAAATAAAGGCTGTAGCATCTCCAGCGAACGTCCGCTGACAGAGCCTGCCATCCAGAACAACACATTTTGCATTCCCGTTTCATTCATCACCAAAATAATTTGGATCATCGACATAAACAAAGCGTGAATGGCAGAGCCGGACAATACAATCTTGACTGGCGTCAAACCATCCCTGCCTAATGATCCGATGACGTACACCAGAATAGCCGCCAGTCCTGCGCCGATCAAGGCAAAACTCATCAGAGACATCATGGACTCGACCGAAAACGCGACCGCTGCGATAGAGACGAAGAACAAAGCACCCGCATTGATACCGAACGTACTGGGTGAAGCCAACGGGTTGCGGGTAAGTGCCTGCATGAAGGCTCCTGCCATCGCCAAGCTCGCGCCTACAACAGCAGCAATGACCGTGCGCGGCAAACGTTCGGTATGTATCAGCACATGCTCTACATTTTGAGCATCATAATGAAATAAGGAAGAAATCATAAAATTTGGATTAATTAGCGTTCTACCCATCAGTAGGCCAAGAAATAAAGCTCCTGTCAACAAAATCAGGCATACACCAAGTCCAGTCCATTTTCTTAAATTTGTCGTTAGCATCGTTGCATAGCCTCACTCTTCCAACAGCCTGGTACAACATAAAAGAAGGATGAGAGATATAACCCCTCACCCCTCTGCTATATTTCCGTTGTTCTTATTGTCATGTAGGTTTATGATTTCAGATCATACATTTTATAAAGATCATCCAGCATCCGATTCGCGCTCAGATAACCTCCAGCCAAATTCCAGTTCACTTCGTCGACCTTAAAAATGCTATTTTTCTTGTATGCATCAAGGTTTTTCCATAGAGGATGACGGGTCCAGGCTTCAACATTTTTTTCAATCGCAGCCGGATCCTTACCGGAGTTAAATACGAACAATGTCTCTGCATTCATATCGGGTATGCTTTCCTTGCTGTTGACTTTAACTCCCCACTGATCCCCTTCTTGTGCAGGAGGGCGGGTAAAGCCTAACTCCTTCAGAATTTTCCCGGCATAGCCCATATAATAAATACGTGCATGGTCCGCGCGGAAATTAACAATGGAGGCCTTGATCGGCAGACGGTCACCCATTTTCGTCCTGAAATTCGCTACACGCTGATCCCAATCCGCCAGTAATTGTGTTCCTTTATCCTCCTGATTCAACACTTGTCCGATCAGTTTTACGGTTTCCTTCCACTCATATACTTCATTGACGGCCACGGTAGGGGCAATTTCCGATAATTGCTGGTACGTCGCCTCGTTACGGAATCGGGTTGCAATGATGACATCCGGTTTCAGGTTATAAATCTCCTCCAGGCTCGGCTGTGTTTCCAACCCGACCGTGGGAATCCCTGCGAGATCCTTTTTTAAATAGTCATACACGGGCTCCGTTCCATGGGACTCCACAATCCCCACAGGCTTTATACCATAGGCGATCATAACATCGTTGGCTCCGTTATACAGCGTTACGACCCGCTTGGGTGTCCCCTTAATCTCGGTTTTACCCAACACATGCTCAATGGTACGCACCGAATCGGTTGAAGCCGCTCCCTGCGTGTCCGTCGTTCCTTTATCCGTTCCAGTCGCTCCACCGGAATCCGCACTCTTACCCGCGCCTCCAGTGCCACAGCCTGATAAAAGCAGCAATACAACTATGAGTGCAATCCATATACTCCCCTTGCCTGATGCTTGCATTTCTCTATTCCCCCTATTTAGATCGCCAATAATGATATTGATTCTCATTATTAATTATAGGGAGGGGGGGCCATGATGAACATGGACGTTAGCGTCCTTTATTTGGACGAATCAGACAATAACAACGTGACCGTTTTGTCCAATAACAGGTCGTGGGACAACGAAGTATAGCATGTATACAGGTGTCGGCTATCACACATATGGTGTACGGCTCCGCTTTGCACCGCCTTTAGCTTCTGCCATTCAGGAGAGCGCCACAGTGCCAGACATTCCTGCTGAATCGTTTGTTCTTCACAGGCATTTCCATAATGGCGGAAACACGTCAGTATGATGCGATCCGCATCATATTCAGCCAGATCGTCCACCGTCACCTCACGGTAATGGGCAATATCCTCCACTCCCGCAGGCATAGCCAGCTTTAAATCCCCGTATAGCACCGTTCCCACATTCCGCTGTCCATACACACACATTTTCTGGTTCCCCACTCCGACGATTAGCACCGTCTCCCCGCCGATCTTTTGCCTGAGCTTTCGAGAAATGGTCGCAGCCTTCGTTTCATACCGTTCCAGCCATTCCACCGCTTCCGCATCCTTGCCGACAATACGGGCAATCGACTGAAAATGAGTGCGCCAGTTTTGAAAAAAGGGCACGGTGACGGTGGGCGCAATCTGCTCGTACATTTTTTCCTTTTTCGACTTCTCAAAATCTCTAAACTCACAGGTTAAAATCAGATCAGGCCGGGCTGACATCAGCTTCTCCAGGTCGGGCTGAACCTCACCCACCGAAATGGTATTGCGGAAGCCCTCGGTGACAGGATAAGCCTTGTTGATGACCGCCGCATACGGCTCAATGCCCAATGCCACCAAATGTCCGGTTAACAGATGCTTGAGCGAAGCGATTTTATCCGAATAACGGATTGTATTCACGTAGGCTGAGGGGGAGCGTCCTGTGGCAGCTTTAAATTTGCGGCTAAAATAGAATTCATCGCTAAAACCGGCACCGTGAGCAATAGAACGAAAGGAATCACGGGTAAGCACCAGCGCCTGCTTCGCATGATTGATACGAATGTCCGTCAAATATTCCATCGGGCTTTTGCCAATCAATTTTTTGAACATACGTGAATAATAATCAGCGCTCATCCCTGCCAGCTCCGCCAGCTTGTCCCGCGTAATATCAGAGGCATAGTGCTGCTCCATATAATGATGGGTCAGCGTCACCGCCTGCTGCACATCGGGCTTCTGATCACGGCTCGTATGCTGAAACAAGGACATCAGCATTTCCTGAAATACAATGTTGGCCTTCATTTGGTCCCACACGCTATTACAATGATGCTTCCTCTTGATCTCCTCGACCATATCCATCACAAAACGAAAGTGGGAAATGATCCATTCATGCGGTCCAATCGCTGGTGCGGGTATGTAACGGTCCGGCTCCCCGGACGGCTGTAATGCAAGAAAACGGATGATGTAATAATCCGCTGGAGCGCCGGACAACATATGGAGCTTCATGGCTGCGCCGGGAGCGAGCATAAAGCCCTTTTGACGGTAAAGAGGATACGTCATTCCATCAATGACTATATCCCCTTCGCCTTCATTGAATAATAACAAGGTATGAAAAGACGTTTCTTGCCGGGAGGAAGAGCGACCAGAGCACACATGCTGAATATCTTGCAGTTTATAAAGAAATGAAGTAAAGGATTGATCCTGCGTATTCATGGCTCCCAGCCTTTCTATATATCGATAATTATTCTCGATTCTATGAGAACTCTTTTCATTATATATAGACTGGGTCGGATTTTGCAAAATGGAATTGCGCTCAAGCTTATAAATGATGAAACGGGTTCTGTATACGGCTTTGACCAGATGGCATGCTGCCGGGTACGCCAGACTGCTCCAGCAAAGGCTTAACCAGTAGCTTGAGTGGCCAGTCCGGCTTTTCAAATAAAATATGCTCGATTTCCTGACGAACGGCAGCCTTGAAAGGCACGCGATGAATCGCTTCTTCCAATTGATGCCTTAATACAGACCATAAAGTGAACTCGTCTATACCATAAACATCGGAAAGAGTATCTATAATGGCGTACAGATTGACTTGAATGCCAAGGGTTTGCAGGTAGAACAGTAATTTCTTCGGTGTTTCATTATATAGGCTGTTGGAATAGCCTGGCCGGATTTGGTATTCAGGATCGGCTATTCCCTGCTCTGTCAGCCAGGGCAGATGCAGACGTACCGAGTCATGGTCACGTAGCAAAATGTGCTCGATCTTTCCATTTTTCCAAACCAGCACACAGTTTTGTCCATGGATTTCAGGCATAAGCCCGATCCGATACAAGCGCAGCATGATTTCAAAAAATGCCGAGCACACTTCACCGAACAGTTGTTTTACCGATTTTGCCGTGTCTGGAAGTCCGCGCTCAGCCGCCCATTCCTGGAAAAAATGGTGCTGACTTGCGGCCAACGCAGACATGGGAATCAGGCGAACAGCAGGATCATGGATCAATTCGTGCGGATAAATCCGCGCCATCGCTGCCAAGTGCCGGGGTGGATCATCATACAGGCTGCCATTTTCCGGCATATAGGCCCACCAGGAGCCTTCATCGCATAAAAATAAGCGTTCCTGAAGCTGTGGGTCACGCGTCTTGGCTTGCTGCAACATGGCTTGTCCGCGATCTCCGTTAATCAGCTTTACCGCAGGGAGATAGCGGGATGCCCCCAATGAAAACACGCCCAGCGGCAGCTTGACATAATTCTGCCCGCCATCCTTGGGAGACAGGGAGCGCACAGACGAGGTTGCCTGAAAAGCTCCGGCCTTCACTTCCAGTGGAATCCATACTTTGTCCACCTGCTCGGTATGTAAATGCTGGGGTAGCATATACGTGAGCTGCCACGGATGAACGGGGATTGCAATATAATCCGCAGCTAATCCGCGTTCCTGCATCTCCTGCTCTACTAGCTGACGCTCGGAGCTGGACAGAAGAAGGTCGTCCGGCTGCTGCCCATCGTATGGACGCTGTGTGTCCGATTTGACTGCATCTGCTACTGTTTCTGTGTCCGTAAAATGAGGCCCTTGTGCGATTCCCACTCCGGTCATCACCGCATCCTTTCGGAGCGCCACCCAGTTCAGCGTGATGTCTTGCCCAAATTCAGCGATATATTTGCGATAGTCCTCCTCGTTCAAGCCCGTTTTGGCCTTGGATGCGGGGTGAAACGGACGATCACGCAGCGAAGAATACTGTTCCAATCGTTGAAAAGCCTCTGAGGGCGATTTCTCCAGTATATTTTCATCCGTCAGTCCGCTATCCAGCGACCATGTAGTCTGTTCAATGGATTGCTCTAGTAGCTGGATAAACCGTCCCACTCCCTCCTGTTGACGGTATTCTTCATCCAGGCATCCCTCAATCACACGCTGCATCAGCGTTACGGGGTGAAGCAATTCTGCACTAAACCCGCCACCCTCTGACCACCGCCGAATTTCATACACACCACTCGACTGTAGATAGCGATAGGGTTGAACCACTGCAGCTTGTACGGGAAAAATGAGACTGTGCTGCTGTTCCCGATCCACCCACCAGCGGTAAAGGCTTATATAACGACCGTTTGGAGAGGTTTCCCCTTTTGGATCCGCAATAGCTTCAGGATCGGCAAAAGAAAATAGCTCGCCTAATTCAGGATGGACGGTAGTATAGTAGCTTTGCCATTGCGAAATAGACAGCAGTTCAATATCGGCATGCTCCCAAAATCCTTCCGTCAGCAATGTATTGATGAGATCCTGCATGACATGGTTTTCAGCCTGCTTTTTCTTCTGCAAAAGCGTTGTTTCTTCGGATGAAAGCACCGGGGTCGTGCTTGTTGTGTATTTCATATGGATTCATTCCTCCTTAATGTTAGTGCTGCTTTGACTGATTTCGACCCTGATCATCGGCTTTATTTTAGAAATCCAGGGGCTGGGGACGATGGGAAGCACCATCCGTCTGCGTAGTGGCGCTATAGGTAACTCTCATTTCAGTTTATATAGTAAAAATGTGGATGTGGATGGCTGAGAAAATCATGATGGGAAATCGTCCAGCCATAGGCTCCCGCAATATGAAACAGCAGAACATCCCCAATTCGCAAATGCTCCACATACACTTCATGGGCCAGCACATCCTTGGGGGTACAAAGCTCACCCGCGATGGTCACTGCTGTTTGTCGCCGCTCTGTGCGCGGAAAAGGATAACGCCAATCGTCAACAGCAACCACCTCAAACGGCTGATTATGCTGCCATGACACTGGCAATCGAAAGTGATGGGTTCCCCCACGAATAATGGCGTAATGCTGGTCATGATTCGTTTTGAGGTCGATCACTTCTGCCGCATAATACCCGCAGTGCGCCACCATATAGCGCCCGGACTCAAAAATGAGCTGGATGTCGGGAATGCGGTATTCCTCCCACACTTGATGCAATTCTTCCATGAAATCATCCCATTCGAACCTGCGCTCCAGATCGGTATACGAAATGCCGAAGCCGCCGCCCGCGTTCAGATAGCGGATGGATAGATCATGCTCCT